>DATKMK010000043.1:0-169314 GCA_035541895.1 Binatia bacterium | reverse complement strand
CCGCCGACGTGAACAGCACGTCGACCCAGTAATTGGCCGAGCGGTAGGTGTTGGTCGGGAATGCGCTCGCCCCGTAGGCGTAGACGCCATTCCCGCCGCTCACTCCGTTCGCCAACCCGTGCAACGGTGGATTGTCCACGCCGGCGGTGGCGAAGTAGTCGACGTCACCCGCGTAGTGGCCCGCGGTCGTGTGATACGAGGCGACGTAGACGCCGTTCGCGCTGATCGCTACCGGTTCGGCAAAGACGAGTTGCTGCCAGCCCGACGATGTCTCGCTCGCGAACGTCCCGGTGGCGAGCAAGGTGCCGTCGCTGGTCCACAGGGACCCGGTATGCGTGCCGGTGTTGGCCGCGCTCTTGTAGTAACGAATGCCGGCGATCTCGCCATCGACATCGGCGGTGAATTTCACCCCCAGCTCGACCGGCGATTCATCATTGCCGTCAGCGGTGGTGGGCACGGTGTCAGGCGGCCAAATGCTCAGCGCGCCGACAGTCGGGGTGGCCGTCGGGGCATTGGTCATCGTTGGTGTCGGTGTGTCGTCGAGTGGCAGGGCACGACTCGGGCGAGTGATGCTCAGTGCGACGACGAGAATCCCGAGCCGCGTCGTCGTTCGTGCTTGTCGGTTCATATCTTGCCCACGCCGCGGAAGCTGTCCACATTCACCGGTTCGTTCGTGGTACCGAGTGAGTTGATGTCGCTAGTAGTGTGCGTTCCATCCGATGTCAACATGAATATTTTACTGAACAGAATCATCACTGGGGTCCTAAATAATGTAGCCAGGCAAAATACGGCGATTACACCGTTTCGGTCACGTACTATGCGAATGCAGGAACTAATCGCGAAGCGTGATGACTGCGCTGAACCGCTACAGTTGACAGCGGGGACAGAAGAAACGACTGCGACCGGTCTGTCCGACGCGGCGACATGGCGCGCTGCGCCCTGACACGATCCCGGCGCCGGGCATTGCAAGCGGCCGACGCGGCAAGTAAGAAAATCGGTCGCTGCACCGTACGCAACCATGGTCACCCACGAACTAACGCTCGATTGCACGCCGTCGAGTTGGCTGCTCGCCGGAGTTCGAAAGCGCCCGTTCGTCTTCGACGGCGGCGGCTGCGATTCGTGGGCGCACGGCTGCGCGATCGTCGGCCACATGCCGCGCGCGAGCCTGCGGATTGACTCCGCGGGAATAGCCGAGTTCGTTGACGCGCGCGGTCGGAGGCGGGAGCACACCGCCGATCCGTTCGCGACGCTGGATCGATTCCGGCGAACCTACGCCGAACGCATGCGAGCCGACGGCCCGGGCCCATTCGCCGGTGGTTTGGTCGCGGTACTCAGCTACGATCTCAAGAACTGGATCGAGCGGCTGCCCAGTCGGGCGCAAGACGATCAAGGGCTGCCGGTACTCGAATGCGCCTGGTACGACTGGGCATTGGTCTTCGACTACCACCGCCGTGCCTGGCGGTTGCAATCTGCATATCTCCGCGACGATGAGCTCGCTGCGGTGGCCGCGGAGCTGAAGCGTGAGCGAGTCGCAGTCGCGATCGCCACACCGGCGCCAGCGGAAATCACCTCGAACTTCTCGCGCCGAACCTACGGCGCGGCGGTCGAGCGCGCGCTCGGATACATCGCCGCCGGTGACATCTATCAGGTCAATTTGGCGCAACGATTCGAAGCGGTCCAGCGCGCCCCCGCCGCGCAGCTCTTTGCCTGGCTGCAGCAGCGCCATGCGATGCCCTTTGCCGCGTTCGTCGACTGCGGCGACTTCGAGGTCATCAGCACCTCGCCGGAATGCTTCTTGACGCGGGACGGCGACGCGATCGCGACCTTTCCGATCAAAGGCACGCGCCCGCGCGCCGCCGCCGCCGCGCGCGATGTCGCCAATGCGCTGGCCCTCCGGCGCGACGCCAAGGAGGCCGCCGAGCACGTGATGATCGTCGATCTCGAACGCAACGATCTCGGTCGCGTCTGCAGGGCGGGCACGGTTTCGGTCGACTCATTCGCCGCTGTCCACTCGTATCCGACGGTGCACCACCTGGTGTCCGAAGTCCGCGGCCGGCTCGCGCCTGAACATGTCTGGCCGGACGTGCTGCGCGCGACGTTTCCGGGCGGCTCGATTACCGGCGCGCCGAAGATTCGCGCCATGGAAATCATCGATGAACTCGAACCGGTGCAACGCGGGATCTACACCGGGGCGATCGGCTTCATCGACGGTCGCGGGTGCGGTGTGTTCAACATCGCGATCCGCACCGCGATCGCTCGCCACGGACGACTGACGTATCACGCCGGCGGGGCGATCGTCGCCGAGTCCGATCCCGATCGCGAGTACGACGAAACGCTGCTCAAAGCGCGCGCGTTTTTCCAGGTTTGCGGAACGGCGTGAGCCTGTGGTCGGCACGGTGTTTCTGAATCGACGGTTCGTCGCAGCGGCGCGCGCCCGTGTCAGCGTGTTCGACCGCGGGTTGCTTTACGGCGACGGCTTGTTCGAAACGCTGCGCGTGTATCGCGGCGAAGTCTTTGCGCTCGATACCCATCTCGCGCGTCTGCGTGCCAGCGCCGTGTTTCTTGGCATTCCCCTGCCACGGCTCGACTGGACGGAGATCATCGGCGCGCTCGTGCAACGCAATCGACTGATGGTGCGCGACGCTTCGGTGCGCATCACGCTGACGCGCGGCCCCGCGTCGCCTGGGCTGGTCCCGCCGCGGCGTCCGCACCCGACCGTTCTCATCGTCGCTGCACCCCTGGCTGGCAACATTGCGCGGGCGCAACGACGCGGCGTGCGGGTGACCTTGCTGCCGCTCGCGCGTGCTGCCGATGTCTTGGCTGGTCACAAGCTGCTGAATTACGTGCCGGCCATCCTCGGCCGCATCGCCGCCGCCTCACGCAATGCGTTCGAGGCGTTGTATGTCGATGAGCGAAAACAGCTGAGCGAGGGAACCACCAGCAATCTGTTCATCGTCCGCGACGGACATTTGTTCACTCCACCGGCCCCGCGCGGCGTGTTACCCGGCATCACGCGCCGGCTCGTCATCGATCTCGCGCGACATGAACGCATGCCGGTACACGAGCGCACGCTGCGAGTCCCCGACCTCCTCGCCGCCAGTGAAGCCTTCTGTACGTCGTCGCTGATCGAGATCGTTCCGATCGTGCGGGTCGATGACGGGGCGATCGCCACGGCAACCCCGGGGCCGATCACGCGGCTGCTCCAGCGCCGCTATCGCGCGATGGTGGCGCGCAGTTGACCGGCGCGCGGGAGTTGCGCTTTATGATTCGCGATGCCCGAGCGCGTGCGTTGTCCGACGTGTCGCCAAGAATGCGCCTGGCAGGGGAACCCCCACCGGCCGTTTTGCTCCGAGCGCTGCCGATTGCTCGACCTCGGCAATTGGCTCGGCGAGCGCTATCGCGTGCCGGGGGCCGCCGCCGCAGATGAATCCGACCGCGAGACCGAGAACGATGACGAGTGAGGCGCAGGTGAATTGAATGATTCATCCAACCGCTGTCGTTGACCCGCGCGCACGGATCGATCCGAGCGCTGAGATCGGGCCGTACGTCGTCATCGATGGCCCGGTGGTTGTGGGACCCGGCACGTCCGTCCACCCGCACGCTGTTCTCCTTGGCGACACGACCGTGGGCGCCGGCAACGTGATCCACAGCGGGGCGGTGATCGGTGATGTGCCGCAAGACCTGGCGTTCGCACGCACGGAGAGTGCCGTTCGCATCGGGGATCGCAACGTGATCCGCGAGCACGTCACGATCCATCGTGGCACCAAGGCGGGTTCGGTCACGGAAATCGGCGATGACAACTTCTTCATGAACAATGCACATGTCGGGCACAATTGCCGCATCGGAAACCACGCGATCATCGTGAGCGGTGCATTGCTCGCCGGCTATGTGGAAGTCGCCGACCGTGTCTTTGTGTCAGGGAACTGCGTGGTGCACCAGTTCGTTCATATCGGCCGCTTGGCGTTGCTGCGCGGGCTCTCGCGCACCAGTCGCGACGTGCCGCCGTTCTGCATCATGGACGGCACGCACACGGTGCGCGCGATCAATCGCGTGGGTCTTCGCCGCGCGGGATTCGGGTCCGAGCAGATTCGTGATTTGCACCGCGCCTTCGTGCGGTTGTTTCGCCGGCGCAGCAATCTGCGCCTGGCGTGTGACGAAATTGCCGCGCAGGCACCGTCTGCGGAGGTCGCCGAGTTGATCGACTTCATCCGCGGCTCGCGGCGTGGCGTCTGCTTTGGCCCACGGGTATCTTCAGCCGAACCGGCGGAAATAGAATAGCCTCCGGCGAGGGCCGCGGCCCCGTTCGCAGTTCTGCGTCAGATGTTTCGCAGCCTGCGCTAAGATTTGATTTGCGCCGAGCGGGAATCCGCTCACCTGGTGTGAAGTGTCGGTTGGCCCGAACATTGGACGGTGCCGATCGTCATGTTGATCGCAGCCATTTGCCGGTTACTTTTCGAGAAGTGGGGTCGCTTGAAAGGGTATTCTGATTCGATTAGCGTGAGTGCATCATGACACGGAAACGACGGTTCGTAGTTGGGGCCGCGTTGCTGGTTGGCGCGGTGACGTACCTGGTCTACGCCGGGGTGCGCGAGACCTCGGTGTACTATCTGACGCTCGAGGAATTCTTGCCCAAGCGAGACTCACTGCAAGGCGAGGGCGTGCGTATCGCCGGCCGCGTGCGCACCGGCAGCGTGGACAAGACGACGACGAGTGCCGGCACCGAGTTGCGCTTTGTGCTCGGTGATTTCAACAAAGACGACGGAGTTCCGGTGCACTACACCGGCATCCTGCCCGACATGTTTGCCGAAGGGCGCGACGTGATTGTCGAAGGCAAGTACATGCACGATGGCGTGCTGCGCGCGCAGACGATCATGACGAGCTGCCCGTCGAAATACGAAGCCGAAGCCGCAAAGCCGAACGGCGCGCCGCCGAGCGCCGGTTGAGAGGAGACGTCATGGAAGTCGGTGCTCTCGCCCTCACGATCGGGTTGGTTTGCGCCGCGTACTCCGTGGCGATGTCGCTGGCGGGCGGGTTCTTGCGCCGCCGCGACTGGGTGGCCAGCGCGGAACACGCCGCGTACGCAACCTGGGGCCTGACGCTGATCGCGGTGGCGTGGCTGCTCAACGCGCTGGTCTCGCACGACTTCAACATGGAGTACGTGGCCAGCTATTCGAGCACGACGTTGCCGTGGAACTACACCGTGACGGCGCTGTGGGGCGGGCAGCAGGGTTCGCTGTTGTTCTGGCTGCTGATTCTGACCTCGGTCACGGCGGTGGTGCTGCTGCAAAATCGCGAACGCAACCGCGACCTGATGCCGTATGTCACCGCGGTGCTGATGACGACGTCGGTCTTCTTCCTGGTGTTGTTGAACTTCGTGACGCCGCCCTTCCAGCGCCTGGCGTTCACGCCCGCCGAAGGCCGTGATCTCAATCCGTTGCTGCAAAACTATTGGATGCAGATCCATCCACCGTCGTTGTACATCGGGTTCGTGAGCTGTGCCGTGCCGTTTGCGTTCGGCATCGCGGCGCTGGTGACCGGCAAGCTCGGTGACGTGTGGATTCGGACGACGCGCCGCTGGACGTTGTTCGCGTGGTTCTTTCTCAGCCTCGGCAATCTGTTCGGTGCGGAGTGGGCGTATCTGGTGCTCGGATGGGGCGGGTATTGGGCCTGGGACCCGGTCGAGAACGCCGCCTTCATGCCGTGGTTGACCTGCACGGCGTTCCTGCACTCGGTGATGATTCAAGAGAAGAAGAACATGCTGAAGGTGTGGAACATGGTGTTGGTGATCCTCACTTTCCTGCTGACGATCTTCGGAACGTTCTTGACCCGCAGCGGGGTGATCTCGTCGGTCCATTCGTTCACGCAGTCGGGTCTCGGACCGTTCTTCATCGGGTTTCTGGCGATTGCCGCGGTGATCTCACTCGCCTTGCTGTTGTGGCGCTTGCCGCAGCTCAAGAGCGAGAACGAGCTGGATTCGCTGGTGTCACGCGAGTCGACGTTCTTGTTCAACAATCTGGTGTTGGTGGGGATCGCGTTCGCGGTCTTCTGGGGCACCGTGTTCCCGGTTCTGTCCGAGTGGGTCCGCGGCGTGAAGATCACCGTTGGCCCGCCGTTCTTCAACAAAGTGAACGCGCCACTGGGCTTGATCCTCCTCTTCCTCACCGGCGTTGGGCCGCTGATCGCGTGGCGCCGCGCCGGGTGGCAGAGCGTGCGCCGCAATCTGGTTCCGCCGTTCGCGGTGGGGTTCGCGTCCGGCGTCGTTCTGCTCGCGGCGGGCATGCGGTCGTATTGGGGATTGATTTCATTTCCGACGGCGGTGTTCGTACTCGCCGGCATCGTCATGGAGTACTACCGCGGCGTGCGCGCGCGGCAGGCCGTGATCGGGGAGAATCCACTCGTGGCGTTGGTGCACCTGATCGGCAAAAACCGCCGCCGCTACGGTGGGTACATCATTCACATCGGCGTGGTGATGATGTTCGCGGCGATCACCGGCACCTCGGTGTTCAAACAGGAACAGCAGGTCACGTTGAGCACCAGTCAGACCTTCGCGATCGGCGGCTACACGCTGCGCTACGACGGCATCGAGCAGGAGTCGACGCCGCACATCGCGTACCTCCGCGCGAAAATCACGGTGCTGCAAGGGGACAAGGTCGTCGATGTGTTGAAGCCGGAGAAGCGCTTCTACAAGAAGCCTGAACAGCCGACCACCGAAGTCGCGATCCGCTCGACGCTCGGTGCCGACCTGTATTTGGTCCTCGGTAGCTTTGATGACGCCACGCAGTTGGCGACCTTCCTCGCGTACGTCAACCCGCTGGTGAGCTTCCTGTGGTGGGGCGGTGTGGTGATCGCGCTGGGAACCGTGATCACGATGCTGCCGGGCGGCGTGACCGCGCGCGAAACCGCGATGGCAGCGGGCCGCTTCGGAGATCGCGTGGTTGTCGAGTAATCCATGCCGCGCTCGTCACATCCTCTCGTTTCGATGCTGGTCGTGGCGCTGCTGCTGATCCCTGCGGCGTTGCGGGCGGACGCGCCGACGTTTCAGGAGATCGAGGAGTCGTTGACCTGCCAATGCGGCTGCGGCCTGACGGTTCACAGTTGCAATCATCTGGGGTGCGGTTCGGCGTTGCCGTTGCGCGCGGAAATCCGCGAACAAATGAGTCAAGGTAAGGACAAGCCGGCCATTCTGGCTCATTTCGTCGAGAAGTACGGCGAGAAAATCCTCTCCTCGCCGACCACGAAGGGATTCAATCTCACCGCGTGGGTGACTCCCTTTGCGCTCGTCGCGCTGGGCGGCACGTTCGTCATCTTCACGTTGATGCGCTGGAGAAGCCGCAGCCACGTGCAGCGTTCTGGAACTCCGGCCGACCCGCACGCATCGGCTCAGACCGAGTACGAGAAGATTCTCGAACGCGAACTCAAGGAGTTCGACACCTGATGGAAGCCTTCATTGCCTTCGTGCTCGCGGTGAGCGTCGCGAGCTTCATCGCCTGGCCGTTACTGACACAGCAACAATCGCTAGCGGCTGTGCAAGGGGGACGGGATTTCGGACCGGGACGATGGGAGCGGCAGAAGATCGAAGCGTACGCTGCGATCAAGGAGGCCGAGTTCGACCACCAAATGGGGAAATTGACGGATACCGACTTTGCGACGCTCGCAGGCAAATACCGCGAACAGGCTCTGGCGGCGATCGCCGCGATCGAGACGCAGACCGCCGATAAGCCGCGCGCGGCTGCGGCTCAAAGGCCCTCGCGGATTGCCTACTGCCCGGGCTGCGGGCAACGGGTATCGCACGCGGCGAAGTTCTGTGCCGGCTGCGGCATCAATCTGCTCGCAGCCGGGAAATGATTCGGATCGTTTTGGGTACGGACTGAAGGCCAGGCACAACGGGCGGCGGCTATAGCCGCCGCCCGTTGCCAAGAGACGACTGCGCGGTTACTTGCTCTCACCCGCGGGAGCCTGCTCCTTCGACTTCTTCTTGCCCTTTTTGCCTTTCTTGCTCTTGTGCTTCTTCCCGGCCGGCTGTTCGGCGGCGGCGCCGGATTCGGCCTGGGCGTAGGCGGCGATTGGTCCGCCAACGAGCAGCAAGGCGGCGAGGGCTGTGATGACGAGGCGCTTCATGATTGGTTCTCCTTCCAGGTTGTGGGTTCCTTATTGCGCAAAATTGGTTCGGCTGCAATTCCGTCCACTGCTGTTGATCAATAACCAATCGGAGGTCCTCGCACGCCGAGGCCGATCCCGGCGTTGAACGGTTGGGTCGCGGACCTGGGTGTCCCACCAGCGTCCCACTTGCTCGAATTCTCCGCCGTACGGTCTGCTACAACGGGTCCGGCAACAACCCCGCTGCATTTGCCCCACGCCGTGTCGTTGTCATCCACGATCGCCGTGCCAACCGCAGCTTGCGCGGAGGGCACCGCCCGCTGGTTGCAAAAGGAGGTGGGTGTCCTTGTCAGAATGGCACGCAGCGGATTGGGAAGCGTCATGGCGACGACGGCAGGCACGGCTATCCAACGCGGATGGTCCTTCAAAAGTTGCGCAAGGCGCGGGAGCGGGTGGCGCATCAGCAGGTTAGGACAAACGCGGCGCACCTTAGCAGACGCCGGCGTCGGCGTCATCAGGCACGGCGTAGGTTGTCGCCGCGGTGCGGCTAGCCACGCGCGACGAGGCCATCCGGCCCAGCTGCATCCAATCGCCCGGCGCGGAACCTTATGCGGGCGGTGGTGTCTTGGAGGAGCCGCTCGCGGGGTCCTGTCTGCGCAGGAATTCGCGCAGCTCGTCGATCTCCCGTTGCAAGATGCGGTTGCGGCGCGAGATATTGGCAACGTAGAGGAACAACAGCACCCAAATCGCCGAATAGGCCGCAAACAGGAATGAGAGATTCGCCATCAGGCTGTCCGGTTTAGCGCGAATGCCCGTGCTCCACGATCAACCGTTGATGGAGCCGCTCGATCTCATCGTGCAGTCGCGCGCTTTCGTTGCGCACCCATAGCAGCCAGAACAGCAGCGCCGCAAACGCCACGAAGCTGACCAGCAGCGTCGCT
This sequence comes from Binatia bacterium, assembly GCA_035541895.1. Taxonomy (GTDB): domain Bacteria; phylum Desulfobacterota; class Binatia; order HRBIN30; family JACQVA1; genus DATKMK01. The sequence continues at coordinate 160,276 of DATKMK010000043.1, read as the reverse complement.
TGCATCCGCGGATCGCCGAGCCCGGAACCGCCTTCACGGGTCACCAATACCGCCGGGTGAATCGTGCGCCACCAGTAGACCGCCCGATTGATGATCGGAATGTCCACCGAGCCGACGATGCCAAGCACCGCCGCGTACCGCGCGGCTTGATCGGCATTGCCGGCGAACTCGCGCAGCATCAGATAGGCCGCGTAAATCAGCCACAGAATCAGCGTCGTGGTGAGGCGTGCATCCCAGGTCCACCAGGTGCCCCAGATCGGCCGTGCCCAGATCGGGCCGGTCACCAACACCAGCGTGCAAAAGAGCATGCCGACCTCGGCCGCCGAGTGGGCCAGCCGATCCCAAAATCGCGTGCCGCGCCACAGAAACATGGCGCTCGCGAGCGCCACCAGACCGAACGCGACAAAGGTCATGATCGCGGCCGGCACGTGAAAATAGAAGATCCGCTGCACGATCCCCTGGGCGCTGTCGGTCGGAACGTAGACGAACACCATGTAGATCGCCGCCAGCATTGTTGGACCCGCGACTGCACCCAGGACCCAGTCTCCCCAACGGCTTGCCATCGCCATACCGCGTTCCCCCTCCGCACCACTCACTCTTCGACAGCATATTCAAACACGAGCCACCCGACAACCAGGAACAGCGCGTCAAAACCAAGCAGGAGATTCAGCCACTGGCTCACGTCGCCCAGCGCCTTTCCGGCTAGCACCCGCGCGCTCGCCTTCACCCCGCCGATCAACACGGGTACCACCATCGGCAGCAACAGGAGCGGCAGCATCACCTCGCGTGCGCGGGTCCGAACCGAAATCGCGGCGAACAACGATCCCACCGCGGCGAACCCAATCAGTCCCAACAGCACAATCGGAATCAGCCGGGCCAGTGCCCAACTCAGCGGCAGGTTGAAAAAGAACACGAAGATCGGTCCGACAATCAGTTGGGCGGTGACCATGAAGATGACGTTCCCGACCACTTTCGCCAAGTAGATGCTGCCGCGGTCGACCGGGCAGAGCAGCACGCCTTGCAGACATTCGTTCTCGCGCTCAGTGAGGAAGGAGCGGTTGATCCCCAGCACGCCGGCGAAGATGAGCGCCACCCACAAGACCGCCGGCGCCGCCTCGCCGCGCAGCTCGCTCATTGGATCAAAGGCGAAACTGAGAATGAGCAGCGTCAACAATCCGAGCATGAGCAACGACGCCAAGGTCTCCTTGGTGCGAAACTCGATCTGCAGATCTTTCCACAGAAGCGCTAACACGATCGCGTCGCTGGTTTGCGGTCACGCCGCGGCGCGGGGCGGTTGCTGCATCACCGCGAGTAGCCGGCGCTCGAATTCGTCTCGTGCTTCGGACGCGACCGCGCCATCCCAGACGAGTTTCCCGCGTGCGAGAATGACGGCACGGCGGCAGCTCGCGAGACCCTGGGCCACGTCGTGGGTGGTCATCACCAACGCCGCGCCGCGCCGGTGCGCGGTGTCGAGCACCGCACGCAGGATCGCACTTGCATTGACATCCAAGCCGGTGAATGGCTCGTCCAGCAGCAGCAGATCCGGTTCGTGCAACAGCGCCCGCGCCAGCGCACAGCGCTGCTCCAATCCGCGCGACAGCGTGCGCACCGGCCGATTCGCCCACCCGACCAGTCCGACTTGCTCGATCACATCGTGCACGCGGTGCGGCGGGTCGGCGACGCCGAACATGCGCGCATAGAAGGAGAGATTCTCCATCGGGGTGAGGTCGGGGTAGAGGAAACTCTGATGCGACAAGAAGCCGGTGCGGCGACGCACCTGCGGATTGCCGCTGCCGCCGTCGGCGCCGAAGATCTTCACCGATCCGCTCGACGGGCGCAGGAGCGTCGCGCACAGCCGTAGCAGGGTCGACTTTCCGGCACCGTTGGGTCCGAACAGTGCCACCGCCTCGCCCGGTGCGAGCGTGAAATCCACGCCGCGCAAAGCGGGCACCCCGCCGAAATTTCTTGTCAAGCCGCGCGTTTCGATCGCCGCTGCCGCCATCGCGTGCGGCTTATCGGATGCGATGCGAAAAGGGAAGTCGCGGTGCCTATCGGCGGTTTAGTAGTCTTCGATATAGTTTTTGACCACGATGTCGCGGACGCGTTCGGTCAGCTCGTCGCGGGCAGCGATCCCGAGACCCGCGGTCTCGATCGGCTCGCCGATGACGATTTTCACTCGGCCGCCGGGGCGAAAGATCGCGCTGCCGCGCGGCAGGAACTTGCGCGTCCCGCTGACGGACATCGGAATGATCGGCAACCCGGCCCGCAAGGCGAGCGCAGCGCCACCCTTCTTGAACTCGTGGATCTTGCCGTCCCGACTGCGTGTGCCCTCGGCATAAAAGAGAATGCAGAACCCCTCGCCGATGCGTTCGCGGGCCTGCCGGTTGATGATCTCCACCGCCTCCTCAGGCTTGCTGCGGTCGATGATGATGTGGTCGCTGAGCGCCAGTGCCTGTCCGAAAATCGGGAACCGGAGCAGCTCTTTCTTGGCGACAAACCGCACCTTCGCCGGCACGCACGCCACCGTGGTCCAAATGTCGAAGTTGCTCAGGTGATTGGAGATGATCACGTACGAGCGCCGCCGATCGATGTGTTCCGCACCCTCCAAGTCGACGTGGATGCCGCAGAGGGTGAGAATCCACCGGCACCAAATGCGCCCGATCACGTCCGGAGGCCACGACTGCCGAGTGATCAGCGTCAGGAGGATGCACACCACGCCCCAAAAGACCGTGATGCAGAACATCACGATGGCCGCACCCACGCCCCACAGGAATTGCAGCGGGCTGCTGAACGACGCGGTCGTAGTGGCAACGGAGTCCATACGTAGGGGGTGCCAGCGCCGCAGCGCGAGGGTTTGACTACCCCAGCCTCAGGACGCTTTCAACGATCAAGTGTGCCGTTCAGCACGCGAACACAATGGCACCTGACTCGGCATCGCGATGGGCGCGCGGAAGCTGCGGGCTGTTATAGGCGTGGCCGATTCGACCGAGCCGATCAACCACGATGACACCGGCGATTGCGCCGGTGCGGGCCGCCAGGCAAGCGACGGCGGCGCGCGCGGCGCGCATCGGATCGCGTCCGTCGCGGAGCAGGTCGACAGCGGTCTTCGCCAGCGCTACCCGGATGATCGCCTCGCCTAAGCCCGTCGCCGACGCCGCCCCCGCCTGATTGTCGGCATACGTGCCGGCGCCGATGATCGCGCTGTCGCCGAGGCGGCCGGGGCGCTTGAAGCGCACTCCCCCGGTCGAGGTCGCCGCGGCCACCACACCGGCGCGATCGATGGCGACCGCTCCAACTGTGCCGCCGCTGTTTGACGGAGCCCGCTCCAGCCAACGCTGTCGTTGATGTTCGGTGATCAACGCGTTGGGCCGACAGCGCGCAATGCCATGCTCGCGCGCAAAGGCCTGCGCTCCCGATCCGACCAGCAAGACGGTGGCGTCGTCGTGCAAGATGGCATGCGCCAACCGAATGGGGTTGCGCACGCCACGCGTCGCGCCACATGCGCCGGCGGCGAGTTGGCTGCCTTCCATGACCGAGGCGTCGGTCTCGACGGTGCCGGCACACGTCAGCACCGAGCCGAGTCCCGCGTTGAAATGCGGATCGTTCTCGAGCTCCGCGACCGCGGCGACTACAGCACGGACTGCATCGCCGCCGCGCTCCAGAATGGCCCACCCGCTGCCGACCGCGCGGCGGCATCCCGACTCGACGGCTTCCCCGAAGCGCGCGTCGATCTGACCGGCGCCACCGTGGACGAGCAAAACGGGACGCGACATGGTGGGCTTCAATCGACCGTACATGAATTTGTCAAGCAGCCACGCGGCGCGGTATAGAGCGCCTTGGCGGAGACGAGCGCAGATCAATCATCCTATGCCGTCCCGACATCGCTGCCCATGACCGGGGCCTCGACCGAAGAGTTGTATGCACGCGAGACCGCGAGTCTGACGGCGGCGCGCCTGCCGGCGCTGACCTTGGCGTTTGCGACCGTCTTCAGCGTCGCCTGGCTGCTGGAGTACCTCGCCCATCCGGAGCGGATGAAGTTCTACGCCGTGATCTTCGGCGCGGAACTGCTGGTGTGTCTGGCTGCCGTGCTGCTGACCCGCACGAGCACCGGACGACGACACAGCGTCGTCATCGTCGACATCACCTGCGCTCTGTTGTGCGGATTGATTGCGTCGTATCACGTGACGTTGCACGGCGAGACCGAGATCATGGCGCTGGCGTTGGTCTACCTCGTCACCGGCATTACGGTGGGGTTACCGCTCGGGGGCTGGGGGCAACTGCCGGTGGCGATCGCGGCGGTGCTCGCCTACCTCGGCGCGGTGTGGCTCGGCGCGGTCAGCGTAACGCCGGTGCCGCTCACGGCGCTCGGGTTGACGGTCATCGGCGGCTTGTCGGTGGCGGGCGCGCTGTTCCTCGACCGGTACCGCTTTGCTTCGTTTCGCCAGACGGAAGAGCTGCGGCAAGCGAACGCGGCATTGGCCAAGGCCAACGCGGCGAAGAACCTGTTTCTCGCCAACGTCTCGCACGAATTGCGCACGCCACTGAATGTCATCCTCGGCTACACGCAGCTGATCCTCGACGAGGGCTTCGGGCCGTTACCGGCACCGCTGCGTTCGCCACTCGAACGCATCATGTCGAGCACGCAGAGTCTGGTGTACCTGATCAGCGACCTCCTCGATCTTTCGCGTGTCGAGGCCGGGCGCTTGGCGATACGCCTGGAACGAGTGGATCTCGCTCCGCTGTTTGAAGAGCTGGCGGCGTTCATCCGTCCGATACTGGCTGCAAAGCCCGTGCAGTTCACGGTCAACGCGCCGCGCAACCTGACGGTATCGGCGGACCCAGACCGGTTGCGCCAGATCCTCGTGAATCTGCTGTCCAACGCCGCCAAGTTCACCGCCAGTGGCGAGATCGGGCTGAGCGCTCAGCCGATCGAATCGAACCAAGTGGAGATCGCGGTGGCTGATACCGGGATCGGCATCGACCGCGACGATCTCGACCGCATTTTCGAGCCCTTTCACCGCGCAACGAACTCGAACGCGTTCGGCGGCGTCGGCATCGGTCTTTCGATCTCGGCACATCTCGCCCGCGCCATGGGAGGGGATCTGTCCGTACAAAGCGAGCCCACTCAGGGCTCGCGCTTCTGCATCCGGCTCGCCGCTGCGTAGGCAGATCGAGGCCGACTACCCCTTGACGCGTCGCAAATTCGCGCGCGCGGTCGAGGGCCGACCGCGAAGCCTGCCAACCTGCTGCTCCAGCAATGCGTCGGCGCGCGCAAGCAGGACGTGATCCGTCGTGTACTTTTCGATCATGTAGCTGAGGTCGCCGAGGTCGTGAATCAGGAGCTGGGTGGCGCGCTCCCGCTCGGCTTCGCCCTTGAGCGAGTGCAGCAAGTCGAGCACGACATCCTCGATCTCCGAACTCTCGATCTCCAGCGAGATCTCGAACGCGCGCGCTAACGTGACCCCGGCCGCCACTTCGCGACGGAGACGATCGAGGAGCCTCCGCAGGTGTTGCACCCGAGACGGCGTTAGCGCCGTCGCCGTCGGTAGATCGCGCTGCGGGGCGCCTTCGATGAGCCCGGCAACCAAGGCGAGCGCCCCGAAGTGACGTGACTCATGCTGAGCCATGTCGAACCAGAAGCGTCGCAGTTCTTCCGGTTGCACGAATTGACTCTCGAACTGGCAGTACAGATGCATGGTCTGCCGTTCAAGTTCCATCGCGGCGTCGATCAAGCGCCGCAGGCGGACGGGCGACGGGCGAACCGGCGTCATCAGCCTCGTCCATGTGAGGCACGCGCAGCACGCGCGAGCGAATTAAGTTCGGAAGCGATCGCAGTCAATTGCGGCGGCACACGGTTGTCTAACCGCCGCGAGTTTGAACAGTCAAGCGCCGCGAGTGACGGGCGTCACATCGCGTAAGCAAAGCCCGAGAAAGGCTCAGCCGCCGCTACTCTCTTGCTCGCTGCCGTACGGCCCGCCACCGGTCCCGAAACGTCCACTACCGCCGGGCCGGCCGCGCCGGTTATATCCGCCGCCCGGACCGCTGCGGTTTCCTCCCGGGCCGCGTGGGGGCCGTGGCGTTTGCGGCCGCGCTTCGTTGACGATCATCTGGCGCTGATCGAGCGTGTGGCCGTTGAACATCTCAATCGCCTTTTGCGCCTCGTCGCTTGAGCCCATCTCGACAAAGCCGAATCCGCGCGACTGTCCCGAGAACTTGTCGCGGATGATGTTGACCGCTTGCACTGTGCCGGCTTGCTGAAAGAGCGGCAGGAGGTCTTCCTCGCGAACCTTGAACGGCAGGTTACCGACGTACAACTTGGTGGACATTCGGCGCCTCCTTCAGCCCTGGAGCGTTCGAAATTTCCAGAGCCCGCACGGCCCCGACCCGCGGGATGGCGGACACGCCGCTGTTGCCGGGGAAATGACAGGCGGACTCTACTGCCGGCCGCGGCGGCAAGTCAATCATTTTTTGCTTGAATCTGTCCGCTTGGCGCTCGGTCAGCGACGACTTGCCGGTCATTGGCCCGGCGTGGTTGCAGGCGGATGATGATGGAGCTAGGTAAGGCACCGATGCGCGCCGGGGAGATTCAGCGAATCGCGGTGACGGCGGCCAGAGGCCTGCTCGCGGGCGGCCAGGTTCGAAGCGTCGCCGAGGAGTCGAGGATTGCGGAACGCATCAGCGAAATCATCGCCCACAGCTTCGAGGAGGAGGCGAAACTCGAGGCCGAGGCCGAACGGTTGGCGGCCGCGCATGCCAACAAGATGGCCGGGATGGACCATCGACGAATTGTCCGCGGCATCATGGAACGCCTGGCGCGCGAGCGGGACTTTCCCCTCTGATGGCGACGCTCAGTGAAGCTCGGGTGTCGTTTCTGGCGCACGCCATTTTGCGGACGCTGCGCGAAGAGGGCCTCGTGACGGTCGAAAACGAGCGGCTGGCGCTGGCCGATCTCAAGCGATTGCTGACCCATGAGGACGAGGAATCGAACCGGATTGATGCGGCCGTGCGGCGCAAAATCGCGTCGCTGTCCCGCTCCGTCCCGCTCGGCAGCCGTGAGTGGGACGTCCTCTATCGCCAGTATTTCGAGCAGGAACTTCGAAAAATCCATCCGCAGCACTCTTGACATCGAAACCGAGGTGGTTAACCTTCCGGCGGTTTTTGGGCCGCAGAAGTTTCTGCGGTTATGGGCCGCTGACAATCAGCACATTTGAAGCGTTGCAGGAGGAAAAGGAGACGATCATGAAAATTCGGCCACTACAGGATCGCGTGATTGTGAAGCGCATCGCCGAGGAGGAAAAGACCAAGGGCGGCATCATCATCCCCGATACCGCCAAGGAAAAGCCGCAAGAGGGCAAGGTGGTTGCCGCCGGCAAGGGCAAGGTCTCGGACGACGGCAAGCTCACCCCACTCGAGGTCAAGGTCGGCGACAAGATCCTGTTCGGAAAGTATTCCGGCACGGAAATCAAGCTGGACGGCGAAGAGCACTTGATCATGCGCGAGGAAGACATCCTCGGCGTGGTTGAGGGCTGACCTCGGCCGCTTCGTTCTGTCACAGTCACAACCCCACTGAAGGAGGCACAACCCCATGCCCGCAAAAATTCTCAAGTTCAGTCAGGACGCGCGCGACAAGATCCTGCGCGGTGTCAACGTGCTCGCCGATGCGGTGACCGTCACCCTCGGGCCGAAAGGCCGCAACGTCGTGCTCGAAAAGTCGTTCGGCGCACCCAACATCACCAAAGACGGCGTCACTGTCGCCAAGGAAATCGAATTGGAAGACAAGTTCGAAAACATGGGCGCCCAAATGGTGAAGGAAGTCGCCAGCAAGACCTCGGATGTCGCCGGCGATGGCACCACCACCGCGACCGTGCTTGCCCGCTCGATCTACTCCGAAGGCGCCAAGATGGTGGCCGCCGGCCACGATCCGATGAGCATCAAGCGCGGCATCGATAAGGCCGTGCAAGCCGTGATCGGCGAACTGAAGGGTCTGTCGAAGCCGACGCGCGATCAGAAGGAAATCGCGCAGGTCGGTACGATCTCGGCCAACAACGACGCCACCATCGGCGAGATCATCGCCGAAGCCATGAGCAAGGTCGGCAAAGAAGGCGTGATCACCGTCGAGGAAGCCAAGAGCCTCGAGACCGCCCTCGACGTCGTCGAAGGCATGCAGTTCGATCGCGGCTACCTCTCACCGTACTTCGTCACCGACCCCGAGAAGATGGAGGCCGTGATCGAAGACGCGTACATCCTCATCCACGAAAAGAAGATCTCGGCGATGAAGGATCTCTTGCCCGTCCTCGAAGCGATCGCGCGCACCGGCAAGCCGTTCATCCTGGTTGCCGAAGACATCGAGGGCGAGGCGCTGGCCACCCTCGTTGTCAACAAGATCCGTGGCACCCTACACTGCGTGGCGGTGAAGGCTCCGGGTTTTGGCGACCGCCGCAAGGCAATGCTTGAGGATATCGCGATCCTCACCGGCGGGCGCGTGATCGCCGAAGAACTCGGCATCAAGCTGGAGAGCGTCACCCTCAACGATCTCGGTCGCGCCAAGCGTATCGTCGTCGACAAGGACAACACCACCATCGTCGACGGCGCCGGCAAGAAGGCGGACATCGAGGGACGAATCAAGCAGATCCGCGCGCAAATCGAAGAGACCACCTCCGACTACGACCGCGAGAAGCTGCAAGAGCGGCTCGCGAAGCTGGTCGGCGGCGTCGCCGTCATCCGCGTTGGTGCCGCCACCGAAGTCGAGATGAAGGAAAAGAAGGCACGCGTGGAAGACGCGCTGCACGCGACGCGGGCCGCGGTCGAAGAAGGAATCGTGCCGGGCGGCGGTGTTGCCTTGGTTCGTTCCATTTCGGCGCTCGAAAAGCTCAAGCTCAAGGACGAAGAACAGGTCGGCGTCAACATCGTACGCCGTTCGCTCGAAGATCCACTGCGGTGGATCGCCAACAACGCCGGCTGGGAAGGCTCGATCGTGCTCGACAAGGTCAAGAACAACAAGGGCGCGTTCGGGTTCAACGCGGCCAGCGAAGAGTTCGAAGACCTGATGAAGGCCGGCATCGTCGACCCCACCAAGGTCGTGCGAACCGCCCTGCAAAACGCCGCCTCGGTCGCGGGTCTGTTGCTCACAACCGAGGCCATGGTGGCGGAGAAGCCGGAGGAAAAGGCGCCGCCGGCGATGCCGCCGGGCGGCGGTATGGGCGGCATGGGCGGCATGATGTAAGCCTCCGTCCCCATTTGCACCGCAATGCAAAAAGGGCCTCCCTCGCTGATGCGGGGGAGGCCCTTTGGTTTCCTACAGAGTTTGCCGCTGGCTACTGCTTCGTGTTGTACACCTTGATGTCGCTCAGGGTCGAACGCGCTCCGCCTTGTCCACCGGGCACGTCCGATCCGATGTACATCGGGGTTCCAGGTTGAAAGACCAACTGCCCCGGATACGCGCTCTGACCAACCAAGCGGCCATCGACGTTCATCCCGACACTGCCCTCGCCCCAGGTTACGCTGATGGAGTGCTGCTCGCCCGGTTGCCAATTGATTTGCGTGTTCACGCCGGTCTCGTTTCCGGCGTCATCCCATAGCACCATCCGGAGGTACTGCCCGTTCTTGGTGATCTCGATGCGGTCTTGCCACTGATTGGGATCACGAATCTTGAGCAACGATGCGTCCGTGCTGTCGTTGCCGGTCCAATCGTTCTGTAAGTTGAACGAGATGGTTCCCGCCTCACCCGTCAACCCACCGGCGTTGGGAACGATGAATTGTGCATCGGCCGAAAACTTCGCGCCGGCACTGTCGAAGGTGATCCCTTGGGCGGTAACCGGGGCATCGCCCTTGTCCGGCTCGACGGTGCGATCGAGCGGAAGGGACAGCACCGGCTCGTTTGGATCCTCCGGTGGTTTGTTCGGGTCTGCGGCGTTTGTGCTGCCGCGCGGAACGTTAGCAAGGACGACTTGCTCATCATGCGCGCCGCTGCCGTTGCCAGCACCGCCGAATTTGACTGCGGTGTCGGGGGCCGACAGCCGAATCGACGTGCCGCCGCCTGGAGCTTCCCCGCGGTTGCCGCTGAATCCAACGACGCCACCGGCCTGACGCTCGCTGGTCATCACGGTCGGCCCGCCGCTCGATCCACCCAAGCCGCCGCCGGTACCGCCACGGTTCGCCGCCGTTCCCGGGAGTGCGGGGACGCCTGACCGGGCGCTCGCCGGACCCGCCACGCCCGTTCCGGCATCCGCTCCCGACTCATATCCTTCCGGTCTGGCGCTGAACCCGCCTCGTTCCTCGATCGATTGCGCGGCACGCGCCGCCAATCGTGTACGAGCGTCGATGTCCCGGCTCGAATCGTCGCGACGGAAATGGTTGACGGCAATGAAAATCGTCACCACACCGCACGCACCGGCGATGATTGCAATCACTGGTCTTGTCATAGTCCCTGCGTCACAGTTCCACTGCGATGGTGATATGCCTGGATGGGACTGTCAACACCAGCATACACACAGGCACCCATGGTTTGCGAGCCCATGCCGCGATGCTATCGTCGCTTGAGTGCATCCGATCCACGACACCGTGCTGCGGTACATCCGAGCCGGCGCCGGCTCGTTCGACGACCTGGCGATCGAGGTGTTCACGCATCAGTTCGAACGGATCACCCTCTATCGCCGCTATTGCGAGCGGCGCGGGCGCACGCCGGCGTCCGTTCGCTCATGGCGCGACATTCCCCCAGTGCCGGTGCTCGCCTTCAAAGACGACGAGTTGTGCTGCGCTCAGCCCGAACGTGTGTTTCTGACCACCGGCACAACCCACGGGAGCGAGCGCCGGGGCCGCCATGCCGTGCCTGATCTGCGCCTGTACCACGCATCCGCTTGCACCGGCTTGCGCCGGTTCGTCTTCCCCGACGTCGACCGCATGCCGATTCTTTCGCTCATTGCATCCTCGACGGATGCGCCTGACTCGTCGCTGTCCCAAATGATCACTTGGGCCATCGCAACGATGGGTACCGCCGACAGCAGCCACGCGGTGTCGCCGGGTGGGATCGACTTTGACCGCTGCGTCGCAATGCTGCAGGCAAGTGAGCAGACCGGCGCACCGCTGTGCCTGATGACCACCACCGCGGCCTTGCTGCATCTACTCGACTATTGCTCCGCACATCGACGCCAGTTCCGCTTACCGCATGGCGCCCGTCTCGTGGACACCGGCGGCAGCAAGGCCGCGCCCCGCCACCTGTCTCGCAAGGGGCTGCGGCAAGCGATCTGGACCCACTTCGCCATCCCCGGATACTTTTGCGTCAATGAGTACGGCATGGCCGAGCTGTCGTCGCAGTTTTACGAGAACGTGATTGCCGCCCGTGTCGCCGGCAACTTCGTTCACCGCCATCTGGTCGGTCCACCCTGGACGCGCGTGCGTGTGCTCGATCCGGCGACGCTTACCGATGTCCCCGCCGGAGAGCCGGGACTCCTGTGCCTGTACGATCTGGCGAACGCCGGCACCGCGCTCGCGGTGATGACGGAAGACGTTGGCCGCCTCGTCGATGACGGCTTCGAAATCCATGGTCGCATGCCGGGCGCCGAAGCCCGCGGCTGCTCGCTGACCGCTGCGGAATGGTCCGGCATCGAATCGTTCAATGCTCTCGGCCGCTGAGGTCCGGTCGGTTGCGTCGAAACTGCTCGCCGCACGCGAGCAAGGGCTACGTCGACGCCCGATCGACGAGCTGCTCGGCGCGTTGTCCAGCGCGGTCGAAGCGTGGTTCAGTCCGGATTCCGAATTCCGCTGCCGGTGCGAAAGCGAATTGCCCGCCGCCACCGGCTTCTCGCCCGCGATGATCCGGCACGGGTTGCCGTTGATGCTGGCCCCGTTGCGCGGCGATGCGGTGGGGCGCCTTCTCGATAGAGAACTGGGCAGCCGAGTACGCCTCGATCATCTCACGAGCCCAGGGCTGATCTTGCACATCGTGGCGGGAAACATTCCCGCACTCGCTGCGGCACCGCTGGTTCTCTCGCTCGCCATTCGGTCGGCCGCACTGATCAAGGCGAGTCACGCCGATGAGGTGTTTCCGTCGTGTTTCATCGAGTCGCTGCGCCAGGTTGATGAATCGTTGGCGGCGTGCGCGGCGGCGCTCTACTGGCCGGGCGGTCGCTTGGATATCGAGGCGGCCGCGTTCGACGCCGCCGACCTCGTCGTCGCGTCGGGTGACGACCGCACGATCGCGGACATCGCTCGACGGGTTCCGAACCGCTTCATCGGACACGGACACCGCATCAGTTTCGCCGCGATTGCGTGCGAGGCGCTCGCCGACGCCGCGGCGGTGGCACATCGACTGGCCTACGATGTGGCGCTCTGGGATCAGCAGGGGTGTCTCTCGCCCCAACTTGCCTATGTCGAGCGCGGCGGCGCGCTGAGCGTCGAGCAATTCGCCGCCGTAGTGGCCGAGCAGAGCGCCAAATTCGCCGACGAATTGTCGCCGCGTCGGTTGACGCGCGACGAAGACGCGGCGATTGTAGGCTTTCGCCAAGAAGCCGAATGGCGCGCTGTCCGCGGCGAAGAAGTCACTGTGTTTGCGTCGCCGGGGGATCTCCGTTGGACGGTGGTCTACGACGCGTCAGCCGTTTTCGTTCCGACGCCGTTGAACCGCACGATCTGGATCAAACCGGTCGATGCGCTCGGCGAGTTGCTCACGCTGCTCGCGCCTGCGCGTGCCTATCTTGAGGCCGTCGGCCTCTGTGCGCCCGCGCACCGCTGCGACGAGCTGACAGACTTGCTCCATCGCGCCGGCGTGCATCGCGTGTGTCCGCTGGGGGACATGCAGCGTCCGGATCTGAGCTGGCGCCCCGGCGGGCGGCCGCGCGTGGCGGAGTGGCTGACGGGGCAGCAAGCGGGTGACGAGCGATGAGTGACAGGCCGGAACTGATGCGCGACGAGGCGTTGCGCACCGCGTTCTTCCGCCATGTGTGCCAGACGTCGCCAGAGCCGCTGGGGCTCGTCGTCGCGCGCGCGGCGGGCGCGACCGTATGGGATGCGCACGGGCGAGCCTATCTCGATCTGCTCTCCGGGATCGGCGTGGCCAACGTCGGCCACTGCCATCCCGACGTCGTGCGCGCCGTCCAGGAACAAGCCGCGCGCTACCTGCACGTCATGGTGTACGGCGAGGCGATCCAGGCACCGCAGGTCGAATTGGCACGCCAGCTCGCCGCGCTGACGCCGGGAGATCTCGACGTCGTGTTCTTTACCAACAGCGGCGCCGAAGCCGTCGAAGGGGCCCTGAAGACGGCGAGGAAGTTCACCGGGCGACGCGGGTTCATCGCGTTCAACGGTAGTTTCCACGGCGACACCTTCGGGGCATTGTCGGTCGGCGGCAACCCGGTGTACCGCCGACCGTTCGAACCGCTGCTGTCCGATGTTCGTTTTCTCTCGTTCGACGACGTCAATGCCGTTGCGCAAATCGACAACTCAACCGCCGCGGTGATCGTCGAGCCGATCCAAGGCGAAGGCGGCGTTCGTGTACCTCACGACGAGTTTCTTCCGGCGCTGCGGCGGCGCTGCACGGAGGTCGGGGCGCTGCTGATCTTCGACGAAGTCATCACCGGCTTTGGACGCAGCGGAAGGGTCTTCGCGTGTGAACATTGGGCGGTGACACCCGACATCTTGGTGGTAGCCAAAGCACTGGGCGGCGGCATGCCGCTGGGCGCATTCATCGGTCGGCGCGCGCTGATGGAAACGTTGTCACACGATCCACCGCTGGCGCACGTGACCACATTCGGCGGCCACCCGGTGTCCTGCGCCGCCGGACTTGCAGCGCTGAACGTGCTCGTACGCGAGCAACTAGCCGCGCGCGCCGCGCAGTTGGGCGAGCAGTGGCGTGCGCACCTCTCGCAGCACCTTGGCGAACGCTTGCGCGACGTGCGCGGCAAAGGTCTACTCATCGGACTGGAGTTTGTCGACGCCGATGCGACCCAGCGGTTCGCTCGCGCCTGCTTCGCGCGCGGCCTCATCGTCAACTGGACACTGCATCGCGACACCGTCATCCGCCTCGCCCCGCCCCTGGTCATCACCGACGAGGAATCGCAGTCCGCCCTCGCACGGCTTTCCGAATCCCTCGGCTCCCTAACCCCGTAACCTCTACCCCCCCCGCCCCTGAAGCTGCTATACGCCGCCCATGCGTGCCTTGGTGTTCGAGAACAGCATGCCTCGTCTGGCGGCGACGCGGATTCTGGCGGCGCTGAGTTCGCGGGCTTTCGTCGGGCCACTGGCACCGATGACCTTGAAGGAGATTCCGGATCCGCAGTTCCCGGCACCCGATTGGCTGACGATCCGCACGAACCTTTGCGGTCTGTGCGGCAGCGATTACAAGCAAGTCTTTCTCAAAGGCCGGCTGAACAACCCGATGACCGCGCTGGTGTCGTTTCCCCAGGTGCTCGGTCACGAGGTCGTCGGCGTGATCGACGGGGTCGGTCCGGCGGTGAAGACCCGCAAGGTCGGCGAGCGCGTCGTGCTGAATCCGTGGCTCTCGTGCGGGCCGCGCGGGATCACGCCGCCGTGTTCGTGGTGCGCGCGCGGCGAGTACGCGCAGTGTGAGAATTTCACTCGCGGCACGATCGACGCCGGCATTCACCACGGCAACAGCCGGCAGGCGACCGGCGGCTTTGCGCCGCTGGTGCCGGCGCACGAGGCGCAGTGCATTCCGATCCCCGAGGACATTCCAGACGCCGCGGCGGTATTGGCGGATCCGTTCTCGGTCTCGCTGCATGCCATCCTGCATCATCCGCCGGTCGATGGCGGTACCGCGCTTGTCTACGGCTGCGGCACGCTGGGTTTGCTGGCGGTCGCCATCCTGCGTCTACTGCATCCGAACGTGCGCATTTGCGCCGTCGCGCGATTCGATCACCAAGCCGAGTTGGCGCGCGGCTTCGGTGCCGAGCGTGTGATCATGTGGCGTCCGACGAAGGGCATCATCGATGCCGTCAGCGAGTTCACCGGTGCCGCGCTGCTCACGCCGTGGCACGGCCAGCCGATGCTCAACGGCGGCGTCGACGTCATCTACGACTCGGTTGCGACGGCTGAAACCCTCGAGGTCGGCGTCCGCGTCACCCGCGCGCGCGGTCGCATTGTCGTCACCGGCGTGGAGATGCCGCAGCAGTTCGAGTGGACGCCGCTCTATTTCAAAGAGCTGTCGATCATCGGCTCCAACGCCTTTGCGATCGAAGAATACGGCGGCCGCCGCCAGCATGCGATGGAATGGTACTTCGAATTCATTCGCACCAAGCGCCTCGACGTCACCCCGATCATCACCCATCGCTATCACCTCGATTCGTACAAGCAGGCGTTCATGACCTGCTACGATCAAGGGCAGTCGAAAGCGGTGAAGGTGCTGTTCGAGTACGAGCGGTAGCGTTCTATTGGTTCAAAGGAGGGTACCGATTCGAGCATATCGCCGAAGCGGTCCGCGTCGCTCTGCTTGCGCGTGTTGTAGCGATACGCCTGTTCGTCCAGGTAGCGGAACAGATGGAACGGCTGCACCGCAACGTAAGTACCCTTCAGCCCGCGCTTCAAGAGCGACCAGAAGTTTTCGAGTCCGTTCGTGTGCACGTTGCCGCGTACGTATTCTTCCGCGTGATTCACGAACTGATGGACATACTCTTTGTCCAAGCCCGTGTAGCTAGCCAGTTCGTCGGTCGTCACTTCCGCGCCCTTCGCGACGTGCGCTTTTACTTCGGCCTGCAACGTGTTCCGCTTGCGGTCGTTCAGATGGCGGACGTGCACCTTCCCGGTTTCACGATCGAGCAAGAAGATGAGCACGGCCAGGTACGAGGATGAGGACGGCCACGTCACGTTGGTCGTCTCTGCGACCTGTTCCGCCGATGAGGAAGACCGCATCGAGCTGGCGCTCGCTGCGCGGGCCGGGAGCATATTCGAGGACAGTGGTCTCTTCATCGTGTGCGGCGTGCTTGATCGCGGTGAGCGACAACCGACCGTGCACAGTTCATGAACGACTCCGATTTCAACATCGATCGGTCGCGGCCAGAACCAGGGGCACCGGCGATTGCCTCGCTAAACCGCTCTTGGTCAGACGCTCCGCTCTCAAGTCAACGGCAGCCCGCGGTAGGCGTGGTCGAGCACGTCGACCGGGTGCAGCACCGGGATGTCGATGCCCCGACGGCGGAGGCCGGCGCGGATTTGCATGATGCAGCCGGGATTGCCGGCGACTACACAGGCGGCTTTCGTGCTTACGATGTTGTCGACCTTGCGTGTTTGCAGCCGACTCGCCATTGCCCGCTCGGTGAGGTTGTAACTGCCGGCGCTGCCACAGCACAGTTCGGCTTCCGGTAGGTCGACCAACTCGACGCCCGGGATCGCGCGCAACAGGGCGCGCGGCTGTTCGCGTACTTGTTGCCCGTGCGCGAGATGGCAGGCGTCGTGGTACGCAACGCGAATCGGAGCCACCGCAGGCGGCGGCTCGATCGGCAGCGTCGCGAGCCATTCGCTCACGTCACGGACCTTCGCGCGGAAGCGCCGCGCCCGCTGGGCATAGACGCGATCGTCCTTCAGCAGCGCGTCGTATTCGCGCAGCAGTGCGCCGCAGCCGGCGGCGGTGGCGATGATCGCGTCGAGATCGTCGGGAAACGCGTCGACCAACCGTCGCGCGAAATCGCGCGCCGCGGCGCGTGATCCGTTGTGCAGCGACAATGCCCCACAACAGCCCTGCATCGACGGCGCGACGACCGCACAGCCGTTGCGAGCCAACACCCGGACCGTCGCATGGTTCGTGGCGCTGAACATTTCGCGCGCGACGCAACCGAGGACGACGCCGACGCGGTGGCGTTCCGGCCCTTCCGCCGGAGCGATCTCAGGGAGTGGCGCCGGGTCGCCCTCCGACGGAATCATCGCCGCCAGCGGCACCAGCTTGGTCACCAACGGCCACACGCCCACTCGTCTGGCCAGGCGAACCGGCGCGAGCAACGCCCGCACTCGCGCCGGATGCGGAAACACCCACTCGATCGCGCGTCGTTGCCAACGATCGAACCAGCCGCGACGGTGTTGTCGCTCCACCAACTCGCGCGCACCTTCAATCAGCTCGCCGTAGTGTACCCCCGATGGGCACGCGGTCTCGCACGCACGGCAGCCGAGACAGAGGTCGAGATGGCGCGCCACCTCGGGCGTCATCGCCAGCGCGCCGTCGTTGAGCGCGCGCATGAGGTAAATGCGCCCGCGCGGCGAATCCATCTCGGTTCCGAGTTCGACGTAGGTCGGACAGGCCTGCAGGCACAGTCCGCAGTGCACGCAATCGAGAAATCGGCTCTCGTCGACGAACGGTGCGATGCGCTGCGGCTCGGTCGCCATCAAATTCCACCGACGAATCGTCCGGGGCTGAGGATGCCGCGCGGATCGAGCTGCTGCTTGATACCGCGCATGAGCAATACGGCCGGCGTCGCATTGCCGAACGGATCGATGCGCCCCTGCAGCGAGTCGGGGAGCGAATCGAACACGACCCAGCCGCCGTGCTCGCGTGCCGCGATGCGCAGCCATTCACAAAACAACACCGCGGCGGTCTCGCTCGGGCTCGTGAGCCGCAGGCACGCGACCCCGTTGCCGACATGGGCAACCAACGCCACCTCGACGCCGCGCATGCCCGCTTCGGATTCCAGCCGCGGCAGCAGACCGATCAACTCAGTCGGCAGCATGCTGACACGCGCCGTCAGGTTGTGGGCATTGCGTTGCGGGAACTCACGCAGCCACGTCATCAGCACGTCCGGCTGATCGCTTACGTGCAGTGCCGGGCCGTATCGTTCAGTCAGTCGCGCGGTTTGCGCGGTAATCTCCTCCTCGACCCCGCCGAAACCGATCGCCAAAGCCGACGCACCACTGAGAGTCACCGAGCGACTCGCATCTGCGATTGCATGGCGATTGAGCAATTCGATGAACAACGGAGCGATGTTCGTATCGAGGAGCCCGAGCGCAAATTCACCCGGTGCCCTCGGATCAGACGACCCGATCCACAACACACGTGTCTGCTCGGGTCGCGGGCGGACCTTGAACGTCGCCTCAACGATGACCCCGAGCGTACCGAGCGACCCGGTGAAGAGTTTGCATAGATCGTAGCCGGCAACGTTCTTGACCACGCGTCCGCCGCCCTTGACCACCGAGCCGTCTGCGAGCATCACGGTGACGCCGATCAACAGATCGCGCACTTTGCCGTGCGAGAGGCGCAGTGGTCCGTTGAGATCCGCGGCGATCAGCCCGCCGACGGTGACGCGGTCGGGTGATGGCGGATCCAAGGGCACCCACTGCTGCGCCGTCGCCAGCGCCGCGTTGAGTTCATCCAATGTGCAACCGGCCTCGACCGTCACGGTCATGTCCGCCGCTTCGTGCGCAACGATGCGCGCCAATTTGCGTAGGGACAGTGCCACGTCATAGCGCGCCGGCGGCGAGCCAACGTGCAGATGCGTCGCGTTGCCGACCGGGATCACCGCTAGGTTGCGTTCGTGCGCAAACGCGAGCACCTCGCTCACCTGCGCGACACTCGCCGGCGACACGACACAGGCCGCCGACCGGCCGGCGATTGGGAACGTCGCGACGGCATCGCTCAGCGCCGCGCCACACCGCGCCGTCAGCTCATCGATCCATTCGATCTTCGGCATTGGACCTTGGACGTTAGACCGCGGACTCCGTCCGAACCTACATCGCCGCGCGGCGCATCGGGCGCGTGGTCTCGACGCACACGCCGGGCGTCGGAAAGATCTTGCCCGGGTTGCAGCGTTGCTCGGGATCGAACACCCGCCGCAATTGTTGCATCACGAGCAAATCGGTCGGACTGAAGATGAGCGGCATCTGTTCGATCTTCTCGACGCCGATGCCGTGCTCGCCGGTGACGCTGCCGCCGAGCGCGACGCAGGCTTCGAGGATCTCGCGCCCGGCGGCGAGCACGCGGCGGGTCTCGTCGGCGTCGCGTTCGTCGTAGAGCAGGATCGGATGAATGTTGCCGTCGCCCGCGTGGAAGACGTTGGCGATGCGCAATTGGTAGCACTCGCCGATCGCGGAGATCGCGCGCAAAATATCGGGAAGCTTGGTTCGCGGCACCACGCCGTCTTGGGTGCAGTAGCTGGGCGCCAATCGACCGACCGCGCCAAACGCTCGCTTGCGGCTCTTCCACAACGCCGCGCGCTCGGCTTCGTCCTTCGCCATGCGTACGTCGCGCGCCCGATTGGCGCGGCAAACTTCGGAAACGCGTTGGGCCTGCCGGTCGAGTCCGGCGGCCAATCCGTCCAGTTCGATGATCAGCACCGCCCCGGCATCGGTCGGAAAGCCGAAGTGATACGCCGCCTCGACCGCCTCGACGATCAACCGGTCCATCATTTCGAGCGCCGCCGGAACGATCCCGGCCGCGATGATGCCCGAGACCGTCCGAGTGGCGTCGTCGACCGATTCGAAGATGGCGAGCAGCGTCTTCCAAGCTTCCGGCTGTCGCGACAATCGTAGGGTTGCTTGCGTCACGATGCCGAACGTCCCTTCGTTGCCGACCACCAGGCCGACGAGGTCGTAGCCGGGCACGTCTTCAGCCGCGGAGCCGAGCTGAACGATTTCACCCGACGGGAGCACCAATTCGACGCCGAGCACGTGATTGGTGGTGACGCCGTACTTGAGCGTATGGGGGCCGCCCGAGTTCTCCGCCACGTTGCCGCCGATGGTGCAGGCTTGCTGACTTGACGGATCAGGCGCGTAGTACAATTCGGCGTCCTTGACCGCATTGGTGACTGCGAGATTGACGACGCCGGCCTCGACCGTGGTGCGACGGTTGGCGAGATCGACCGCAAGGATGCGTCGCATTCGGCTGGTGCACACCATCACCGGTGCCGCCAACGGCAGACAGCCCCCGCTGAGTCCGGTGCCGGCGCCGCGCGGGACGAACGCGATGCGTTCGCGGTGCAACAGCTTCAGCACCGCGCTCACCTCTGCCGTCGAAGCGGGCAACACGACTACCTGCGGTGTGCTTTTCTCCAGCGTGTACCCGTCGCACTCATACACGCGCAATTCGCTGTCGCGCGCGATCACCGCATTGGCACCGACGAGGTCGCGGAGTTGTGCGGTCACAGTCGGTGAGATCATGCGCTTTGACACGCTATCGACCCCCCGATAAAAGCACAAGCGTCGCTCGGCGCACACGCAACCAGATTGATCGACCGTCGACCGCACCGATCCGGAGTGAATATGACGAAGGCTTACGCATCGCCGCCGACGCGCCTGCTGCTCGGGCCCGGACCCAGCATGGTGCACCCACGGACGCTTCGCGCCCTCAGCATGCCGCTGGTCGGGCACCTCGATCCGGCATTCCTGGAGATCATGGAGGAGAGCAAACGCCTGTTGCGATCGTTGTTCCAAACGCAGAACGAATTGACGATCCCGATCTCCGGCACCGGCAGCGCCGGGATGGAAGCGTGTCTGGTCAACCTCATCGAACCGGGCGACGAGGTCGTCGTCGGGGTCAACGGCGTGTTTGGGACGCGCATGATCGACATCGTCGGGCGGTGCGGCGCGACGGCGGTCAAGGTCGACGCGCCGTGGGGACGAGTGATCGATCCGGCCGACATCGCCGCCGCGCTCAAGCGCACGAAACAGCCGAAACTCGTGACGGTGGTGCACGCCGAGACCTCGACCGGCGTGCTGCAGCCGCTGCAAGAGATCAGTCGTCTCGCGCACGATGCCGGCGCGTTGTTCGTGGTCGACACCGTGACGTCGCTCGGCGGCTGTCCGGTGCGGCTCGACGACTGGGGCATCGACGCCGGCTACAGCGGCACGCAAAAGTGTCTGAGTTGTCCCCCCGGGTTGGCCCCGATTTCGTTCAATGCCGCTGCGCTCGACGTCCTCAAGAGCCGCAAGAGCAAGGTCCAAAGCTGGTATCTCGATCTCACGATGATCGCGCAGTATTGGGGCGAAGAGCGCGTCTACCATCACACCGCACCGATCTCGATGAACTACGCGCTGCTCGAAGCGTTGCGCCTCGTCGACGAAGAGGGGCTCGAAGCGCGTTGGCACCGGCATCATGTGAACCACGAAGCCCTGAAAGCGGGGTTGGCTGCGCTCGGCATGCAGCTCGCCTCGCAAGAAGGGCATCAGTTGTGGACCCTCAACAGCGTCCGGATTCCCGACGGCGTCGACGACGTTGCGGTGCGCCGCGCGTTGCTCGACGAGTTCGGCATCGAGATTGGGGGCGGGCTCGGCGCGCTCAAGGGTAAGACGTGGCGCATCGGTCTGATGGGCGAGTCGAGTACGGCGGGGAATGTGCTCACGGTGCTCGACGCGCTGGAGCGCGTGCTGCCGCGCCACGGCGTGCGCGTCCCCGCGGGCGCAGCGGTCGCCGCCGCCAGTGCGGTCTACGCCGGGACGTGACGGTTTTCGTCCAGAGTCGACGGTCCATCGCGCTGTCCACGCTGCTGCTGATTGCCGGCTGCGGCGTAGTCCGACACGTCACGGCACCCACTGCGACGGCGACCCGGACGCTGTCGCGCGACGAGTGCCGCACGGTGATGGTCGATGACAGCGATCTGTCGTCGCTCCAGCGCGCGCTGGAGCGGAGTCTCGACTACTACCGTCGTTTGCCCGAAGATCAGGCGGTCCCGCTCCTCGATCGCACCGTGACGGTGCGCGAGTTGCGCGATGTGATGGAGTCGCTGATCAGCCAGCCTGTCGGGGCCAACGACGCCGCGCGGTTGTGTGATCGATTTGCCTTGGTGCAGGCGCTTCCCGCTCGCCCGCTGCTGATTACCGGTTACTACGAGCCCGAACTGCCGGCGCGCCGGCGGCGGAGCGAGCGCTTCCGCTACCCGATTTACGAGTTGCCGGACGATCTGGTGACCGTCGATCTGACACCGTTTTGCGCGTCGTGCACACCCAAGCGCGCCGTGGGTCGCGTGCGTGACGGCGAGTTGGTGCCCTACTACACCCGCGCCGAAATCGATCGCGGTGCGCTCGGCGAGCACGGGTCGGTTCTCGCATGGCTCGACGATCCGGTCGAGGCGTTCTTCCTGCACGTGCAAGGATCGGCACGCCTGCACTTCGACGATGGCGTCCACATGGAGGTCAGTTACAACGGCTCGAACGGGCGGCCGTACACCAGTCTGGGTCGCGTGCTCGTCGAAACCGGCAAGCTGGCGTTGGCGGATGTGTCGCTGTCGTCGCTGAAAACGTATCTGCGCGATCACCCCGACGAGCGTGACGAACTCATGCAGCGCAACGAGCGATGCATTTTTTTCCGCACCGTGCCTGTCGGTCCGGTCGGCAGCCTCGGTCAACCGCTGACCGCGGGCCGGTCGATCGCCGCCGATGCACGGGTGTATCCACCCGGCGCGCTGGTGTTGTTGAAGAGCGCCGACTCGGCCGTCGCCTCTCGCCTCGCGCTGTTGCAGGACGCCGGCGTCGCCATCAGCGGCGATCACCGGCTCGATTTCTTCTGCGGCACCGGCGAAAGCGCCGCGGCCGCCGCCGGCGGCATGCAGGCAGGCGGCGAACTCTACTTCGTTCTGCCGAAGTGAGGTCCTTCTCACCACTCATGCGTCGGGCGACAAGGGGTGCCTGTACTTCAACCAGGGTTCCAAGGGACGAGCCCGGGTGCACCCAACGGCGCGGAGGAGAGCTGCTTCACAATTGCGCACCCGATCGAAGGCGCCGCTGATCGCGGTCGACGGCACGCACTGGGCGCGGGCCCGCGCTCGCAAGCGGGGGTTGTTCTGGGCGCGGTCGTGAGGATACAAGAGACGCGATGACGAAATCGGGTCTCGGCTACGACGCGGCCGGCGTCGAGACGTTGCAGGTGCACGGCGGTCTGCGCGAGCTGGCCGAGTGGGTGAGCAAGACCTTCGAGTTCAACGCCGCGCGGCCGCAGTTGCCGCTGGGTTACTACGCCAACGTTCTGCCCCTGACGCCTGAGATCGGTCTCGCGATTTCGACCGACGGCGTCGGCACCAAATTGTTGATCGCCCAGGAGATGGAGCAGTACGACACCGTCGGGATCGATTGCGTCGCGATGAACGTCAACGATCTCCTCTGCGTCGGCGCCCGCCCGATCTCCCTGGTGGACTACATCGCCGTACAACAGGCCAACCCCAACTTCCTAGGCGAGTTGGCGAAGGGGTTCTACGAAGGCGCCTGCCGTGCCGGCATCAACATCCCGGGCGGCGAAGTCGCGCAGGTGCGCGAGATGCTGCACGGCGCCCGCAACGGGTATGCGTTCGACCTGGTCGGCACATCGGTCGGCATCGTGCACCCGCAACGCGTGCTGATCGGACAAGATGTTCGCGCCGGTGATGCGATCGTCGGCATCGCCAGCAGTGGGATTCACAGCAACGGCTTCACCCTGGCGCGCCGCGTCTTGTTCGAGCAGGCGAAACTGCGCGCCACCGACCACGTCGCATCGCTGGGCCGATCCGTGGGCGCGGAGCTGCTGATTCCGACGCACATTTACGTCCGCGAAGTCCTGCAAATGCTCGACGAGCAGCTCGCGATCCGCGCAATGATGCACATCACCGGCGACGGGTTTCTGAATCTGCCGCGCGTGGCCGCGCCGGTCGGGTTCGTCATCGAGCGGCTGCTCGATGTGCCGCCGATCTTTGCGCTGATCCAAGCACGCGGCGGACTCGACGATGCGGAGATGTTTCGCGTCTTCAACATGGGCGTCGGCTTCTGCATCGTCGTCGATCCCGCGGACGCCGCGCGCGTTGTCGCCGTAGCGACTGCGCACGGCAAGGCCGCTGCGATCATCGGCTACACCGTCGCCGACACCGCGCGCACCGTGTGGGTTACGCCCAAGCAACTCGTCAGCCGCGACGACAGATTCGTGCAATCACGCGAGCCGGTGCCGCCGCGGCATCGATGAAAGCGCTCCTGCTCTGCGCCGGCTTGGGCACCCGCCTGCGCCCGCTGACGCACACCCGCCCGAAGCATCTCCTCCCGATCGCCAACAAGCCGGTGTTGTTCGACGGGATCGAACGCGTGGTGGCGGCGGGTCTACGCGATATCGGCATCATCGTGAGCCCGGCGACGCGCGACGCAATTGCCGCGGCGGTCGGCGACGGCGGCCGATTCGGGGCGCGCGTCGACTACATGGAACAAGCCGAGCCACGCGGCCTCGCGCATGCCGCGCAATGCGCGCGCGCGTTCGTGGGGCACGAGCCGTTCCTGATGTATCTCGCCGACACCATACTTCCCGACGGATTCCAGCATCTCATCGAGACGTTTCGATCGCCCCGGACGGATGCGGCCGTGCTGGTGGCCCCGGTCGACGAGCCGAGCCGGTTTGGGATCGCAGAAGTGGCCGCCGATCGAATCGCACGGCTGGTGGAGAAGCCGCAACGACCGGCGAGCAATCTCGCGGTTGCCGGCGCCTATGTGTTTGACCAGCGCATCTTCGACGCGATCGCTCGGCTGCAACCGTCGTGGCGCAACGAGTACGAGATTACCGATGCGATTCAGGATTTGATCGATCACGGACTCATCGTCCGCCCGTGCATGGTGCCGGGCTGGTGGAAGGACACCGGCAAGCCCGCCGACCTGCTCGCAGCGAACCGGGTGCTGCTCGATCGCATCGAGCCCGCCCGGCTGGGAGCGCTCGACGCGGCCTCAGTCGCAATCGGACGGGTCCGTATCGAGGCCGGCGCGCACGTGATCGCCAGTCGAATCGAAGGCCCGGCGATCATCGGCCGCGACGCGCGCATCGAGCACGCGAGCCTCGGCCCGTTCGCGTCGATCGGCAACCGGGCAACCGTGCGCGGCGGTGCCGTGCGCGACAGCATCGTGATGGCCTCGGCTGCGTTGGAGTTGAACGGCGCGCTCGTCGAGCACAGTGTGCTGGGAGAGCGCGTCACGCTGCGTGGTCACGCCGGCAGCGTCCTCACCGTGATACTGGCCGATGACTCCTCGATCGGCGGCGCTTGACTTGGCGAACCGCCCGACCGTAATGCGGTCACCGAAACATGCTGATGGATTGTCGTTGCGTTGGCGCCGGGTGGGAAACTCATGTCGGCTGCTGATCTGAGCCACGACGTGCCGACCTCGAACGAAGCGGCGTGGCTCCGGCAGATCGCCGAGGGGACGGCGACGAGACACGAGGACGAATTCTTCCGCGCCCTCGTCGCGCATTTGGCCGATGTCATGGACACCGAGTACGCGCTGATTGCCGAGATGCGCGGCGATTCGCGCGCCCGCGCCGTGGCGTTTCGACATCCGCACGGCTTCGAATCGGCGACCGAGTGGAACCTCGCGGGGTCACCGTGCGAGCAACTCGTCAGCCACGGGTCGTGTCACTTTTCGTCCGGGGTGAGTCAACGGTTTCCCCATCACGCGTTGGTGGTCGATCGCGGCATCGAGAGTTACGCGGGTATCGCGCTGACCGCGCCCGATGGGCAGCTCCTGGGGTATCTCAGCGTCTTCGGAACCAAGTCGATGCCGCCCGAACCGCGCAAGTCGGACGTCCTTCGGATCTTCGCGGCGCGCGCCGCGGGGGAATTGGCCCGCGTGCGAATCCAGCGCGAATTGGGCGAAAGCGAAGAGCGCCTGCGCGATTTGTTCGACGAAGCCCCGATCGCCTACGTGCACGAAGATCTCGAATCGCGGTTCCTCCGCGCCAACCGCGCCGCGCTCAGAATTCTCGGAGTCAAACCCGAGGAAGCGGTCGGAACCATCGGCATGTCGCTGGTGCCTCAAACGCCCGAGGCCCAGCGTCGCGTACGCGAGGCGTTCGAATCGGTCGGCCGCGGCACCGATACCAGCGGCGTCGTCCTCGAACTGCGGCGGAAGGACAACGGCAAGCCGATCTGGATTCAGTGGTGGTCGAAGCCCGATCCCAGCGGCACATACACCCGCACGATGTTCACTGACATCACCGATCGGGTCTTGCTCCAGCAAGAACAAACCCAGCTCAAAGAGCAGAACCGCTACCTGCGCGAGGAAATCAAATCGGTCCACAACTTCGAAGAGATTGTCGGGAACAGCCAAGGGCTATTGAGTGTGCTGGCCAACGTGGATCTCGTGTGCGCGACTGACACGACGGTCCTGATCACCGGCGAGACCGGCACCGGCAAGGAATTGATCGCGCGCGCCATTCACTCCGCCAGTCCGCGCCGCGACAAACCGTTGATCAAGCTCAACTGCGCGGCGTTACCCACCGGCTTGGTCGAATCCGAGCTGTTTGGCCACGAGAAGGGCGCGTTCAGCGGCGCGCTCGAACGGCGACTGGGTCGCTTCGAGTTGGCCGACGGCGGCACGATCTTCCTGGATGAGATCGGTGAGGTACCGCTCGACGTGCAGGTGAAACTCCTGCGCGTACTGCAAGAGCGCGAGTTCGAGCGCGTGGGCGGCGGCACGCCGATCAAGGTCGACGTGCGCATCATCGCCGCGACCAATCGCGACCTGCCGCGCACCATCGCGCTCGGCAAGTTTCGTCAAGACTTGTTCTATCGACTCAACGTGTTTCCGGTACATCTGCCGCCGTTGCGCGAGCGCACCGAGGACATTCCGCTGCTCGTCCACTACTTCGTGAGTCGCTCGGTCCAGCGCGTCGGCCGCCCCATCCGCTTCGTTGCCGACGATGTGATCGAGCGCCTGCGGCGTTATGCGTGGCCGGGCAACATTCGCGAACTCGAAAACGTCGTCGAGCGTGCCGTCATCTTGTCACCGGGCGATGAGTTGGAGATCGGTCCCGAGTTGTTGCCGTCGGCGCCGCCGGACCCGGTGGCCGGCGAGTCCGCCGACGCGCGTGCAGAGCCGGCGGTTCACCATTCTCCCGAAGCAACGGGGAGTCGCGCACTGGAGGATATCGAGCGAGCGCACATCATCGAAATCTTGCGCCAGGCGAATTGGAGGATTGAAGGCGAGCACGGCGCGGCGCGGCTGCTCGGGCTCAATCCCAGCACGCTGCGGAGCCGGATGAAGAAGCTCGCCATCCGCCGCCGCAGCGAGACGTCGTGAGGCTTACGACGCGGCCTTGGTTCGTCGTGCCCGCGGCGCTTTGCGGCGGAGACGCGACAGTTGGCTTTCGAGCCGCTTGACGCTGCGTTCGAGGCGGGTGATCTCGCGCTGGATCGCCGGGTGCGAGGTGAAGCGATCGACCGACTCGCGCACCTGCGTGTCGATGCGCTTCTGTAACTGGTCGAGCTGCTTCTGCGGCGCTTCGAGGATTTCTTCCAACAGCCCCTTTTTGCCCGGGCGGGTGCGCCCGACCAACTGCTGCACGCCCTTCTCCACCGATTCGCGGGCGCTGTCGATCGCCTCGCGACCGCGGTCGACGCGCTCGAGGATTTCGTGCAGCGCTTCGCCGCCCTGGTGAATGATCCAGCGCAACACGGGCAGCGACAGCAAGCCGGTCTTGCGCTTCTCCTCTTCGAAGATGATCTGCGCGAACGTCACGGCAGTGAGGTCTTCCCCCGAGTCGTTGTCGATCACGCGGAGATCTTTACCCTCACGCACCAGGTCGGCGATGCCGTCGAGGGTAATGTAGGCGCTCGCCTGCGTGTCGTACAGTTTGCGGTTGCCGTAACGCTTGATCAGATGCGTGTTCATGCGCATCCGCCGCGTACCACAGCCGCGCGCGGTTGACCAGCCAGACCTCACTTGGCTAGCTTCCACCGTATCGGTATGGCCACGCGTCGATTCCTTGCAGCCGCCGTGCAAGTGTGTGCCGGTTCGGACAAGGCTGCCAATCTCGATAAGGCCGAAGCGTTCGCCCGCGAGGCCGCGCGGCGTGGTGCGCAGTTGGTGGTGCTTCCGGAAGTGTTTGCCTGGCGCGGGCCACGCGACCGGGAGATCGACATCGCCGAGCCGATTCCGGGACCGACTACAGCTCGGCTCGCTCAACTCGCGCGCGACCTGCGAGTGCACCTGCTCGCCGGCTCGCTGCTCGAGCGCGCCGGCAGCGATCGCAAAGTGTTCAACACCAGTTGCGTGTTCGACCCGCGCGGCGAGTTGCTCGCGCGCTACCGCAAGGCGCATCTGTTCGACGTCGACATTGCGGGGCACGTCACGATCCGTGAATCCGACACCCGGCAGAGCGGCGACGAGATCGTCGCGGTCGAAACCGAACTCGGGTGTATCGGCCTGACCGTCTGCTACGACCTGCGCTTTCCCGAGTTGTATCGTCGGCTAACCGCCGCCGGTGCCCAGATCATCACGGTCCCGTCGGCGTTCACCTTTCCGACCGGTGCCGCGCACTGGGAAATTCTGCTGCGGGCGCGGGCGATCGAAAATCAGGTGTATGTCATCGCTCCCGATCAGATCGGACGCAGTCCGAGCGGCGTCAATGATTTCGGCAATTCGCTGATCGTCGATCCATGGGGCAAGCCGCTGGCGCGCGCCGCGGATCGCGAGATGGTCATCATCGCCGAGATCGATCTCGACTATCTGGATCAAGTACGGCGCGAGTTGCCGTCGCTGACGCACATCAAGTTCCAGCCGTAGCGCACTGCGCTTCGCGCGACGCATTGACTCGGCACGACGGCATCATCTAGGGAGATCGCATGAAGGCCCGCAGCATTCGATTGCGACGCAGGTTCCGCCCGATCGCAATGGCGGTCGTCGTCGCGACCGCATGCGGTCGACCGGTCGCGGCGGCGCCCATCGACGAATCGAAGATTGTCGACCTCACGTACGCCTTCGGCCCGGACACGATCTACTGGCCAACCGCCGAATCGTTTTCGCTCACGCAAGTGTCGCACGGCAAGACGCCAGGCGGCTACTTTTACGCGGCCAACAACATCTGCATGGCCGAACACGGCGGCACTCACATGGACGCGCCGATTCATTTCGCCGAAGGCAACCAGACCGCCGATCAGGTTCCCGTCGGCGCCGGAATCGGGCCGGCCGTCGTCGTGGATGTGCGTGCGAAGGCCGCCGCCGATCGTGACTACCGCCTCCAAGTGGCCGACCTGACCGAGTGGGAAGCCGCGCATGGGCGCATTCCCGCGGGCGCCATCGTGATCCTGTTCAGCGGCTGGGGCAGTCGCTGGGGCGACAAGTTGCGCTACCTCGGCACCGATAAACCGGGCGATGTTCAGAATCTGCACTTCCCCGGCTTCTCGAAGGACGCGGCGGAATTTCTGGTGCGCGAGCGCGAGATCGACGCGATCGCGGTCGACACCGCGAGCATCGATCACGGCCCGTCGCAAGACTTCATCGTTCACCGCATCATCAACGGCGCCAACAAGCCGGCGTTCGAGAATCTCGCCAATGTCGATCGGCTGCCGGCGGTGGGCGCGACGCTGATCGCGTTGCCGATGAAGATTGCCGGCGGGTCCGGCGGACCGACGCGCGTCATCGCGCTTTTGCCGTAGCACGCCACGATGCCTCGATGGAGCGGGCGAGTGCGGGCTGCCGCGCTGGTGCTGGCGGGTGTGACCGCGAGCTGCGGGGCACCCACCGAGTCGCCCAAGGCGCCGCCCCGGGTTGTGTTCGACAGTACATCGAACGACTTCGGACCAGTCGAACAAGGGCGGACGTTGTCGCACCGATTCACGCTGCGGAACGCCGGCGGCAGTGCCTTACGCGTCGACGGCGTCAAGAGCGCATGTGATTGCCGCGCGGAGGTGAACCCGACCGGGCTGATTGCGCCGGGACAAATCGGGTCGGTGCTCGCGAGCTGCGACACCGCGCGGATGTTCGGGACGGGCGGGCGCAGCGTGACGGTCTACACCAACGATCCGGTCCAACCGACCACCGAGTTGAGTCTCAGCGCAAACGTCACTGCCGACGTCGCGGCGGATCCACCCGAGGTGTACGTCGGTCACGCGCAACGCGGCCAGCAGCTCGATGTGCCGCTGCGCATCGTCACGGCGCGTGAATCAACTTCGGTCGGGCTGCGCCTGGCGAAACCAGACGGCGCCGTGTTGCACGTGAGCATGCCGGGACCGGCGGATCAAAGTGGGCGTCCGGTGCGCTTGGCGATTCGCCCGAACGCACCGCTCGGCCGCTTCACCGAGACCGTGACGCTCGATACCAGCAGCGCGCGACAGCCGACCGTAAGCGTGACCGTGATCGGTTTCGTGGATGGTGATCTGGCGCCGTCGCCTCGCGCAGTGCGCTTCGGCGTTGTGGCGCGCAACGAGAGCGCCGCGCGCGACGTGATCGTGCGCAATCACGGCGACGTCCCCGCGCGGATCGTCGGTGCGTCGCTACGACCGGAGGTGGCGCGGGCGGCGATCGAAACCGTCGAAGACGGGCGCGAATACCGCGTGCGGCTGAATCTCTCCGACTCGCTCGCTCCCGGGCGAGTGAATGCGCAACTGACGATTCAGACGAACCGACCCGATCAGGCAGAAATCGTCCTACCGGTGTCGGCAACGATTCGGGAGAAGAGGTGACGGTCGGCCGCGTACGCGACGATGCCCGCATCGGGGTCGTCGGCTTCGGCTTGAACACGATCGATCACTTGTGTGTCGTCGCGCGACATCCACGGCTCGACTCGAAGCAGCGCATGGTGGCCTACGAGCGGCAACCCGGCGGCCAAGTGCCGACCGCGTTGGTGGCGCTGCAACGCTGGGGCGTACGTGCCGCGTACGTCGGGTGCTTTGGCGACGATGCCGATGGCGCCGAATCGCGTCGCTCACTCGCGGACGAGGGCATCGATCTCGGCGGCGCGACCACGCGCCGCGGCGTCGGGCATCACGTGTCGGTCATCGTCATCGACCAAGTGTCCGGGGAACGTGCCGTGATGTGGCAGCGTCCCGACGAGTTGGCGATGCGTCCGGAAGAGTTGCAGCGGGAGCACCTGGTCGGCGGACAAGTCTTGCTGATGGACGCGTACGACATCGCGGCATCGCTGCGGGCCGCACAGTGGGCAAAGGACGCCGGCGTGATGACGGTCCTCGACATCGACGGCCCCGGCCCGGGGGTCGACGAACTGCTGCGCCTCACCGACGTGCTGATCGCTTCGGTCGAGGTGCTTCCAAAGTTGACCAACGCGGGCGACGTGCGATCCGCGTTGCGCCGCGCCGCGCAGATGGGTCCGACGCTCGTCGGCGTCACCCTCGGACCCGGCGGCGCACTGGCGTTTGCCGACGGCCGCTTTCACTACACGCCGTCGTTTCGTGTACCGGTCGTCGATACGACCGGCGCCGGCGACATCTTTCACGCCGGCTGCATCTACGGCCTGCTACACGGTTGGCCGATCGCGCGCACCTTGCAGTTCGCCGCCGCCGCGGCGGCGCTGAAATGCGAACGCCTGGGCGGCCGGCCCGGGATCCCGACGGTCGAGCGCACGTTGGCGCTGTGTGCGACCGCCCCGACATGAGCGGCGCGAACGCGCTTAAGCGGCGGGAGCTGCGGGGGTGGCTTCAGCCTTCTTCTTGCCGAATTGTGCGACGAAGTGATCCGGACACAGACCGCGACGGCTGATCGGCTTGCGGCAGTTTTCGGCGTGGCAGATTTTGTAGCGCGGCTTCCCCAGTTTCCCCTTGCGCCACTGCGCGTAATGGCGCGCACAATATCCCTTGGCTTTGACGTCCTTGTCGCACTTCTCGGCCTTGCAGGTGCCTTTGTTTCCCATACGGGTCCTTTCAGTTCCAGAATTCCGGTCGTGCCTGACGACTCATCAAATCGCCGACGACTTGGCGCGCGGGCTTGTCTTCGTGCAAGAGCTGGCGGATCTGTTCGGCGATCGGCAACTCCACACCGGC
This sequence comes from Binatia bacterium, assembly GCA_035541895.1. Lineage (GTDB taxonomy): Bacteria > Desulfobacterota > Binatia > HRBIN30 > JACQVA1 > DATKMK01. The sequence continues at coordinate 128,639 of DATKMK010000043.1, read as the reverse complement.
TCGTCGCGCCAGCTCGCAGACGGTTGTACTATTTTTCACCCCTTCGGCAACCATCTTCATGTCGGCGAGGATGTCGCGCAGTTGTTCGCCGTGCCCCAGGCGCAAGCCGACCGTGCGATTGCGGCTGAGGTCGCCTGTGCACGTGAGCACGAGGTCGCCCACGCCGGAGAGTCCCGAGACGGTTCGTGGATCGCCGCCGAGCTTCTGCACCAGTCGCGCGATCTCGGCGACGCCGCGGGTAATCAGCGCCGCGCGCGTGCTGCTTCCAAAGCCGAGTCCGTCGCTGACGCCGGCGGCGATCGCAATCACGTTCTTCACCGTGCCGCCGATCTCAACGCCGACCAGATCGGTGCTGGCGTAGACGCGGAACGTCGGCGCCAGGAAGGTCTTCTGCAGTCGCTCGGCGACAGTCATGTCGGCGGCGGCCACAGTGACGGCGGTCGGCATGCCGGCGGCGACTTCGCGCGCGAAACTGGGTCCCGACAGCGAGGCCACTTGACCGGCGCGCTGCCAGCCGAAGATGTCGGTCAAAACTTCCGACATCCGCTTGAGCGAGCCTTCCTCAACGCCCTTCGACGCGCTTACCAACAGGGCGTCAGGTGCGAGAAACGGCGCGGCTTGCTCCATTACGCTGCGGGTCGCGTGTGACGGCACGACCGATAAGACGATCGGACACCCGTCGACCGCTTCGCGCAAGGCGGTGGTGGTGTGCAGGCGATCAGGCAAACGAAAGCCGGGCAGGTAGACCCGATTCTCGCGATGCTCCGCGGCGACCCGTTCGACCTCGGGATTGTGGAACCACAACGCGACGTCGTGATCCAATTCCGCCAGCAGCTTCGCCAGTGCGGTGCCCCAACTGCCGCCGCCGATGACGCCGATGCGCATACGGCCCCGCGCATAGTGGATTTGCCGCAGGGGCGCAAGGCGCCCAGCGTCGTGCGGCTACCCCTGCGGCCAGATCGGAAAGCGCGCGCACAGCGCACGCACCGCGGCGGCGATGTCGGCGCGGCGGGACGCGTCGTCGCGGTGGTGCAGCACGTCGTGAATCCACTCCGCGATCTGCCGCATCTCGTTCGGTCCCATGCCGCGAGTCGTCAACGCCGGCGTGCCGAGGCGTAGACCACTGCAGATTGACGGTGGCTTGGGATCGTACGGGATGGTGTTCTTGTTGACGACGATGCCGGCTTCTTCGAGGAGATTCGCCGCGACCTTTCCCGTCGTGGTGAGCGGGCGCAGATCGATCAGCATGAGGTGATTGTCGGTGCCGCCCGACACCAAACGGAAGCCGGCACCGGTCAGCGCCGTCGCGAGTTCGCGCGCATTGACGATCGTCTGCTGCTGGCGCGCGCGAAAGCCTTCGCTCATGGCCTCGCGAAACGCGATCGCCTTGGCGAAAATCGTGTTCACGTGCGGGCCACCTTGGATTCCGGGGAAGATTGCCTTGTCGATTTTCGGCCCCAGTTGCTTGCGACACAGGATGACGGCCGAGCGCGGACCGCCGAGCGTCTTCTGCGTTGTCGTGGTGACCACGTCGCAATGTGGGATCGGATCGGGATGGACGCCGCCGACGATGAGGCCGGAGATGTGCGACACGTCGGCCATCAGATACGCGCCGACGCGGTCGGCAAGTCGCCGCCACGCGGCGAAGTCCCAGAGTCGTGGGTATGCGGTGGCGCCGGTGACGATCAACTTCGGCCGCTCGCGCTCGGCGATGGCGGCGACTTCGTCCAGATCGAGCCGCTCGCTGTCGCGGTTCACCCCGTAGTGCACGAAGCGGTAGAGCTGACCGGAAAAGTTCACCGGGCTGCCGTGGGTCAGGTGGCCGCCTTGGTTGAGATCGAGCGCCAACACGGTGTCGCCGGGTTTGAGCAGCGCGAGATAGACGGCGGCGTTCATCTGCGCGCCGCTGTGCGGTTGCACGCAAGCGTACTCGGCTCCGAACAGCTTTTTCGCGCGCTCGACCGCGAGGCGCTCGATCGCGTCGCTCGGGCCGCAGCCGTTGTAATAGCGATTGCCGGGCTGACCTTCGGCGTACTTGTTGGAGAAGACATTGGCGACCGCCGCGATCACCGCGGGACTGGCGTAGTTCTCCGACGGGATCATCATCAGCGTGTCGCGTTGCCGCGCTTCCTCGGCGTCGAGGATGGCGGAGGCTTCGGGATCGAGCGCGTGAAAGTCCATGAGCACCTCGCGTCGGGAGCCGGAAACAACGACGCCCGGCATCCCCGTTATGGGGACCCAGGCGTTCGGCCCTCCAGCGTCAGCACTCCCTCGTGGTCGGTTCCACGCGATCCCGCGAGCGGGACCCTCCGGATTCGCACCGGAGTCGCCAGTCGTGCAACGAATCGAAAACCGAGATGAACCGTAGTCAGGCGCGGGTCGCCGGTCAAGAAGAGAATTTCTACCCCTCCGTCTTGACCCGTCTTGACCCGCTTGACCGTGTATCACAACGTGATACACGTGAGCACGTGAGATCGCACCGGCACTACAAGGAACGCTGGCTGCACACGCGCATCTCGGGCGACCTCGAAGAGGCGCTCAAGCGCGAAGCGCGGCGGCGGCGGTCGCCGGTGTCGCTGGTGGTGCGCAACGTGCTCGAGGGCGCGCTCGATTTGGTCGAGGGCATCGTTGAAGAAAGTCTGGGCGCCGCTCCGGCGCGGCGCTTCAGCCGCGGCACGCCCGATCTCAATGAGATCTACGGTTGGCAAGAATTGATTCTCAATCGCGCCGCCAACTGTGTGCAGTGCAACACGGTGCTGGCCGTCGGCAGTGCGGCGTATCGCGGGCTGCGCGACGAGCCGGGCGGGCCGCCGGTGTTTCTGTGTAGCCGGTGCGTGCAGCGCTTGCATCAGCGTGGCGACAACCACGCCGCGAAGAAGGAGGACGCATCATGACCACGAGCGACGAGAGCCGCGACGACGGCTGGGAGCACATCGGCCGCGCCGCCGAACATTTTGCGCAGCGGGTGGCGCGCGACGCGAGCAAATTCGCCGAGCGCCTGCAGGAACACGCCGGCGAGCTCGCCGACGATCTGTCACGCGACTGGCGCTGGGCGCGCCGGCGCTACCGTCACAGTTGCCGCCGCATGTACCGCGAGGCCAGCGCGCCCGAGATTCGGCAGATCTTCCAAGACATTCGTACGGTCCTCAGCGACGTGCTCGACGGCGTTGACGAGTTGATGGAGCGCATGTTCAGCCCACCGTCGCCGACCGAAAGCGAATGGGTTCGCGTTGTTGCCAACCGTGACGCGGAGTGCAGCGCGTGCCAGCGCGCGATCCACGCCGGCGACGAAGCGTTCGTGCAAAGAACGGCGGGGAGCAAACGCTTCCGCTGCCTCGAATGCAAGGAACCCTCGGCATCGGCAACCGAATAGGTCGTCGCGCCTTGTCGGCGCACCCATTGACCAACTGGAGCGGTTACGAAGCCAGCGCCTGCGGTCCCTTTTTCCTTGATGGGCACCTTTGCCTCCTGTAGAGGTGCGTTCCGTGCGCTTTGGGATAGCGGAGATCCACGGGCCTATAGGAAGGATGCGATGCGGACTAAGGGCGAGGGATGCGACAGAGTGTCGCGATGGCTATCGGCAGTCGGCGTGCTCGCGGTGCTTTGCCAGCATCCGGCGGTGAGTGTCGCGGACGTCTTGTGGGGCTGGTCGTTCTCCACCGAGTCCGGCACCTTCGTCACCGACGGAACGTTTAGCCAGACCGGCGGTGCCGCGGTGTTCACCTTCAAGAGCTTCTCGGTGTCGGCGTCTCAGATCGCGGCGAACGTCGGTGCGCCATACGACGAGGGTGGCCAGCCGATTCAGACGATGTCGTGGAATGGATCGCAGCCGACGCAATTCACGCGGGCTAACGGCATGATGACCAACGGCTCCAATTTTTACAACGTCAATGACAGCCGAGACCACTGGTACTCCCTCGGTGCACCGAACGCGCTCATGCTCGTCCTTCCAGGAACGGTGTTGGCGAACGGCGCGCTCGCGGTCGTTCCCTTGCGCGACGTGATCTCCCAAGGAGTGGCCTTCGCACCTGCTGCTTCCATCGCCGGGATCGCCTTCGTGACGAGCCTCCTGTTGCTCGGGGGAATGCTCAGTCTACGCCGGCGCCATCGGAACCCCGTCGGATCACCGCCAGCATCTTGAGTGTCGCCGCTTCCGACACGAAGGCTCTTCTTTCGAGTAGCGAGAGATCCTTCGCCGCAGAAGCGCGGATACTCCTGCACGTCGGTACTGGTTCACTCCAATGCCAGCTACCGCTCGGCCGTGAGGGATGACGAACTATCTGGAGACCGGCGGCGCGAACTGGCCGCCTGGTCGATGGCGTGCGTAGCTTGATCGACTCCTTGCCAAGCTGTCGGCTCCGCCGGAAAGGCTGCAAGCGGCGGCCGACACAATCGAGCGAGTTGTGTGAACTCAGAGCGAGGGAAGAAAAATCTGGATCGAGCGCGTCAGCCCACCAGCAACCGCGCCGCGAGCCGACCCACCGCGTCGTCCGACACGCCGGCGTCGCGGGCGTAGGCGCGCATCGAGCCGTAGCGATCGCGCACGCGCTCGAGCAGCGTGATCATGGTTTCGGGTTGCGCGTGCAAGGTATCGGGCGGCAGCGCGCTCAGCATGGTTTGGTAGCCTTCGCTGGCCATCAAGCGCTCGATGATCGCGTCGAGGTTTTCCTGCGTGGCGGCGTAGTCGGCGACGATGATCTCATCTTTCACGCCGAGGATGCCCAACAGCACGGCGGAGATGACTCCAGTGCGGTCTTTGCCGGCTGCGCAATGATAGACGGCGGGTGCGTCGCTGCTCGCCAGGGTTGTGATCACACGTGCAATCGCGTCCTTGGCGAACTCGGCGAGCAGAAAGTAGCGGTCCGCAAGCGTATATGCGGCCGGATTTTCGTCGCGACGGACGGCGTCGCCGTCGAAGAGTGGGAGATGGTGAAAGCGGATTGCTTCGTCGGCGAGGGGCCCGCGACCGTCACTGCGTACTTCAGCGGTCGAGCGCAAATCGATCACGTCGCCGATGCGCAACTCGTCGCGCAGCCGAGCAATGTCGTCCGCGGTCAGGAGATGGAGCGCGTCGCTGCGAAACAGCATCCGCCAACGGACGGTGCGCCCATCTTGCGTCGGATAGCCGCCGAGGTCGCGGAAGTTGAGACAGCCGTCCAGATCGATGCTCCGTTGCATGGGACGATCACTAGCGGCAAGCGTGAAGGAAGGGAAGGAGCGGCGCAGACATTTCATCGATCGGTCCGCGCCAGCGGCGTGATGCAGCCGAATCCCACTTGCATTGCACGGCCGGTCCACGCATGACTGGCGCGGGAGGATCGCATGAAGGAATTCCGTGACAAAGTGGCGGTCGTCACCGGCGCGGCGAGTGGCATCGGGCGTGCGTTGGCGCAGCGGTTTGCCAACGAAGGAATGAAGGTGGTGCTTGCCGACGTGGAAGCCGGGGCGCTCGACCAGGCCGCGCGCGAGATCGATCCATCGGGAAAACGGACGCTGGCGGTGCGAACCGATGTATCGAAGGCCGCCGAGGTCGAGCGCCTGGGGCAGGTCGCCCAAGAGAAGTTCGGCGCGATTCACATCGTCTGCAACAACGCCGGGGTGGTGACCTCGGGGCCGACGTGGATGCAAACGGTCGCTGATTGGGAATGGTTGCTCGGTGTCAATCTGTGGGGCGTCATCCACGGCGTGCGCGTGTTCACGCCGATTCTGCTCGCGCAAGGCGAAGGCCACATCGTCAACACGGCGTCGTTGGCCGGCATGATTACCGGGCCCGGCACGGCTCCCTACAACGTCTCCAAGTTCGGTGTCGTCGCGCTCTCCGAAACGCTGCACCACGAGTTGACCATGCTCGCGTCGCCGGTGCGTGTCTCGGTGCTGTGTCCCGGTTTCGTCAACACGAACATCGCCGACGCGGCCCGCAATCGGCCGACTGAGCTGGCCGACACGGCGCCGCAACTGCCGGGTGCGGAAGAGATGGCGCAGATGGGACGGCGGTTGCTCGCCAACGGCTCGCCGCCGAGCATGGTCGCCGACGTGGTATTCGAGGCGATTCGCAATGAGCGCTTCTACATCTTCCCGCATCCCGAGTGGAAACGGCACATCCGCACCCGCATGGACGACATCCTCGAAGAACGCGTGCCGGCACTCGGCACGATGGACGAAGTCCTCGAGTTGCTCAGAAAAGGGTGATCGACGCGCGACTGCTTGCCGACCAGGCGCGCGCCGTCACTCGCGTACGATCAACCGATAGCCGCCGTCGAATTCATCTTGGGTGAGCAGATCGGCCTGGCGCTGGTGCCACCGACCGCTGTCGAGGTCCGCACGCAGTCGGGCGATGCCCGGCAGCACGTCACTCGGGTCGAGTTGTGCGAAGCACGAGATGCACGCGCGCACCTCGGGATCGAGATATGCCTCGGGCCGCCGCCAATACGCGCAGCAGAAACCGTCAACGCAGTCGTGTGGAACCGGCACCGTTTCGATGCGTGTCGCCCCGAGTGCGTCCGCAACGGCTTCAACGGAAGGAGTTCGCTGCCGATCCAACGCTACGGCCGCGGGGATGTAGTCACGCACCAGCCAGAAGGTTTGAAATCGTGAAACGTCGAACGTCAGCACGACAATCCGATCGGCGACGCGGCGCATTTCGCGCACGCCTGGCCGCCAGTTGGACCAGTGGTGAATCGTCAGCACCGCGAGCGCCGCATCGAACGTTCCGCTGGTGAACGGCAGCGCATCGGCGCTGGCGCGCACGACCGGCGCCCGACTCGAACGCTGACGAATCATGACCGCGGACGGCTCGACGGCAACGACGCGCCGATCGGATGGTTCGTACGAGCCCGTCCCCGCACCGACGTCGACAATGCGTTCGGCCGAGCCGAGCGCGCGCGCAATGGCGGCGTCGATACGCGGGTCCGGCCGCCGGTGGTTGGCGTACCGCACGCCGATCTCGTCGTACGTCGCTACCAACGTGTCCCCAACTGTCGCACGGTGCGGGCGCGTGTTTGCTGCGCGCATGCAGCTCGATCATGCCGCGGCGGCGAGCAGCGGCGCGAGCTGGGCCCGATCGAAGCAGACCTCGTTGCGTGAAATGCGGTCGTCGCGGACCTCGACGTAGTCGATGCCGTCGATCTCCACGGGCTCATCCGTTGGTTGCCGGCGAAACGTGGCGTGCCAAAGCACGGTGCAGCCGCGCCCGTCGTCGAAGAGGTGCGCTTCGCGCAGCGACCAGTGCATCTGCCAGCCTCCCATCAACTTCGTCAGATAGCGGCGCATCGCGTCGGTTCCGCGCACCGCGCCACGCGTGTTAGGGTCGCGATACTCGAGGTCGCTGGTGTAGCAGGCTAGCACGCGTTCGACTTCCTGCGTGTTCCACGCGCCGAGGAATTGCTCGGCCAGTGCCACCATCTTCGGACGGTCCATGCCTACCTCCTTGTGCGACGGGTGACCGCCGTGCGCGCCGCGCGTCGCAACACGTACGCGCCGGTTCCAACCAGCAACTGTTCCGTCTCATTCGACGGGGCTTCGCCGGACTCGACATCACGTCGGAGCGCCGCCGTCGGCACGTCTACCAACGCGAACCGCACCAGGCGTAGGTCAGTGCGGCCGGTGCGCCCGGTCAGCCGTGCCGCGTAGCCCATCAGCGCGGCGACCGCGTCATGCGCGAGCTGGTCGGCGCGTCGGCGATAGCTGGCCGGCCACCGCTCAGCCGCGAAGTCCTCGCGCCGATGGAGCAGCAAGAGACGAGCTTCACGCGGATGTTCGCGGATCCACCGGCAGCCGTAGCGGATGGCGGCGACGCCCGCCTTCATGGCGTCCTGAGCCGCCAGCGCCGCGAGCCATCGTCCTTGGAATTCTTCGGCGAGATCGAGCCACACGGCCGCGAGAATTTCGTCACGCGAAGTGTAGCGATGGTAGATCGAGCCGACCGGCACTCCCGTCCGCGCGGCCACCTTGGCGATGGTCAGTTTCTGCGGGCCCAACGCGGCCGAGACGTGCTTGGCGCCCTCGAGAATATCGGCCTCATCGTAGCGAGATCGGCGACCCATGGAATTTTAGAATATGCATTCTAGAATCCTCAGTCAAGAATGGGATGCCTGCCCTACGACGAGACGGCAATGACGTTCTTGATACCGGTCGGCTGACCGAACAGCAGATCGCGGGAGGCCTCGATCGGGAAACGCCCGGTGATCAGGCCCCGAACCGCAGCGGGCCAGCGCTGCATGAAGATGCCGAGATCGCGGATGGCGTCCTCGAAGGTCTCGCGGCCGGCGTTGACGGTGCCGAAGATGACTTGGTTCTTGAGCACGGCGTCGCGCATGATCAGATCGGTGTCGACCTGGATCGGCGCCTTGCGGCCGGGCACGCCGGTGAAGACAAACACGCCGTTGGTGCCGAGCACCTTCATGACCTCGAATGATAGCGACGATGCGCCGGTCGCTTCGTACACCACGTCGATGTTGCCGACGCGTGCGGCAAGCTGGTCGATCGAGTCGGTCGTCGACGAGACGTAGTGCGCCCCGATCGCCTCGACGAGCTGCGACTTGGCGTTGGGGGCAGGCTCGCGCGAGTACACGAAGGTGTCGAAGTCGGCGACGCGCAACGTCATCGCGCCGAGCAACCCGACCGGACCGGCGCCGAGAACGACGGCGCGATGGCTATTGCGCGCCATCCTGCCGGGCTCGACCGGCGCCGCCCACGGCAGACGCATCTGGACCTGGAAGATTTGCTTGAGGGCCTTTTCCGCGATCGTCAACGGCTCGACGAGAATCGCGACCTCGCGCAGCGCGCGGGGCACGACGTTCATGTACTGTTCGTGATCGACCACGAGTTCGGTCATGAACCCGTGACGTCCGCTGATGCCGCGTTCGGTGAAGTCGCCGGTGTAGCAAAAGTCCTGGCGCCCGGCGCGACACGCGATGCACTCGGCGTGCGGGCAGGGCCGACGGACCATAGGGACCACCAGGTCGCCCACCTTCACCCGTGTTACGCTGGGGCCAACCTCCACCACTTCGCCGAGCGACTCGTGGCCGATCACGAGATAGTCCGATCCGGCCGGCGGAGTGCCGTACTCGAACGTACAGATCTCGCGGTCGGTGCCGCAAATACCGACGTCGAGGATACGCACCTTGACGTCGGTCGGAGCGGCGACCTTCGGCGTCTCGTGGTTGATCAGATCGGCGGTTTTGTTGTTCGGAAACACGGCGATGGCCTTCATGTTGGTTCGATGCCTCCCACGCGGCGGAGTTTCACGCATGGTAGCGCAAATGCCGACTTGTCGAACGGTAGCCTGGCAACGTACAGTGTCGCTATGCCGACGCCGGCCTTGGCACATCTACGGGTTGTCGATTTGACCGATCTGCGCGGGGCGCTCGCCGCCCGCATGCTCGCCGATCTCGGCGCCGACGTCATCAAGGTCGAACCGCCGGGAGGAGAAGCCGACCGGTTGCGCGCGCCGTTTGCGGGCGAGGTCGTGGCACCGGATCGATCGCTGCCGTTTTTGTTCCGCAATGCCAACAAGCGCGGGGCGGTGATCGATCTCGATACCGCCGAAGGCCGGCGCCGTTTCATGGCGTTGTGCGATCGCTCCGATGTTCTGATCGAAAACCTGACCCCCAGCGAACGCGGCCGTTACGACCTCGCGCCGGACGCCGTGCACGCGCGGCATCCGCATCTCGTACACCTGATCATGGCCGACTTCGGCTTGAGCGGCCCGCGTGCGCAGTGGCGCGCCGAGCCGCTGACGGCGTTCGCGGCGTCGGGAGCGTTGTGCGCCTCGGGGTTTCCCGATCGACCGCCGTGCTGGTTGCCGGGATACGCCGCCCACGATTGCGCGGCCGCGTTCGGGGTCATGGGCGCACTCACCGCCGTGCTTGATCGCGCGCGTCACGGCGAGGGCCAGACGATCGAAGTATCGGTGCAAGAGGCTGCGCTCAGCGGCCTCTATCCGTGGGCGATTCCGCTGGCGGACTATGCGCGACTCTATCCCATGCTGCCGGCGTCGCCGCCGCGTAACGCGGACGGGAGCTACTTGGTGCTGCCGACAGCGGACGGCCACGTACGCGTGTTGGCCGGCACGGTTCGGCACTGGCGTGGCTTTCTGACGTTGATCGGACGGCCGGAAGCGCTGGCTGGACCGGAGTGGGAGAACCCGCTGCTGCGCCTCGTCGGTGGTGACGTGATCCGGCAGCTTGCCGGCGACGCGCTACGCGCGCGCTCGCGGGCCGAAGTGTTCGACGAAGCCCGGCGCCTGGGCGTGCCGATGGCGCCGGTGAACGCGCCCGACGACTTCGTCGCCGAAGGGCAGACTCGAGTACGCCAGTACTTCGAGACGACGGATTTTCCGCACCTGGGCGATGCGCCGTTTGCGCCGCTGCCGGTGCGGTTTTCCGCGACGCCGGCGGTCCTGCGCCGCCCGGCGCCGGCGCCGGATGAAGATGATGGCGGCGAATTCCCTCCGCGGGCCGCGGATTCTCCGGCCGGCGGCGACTCGCAACCGTTGCTGCGCGACTTGCGGGTCGTTGATCTCGGCGTTGGTGCCGCGATTCCCGAGGTCGGCTGGTATCTCGCCGAGCTGGGCGCCGACGTGATCAAGATCGAGTCGCGCGCCAACCTCGACTTCCTGCGCGCGGTCACGCTCGAGCCCGACACACCGAATCGTGCGTGGACGTTCAACGACGAGTCACGCGGGCAGAGGAGCGTGTGCCTCGATCTGCGCACGCCGCGCGGCCGCGAGTTGGCGCTCCAACTGTGCGCCTCGGCCGACGTCATCGTCGAAAACAATCGCGGCGGCGTGGTGCAGAGTTGGGGACTCGACTACGAGCATGTACGCCGGCAGCGGCCCGACGTGATCTACGTTGCCTCGCAGGGCTTCGGGCGCGGTGGCCCGCTCGGGGAAGCGCCGTCGTTCGGTCCGCTCAATTCCTGCTTCGCCGGCGCCAATTGGTTGTGGAACCATCCCGACTCGCCGTATCCGGCGGGTTCATCCCTCAACCATCCTGACCACATCGCCAGCCGCATCGCCACCATTGCGGTGCTGGCTGCCCTCGAACACCGGAATCGCACGGGCGACGGCCAATTCATTGAGATGGCCCAAACCGAGGCGGCGGCCTTCGTGATGGGCGAAGTCTACTTGGAGTCGCCGTGTCGCGGCCGCGCGCCGATGCAAACCGGCAATGCCGCCGAGTACGCGGCGCCGCACGGCGTTTACCCATGCACGCCGCGCGAGACCGGTGAGGACAGGTGGTGTGCGATCGCGGTTGTCGGCGACGAGGCGTGGAAACGCTTTGCAGCGTGCGTCGGGTGGGCGCACGATCCGCGTTACGCGACGTTGGCCGGTCGGTTGGCCGCGCGCGATGAAATCGACGCGCGCGTCTCCGAATGGACACGCACGCGCAGCCCCGAGGAAGCGTCGGCGACGCTTCAAACGGCCGGCGTCTCAGCGATGACAGTCTTGAGTCCTGACGATCTCCGTGCCGATGAACATCTCGCGGCCCGTGCTGCGATCATTACGCTCCAGCATCCGGAGGTCGGCGCTGAGCGCCACGCGGCGAATCCGATTCGTATGAGTCGCACCGCGTTCACGACCGCCGCTCCCGCACCGCTGCTCGGCGCTGATACCGAAGATGTCTTGAGCCGCTGGATTGGGCTCGGGCGCGATGAAGTGGCGCGGCTGATCGAAGGCGGCGTCTGCCGGTAGTGGTGACTGGCGCCGGCGTTGGTGTTGGTCGCGGAGGGCAGAGTCGTGTCTTCCCCCGACTAGGCGTGAACTGAGGGACGGCGGTGTGCCCACGGTTGTGCGGCTTCGAGCTGCGCCGCGATCCGCAACAATATGTCTTCGCGACCGTATGCCGCGATGAACTGGACGCCGATCGGCAACCCGGCTGCGTTCCAATGGAGGGGCAGTGACATCGCCGGCTGACCGGTGATGTTGAACTGCGCGGTGAACGGGATCAGCCCGAGGCTGCGCGCCAAACCGGCGAGCGGATTGTCGGCTGGCGGCACCAGTTCGCCGAGCTTTGGCGGCGGCTCCCCGAGCGTCGGCGTCACCAGGAGGTCAAATCCGCCGGTCCACCAATCAGCCATCCGGCGCGTGAACGCGTGGAGCTGATCGATCGCGTTGAGATATTGCGCGGCCGTCGCAGCGCGGCCGAGTTCGGCAAACGTCCAGGTCGCGGGCTCGACATCGTGTGCCGTGAGCACACGCCCGAGTTTTTCGCCCCACGCGTCGAGACCGGCCGCTGTCCAACTGGTGATCAACGTCATGAAGTGCTGGGTGGTCGGCTCGTGCTCATCGAGCGCGGGCGGATACGCGAGTTCAACGGAGTGACCGAGCGATTCGAGCAGCGTGGCAGCGTTGCCGACCGCCGCCGCACAGTCCGAATGCAACTTCGCCACGCTGCCGGGGATGTGTGCGAGGACACCGATGCGCAGACGTCCCGGCGCGGTGCCGGCCTCGCTCGCGTACGACCGCGTTGGTGGCGGCGCGAAATAGGGATCGCCCGACATCGGCCCGGCGATCGCGTCGAGGATCGCTGCGCAATCGCGGACCGATCGCGTCACGGCGTGCGAGATCACCAATCCATGCCAGTATTCGCCGTAGTCCGGCCCTAACGACACCCGCCCGCGTGAGGGTTTGAGTCCGACCAGGCCGCATTCGCTCGCCGGGATACGAACCGATCCGCCGCCGTCGCTGGCGTGCGCGGCGGGTACCAGCCCGGCGGCCACGGCCGCAGCAGACCCGCCACTCGAACCGCCGGTCGAGTGCGCGGTGTTCCACGGATTGCGGCTGGCTCCGTAAGTCGCCGGCTCGGTCGTAACGTTGAGACCGAACTCGGGTGTGTTGGTCTTACCGACGACGACGAAGCCGGCGGCGCGAAATTTCTGCACGAGATACGAATCATGATCGGCGACAAACTTCGCGTCACGAAGGAATCGTGTGCCGGCGTGGTACGGATCGTTGGCGGAGAAGGTGTCGAGGTCCTTCAAGAGGAACGGCACCCCGCGAAACGGTCCGTCGGGCAGCGGTGCTGACGCCTCTCGCCGGGCCGCGTCGAAGCGCGGAATGATCACAGCATTGATCTGCGGATTGACGCGCTCGATGCGCGCGATCGCGGCGTCCACCAGCTCGCATGGACTGATTTGGCCGCGCCGAACGAGGTCAGCCTGCGCGGTGGCGTCTAAAGCTGCAAGATCGTCGGTCATGCGCGTGATTTACGCCGACACGGTGAACGAAGTCCAGCCGTGCGCTCACCTCAGTCGCGGAAGTTCACGAACTGCAGCGGGAGCCCGAAGTCGTGTTGCTTGAGCAGCGCAATCGCCGCCTGCAGATCGTCGCGCTTCTTGCCGGTGACGCGCACTTGATCGCCTTGAATCTGCGCTTGCACCTTGAGCTTCGAGTCCTTGATCTCCTTGACGATGTCGCGCGCCTTCTCGGTCGCGATGCCTTGCTGCACGGTGATCGTCTGCTTGGCGCGCCCGCCGCCGGCGGGTTCGATCGCGCCGTAGACCAACGCCTTCAACGGCACCTGCCGACGCGAGAGCTTTTCTTGCAGCACCTCGACCGTCGCCTTGACCTTGAAATCGTCGACCGAGTTGATGTGGATGTCATCCTTCTCGGTTTCGATGGTGGTTTTGGTATCTTTGAAGTCGTAGCGCTGGCTGATTTCCTTGCGCGCCTGGTTGAGCGCGTTGTCGATTTCCTGGCGATCGACCTGCGAGACCACGTCGAATGACGGCATGGGGACCTCCTGTTTCGGTGAGTGGTGAGTCGTGAGTGGGAGGAAAAGGCATCGGATGAATCGGACTACTCACGATTCACCACTCTCGATTCACCCTAAAATCCAATAGGTGCCTCGACTACGTCGACGCCGTCGGGGACTTTGAATACGAACAGTTTGTCATCGAGACCGACGCCGCGTCTGAAATTGGCGAATTGCAAACGGGTCAGATTGCCCACCTGATCGTGGATTTCGGCGGCGGCGATGTCGTAGGTTTTCGGGTCAACGCCCAGCCGGAGCCAGCCGAGCGTGCCGTCGCCTTGGCGCGGGATCAGCTTCAACCACGTGAGTTCGTCCGCGTGCTGCGGATCGGGCGGGTCAAGCGACGCATCGAAGTCGTCGGCGATGCGGCCGACGCCGAGCAGAAACGAGATCGGCGTGGAGGCGCGGAAGGCCGATTGGAACGGCGCTTTGAGGACCTGTTTGTCGTCGGGCTGATACAGCCACAACGTCGTGCCGTCGGCGACGATCAATTGACCGGAGCCGTCGCCGAGCTGCCAGCGCAGTTTACCCGGCCGTCGAAACGACACGGTGCCGCGCGCGTTGAGCGTTTTGCCCAAACTCGCGACGGTCATCTCCTGTCGGACATCGGCGGTGAAATCCGTCGTCGCATCGTAACGTTGCTGGACGGCGCCGACGACAGCGGCGACTGGTGAATCGTGAGTCGTGAGTCGTGAGTCGAGACTGGCCGCATCAGAGTCTGCCCCAGCGCCGTGCATTGGCAACAGCCACACAGCGGCGACGATGACAATGCAACTGCCTCGAATTCCACTCACGACTCACCATCTATCCGCCGCGCGATCACTTCTCGTGGGCGGCCACCTTCGCTGGCGGTGATGACGCCTTCGCGTTCCATGCGTTCGATCATGCGCGCCGCGCGATTGTAGCCGATCCGCAGCCGACGCTGTACCCATGAGATCGATGCCTGACGGCTTTCGGTGACCAGACGCACGGCCTGATCGTAGAGCGCGTCTTCCAACTCATCAACCTCGCCGGGTGCGGCGTCTTCCTCGTCGTCGCTCTCGAGCAGACCGAAGGCGTAGACCGGCGAACTCTGGCGCTTGATGAAGTCGACGACTTTGCGAATCTCGTCCTCCGACACGTACGCGCCGTGCAGTCGCTGTACGCGCGCGGTACCCGGCGGCAAGTACAGCATGTCGCCGCCGCCGAGCAGGCGTTCGGCCCCGATGTGATCGAGGATGGTGCGCGAGTCGACGCGTGCGGTGACCTGGAAGGAGATGCGGGCTGGGAAGTTGGCTTTGATCAGGCCGGTGATGACGTCGACCGACGGCCGCTGGGTGGCGAGGATGAGGTGAATGCCGGCCGCGCGTGCCTTCTGCGCCAACCGCGTGATCGGCTCCTCGACGTTGCGCCCGACGGTCATCATCAAATCGGCCAGCTCGTCGATGATCACCACGATCTTCGGCAGGTGCTCCCGCACCGGTGTCGACGGCGTCACATCGTCCTCATCTTCGCCGTCGACCACCTCCTTCAGCTCGATGACGCCGGCCTTACGCTCTTGCTCCTCGCGATCGACGATGCGGTTGTAGCCGTCGATGTTGCGCACGCCGAGCGACTTCATGACGCGGTAGCGCTCGTCCATTTGATCGCAGAGATTCTTGAGCACCACGACTGCTTTCTTCGGATCGGTGACGACCGGCACCAAGAGGTGCGGGATGTCCTCGTAGACCGACAGCTCCAGCATCTTGAGATCGATCATGACGAAGCGGACGTCGCGCGGCGAGGCCTTGTGCAGGATGCTCATGATCATCGCGTTGAGCGACACCGATTTGCCCGTGCCGGTGGCGCCGGCGACCAGCAAGTGCGGCATTCGCGCCAGGTCCGCCACCGTCGGGTTGCCGGCGGTATCCTTGCCGAGGGCCAGCGTCAGCGGCGATTCGGATTGGGCGTATGGCTCGCTGTCGATCAGTTCCTTCAGCGAAATCTGCTCGCGGCGGGGGTTGGCGACCTCGATGCCGACCACCGCAGTGCCGGGGACCGGCGCGAGGATACGCACGCCGACGGCACGCAGGGCCATCGCCAAGTCGTCGGCCAACGTGACGATCCGATTCACCTTGACGCCGGGCGCGGGCTCGATCTCGAACGTCGTGATCACCGGGCCGGGTCGCACCGCTGTGACTTTCCCTTGAATGCCGAAGTCGGCGAGTTTGGTTTCGAGAATCTGCGAACTCTTGCGCAGCGCTTCTTCGTCGACACGCACGCCGCTGCGCTTGGGCAGGTCGAGAAACATGCTCGTCGGCACTTGATAGTGGCCTTCGATCGAGAAGTGCAGCTCCTCTTGCACAACCGGCCGTGGCGGCTTTTCGACCGGCTTCGGCGGTGGTGCCGGCGCCACCACGACCGGGTCAACTGATTCAACCGCCGGCGGCTCGTCGTCTTCGATGGCATCCTTGAGCAAGATGACCGGCGGTTCGGCCGGCGGCGGCGACTCGTGCTTCACATTCTTCGGCGAGTCCGCAGCGTGAGTTGCCGGACGCGCGCGCCACCTCGCCCAGCGCGATCGGGTTCCAGACCAGCCCGCGCTCACGCCGCGCGCGAGTCCGGTCGCCGCCAGCCGCAACGAGATGCTGGTGGTGAAGACGAACGCAACCAAGAGGAGCGAGACGGTCAGCACCGTCGCACCGCCGAGACCGAAGGCTTCGCGGAGAATCGTCGCGATGAAGCCTCCGATCCATCCGCCGGCTACCGCGACGTCGCGATCGGGTCGCAGCAGACCGAAGGCAATGGCGACGATGATCACCAACGTTGCGCCGCCGGCGGCGCGGCTCGCTTGCAGTTCGTGCGTCGCCTGACGGAACAGCATCGCGGCGATCGCGATCACCAACACCGGCAACAGGTACGCCGCCAGTCCCAGTGCTTGGAGGACACCGTTGGCCAACCCATAGCCGACTGGGCCGCCGAGATTGTTGCCGGTCGCACCGCGTTGGTAGGAGAGAAAACTGACCAGTGCGAAGATCGCGGCGGCGAGCGCGACGACCGCTACAACTTCATCCAGGACGCGCACCGCGGCCGAGGCACTGGCCGAGGGCGGCGACTTCTTCCGCCGCGGCGCCGAATCGGCACTCGCCGCGTCCCGCTTCGGTGTCGCTCCCACCGGCACCACCGCCTCCACCCGTTCGCGCGCCACCTTACATCTCCATGATGAACGGCAAGATCACCGGGCGCCGGTCGAGGGTGCGCGCGAAGTAGCGCTTGAGGGCCTTGCGGACCTCTTCCTTCACTTCGAGCGGATCGGTGCGCGATTCCGGCGTGATCTGCGCCAGCGTATCGCGGACAACGATTTTTGCCTGTTCGAGATATTCCGATCCGTCTGTGTCGGGGACAAAGCCGCGCGTCACCAAGTCCGGCCCGCTGATGAGTTCGCCGGAATGTTGATCGAGCGCGAGCACCGCGAGCACCAGCCCGTCCTGCGACAAGTGGCGGCGGTCGCGCAGCATGATGTCGCTGACGTCGCCGATGCCCTTGCCGTCGACGAAAACGCGGCCCGCGCCGATCGGCCCGCGGATGGTCGCGCCGCTCGCGTCGATCTCCAACACGTGGCCGTCTTCGAGCAGAAACGCGCAATTGTCGGGTACGCCCATTTCATGAGCGAGCGCGCGGTGGCGCGCCAGATGACGGTACTCGCCGTGCACCGGAACGAAGTACGTCGGCCGAGTCAGCGCCACCATCATCTTCAACTCTTCTTGGCTGGCGTGACCCGACACATGGACCTCGGCGCTGCGCGCGTGATGCACGGTCGCGCCGCGGCGGTACATGTGGTTGATCAGGTTGCTGATCGTCTTCTCATTGCCCGGGATGATGCGCGACGACAGAACCACCGCATCGCCGGGCTGCATTTTGACCTGCGCGTGATCGCCCATGGCGATGCGCACCAAGGCCGACAGCGCTTCGCCTTGACTGCCGGTGGTCAGCACCAGCGCTGCGCGCGGGTCGAGCGCCGCCAACGCCCCGACATCGGCAAACAGCCCGGGCGGGTAGTGCAGATGCCCGAGATCGGTGGCGATCTGGATGCTGTTGGTGAGGCTGCGCCCGACCACCACCACGCGGCGGCCGGTCGCCTGCGCGAGTTCGAGCACCTGTTGCAGCCGATGCACGTGCGAGGAGAACGTCGAGAAGAAGACCTTGCCCTCGCTGTCACGGAAGATCCGATCGATGCCATCGCGCACCGAGCGTTCCGAAGGCGTGATGCCTTCGCGTTCGACGTTGGTCGAGTCGGAGAGCAGCAACAACACCCCCTGCGCGCCATACTCGCCCAGGCGTTGCAGGTCGGTGCGCTGTCCGTCGAGCGGCGTCTGGTCGAGCTTGAAGTCGCCGGTGTGAATCACCGTACCGAGCGGGGTGCGGATTCCGAGAGCGACGGCGTCGACGATCGAATGGGTGACGTGCATCGCTTCGATCGCGAACGGTCCCATCGGCCACGGTTGTCGCGGTTGGATCACGTGCAGCGCGACGCGATCGTCGAGTTTGTGCTCTTTCAGTTTCTCACGCACCAGTCCCGCGGCCATCGGAGTCGCGTGCACCGGAACGTTGAGATCCCGGAGCGCGTAGGGCAGGGCACCGATGTGGTCTTCGTGTCCGTGCGTGACGACGAAGCCGAGGAATCGCTCGCCGAGTTGCTGCAGATAGCTGAAGTCGGGAATCACCAAGTCGATCCCGAGCATGTGGGTTTCGGGAAACATCAACCCGCAATCGATGGCGATTGCGGCCTCGCCATATTCGAGCACCAGACAATTCAGACCGATCTCGCCGAGGCCTCCAAGCGGAACGACGCGGAGCGGTCCCGAACCGTTGGTTGTCATCGCCGCGCCTCGCATCCGTGGCGCGATCGCAAGCCCAACTGCTGAAGAATACTCAGATCCGGCAAGGGAAAACCCTCATCAGCCCAGCGCCACCGCAACGAATCATAGTCGTCCGGGTTCGATGAAGTCAACGAAGGCCGGCTTGACCTGCCGGCTCCGACTCAGGCACACGGCGGCCATGATCAAGCTGATCTTCCTGTGCCGGCGTCGCGCCGACCTCGCGCACGACCAATACGTCGAGCGGCTGCTTGCCGGCCATGTGCCGCTCGCCCTGCGCCATCATCCGACGCTGCGCAAGTACGTCGTGAACATTGTCGACGCCTCGCCCGAGGGCTGGCCGGCGCTCGACAGCATTGGCGAGTTGTCCTTCGACAGCCTCGACGATTTTCATGGACGGTTGTACGACTCCGAGGCCGGGCGTCGAGTGATCGAAGCGGACGTGCGTGGATTCATGGGCGGTGCCGACGCGTATGTGACCACCGAACGCGTGCAGCGGTCCACGCCGCGGGCGACGCCCTTGGGGCAGCAGTCACCGGGCGTCAAGCTCATCTGTCCGGTGGTCCGGCGCGCGAATCTGAGCCACACCGACTTCGTCGCACACTGGCAAACCCGGCACGTCCCGCTGGCGCTGGTGCACCATCCGGGTATGACTCGGTACGTGACGGACATCGTCGACGAGCGACTCTCGCCAACCGGCGAACCGCTCGACGGCATCGCCGAGTTGTATTTCCCGAGTCTCGACGTATTGCCGCGCGGCATGTTCGACGCACCCGCCG
The DNA here is from genome assembly GCA_035541895.1 of Binatia bacterium. Classification (GTDB taxonomy): domain Bacteria; phylum Desulfobacterota; class Binatia; order HRBIN30; family JACQVA1; genus DATKMK01. Next base: position 109,271 of record DATKMK010000043.1, on the reverse strand, counting down.
GCGAGCAAATCATTCGCGACGACATCGCGCGCTTCATCGGCCGAACCGCGGCATACCGGGTTGCAGAGTATGTGCAGCGTGAGTGATTCCGACGCGTGTTCCAACTTCCGTAGAACCTATCTTGTCGGGGATGGTGCGTTCACGTAGGGCGATCGTGAGGGAGCGAGTTGATGCAGGTTGAACCCGTCGTCCTCGAAGGACGCTTTGTCCGTCTCGAGCCGCTCGCGCTCGGACGGCACCTCGCCGATCTCAGCGCCGTCGGCTTGGATGAGAGCATCTGGCGCTTCAATCCGTCGCAGATCGTGGGCACGCCGGAAGACATGCGCGCCTACATCGAACTCGCGCTGCAGCAACAGGCCGATTGCGTTTCGCTCCCCTTTGCGACGATCGACAAGGCGTCAGGTCGGACGATCGGCAGCTCGCGCTTCGCGAACTTCGATCACCCGAATCGACGGGTGGAGATCGGTTACACCTGGATCGCGCCGCCGTGGCAGCGGACCGTCGTCAACACCGAAGCCAAGTACCTCATGCTGCGTCACGCCTTCGAAATGTGGCAATGCATTCGCGTCGAGTTCAAAACCGACTCGCTCAATGAGAAGTCGCGCAATGCGCTGAAGCGTATCGGTGCGATCGAGGAGGGCATCTTCCGCAATCACATGGTTACGCACAGCGGCCGGTACCGGCACTCGGTGTACTTCAGCATCATCGATTCGGAATGGCCGGAGGTGAAGGCGCGACTGGAGGAAAAGTTGGGATGGTGAATGGTGTGGGTGAGATTGGTGCGGGTGACTGGCGTCGGGGACTGGTTTGGAACTTCCACTGCCCGCACGAAATCAGGATTCCAGTGTTTGCTTGACGTTGGCGAGGTACTGCTTCATCGCGTCGGCGGCCTCGCGTTCGACAAACGAACGAATCAAACCCTGCAACAACCGGGGTACGGGCGTGTCCGGGGCGAGGGTCTGCTTCAGCGTGACCTTGGTCGCGCCCGGTCCCGCCGACTTGAACTTGATGACGCCGGTCACATCGGTGTTGTCGCCCTTTGCTGCGATGCCTTCGAAGCGGATTTCGTCTTTGCCGTTTCCCTTGTAGTGCGCGGTGTACTGCACGGTCAGACTGACGGGCCCGGTCGAGCGCTCTTGATAGACAAATCGATAGGTGTCGTCGCCGACGCGCGTGCAGGTGTCGACACCCGGAATGCAGTCGGACGATCCGACCACGTCCCACAAGAACTGATAGGCGTGCTCGATCGGAACCTTCACCGTCACGGATCGCTCAGCCTCGGTTGGAAACTTCGCCATGGCGCTGCGTCTCGCACGGTGCACGGGAGGCGTCAAGCGAAGGCCGGCTCTGGCCATTCTGCGGCACGTTGACGTTTTTCGTGTCATCAATGCACGCACGGGACGTCACGCAAACGGGCAGGACGAACCTGGGCGCGGCGACAGCGTTGAATTTGAACGGGCTTGCCATCTTGGCACGACCTCTGCTTTGTTCGGGCACAGATGGAGAAGCGAGCGATGATCACGCTCATTTGGTTGCCGCACTGGCGGGCCTATTCGGTGAGGAAGGACGGCCGCATCATCGGCCTGGTCTGCTGCAAGACCCCGCTCCCGTTTCGCCAGGTCGTCGAGTTCGCGTAACCCGCAACTGCGACCGGCATCTGTTCATCGCGATGCTGAAGGAACACCGTCGATGAAGAACCCGCGCCGATCAACGTTGCTCGAACTCGTCCGCACGGTCCAGGATCTCGCCGCATCGGATGAGGAAGTCGTCGCAATCATCACCCACATGCTGGCAACCGGCCGTGTCGTGCTGACTAGAACGTTCGCCACTCGACCGATTGCCGCCACCTAGGATCGCAATAGGACAGTCCTTCCGTACGGGTAGGGCGCCGGAATTGGTCCGGCCCTGCCCGCCTTCCTGATCAGCGCTCGAGTGCTCTGTTGAGATGGCTCGCCGATGCATTCACGACTGAGCGCGACGGCCCGCCGAGACGCGCGCGGTGTAGGTGTCACGTCCGTCTAGTTCCGCGCTGATTTCTTCCAGCGTTTTGTTGTTGGTTTCGGGCGCGTATCGCAGGACCACCAGACCGCCGACGATGGGGCCGATCGCCATGATCCCGACGGCAAACGGAATGCCGATGCGATCGGCGAGCACGCCGATCGCGAGCGGTGTGACAATTTCCGCAATCCGGCCGAACAGGTTCGTCGTCCAACTGTAGCCGGTGGCGCGAATCTCGGTCGGGAACAATTCGGTGGCAAAGGTGTTGGTGGCCGCGCCGGCGCCGAGGAAGAAGAAGATGCACACCGACATCAGTACCGTTTGCACCCACACCGCGGCGCTGGCGGTCGCGAAGAGTGCGAAGATCGCCACCGCAGCGCCGATGTAGTAGAGCCCGCACGTCCATTTGCGCCCGAGGCGATTCATCAGCATGCCGGCGGTCGGCGCGCCGGTGAGAAAACCGAAGAGATAACCCGCGGCGACGACAACCGAGTACTGCTGCGGTGTGTAATGCAGGTCACGTGCCGCATGGATGGTCCAAAAAGTCACCGCCGGCGCGGTCACGAAGTGATTGCAGTTCCAGATCAGCGTCACCAACAGCGAGCGAAAGCGATAGCGCCGCTGAAACGGCACGCGCAGATTGGCGAGGTGTTGCCGGAACGACACGGTGCCGTCGCGCGCCCGCACGTGCTCGAACCGCCGGGTTTCGCGCATTCCCAAGCGCACCAGCATGACGAGCCCGATCGGCGCCAAGCCGATCCAATACATCGTTCGCCAGTCGTGGTTCGCCAACACGAAGTGGGCGGTGGCGAACGCGGCGATGGTGCCGAGAGCCCCGATGCCTGCCAGCAGCGAAATGCCGAGGCTGCGCCACCGGGTGGGATATTCCTCACCGATGATGATCAGGGCGAGCGCAAATTCGGCAGCAAGAAAGATGCGGGCGCAGAACTGGTAGAAGGTGAATACCTCGATCGAGCGCGAGAATCCGGTGAGTCCGGTGAACACCGCGTAGCCGAGCACGCTCAGCGTGATCATCGGTCGGCGTCCGTAGCGGTCGGCCAGCGACAGGATGAAGAACGACGACACCGCGCCGATCCGGATGATCAAGTTCACCAAGCCCCACTGTGTGTTGGTGAGGCCGTTCTGTTCTTGGATGATCGGCGCCACCGTTGACAAGATGGAGATGTTGAAGGCATCGAAGACGGTGGCGGAGATCAGCATTCCGAGCAGCGCCCACAGGTAGGGCGTCATCTCGGTGGCTTCCGGCGACGCCTCGGTGGGCGACGGTTGCGGGTGTGATCGCGCGACGCTCATGCGAATGAGTTTCGAGCACGGAGTGCGGAGTGCGGAATGCGGAATATTGGATCAGTCGAATTCCGCACTCCGCACTCCAAATTCCGCATTGGACTCATCGTCCGGTCCAGCACGGATGACGTTTTTCAATGAACGCGTGCATGCCTTCTTGCGCGTCGCGCGCCAACGCGTTCATGCTCATGACTTCCTTGGCGTAGGCATACGCCTTGGGCTGATCGAGATCGATTTGGGCATAAAACGCTTGCTTGCCGAGCGCGATCGTCAGCGAGCTGGCGGTCGCCACTTTCTCCGCCAGCGCCCGCGTTTCGGTGGCGAGCGCGTCGGCTGGAACCACGCGATTGACGAGTCCCCACTCCGCCGCGGTTCGCGCGTCGATCATCTCACCCGTGAGCAGCATTTCCATCGCCCGCTTGCGCCCGACCGCGCGCGACAGCGCCACCATCGGCGTCGTGCAGAACAGACCGATCTTCACGCCCGGTGTCGCAAAGCGCGCGGTGTCGGCCGCGACGGCGAGATCGCAGGTCGCGACCAGTTGGCAACCCGCCGCCGTCGCGATGCCGTGCACGCGCGCGATCACCGGCTGCGGGATGGCTTGCACCGCGCTCATCAATTGCGTGCAGACGTCGAAGATCTCGCGATACGCGTTGATATCGCGGTCGAGCATCTCGCTCAGATCGTGTCCCGCGCTGAACGCGGGCCCGGCGCCGGCGAGAATCACCGCTCGCGCCTCGCGCGATTTTCCGACGGCGTCGAGACAGCCGATCAACTCGGTCATCAACGCCAGCGACAAGGCATTGCGCCGTTCGGGTCGATTGAGGGTGATCGTCGTGATCGGCCCGTCGGCTTCGACGACTAAGTGCTGGTACACGAGACACCTCCTACGCGCCGCGACGATACCACAGCGGCAAGCGATCACGACAGCTCGACCGCTTGATCACGCGGCCGGCTCGATGCGCTCCCGCCCGCCCATGAACGGCCGCAGCACGGCAGGGATGACGACGCTGCCGTCTTCTTGCTGATAGTTTTCCAACACCGCGATCATCACCCGCGGCAAGGCGAGGCCCGAGCCGTTGAGCGTATGCACGAACTCCGGCTTGGCGTTGAGCGACGGGCGATAGCGAATGCTGGTACGGCGGGCCTGGAAGTCGGTGCAGTTGCTGCAGGAGCTGACTTCGAGCCACTCGTTACAGCCGGGCGCCCACATTTCGATGTCGTACTTCTTGGCCGCCACGAAACCCAGATCACCGGTGCAGATGTTGATGATGCGGTACGGAATCTCCAGCCGCCGCGCGACTTCCGAGGCGTGGGTGACGATCTGTTCGAGCGCCGCCGGTGACTGCGCCGGCTCGACCAGTTTGTACAACTCGACCTTGTCGAACTGATGCCCGCGCTTGATCCCGCGCACGTCGCGTCCCGCGGACATCTTCTCGCGGCGGAAACACGCGCTGTAGGCGACGTAGGACAACGGCAGCGTGCCCGGCGGCAGCACCTCGTCGCGGTGCAGATTGGTCACCGGGATTTCCGCTGTGCCCACCAGGTAGAGATCGTCTTCCGCGTCACGGTAGATGTTGTCCTCGAACTTCGGCAACTGTCCGGCGCCGTAGAGGCAGTCGCGCTTCACCAGATAGGGCGGGTAGATCTCGGTATAGCCGTGCTCGCGGGTGTGGAGATCGAGCATCCACGCGATCAGCGCGCGTTGGAGCGCGGCGCCGGCACCGCGCAACACGTAGAAACGCGACCCGGAGATCTTCACCCCGCGGTCGAAGTCGAGAATGCCCAGCTCGGGTGCCAGCTCCCAATGCGGTCTGGGCGCGAACCCAAACTGACGCGGCTGTCCTTGGCTGCGCAGCACCGTGTTGTCGCGATCATCTTGACCGAGCGGCACGCTCGTGTCCGGCAGGTTCGGCACATCGAGCATCTTGGTGTTGAACGCCGCTTCGATCGCCGCCAGCTCTTGCTCCAACGTCGCGATGCGGTCGCCGACGGCGCGCATCTCCACCTTCAATCGGTCGCGTTCGGCCGGCGCCTGCTTCCCGATCGTGCGCGACGTCTCCGCGCGCTGCGCGCGCAGCGATTCGACTTGTTGAATTGCCTCGCGACGCTGCTTGTCGATACGCAGGATTGTGTCGATATGCTCGGCGACGAAGCCGAGCCGAGCCAACTCGGCCTTCACGAAGTCGGGCCGTTCACGAATGAGACGAATGTCCAACATAGCGGCCTGGCGTTACCACGGGGCTGCGTGAGCGACAAGGTGGTGACTGGTGTGGGTGTCGGTGACTGGTGTCGTGTGGATGACTGGTTAGTGGAGGGCGCGCCAATCCTCCTTCGTGATCGCCCAGCGTTCGTGATCGCGCCAGCGACCGGCGATGTTGAGATAGCGCGGTGAGAAGCCTTCGCGCCGAAAGCCGCACCGTTTGACCAGGGCGATCGACGCCACGTTGTGTGGCTGGATGTTGGCCTCCACGCGATGGAGCCGCACGGTCGTGAACGCGTGCCGCACCGCGAGCTGCAGGGCCTCGGTCATGTAGCCGCGCCTTGTGAACTCGGCGGCGGCGTAGTAGCCGAGGTACGCACTGTGAAAGCTGCCGCGCACGATTTCGTTGAGGTTGATCACGCCGACGATCCTTTGGTCGGCAACCCGGCAGGCGATGAGTGCGATGGTGCGCGGGCTCCGCACCCGACGCAGAAAGGCGCGAAACTGCTCGGCGGTGATCGGGGGCGTGACCTTGCCGCGATGTAACAGACGGCTGGCGCGCATGGCGGCGAGAAATTCGTCGCGATCGCGTGCGCGCGGCGGACGCAGGTAGACTTGCCGGCCGACGCGCACGGCGGTGCGGAGGCCCGCTCGGTTCACGATGGTTGGCGCGCCTGCGCCGCCAGCTCGCGACAGCGCGCTTCATTCGCCGTCAATCCGCGGATGCACTGGGTGAACAGCGGGACGGTCTTTGTGAGCAGTCCAATCGCTTCGAACAGGTTCGCGGCGGCGAGACCTTCGAAGATGTTCAGGTACAGCTCGCCGCGCTCGCCGGCGAGTTGCACGGCGCGGTCGCATCCGAGCACCTGAAAGCCACACTGCAGCATCGTCTCCGGCACAACCGGGTTGATCTTGCGGTCGAAGAACGACGAGCCCTCTTGCACCGCCGGCAGCACGATCTCCCCGAAGCCGCCACGAGGTCCCGACGCGAGCAAGCGCAGATCCTGCGCGGTCTTGATCAGTGCTTGCGCCAGCAATGCCAGGTGAGCCGAGACGGCGGCCAGATCATCGAGGTTCTGCGCCGCATCGTACAGATTCGTGCGGTGGACCAGCGGCGCACCGGTGATTTCCGTCAGGTGGGTCAGGACAACCGCGCGGTACGCCGCGGGCGCGCCGGCTTCGGAGCCGATCACCGTGCCGCCCAGATTGACCTGCCGCAGGGCTTGCATGCTCCGATCGCACTCCGAGCGGCGCCGTTCGACGACGGCAGCGAAGCCGTCGAACAGCTCGCCGAGCGAAACCGCGAAGCCGTCTTGCAAGCAGGTACGGGACATCGTGATGATGGGCCGCAGTTCCCCGGCCTGTGCCTGGAGCGTTCGCACGCACTCGCTGAGCGAACCGGCGAGCGGGCTCCAGCATCGGAGAATAGCCAGCCGGGTCGCCGTGTGGCAAACGTCGGCGGTCGACTGCGACGCGTTCACGTGCGTCTTCGGATGAATCGGCTCGTATGTACCGCGGACGCCGCCGAGGGCTTCGTTGGCGAGGTTGGCGATCACCTCGTTGACGTTCATGTTGATACCGATGCCGCCGCCGCCGGTGAGCAGATCGACGGGAAACTGCTCGTCGTACTTGCCGCTGGCGATCTCGACACAGGCCGCTTCGATCGCGCGCCCCATTTCAGCAGGGATGACGCCCGCATCCCGATTCGCTCGAGCCGCAGCGTGCTTCACCGCGGCCAACGCGTGGAGAAACGCCGGATGGTGGCGCAGGCGCCGATCGCTCGCAGCGAGTGTGACCGCGCGAACGGTGTGAATCCCGTAGAGCCCTGCGCCCGGAACTTCCACCTCGCCGAGCGCGTCGCGCTCGACGCGGGCGATGCCGCTACGCGGCGCGGCCATAACGCGCCAATTGCAGGAGTTCGGTGCTGCGCGTGCCCGGCTTGGTGTCGTATGCCAGCAGCGCCACCAAACGCGTCGTGGCACCCCTGATCGGCGTGACCCGATGGATCGAGTGGCGCCCCTCGAACAGCAACAGCGTTCGGGGCCGCATCGGAATGCGCACCACCCGCTCGCGCGAACCGGTGAGGAGCCGCTGCACCGCCGGGTAATTCTCGTCCGCCGTACCGCGAATGAGTGGCGCGTACTCGAAGTCGCCGCCGTCGTCGGCGTCGCGCAAAGCGATCGACGTGACGAAGTCGGTCTGATCGAAGTGCCAAAACAATTCCTCGCCGTCGCCCATCACCGCGAGATTGAGCGCGCCGAGCGGATCGGCGTAGCGATACAGCCTTGGCTTGTTCAGCGAGGCGGCGATAAAGGCCATCAGCGGTTCCCACTCGTAGAGTTGGCGCAAAGCCGAGGTCGCTGGGAATTGGTCGTAGGCGATCACCCCGACCGACGAGCTGCCGACGATGCGGCGCGGGTGCTCGTCCGGCAGGGTGAAGTCGGGAATCTCCAGATACGCGGTGCCACTGGTCTGGCTGTGATACGCCTGCGCCGCCAAGGAGTCGGCTTCGGACACCAGTTGGGCGGTGGCGCGCTCGGTCAGAAAATCGGGGAGTTCGCAGGCCCCGGTTTCGTCCAGTTGGCGCCGACAGTCGCGGGTGATCCGGCGCGCGGCTGCGCCGTCCAAGTCGACGATCGGATAGCGACGGAGATCGATGAGATCCGCGGGGGAGCGGTGTGCTGTCATGTGCAGTTCCCTGTCGGTGGGCCGACACGAGCACGAAACGTTCGCGGAACGCAAGCCGCCGAACACACGAACGCCCCGAACACTGCTTGTCGGGGCGTTGATCGGGCACCCAGTCAGTAGCTGGGCGCGACAGCGAGGCGCGAGCGCCTCGTGGGGCGACGGGTGTGCTTAGTGCACGGTGATCGGCACCTTCTTGGGAACCATCCCCTTCGGTACCGCCATCGTCACCTCGAGCACTCCGTCATGGTACGTGGCCTTCACTGAGTCGGCGTTTACGCCCGGCGGCAGCGAGATGGTACGTTCGAAGCGGCCGTAGCTAACCTCCCGATAGCCACGTTCGCCTTTCTCTTCGTGTACCTCCTTGCGTTCGCCTTTGATCGTCAGCCGATCGCCTTCGACCGCCAACTCGACCGCCTTCGGATCAATCCCGGGCAGGTCGGCGCGCACGACCAGATTCCCGTTCTTCATGAACGTTTCAACGGCGGGAATCAGCGAGCGCTCCGCCCAACGCGGGAGCCACCGTTCGTCTTCCTCGAAGAAGCGGCCAAAGAAGTCGTCGAGCTCGTTGCGCAGGGTCGTCAGCTCGGAGAAGGGGCGCCATGGTGCCAACGCTCTCATCTTCTTTCACCTCCTTTCCGGCTTCTATTTCCCTGACCCTTTGATAATCATCTTCGCCCGCAGCGCAAGCGCTGCTACCGACACGTGGCGGTCCGATGCATCAAAGGCTCGGAGAAACTGTGTCGGCGATCAGTTGATCGCGTGCGGCTCGGTGAGGACGAATTGGGCGATCTCGGCGTCGAAGCGTTCGCCGTTCGGCGTGACCATTTGATAGGTGCCGTGCATGGTCCCGAACGGGGTGGCGAGCGGACAGGCGGACGTGTACTCGAACGACTCGCCCGGGGCGAGCACGGGTTGCTCGCCGACGACCCCCGGGCCTTTGACTTCCTCGACGTGGCCGTGGGCGTCGGTGATGATCCAATGACGGCTGACCAACTGCGCGGTCTCGGCGCCCTGGTTGGCGATCTGCACCGTGTACGCAAAGAAGAACTGGCTGCGGACCGGGTCGGAGCGCTCCGGGACGTACTGCGATCGTACTCGAATGCGGATACCCCGCGTCGTTGCCTCGGACGTCGACATATTCAATCTCTACCTATTCAACTACGGTGCGGGTTGGGCTCGGTCAACCGGGGCTGCCAGCAAATCGGGTGGTTTGCCCAACCATGATTGTATCAACGCATTGACCGCCTCGGGTGCTTCTTGCTGCACCCAGTGCGAGACGTTCGGGAGATAGTGCAGCGTGAGCTGACGAACGAAGCGGTCGGTGCCGTAGGTGGTTTCTTTGCCGAGCGCGGTGTCGTGTTCGCCCCAGATCATCAGCGTGGGCACGTCGATGATCGGATAGCCGAGCGCGCGTTGGCGCGCCGCGCCGCCGCCCCGAACGTAGGCGCGATAGTAGTTGAGCATCGCCGTCAGCGCGCCCGGGCGAGCGGCTTGGTCGCGATACACGTGCAGCACTTCGTCGCCGAAGCGGCGCTGGTCGATCGCCATGTTGCGAAACGCGTCGCCGATCGCCCGGCACTGGCGCGCGCGCAGCAGCGCTTCCGGGAGCCGCGGAATTTGGAAGAACAGCACGTACCATGATCGTGCGAGCTGCCGCCACGAGCGAATGACCTGGTCCATCACTCCGGGGTGCGGCACGTTCATGATCACCAAGCGTTCGAGCGGTCGCACGCGCCGCATGGCGAAGCACCACGCGATCACCGCGCCCCAATCGTGCGCCAGCAGCATCGTCGAACGCGCGCCGGCCGCGTCGATCAAGCCCGCGACATCGTCGAGCAGGCGTTCGATGGTGTAGTCCTCGCGCAGCAGCGGCCGATCGCTGTCGCCATAGCCGCGCAGATCCGGAGCCCACGCTCGATAACCCAATTGCGCCAGGAAGGGCAGTTGATGGCGCCACGAAAACCAGCATTCGGGGAAACCGTGCAGACAGAGCGCCAAGCGATCACCCTCGCCGCAGGTCGCCACGTGAAATCTGAGACCGTTGGCGCGCACGAACTCGTGCCGAATCCCCGGAGCGTCGCTCATTGTGGCTCGCCGTCCAGGGTCTCGCCCAATTGTTCCGCCAGCCGAATTAGTTGGCGGCGCAACGACTCGACCGCTCCCTCCAATGCCGCAACGCGGCCGGCGAGATCGGAGTCGGGTGCGGACGCCGCACTCGCGTGCGCGGGCGCATCCAGGGGGTGGAGATTGGGACTGAGCAGCTGGATATAGCGTTCCGCCCGCGAACCCGGCGACGGATCGAGGCGCTGAACAAATCCACGTTCGAGCAGCGGAGCCAGCGCCTGTTCGAGCAAGTCGAGCGACTCGATCGCGTGCATCCGACTCACCCGCGCGCGCAGCTCGCCCGGTTGTTGCGGCCCGCGCATCAGCAACTCGGCAAGGATCGCGAGCTGTGCGGTGTCGAGATTGAGCGCGTCGCGTCCGTTGTGGCGATAGCGTTCGACCCGGCTGAACACCCGTCGCACCAGATACTTCTTCTCCAAGCCGTCGAGCGCGGCCGCGACTTCCTCTTCGCTGAGCGAGAGGAGCGGATCGCGATTCGATTTCTGATTCGCCGCATTCACCGCGGCATTGAGCGACAGCGGATATTGATCGGGCGTGGTCAACGCCTTTTCGATCAACACCCCGAACAGACGCGCTTCGTGCGCGTCGAGCGTGATAGCCGGTTCCATGCGGCGAACCTAGCAAGCCCTGGCGTCCGACGGAACTGCGCGCCCGAGGACTTTGCACCGGCACGGCCAACGTGACACAAGCGCCGCCGGAGGCGCAGCAACCGATGGGACGGGTGAGCGTAGGGTACCAAGACGGCGGCATCTACCCGCTCTGGCTGTCGCGCCTGAATATTCGATTGGCGAAGCTCTTCGGCGCATCCGCGGTCTGGCTGCCCGATCACTTCATGGGCTTCACGCCCCGCCAGGTGTGGAAGCCCGAGCTCACTCCCGCCGCCAAGCTCGTGCATTCGCTCGATGGCCTGTTCGACCCGCTGCAAATCCTCGCGGTCACGGCGACCCGCGTGCGCGGCATCGATCTCGGCACGTCGGTGACCGAAAGCATCCGCCGCCATCCGATGTCGCTGGCGCAATCGTTCGTCACGCTCGATCACCTGTCGAAAGGCCGTGCCGTTCTCGGCATCGGCAGCGGCATCCGGGAAAACACCGAACCCTACGGATTGCCGTACCGCCGCACTGTGGCCCGGCTCGAAGAAGCCCTGATCATCATTCGCATGCTGTGGGCGAGCGGCGGCAAGCCGGTCAACTACGACGGGAAGTTCTGGAAGTTGCGCGACGCGGTGTTCGATCTGCCGCTCTACAAGAATCGGCCGCCACGGCTATTCGTGGCCGCGCACTTCCCCGGCATGTTGCGACTGACCGGCTGCTACGGCGACGGCTGGCTGCCCGGCCAAAAGGTCACGGCCGACGAATACCGCGCTCGTCTCGATGTCATTCGTCACGCGGCTGAGGAAGTTGGCCGCTCGCTTGGGGGGTTCCTCGCGACCCACACGATGCTGGTCGCGCTCGGCGACAGCCGCGAACGAACACTCGATCTCGCGATGAAGAGCCGCTTTTGCGCCGCGCTCGCGCTCGGCGCGCCCGCCGACGTCTGGCGCGCGCACGCAATGACGCATCCGCTGGGCGACGATCATCGCGGGTTTCTCGATCTCGTTCCGCCGCGCGTGACCGACGCGGCAATCGATCAGGCGGCGGCGACTATGACGCCCGAGTTGCTGCAGACGTTGATGTACGCTGGGAGCCCAACCCAAATTCGCGACGAGGTCGCCCCGCTCGTCGGCGCCGGGTGTCGCCATTTCATCGTCGCCAACATGGGCGCCACCTTCACCGGCGACGGGGTCAAAGGCTTGTGGCGCTTGCGCCAGTTGATGCGCGAACTCCGACGCCTATGACCGCCGGCCTTCCGCGGGTGATGTAGCCGCAGGCTTCAGCCTGCGTTGCTTCTGCCAGAAGACGCACCCTCAAGGGTGCGGCTACAGCGACGGATTGAGAGCCGCGAGCTTCCTGATCGTCGCGCGAAAGTCAGCGATGGTCTCGTCGATGATTTGTTTGACCGGCGTGATGGCGTCGATGCGGCCGACCACTTGCCCAGCGAGCGCAATCGCGGCTTCCATGTTGCCGCCGAAATACAGCTCCATCGCGCGCGCGAACACGTCCATGCCGACGTGCTCGGCGCGCTCCAACTCCGTGGTCTTGTTTGTTCGCAGCGCCCGCAGGCCCGGCCGACTGAAGCGATTGAGGAACACGGTGTCGGTTTCGGCCGCGTTCAGAATCGCCTGCTTCCAGTTGTTGTGCACCGGCGACTCGGCGGCCGACACCATGCGCGAGCCCATCTGCACACCCTCGGCGCCGAGTGCAAAAGCCGCCGCCATGCTGACGCCGTCGCAGATGCCGCCGGCGGCGATCACCGGCACGCTGACCTTCGAACACACCAACGGTAGCAGCACCATCGTGGCGACGTCGCGCGGATTCTTGAAGCCACCGCCCTCACCGCCTTCCACCACGAGTCCGTCGACTCCGGCGTCGATCGCCTTGAGTGCGGCGCTGAGGGAGGGCACGACGTGAAACACGGTCAAACCGGCCGCTTTCAGCTTCGCGGTGTACTGGCGCGGATCGCCGGCCGAGGTGGTGACGACGCGCACGCCCTGCTCGACCACGAACTCGACAATGCTGGGATCGCGCACGAACAGTTGCGCGATGTTCACGCCGAACGGCTGGTCCGTCAGGTCGCGCATCTTGCGAATCTCGTCGCGCACGGCGTCCAACTCCCCCGACGAGGTCTCGATGATCCCGAGCCCGCCGGCGTTCGATACCGCCGAGGCCAACTGCGCGCGCGCGATCCAGCCCATCGGCGCTTGCACGATCGGGTAGCGCACGCCGAGCAGCTTCGTGACGCGGTTGTCGATCCGATCGATCATTCACTCTCCTTCGCCCGCGCGGTGGGCAATGTGCGCACGGCGTCGCTAATGCGCGACAGGGCCTCGTCGATGTCGCCGACCGATACGTCGAGGTGGGTCACGGCGCGGAAGACGTCGGCACTCATCGGGTTCATCAAGACGTGACGTTCGTGCAGTGCCCGCCACAACGCCAGCGCGTCGCCGACGCGAAACAGGACGATGTTCGTCTCGGGCGGCGGACCGACGGTGAAGCCCAGTCGCGCCAGACCGTCCGCGAGGCGACGCGCGTTGGCGTGATCCTCGGCGAGCCGCTCGACGTGATGTTCGAGCGCGTAGATGCCGGCGGCGGCCAGGATGCCCGCCTGCCGCATCCCGCCGCCGAGCATCTTGCGGATACGATGCACGCGATCGATGAGCGCGGCGGACCCGCACACCAGCGAGCCGACCGGTGCGCCCAACCCTTTCGACAAGCAGAACGAAACCGTATCGAACGGCGCCGCCCATTGCGCCGCTGAAATCCCGCTCGCGATCGCGGCATTGAACAACCGCGCACCGTCGAGGTGCATCTTCAACGCATGCTCGCGCGCCGTCGCGGCGATCGCTTGCACCCGATCGAACGAGAAGACGCGCCCGCCGGCGGTGTTGTGCGTGTTTTCCAGCCCCACAGCGGTGACCGGTGCGTAGTGATGATCGCCGGGATGCAGCGCCGCGCGCACGTCGCCGGCGCCGAAGAGCCCGCCGGCGCCGACGGTCTTGATTTGTACGCCTGAGATCGCAGCGGCCCCACCGGATTCGTATTTCAAAATGTGTGCGCCCTCGCCCGCGAGCAGCACGTCGCCGTGATGTGTCAGGGCGCGGATCGCGCACTGATTCGCCATCGTGCCCGATGGCACGAGGATCGCCGCCTCCTTGCCGAGACGCGCGGCGGCCATCGCCTGCAAGCGATTGACGGTGGGATCTTCTCCGTAGACATCGTCGCCGACCTCGGCGGCCGCCATGGCCGCCCGCATCGCGGCAGTCGGCTTCGTCACCGTATCACTGCGGAGGTCGATGACCTTCATACTCCGTCTCTTAGGATGACTGGTCCTTCGGTTCAACGGAGCGCGTGGTGCGCCGCGATTGGACCTTGCACTGAGATCCGGTGATACCTGCACTGCGCCGCATGACCGTCGTCGATCTCACGGAGCAGAGACTCGAACGACTTGCAAAGGTACAGCGCGAAGGCGACCAGCGCCTCGCCAAGGTCGAGGACGCGCTCGGGTCTGTCGAACGGGCTGCGGGCGCTGACGGCCGAGTTCGAACACGCGTTCGCCTCCGGTGGATGATCACGAATGCGGGCCGTGGCCAAAGCTCAGTCCTTTTCCGTTGTGCGGATGCGGTGATTTACCGACGCCGCGGGTGGCAAATTATGCTAGAAGGCCCGCAAGAGCGGATCGAGAGTCGCTCGTCGTTGGTGCGTTTTCATGAGCGGTCCAGTACGGTGCAGCGTCGATGTCGCAGAGCTCGTCGAGCGTGTCGGTGGTGAGCGCGAGTTGCTTCGTGAGGTGGTCGCGATCTTCCTGGAAGAATGCCCCGGGCGAATGGAGCGACTCAACGATGCCATCCGCGTGCGCGACTTGGTTGCACTCGAACTGGCGGCGCATTCGCTCGAAGGTTGCCTGAGCATGTTCGCCGCTGCCGAGGGCGTGCGCCTGACGAAGGCGATCGCGCGCAGCGCTGAATCCGGCGACTACACCGATGTCGCGACGCAGTACGCTGCGCTCGGAGACGAAGTCGGTCGCATCAAGTTGGAGCTTCTCAACCTCGCGTCGGACTCGCGCTAGGAGGGTCGGAACCTCGTCCGGGGCGCGGGGCACCCAACCTCTCAGCCGCGGCTACTTCCACGCGCGCGCCAGCACATCAACCGCCAGCGAAGACGACTTGCGCGTACGCGGACGCCGCGGATCACGTTGTAACCAAGGCAGCGCATCGCGAGGTCCCACAGCAGTTCGTTGTAGACCCGTCGCGGCCAGGAGACGCTGGCCCGATCGGTTTGATCGATCAAGAACGCGGGCCGTGCAACCGCCGGAAATCCGAAACCGCCGGCGACGCTTGGCGACATCTCGCGCCGTATGCGCTCAGGCGGTGGAACCCCCAGCACGCGGTCGACGATGGTCAGCACCGTCTCGACCTGTGAACGTACGCCCCACGCATCCGCCAACGCCCACAGTCGCTGGTACTGATCGCCGAAACGCGTCGTTGCCCACGCGACGTCGCACAACGGCAGGAGCCTGAAGCCAGCCAACGAACAGGTGGAAGCGTGCAGCGCCAAATGGATGAGCGTCGCCTCCAGATCCAACGTCGCGACCGGCACGCCGGCCACCACCGTCGGACTGGTGTGGTTCCAGAGCTGCGCGGCATGGATCGGCAGGCGCGCGCGTGGCGCGATGTGCCAATGCACGTCCACCGGCAACCAACCCTCTCGGCTGGCCGGCGCGAAGGGCAGTTCGTAGTGGAAGCGCTCGTAGAACCGGCGCGTCACCAGTTCAGCCAGACGAGCCTCGGTCTCGTTCCGTGGAGTCGCAGAGAGCAACTGGCGGATTTGGCTAAATCGATATCCGAGCGCGCGCATGACCCGCTCCGCCGCGGTCACCCGATCGGGCGACACCACCACGTCGACGTCCTCAAATGGGCGCAACTCGGGATTGCCGTAGACGTGCTCCGCCAGCACGCTGCCCTTGATGACGAGGAACGGAATCTCGGCCCGGGTGAACTCGCGCGCGAGCTGGTGCAGCGTACCGACGGCCGCGTCGACCCGCAGGTGCGTGCGACATCGGATGTCGCGCAAGCGTTCGCTGACGCCCTCGTCGATGTGCTCCATCACCGCGCCGACTTCCATGCGAGCGGCAACCAACGCGGCGATCTTGTGGGCGCGGGCGCAGTGCAAGACCCAACGCCAGTCGATCCGGCGTGCGTCGGCCGCAGCGATCTCGGCGAAACCACGCGGGTCTGGATGAACCGCGGCGATCAGGGCGCGGCGGCTGACTGCGCGCACCGACGGGTCGCCCGCAGCGGGCGACACCGAACAAGGTTGGGAACTCGTCACGCTCGTTGCCGGCTCCGTGCGGCGCTCAAGCGGACGGTGCTTCCGGCGCCGCGGCCGGGTGGTCCGCGACCAACGCCTCGGCAACGAAGCGATCGAAGTCGAAGCAATCGCGAAATTCCGGCAGGCGCTTGAACTCACGATCGATCATCATGTGATGGCCGTCGGTATACGCGGACAACGCGTACACGCCTTCGGTGCTGGTGCGGACCAGATCCACGACGCCGACCCGCAGTCCGATGACTTCCGCCGCACGCAGCGCGAGCTTGCGGGCCTCTTCGTTCACGCTGAACAGAAAACGATACTTCCCGCCGGTTCCGGCCGCGATGATCCAGTCCGAGGGCCGGCGCACCTGCGGCCGATAGCGTTCAGTCCAGAACAGCAACTGGCCGTCGACGAGGTATGCGCGCAAGAGTTGCGCAGGACGAAGCGTGCCGCGCCGGCCCGCATCCCCGATCAGTCGCTGCAGGTAGAAGGGGCCTGGATAACGCAATTGGCGATCGCGAATCTGCGGTCGTGCACCCGGCGGAACCAAATCCAGCTCGTACACTTGCCCACGTGCTTCGGCAATTAACCCATCGCTGACCGCGCTGACGACGTAGTGGTCATGGCCACCACACGAGTGAGGCGCTTTGAGAATGACGTGTTCGTGATGGCGGATAAAGGCGTTCGCTTCGTCAATTGCACCGGTCAGCACGCCCTCGGGTACCGGGACGCCGCGATTCAACCAGCGCTCGGTCAAGAGCGGCTTGTCCCAGCAGATGGCGTGCACGTCGAACGCGTTCACGATCTCTGCCCCGGCAAAGAGCCAGCGGATCAGCGCGGAGGGGGCCGACGGTGCGCCCATCGGCAGGGACGCCGGCACATCGAGGGGAAGAACATACACCCGCCGCACGCCGACCCATTTGGTGCGATCGCGCAGGCGCTCCGCGAGGGCGCGTTCGATGGTCACGGCCGTCAGCTCTGCATCGAGCGTGGCGACGGCAACGCGGAGGTCGTGCACCACCGGCTCGACAAAGGGCGCGAAGGCTTTGCCGTAGACGCAGACGATCATCAACTGCAACTTACCACAGTCATCGTCTCCCGCCACAAAGCCGCGAGCGCATCGCAGCGGCGAAATTGCGTCCAATGTTAGCAAAAGGCGACAGGCGTGTGCGCCGAAGCGTCACGCCGCGTGACAGACGCGAAACCAGAGAACCACGAGGCCGGCGGATATGACCTGGCACGCGATCTGCTGTCCGAGATTCGCCATGAAGACCCATGCGCATCGGGGCATGACCACCGCCATCATGCTTGCCGCGATTGTGCTCGCCGGATACCTCTGGCGACCGGCGCGAGCCGATGCGCCGCCCAACGGGCCTGTGCCGAAACTTCACGATGACGGGCACAAGTTTGTGGCGTACTACGGGCACCTCGACAAGCCGTTGAGCGTGGCCGAGACCTGGCGCGTCTTGCGCGGGCTGCGGGTACAGCTTTCACGCTTCGCGGCGCCACGTGCGGTTGCGGGGTTCGTGTACTATGCGGGCGATGATCTCTACCTTGCCGCGGTCGACTTCCGGGCCAGCGAGGTTTTCATCGACCGCATCGGCACCCGCCAAGCTTTCACCCTGATCTGGCATCAAGTCGATGCGGACTTCAGCCCCACGTGGTCGCTGCGCGCGCCCGATCTCATCGAATCGACGGACCCCAGCGAACCCGCGTGAGCGCCACGCGCGACTCGTTCGTCTTCAGTATTCGACTGGCTCGGGCGCCAGATTGATGCGGTCGATCATCTGGCGCAGCCGCCCGTAGTGTGTGCGATCGAAGTGAAACGCGAGACGGGGCAGATGGCGAAGCTCGCGCTCGCCCCGCTCGACGGCGAAGGCGCGCCGCTGGGTCAAGGTGGGGGTGGTGATGATGTCGCGGAAGTCGTCCGCCAGCGTTTCGACGAACGCATCGGGCAGACGGTACATCAATCGCAAGACCAACATGTCGCGGACGAATCGCGACGAGTGGTACACTCGATAGAAGCCGGTGATCTCGTTCACCGCCTCGGCGACATTGTTCGTCACCTTGTAGAGCGCTAGGTCGTCGCGTGCGATCATCCCGCGCCGCAACAGATGATCTTCAACATAGCGCTGCCAGGTCTTCCAATACGTGCCGCCGGGGCGATCGAGCAGCACTAACGGGATGAGCGGCGACTTGCCGGTTTGGAGCAAGGTCAGCGTTTCGAACCCTTCATCATGCGTGCCGAACCCGCCGGGAAACAACACCACCGCGTGCGCCTCCTTGAGGAAGAACAGCTTGCGGGTGAAGAAGTATTTGAACGCGATCAACTTGGGGTCGTCCTTGATGTGCGGATTGGGCTGCTGCTCGAATGGAAGCTGGATGTTGACGCCGAAGCTGCGCTCGCGGCCCGCGCCGCGCTGACACGCCTCCATGATTCCGCCGCCGGCGCCGGTGATCACCATGAAACCGGCGTCGGCGATCTCGCGCGCGAACGCTTCCGCTAAACGGAACGTTGGATCGCCGGCTTGCGTCCGCGCCGAGCCGAACGTGCTCACCTTGCGGATGTGACGATAAGGCGCAAACACGCGGAACGCGGCGCGCAGCTCACGAAGGGCGGCGCTGGCGATCTTGAGATCGCCGACGCTCGCATCGTCCGCGAGCAAGCCGTTCGCGCTGGCGACGATCTCATCGATGTACCGTTGCGTCGGGCTGACGCGCGCGTCGGTCGTGGAGATCTTCGGTTCCGGACTCATACGACCATTGTAGCGAATCGGCGGGCGTGTTGCAGACGGTGCCCGCTCGAAGCGCCTCCGCGCCGTGTATTCCCCCCGGGATTCTGCTCTAGTCGCGTCGATCATGGCGGGGGGATCGGCCGGGCTGTGGCGTCATCGCGACTTCGTCAAGTTGTGGGCGGGCGAGACCATCTCGGTCTTCGGTTCGCTGGTCACCGCCACGGCGCTGCCGTTTACGGCGGTGCTCCTTCTACACGCTACGCCGATGCAGATGTCGCTGCTGCGCGCAGCGGATATCGCACCTCAACTGCTGGTCGGTGTGGCCGCGGGGGTCTGGGTGGATCGATTGCCGCGACGCCTCGTGCTGATCGCCACCGACCTCGGCCGCGCGCTGCTGCTGGCGACGATCCCGGCCGCCGTCTTCTTCGGCGTCTTGAGGATCGAGCAGTTGTACGCCGTCGGATTCCTTGCCGGCCTCTTGTCGATGGTGTTCGCGGTCGCATTCCGGGCGTATCTCCCGTCGCTGGTGCGGCGCGAGGATCTGGTCGAAGGCAACAGCAAGTTGTCGGCGAGCGCGGCGGTCGCCGAAGTGGGGGCGTTCAGTCTGACCGGCTGGCTGGTGCAAGTCCTCACCGGACCGATCGCGATTCTGATCGACGCGTGCTCGTACGTCGTGTCGGCCGCTTTCGTCTCGACGATTCGCGCGCGCGAGCCACCGATTCCGCCAGCCGCGCACCGTCGAATGCTACGCGAAAGCGCCGAAGGGCTGCGATTCGTTGTCGGCCATCCCGTGCTGCGCACGCTCGCGGTCAGCACGATGCTGTTGCAGTTCGCCTTCTATGTGTTCTCGACCGTGTTCATGCTGTTCGTCACCACCGAACTGGGATTCGCGCCGGGGGTGCTGGGAATGATCTTCGCCGTGGGCGGGGTCAGTTCGCTGGTGGGAGCGAGCGCCGCGCAGCGGGCGACGCAGCGATTCGGTGTCGGGTCGACGATGATTACCGGGCTGCTGTGCACAGGACTCGGCATCCTCTTGGTTCCGCTCGCGCCCGGCGCCACGGCGCTCGGCGCCGCCTTGCTGATCGCGCAGCAGTTGGTCGAAGACGGCGCGGCGACGATCTACGACCTCACCGAGGTCAGCGTCCGTCAGTCGTTGGCGCCGAGTAGGATGCTCGGTCGGGTCAACGCCAGCCTGCGAATGGCGAGCCTCGCCGCGATGCTGCTGGGTTCGCTCGTTGGAGGCGTCCTCGGGGAGACGATCGGGTTGCGCGCGACGTTGGTCGTCGCCGCGCTCAGTCCGTTGGTGGCCGCCGTCTGGTTGGCGGGCTCGCCGGTGCGATCGCTACGATCGGTCGCAGCCGGCGAGTCCTGAGAGGCCTCACTGCGCCAGCAGGCTGCGCGCGATCTGCGAGATTTGGATTTCGTCCGTGCCGGCGTAGATCTGCATCACCTTGGCGTCGCGGCAGAGCTGCTCGACGCGGAACTCGGACATGTACCCGTTGCCGCCGAAGAGCTGCACCGCTTCGAGCGCGACCTCCATGGCGGTCTGGGCCGCATACAGCTTGCACGCCGACGCTTCGGCGAAGCTCATGGGCTTGCCCGACTCGGCCATCTCGATCTGCCGGAACACCAGGTTCTGCAGGTTCATGCGCGCGACTTCCATCTGGGCCAGCTTGAGCTGAATGAGTTGATACTCGCCGATCGGCTTGCCGAACGCGATCCGTGTACGCGCGTAGTCGATGCAGAGCGAGAGACATTCCTCGGTGATGCCGAGCGCCATCGCCGCCACGCCGCTGCGCTCGACCGAGAACGTGTCCTTCGCGCTCGAACGGCCGGGTACGTCTTCGGTTTCGCCGAGCAGACGATCTTTGCCGACGCGTACGTCTTCGAGGAACAGCTCGCCGGTGGGCGACGAATGCAGCCCCATCTTGCGCATCGGCTTCGATTGCGTCAGCCCGGGCATGCCTTTGTCGAGAATGAAGTTGAGAACCTTGCGCTCTTTGGGCGCCTTCCCGTCGTCGAGCTTGCAGATGAAGATCATCGTGTCGGCGTACGGTCCGTTGGTGATGAACGTCTTGTTGCCGTTGAGGATGTACTGATCGCCGTCGCGCCGCGCGCTCGCCTTCATCTGTCCGAAGGCATCCGAGCCCGAGCCCGGCTCGGTGATCGCCCATGCGCCGATTTTCTCCAGCGTCACCAACGGCAGACCCCAGTGTTCCTTTTGGCGCACGGTGCCGCGCGACATGATCGTGCCGGCCGCGAGGCCGACACTCACGCCCATCGCCGTCACCATGCCGGGACAGTAGCGACACAGCTCGATGATCGGGATGAGCTGCATGCCGACGTCGCCGCGGCCGCCGCCTGCTGATTTCTCCTCGCTTCGTTCGCCTCGTTCGCGGGCTCGATCGCGATCGATCTGCTTCGCGAAGCGCGCCTTCGCGACTTCGGCGAGTCCGAAGGTCGCATACAATTTGCGCAAAATGTCGTACGGCGGGAGATCGCCGTGTTCCAGCGCCTCGATGTTCGGCTTGATCTCGGCCTCGATGAACCGCCGAATCGCATCGCGGATCATCAGATGTTGCTCGCTCCATTCGATCATCGGGAGACTCCTTCAGGGAAATTGCGCAAACGCCGGCGCAGTGTAGCCGCATTGCGGGGAACACGCGAGCGGCTGCCTGGCGGCCGTCGCATGGCATCGGGTGACGTTTTCTGATTTGGGACGCGTCGTGATCACGCGACTGGCTCAGCAGCGCGTCATCGACGGACGCACGCTGCGCTACTGCGTGCAGGGGAACAACGGTGACCCGACGCTGGTTCTCCTCCACGGGGCGGGCGCGCACGCGCACTGGTGGGATGCGCTGATTCCGTTCTTCGCCGACGGCTGGTGCCTGATCGTGCCGGATCTGCGTGGGCACGGTGAAAGCGACTGGGCCGACTCGCCGTACCTGATCGAGCACTTCTACGACGATCTGCGCGCACTGCTCGATGCGCTGGCGATCGAGCGGGTGGTACTGATCGGGCATTCAATGGGCGGCCGCATCGCGACCTGGTTCGCTGCGCACCAGCCGAAACGCGCGCGCGGCCTGGCGTTGCTCGACACGCGGATGGCCGGGCTGAAGCCGGACCGCGTCGATCAATGGCGCGGCGTGACGGTCGGCGACGGACCTCGCCGGACCTATCCCTCGCGCGAACGCGCGCTGGCGGCCTTTCGGGTCATCCCGCCGGAACCCGGCATTGCTCCCGAGATCGTTGCGCAGCTCGCCGAGCATGCGATCGTACAACTCGGCCCGAAGGAATGGGCGATGCGGTTCGATCGCCGCGTGCTGCACCTCGCCGGCAGCCGCTTGATCGACATCTTCGATTTATTGCCGAGGATCCCCTGTCCGGCGATCGTATTGGAAGGCGCCGACAGCACGGTGACCACGCCCGACGAGTGTTCGAGAGCCGCCGCGGCGTTAGGCCATTGTCCGGTGCGTCGCTTCGCCGGCGCACATCATTTCATGCTGGTGCAACCCGCCGCCGTCGGCGAGGCACTGCGACAGTTTCTGCTGTCGCTGCGGTGACGGCTCCTAGCTAGGCGATCGCACTTGGGCGGCAGAGCAATTGTCCGCCGCCCGATGCCAGCAGCCGACCGTCTGCGGTCCAGATGCGTGCGTTGCCACCGATGAGCCCGTGGGCGGCGATGGGCGCCGCGGCATCGCAGAGCAACCACTCGCTGTCGGGTGCGAGGCGATGAAAGTACGCGGACACGTCGACACTCGGCGCGATGTACGACGAGTTGCGTGGGTACGGCTGACACGCGGCGGGCCACAGCAGGGTGTCGATCAGCAGGAGCGAACGCGCGGCATCGACGAACGGATCGGTGAACGTCGCGCGCGGGCGGAAACGGTACCACTCACGCCACACCGGCGGCCGGGCCGGGCGCTGCTCCCAGTGCACCCAATCGATCGGACGGGCTTCGAGGTTCTGCCAAAACGGGTGGCCTCCTTGGCGCTCCGATTCCGGGATCAATTCCTCGATCGGCCGGAGCCGATCAATCGGTGGTACGCTGGGCATCCGCGCCTCGTCGTGCTGTATGCCGTCGCCGTCGCCGACGATCCACGCGTGCGCTTCGAGGATCAACCGCTGCTGTTGCGTCATGGACACGCGAACCGACGCCGCCCGTTTGCTGGCTCGGAGTGTCGTGACGGCGAGATCAACCTCCGCGAAGTCGGCGACGCTCAGAAAATGACAGGTGAAGTTGGCGGGGCGTGGCAATGATGCATGCGCTCCCGCTGCACGTAGCGCGATGGCGGCGACGTAACCGCCGTTCGGTCCCCAAATTTGCCAGTCGCGAGACAGGCGCGCACGATAGTGCCCGTCGCCGCCCTCGATTGCCGTATCGATCGCGAAGTCGCCCACGAAACTATTGCACCACGGGCTCGCGCGGGGTGGCAAGCGAGCCGAGTGGACATTCGTGGAGCGTGGGGCGTCTGCTTGAGTCGGCCTACGCCGGCACCAATTCCACCGGCAAACTCGTCACGCTGCGGAAGATGAAACTCGGATGCAGCGGGAGCGGGGCATCGTCACTGCGGCGGAGGCCGCGCGTGCGCTGCAACAGCACGCGCATCGCGACGCGGGCCTCGACGCGCGCGAGATTCGAGCCGAGACAGAAATGCGGACCGAAGCCGAAGGCGAGGTGGTAGTTGTTGACGCGCGCGACGTCGAACGTGTCGGGATGCTCGAACACCTGCTCGTCGCGATTCGCCGACCCCAGCCACAGCACGACGTTGGTGCCCTCGTCGACGTGATGGCCGCGAATCGTGGTCGCCGTCTTGGCACGACGGACGGTGAGTTGGATCGGCGACGAGAAGCGCAGCACTTCGTCGATCGCGGTCGGCATTAAATCCAGGTCGGCGCGGAGATGCGCGAGCTGATCAGGGTGCTCCATCAGCGTGATCGCCGCGTTGCCGATCAGCGTTGTCGTGGTCTCGTTGCCCGCCACCAGCAGCAAGATCAGCATCTGCAACATCTCATCGAACGTCAGGCGCGACCCTTCCGATTCGGCGGCGATCAACCCGCTGAGCAGATCTTCACGCGGTGCCGTGCGCCGTTCGTCGACCAGCCGCGTGAAATAGACACGCATCTCGTCGACGATGCGGATCTGCTTGTGCATTACTTCGACCGTCGGCGGCGTGAGGATGCCGACGCCGAGATCCTCCACCAATGCATCGGACCAATGCTTGAACTGTTCGCGGTCGTCGATCGGCACGCCGATCATTTCGGCAATGACGATCACCGGCAATGGATACGACAGTGCCTGGACGAGATCGACGCGCCGCGCCGCAAGCGCCGAATCGAGCAGCTCGTGCGCGATTCGCTCCATGCGTGGTTCAAGCTGCCGCACGATGCGCGGCGTGAATGCCTGGTTCACCAGGCCGCGCAGACGCGTGTGCTCGGGCGGATCGAGGTTGAGCATGTTCGGTGGCAGATCGGGACGCAGCTCGATCCCGGGCGGCGGCGGAAACACGTTCGACCACTGCGTCGGGTCCTTGAGGACGGCTTGGATGTCGTCGTAGCGAAACGCCGAGACGACGCTGATCGGCAACCCCGCGTGCACGAACACCGGAAACTCCGCCCGTCCGCGCGCGTAGAGCGCATACGGATTGCGGCGGGTGTCCTCGTCGAAGGGATTGAAGTCGAAGGGCGTGGGCATGGGATCGAACCAACTAGGAGACCGGGAACCGAAACGGTTCACCCGTGCGCGCGCGCGCCGACCAGCGTCCTGAGGGCGTCGGTCACGCCGTCGACGCTGAGGTGAAACATCGGGAAGAGGCGGCGGATGACGCGTGCGGTGTCGGCTTCCCAATAGGCGGTGCCCTCGGGATTGAGCCAGACGGAGCGGTCGAAATGCTCGGCAATGCGGTGGAGCCACGCGATGCCTGGCGTCGCCGACGTGCGCCGCGGATCGATGTTGCCGTACGGCTCCATCAACTCGGCGGGGTGCATCGCGGCGTCGCCGACGAAGACCACCTTCCAGCGACCGTCGAGCTTACGCAGCACGTCGCCGGTGGGGATCGCGTCGGCTCTCGCCATGCGCGCGCGGGTGTAGAGGTGGTCGTAGACGCAGTTGTGAAAATAGTACGGCTGGAAGTCGCGCAAGCTGTGGTCTTCGTGCAGCGCCGTTAGCAACTGACTCACCGGTTCGAAGTAGGGATCCATCGTGCCCCCGACGTCCATCAGCAACAGCACGCGGACAT
This sequence comes from Binatia bacterium, assembly GCA_035541895.1. Lineage (GTDB taxonomy): Bacteria > Desulfobacterota > Binatia > HRBIN30 > JACQVA1 > DATKMK01. The sequence continues at coordinate 84,070 of DATKMK010000043.1, read as the reverse complement.
CGTTGCGTCGCGGTGGCCGAAACACCAGCTCGATCTCGCCGGCGTTCTTGCAGGTTTCGTCGATGGTCTCGTCGAGGTCCAGCTCGGTGGCGTCGCCGCTGCGCGTCAGTTGGCGCAAGCGGCGCAACGCCGTCCGCAACTGCCGCACATCGAGCGTGAGATCGGTGCGATAGTCCTTGAAGCGCCGCTCCTCGGCGACCTTCATCGCCGAGCGGCTCTTGCTCGGGCCGCCGACGCGGATGCCGGTCGGATGTTGCCCGCCGTGTCCGTAAGGAGACTTGCCGCCGGTGCCGACCCATTTGTCGCCGCCGTCATGCCGCCCGTCTTGCTTCTCGAGGGTTTCGAGAAACCGCCGCATTAGCTCGTCAGAACTGAGTCGTTCGAGCTGCGCCAACTCCTCGGGCGACAGGTTGGGAAAATTCTTCGGGTCGCGCAGCCATTCCAACACCTTCTCGGTGACGTCGTCGCCGAGCGCGCCTTCAACCCCTTTGAAGACGCGTGCGAACACGCGATCGTACGAATCGAAATAGGTCTCGCTCTTCACCAAGCAGGCACGCCCGAGGTGGTAGAAGCGCAGCAAGCTGCAGCCGTGCAGCCCGTCTTCGAGCGCACGCAGAAACATCTGCCACTCCTGGATCGCGACCGGCACGCCCTCGTTGCGCAGGCCGTAGAAGAGGTCGAGAAACATGCGCGTCAGCCAGACTGTTTCAGCTTTGCAACGCGGCTACTGATTGTACCGCGGTCCCAGCTCTTCCCACTTCTTCGGATACCGCCCGCCCTTGGAGTCGTACTGGCTGAGCGCATCGACGTCTTGCTCCTTCTTCAGCAACGCACCGACGAAGGGGATGTGGGATTCGAGCTTGTCGATGCTGATGCCGGAACGCAGCAGGGCGCTGATCCAGTCGATCAGCTCGGAGGTCGACGGCTTCTTGCGCAGCTCGTTTTGCTCGCGCAGCCAGTAAAACTTGATCAACACTTGATCGAGCAGTTTGGCGTCGAGGTGCGGATGGTGCACGTCAATGATCTTGCGCATCAGCGGCACGTCAGGGAACTCGATGTAGTAGAAGATGCAGCGCCGCAGGAACGCGTCGGGCAGTTCCTTCTCGTTGTTCGAGGTGATCATCACCACCGGCCGATGCTGCGCGACGATCTCTTCGCTGGTCTCGATGATCGAGAAGCGCATCTCGTCGAGTTCGCGCAGCAGATCGTTGGGAAATTCGAGGTCGGCCTTGTCGATCTCGTCGATCAGCAACACGTGGCGCTCGGTGGCCGCGAACGTCTCTCCTAGTGGCCCGAGCTTGAGGTAGCGGCGAATGTCGGAAACGTCGCCGGTGCCGAAGCGGCTGTCGTTGAGGCGCTGCACGGTGTCGTAGACGTAGAGCCCGTCGGCGGCCTTGGTGGTCGACTTGATGTGCCACGACAGCATCGGCATGCCGAGCCCGTCGGCGACGTGTTTGGCCAGCACCGTCTTGCCCGTGCCCGGTTCGCCCTTGAGCAGCAGCGGGCGTTCGAGCGCGATGGCACAATTGACGGCGTCGACGAGTGGCCCGGACGCGATGTAGCCGGGGGTGCCCTGAAAGCGGCGGAAGCTATTGTTAGTCTTGGTCATCGTGACAGGACTACCTGTGTGGCGGGCGCGGTTCAAGTGTTCGGCGCTGGGCGCGAACGGTTCCGTCTTTCGTCTCGGTCTTTTGTAGCGGTGGTGATCTTGGTGCGCGCCGCGCCCGCTGCGCTCGGCGATGGGCCGCGGCGTTCTGAGTCGGGCGCACGCCATCGCCGCGCGCCAACGGCATCACGGGACGATGCCAATGGTGGGCAACTCCCTGGAGAGCGGCGGCCGCTGAGCTAGACACTCATCGCCAGCGTCGGGGCGTTGATGCCGAACGATTGTCGAAACGGTCGCTTCGCATCTGCCTGCGATCTGTGGTTTGACGGGGTCGCATGGCAACTGTGCGGCCGTTGGAGAGGCCCCAATTGCAGCGTGGCTTGCCGACCGGGTGGCCGGTGGTAGGTTGGTGTGCACTCGGTCTCTTGACGATCGCGACGATCGTGCTGGCCGTCAACGGTACCGGCGAAGCGGGTTTGCGGACCCTCATCCGTGTCAGCGCCCTCACCTCACTGCTCTTGTTCAGCAGTGGGTTCACCGCCTCGGCGCTGAATCGGCTGCTGCGTACGCCGGTGAGCCGCTGGCTGCTGGCGAACCGCCGCTACCTCGGCGTCTCGTTCGCGATCTCGCACGCGGTGCACCTGGTTCCCATCGTCGTGCTGGCATCGACCGTCCCGGATTTTCGCGCCAACCCTACCACGCTCGTTTTCGGGGGCTTCGGCTACGTGGTCCTCGCTGCCATGACGGCGACCTCCTTCGATCGCACCACCGCCTGGCTCGGTCCGCGCGCGTGGACGCGACTGCACACCTTCGGCGTCTACTACCTGTGGTTCATCTTTGCCGCCTCGTACATTCCGCGCGTTGCCGGCGCGCGCTGGTATCTGTTTCACAGCACCGTACTGGTGGCGGCGCTGGCGCTACGGCTGTACGGCCGGGCCAAGATCTGAACCGCGATGCACGCGGAGTGGACCAACGACCGCTTCACGGTATCGACCGATCGTGCGCGCCTCGACATCGGCGTGATTCATTCGTTTCTATCCGAGCGCGCGTACTGGGCGTTGGGGCGGTCGCGCGAAGCAGTTGCGCGCACGATCGAACACTCGCTCTGCTTCGGACTCTTCGATGAGGCGGCGCAAGTCGGGTTCGCCCGCGTAGTGACCGACTACGCAATTTTCGCCTACCTGTGCGACGTGTTCGTCATCGAATCGCATCGCGGCTGCGGTCTCTCGAAATGGCTGCTGCGCTGCGTGCTGAGTCATCCGGCGATGACCGGCATACGGCGCTTTCACTTGCTCACCAACGACGCGCATACGCTCTATCAGCAACTGGGTTTCACCGCGCTAGCGAGCCCTGAGCGACATATGGAGTTGGTCGCCCTCTCTCCGGCTCCCGACCCGAAGCGGTGACCGATGACGAGTCTTGCCTTTGTCATGAAGCGGTTCGATGATGGCCACGATCACGCAATAGGAGGGACGCCATGGTGAAGACCGAAGGCCTCTACCACATCCATCTGGTCGTGCGGGACCTCGATCGTTCGCTGGCATTCTACCGTGGCGTCTTCGGCATGCAGGAAATGTTTCGTGACGGACCCAAGATGGTGTTCCTCTCGACGCCGGGGGGCCGTGATCTGGTGACCCTCAACGAAGACCCAGCGGAAACTGAGCAGGCCGGCAAGAACGGGGGGATCGCGCATTTTGGATTTCGTCTGACCGACGCGGGCGATATGGATGCAGCGATCGCTGAAGTCGAACGCAACGGCGGCGCCCTGGTCAGGCGCGGCACACGTGGAGAGGGATTTCCGTTCGCCTACGTGCGTGACCCCGACGGGTACGTGATCGAGCTGTGATCGGCCCATGGCTGCTCCGCTGCAATTCTGGTTCGAGTTTGCCAGCACCTATTCGTATCTGTCGGTGATGCGGATCGAACGCATCGCCGCCGCCGCAGGCGTACCCGTCGAATGGAAGGCCTTTTTGCTCGGGCCGATCTTTGCGGCGCACGGGTGGAACGATTCGCCCTTCAACCTCTATCCGGCCAAGGGCCGTTACATGTGGCGCGACATGGAGAGGCTGTGTGCCCGCTACGAGTTGCCGTTTCGTCGGCCGTCGCAGTTTCCGCGCAACGGACTGCTCGCGGCGCGGGTGACCTGCGCGGGCGCGGCGGAAGCGTGGTGCGCCGATTTTGTTCGGGGCGTCTACCGCGCCAATTTCGGCGACGACCGCGACGTCAGTCAGCCTGCCGCCATCGCGACCATCCTCGACGAACTCGGGTTGCCGAGTCGCGAGATCATCGATCGCGCGCAGCAGGCTGGGAACAAGGACCGGCTGCGTCGGCAAACCGATGAAGCGATTCGCCTCGGCATCTTCGGTGCGCCGAGTTTCGTCGTCGACGGCGAGCTGTTTTGGGGCAACGATCGCCTGCCCGACGCACTGCACTGGGCCACCGGCCCGCGCAAGAGCTGATCGCGATGCCCGTCGACGTCGTCGGTATCGATCACGTCTATCTCGCCGTCAGCGACCTTGCCCGCTCGGAAGCGTTCTACGACCGCGTGATGCTGGGCGTGTTGGGATTTCGCAAAGGCACCCTGCCGATCGCCGGCGAGCCGCACCGCCACTACTACAATCGTCACTACGGCTTCTCGATCCGACCAGCGAGACACGCGATCCCACATGATCCGTATGCGCCCGGCCTGCACCACTTCTGTTTCCGCGTCGAAGACGAAGCCGCGGTGCGGACCGCGGCGACCGAGTTGCGCGCCCGCGCCATCGACGCCAGCGAACCGCGCTACTATCCCGAGTATGCGCCCGATTACTTCGCCACCTTCTTCGAAGATCCCGACGGCATTCGACTCGAGATCACCAACTTCCGCCAGCAGCGCAAGCAGCGCATGGTCCACTGGAACGATGGCGAATGATCACCGTCGTCAGCTACACCATCTACCACTCGCCCAACGCCTATCTCGGCAGCATCCTTGCCGAGCGCGTTCTCGCCGCTCTGCCGGCGACCATCGAGCGCCGCCCGATTTCCATTCCGAAGAGTCGCGGCGTCAAGATCGCCGATCTCGTCGGCAGCAAAGAAACCGCCGTCAAAGGCTCGTACCATCGCGAAGATGTGGTCCGGTGGGCGCGCAAGTATGACATCGAGTTGAAGCTGCTTCCGCTCGGCGTGTTTGAAGAGCGCGCCGCGCGCTGGCAGCAATCACCGTACGCGCGTGAAGAGTTGCCGGCGCGCGCGTACTACGCCGCGATCGGCAGCGGCAGAGAAGCACGGCTCGATCGCGCGCTCTTCCGCGCGGCGTGGGTCGACCAACGCGACGTCAACGAGGAGGTCGTGGTGCGCGAGGCCGCAGTCAGCGCCGGCCTCGATCCCGACGAGTTACTGGCTCGCGCGCTTCGCGACGACAACAAGCGCGCCGTCGACGACGCGCTCGCAGCCTTCGATCGCGACGGCTGTCCCGGTGTGCCGACGTGGGTGGTCGACGGCGAGCGCTTCTGGGGCAAGGATCGGGTCGATTGGTTGGCGGAAAAAGTGCGAGCACTGCTGACCGCATCGGCTTAACCCACTCGATAGCGCCGTAACTCCGGCATTCTTGCCGCCACGATCGCCAACACGACTAGGCACGCCAGGCCGCCGCTCACTACCGAGAACGGCGCGCTGGTCGCCGCCGCAACAAAGCCGGATTCCACCGCGCCGAGCTGGTTGGAGGCGCCGATGAAGATGAAGTTCACCGAGCTGACCCGGCCGCGGATCTCATCGGGCGTCGACAACTGGATCGCGGTGCTGCGCATCACCACGCTGATTTGATCGGCGACGCCGACCGCCATGTACGCAACCACCGAGAGCGGAAACCAGCGCGACAGGCCGAAGATCACGGTGGCGAGGCCGAAACCGGCGACCGCGATCAGCAGCGCGCGTCCGGCGCGCGTGATCGGCGGCAACACGGTCAGCACCAGCGACGCCAGCAGCGCCCCCACTTCGAGCGACGACGTCAACAGGCCGTAGCCGCGCGCGCCGACCTGCAAGATCTCGTTGGCGTAGATCGGCAGCAGCGCGGTGGCGCCGCCGAAGATGACGGCGAACATGTCGAGCGTCATGCATCCCAAGACCACTTGCCGCCGCCAGACGAATGATAGGCCCTCGCGGATGGCGCGCAAACTGACCGCCCGCGGCGCGCCTTCGTACGGTTGCGGTCGCAGGAACGTCAGCCCCGCCAACGAACCGCAGATCAACACGGCATAGACCGCGTAGGTCGACGCCACACCCCCCGCGGCGATCACGAATCCGCCGATGGTCGGCCCGGTCACGAACGCTAACGCTTGGTTGGTCGACGCGATCGTGACCGCGCGCGGGAAGTAGTCGCGCGACACCAAGGTCGGCAGCAACGAGGCCCGCGCTGGATTGTCGAACGCCGCGGCCGCGGCGATGAACAACACGATCGTGTACAGAAGCGGCAGGCTCGCCGCGCCGCGAAACGTCGCCACGGCCAACCCGATCGCACACGCCAACGGCACAATCTGCGCCACCATGCAGACTTTACGTCGATCGTAGCTGTCGGCGACCGCACCGCCGACCAAGGTCAAACTTAACACAGGAATGAATTGCACCAGGCCGACCAACCCGAGATGAAACGCCGAGTGCGACAGAGCGAAGACGTGCCATCCGATCGCCGCGCGCATCATTGTCATCGCGGCGCCGGAGCAAAAGCGGCTGGTCAGATAGAAGCCAAAATTGCGTGTGGTGGTTCGGTCCACGTCAGCCCCCCTGCGCATCGGATCGCGCGCATATCGCTGATCGCGTATCGCCGATCGTCCGAGCCATCGGGCATACGCCATATGCGATCTGCGAGTCTTGCGGAAGTCGGGTTGACGATCGTCAATCGCCGTCGGCTGGAACCCTCACGTGTGGTAGAGACACGCCATGCACGTCCTCATCATCGGCGGAACGCGCTTCGTCGGCTACCAACTGGTGTGGCGGCTGATTGCCGCCGGGCATCGCGTAACGATCCTCAATCGCGGCACAACACCGGACCCGTTCGGCGATCGGGTCGAACGACTGATCGCCGATCGGACGACGGCGGACTTCAGTCGGGTGCTGGCCGGACGGCAATTCGATGCAGCCGTCGACTTCGCCGCCTTCACCGGCGACGATGCGCGCGACGTCGTGCGCGTGCTCGGTGACGGGCACGTCGGGCACTACGTCTTCATCAGCAGCGGCCAGGTCTATCTCGTGCGCGAGAACTGCCCGCGCCCAGCGCGCGAGGCGGACTACACAGGACCGGTGATGGCCAAGCCGAGCGACCCGGCGGATCAATGGGACTGGCAGTACGGAGTGCGAAAGCGCCAGGCGGAAGATGTGCTGGCGGAGGCGTTCGCCGCTGCGCGCTTCCCCGCGACTCGCTTGCGCATCCCGATGGTCAACGGCGAACGCGACCATCATCGCCGCATCGAGAGCTATCTCTGGCGCATCCTCGACGGCGGTCCGGTTCTCTTGCCTGATGGCGGCACCCGACCGATGCGCCACGTGTATAGTGGCGACATCGTGCACTGCATTGCCGAGTTGCTGGGCAATCCGGCGACATTTGGCGAGGCCTACAACCTGTCCCAGGAGGAAGACGTCACACTTGCCGGGTTAGTCACGATGCTGGCGGTGCTTGTCGGTGCACCGGCCAGACTGGCGCCGGTGTCCGCCGCATCGTTGCCCGACGCCGCATTGCGCCCGGTCGACATCTCACCGTTCAGCGATCCGTGGATGTCCCAGCTCGACCCGAGCAAGGCACAACGCGAGCTAAGGTTCACCCACCAGCCGGTTGCCACTTACCTCGACAAGATCGTGACCAGCTTGCTCGCGCATCCGCCGGAGAACCCACCCGACAATTACCGGCACCGAGAGATCGAGCGCCGGCTCGCGCACCGCTGAACTCCGCGGCATGAGCACCGCCAACACGAATCTGCGTTGCCACCGGGATCTTCTGTAGCCGCAGGCTTCAGCCTGCGCGCCGCCATCGCCGATCACCCGGAAGGACGCACCCTGAAGGGTGCGGCTACGATTGGCCGGCCACCACTCACTACTCACGATTCACGACTCCCATCACATTCACCGTCACCATCACAACCGCTTACCCATGCTGACACGATCCTCGACGGCGAAGCCGCGCCGCTCGTAGAACTCGACCACAGCGGTGTTCGTTGCCCGCACCTGCAAATTGATCTTCGGACAGCCCAATCCCTGCAGCGCCCGCTCGGCGTGCGCCATCATGCGCCGGCCCAATCCGGCGCGCTGCCTGTCGGGCGACACCGCGAGGTAATTGATCCAGCCGCGATGTCCTTCGTATCCCGCCATCACCGTTGCGACGACGCGGTCATCGATGGTGCCGACGAAGAACAGCTCGGGTTGATAGGCGAGCTTGCGCGCGATGTCACGCGCCGGATCGTTGGCCGCCACGACGAGACCGCACCGACGCCACAACTCGATCACTGCAGCCTCGTCCGCAGCGCGAAACCGACGGATCAGCAGGTTGCATTCCGGCCGATCACCGACACCCGGACCAATCACCACCTCACCACACCGGATCGCCCTCGTGGCGGACAAGGGCCTGGAAGGCTTCGGTGAGCTTGCGCGTGATCGGCCCAGGCCGCCCGTCGGCGATGGCGCGGCCGTCGACTGCGGTCACCGACATCAGCTCGGCGCCCGTACCGCTCAAGAAGCACTCGTCGGCCGTGTACAAGTCGTAGCGCGTCAGCCGCGATTCGCCGGCGGCGATGCTGGCCTCGGCGGCGAGCTCGAGAATCGCGCCGCGGGTTATGCCTTCGAGCGCGCCATCCTGCGGCGACGGTGTCAGCAAGCGCCCGGCACGAATGACGAAGAGATTGTCGGCGGTGCATTCGGCGACGAAACCGGCGCTGTTCAACATGATCGCCTCGTGCGCGCCGGTGCGGTTGGCGTCGATCTTCGCCAGCACGTTCTTCAGATAGTTGAGCGACTTCACCCGCGGATCGAAGGCGTCGTGCGAGACTTGTCGGGTTGCGGACGTGACCACGCTAATACCGCTGGCGTACAACTCGCGCGGGTAAACCGCGATGTCGGTGACGATGACGATCACGCTGGCGCGCGCGCATTTGCGCGGATCGATGCCGAGATCACCGACGCCGCGTGTTACCACCAGACGAATGTACCCGTCCTCTTTGCGATTGCGCGCCACGGCTTCCCGGACCACCGCGGCCATGGCGCTGAGATCGAGCGGCATGTCGAGCGCCAGCGCCCGCGCCGACGCGTACAGTCGATCGAGGTGCGCATCGAGTCGGAAGATACGCCGGCTGTACACCCGGATGCCTTCGAACACGCCGTCACCGTAGAGCAGGCCATGATCGAACACCGAGACTTTCGCGTGCTCACGGGAATACCACTCGCCGTCGATGTAGATGTCCATGACGGTCAACCTCGCTCTTACAGCTTGCGGCGTCAAGCACCTCTTCGCCATCTCCGTCGATCGTGGAAGCGATGCTTGGCGATCGAGCCGGGGTGATCTATGGGTGGCGCGATGACGCGCTGCACATGGGCGGGCGACGATCCGCTGAACATCCGGTATCACGATCAAGAGTGGGGCGTGCCGGTGCACGACGATCGCCGGCTGTTCGAGCTTCTCATTCTCGAAGGCGCGCAGGCCGGACTCAGTTGGCTCACGATTCTGCGCAAGCGTGAACACTACCGCCGCGCGTTCGCTCGATTCGACGCCAAGCGAGTCGCGGCGTTCGGGTGCGGCGAGATCAACCGGCTGTTGGCGGACCCGGGCGTCGTGCGCAATCGGCTGAAGATCGAGTCGGCGGTCAGTAATGCCCGCGCATTCCTGGCGGTGCGCGCCGAATTTGGCAGCTTCGACGCGTTCATCTGGTCGTTCACCGGCGGGCGGCCGATGCAAAACCGCTGGCGTCGGTCGGGCGACGTGCCGGCGCAGACGCCCGACGCCGAGCAGATGAGTCGCGCGCTCAAGCGGCGGGGATTCCGCTTCGTCGGGCCAACGATCTGCTACGCGTTCATGCAAGCGACCGGGATGGTGAACGACCATCTCCTCGACTGCTTTCGTCACCGCGAACTGAGTAGACGCGGCAGCGGCGCGTAGGTGCGCCGGGCGATGGCCCTTGTTGGTTTGGGGCAGCGCTGACTTGACGCGTCGCGAGTCCGATGCTCTCCTCTTCAGGCGGATGACCTACGGGCGCGCAGCACTCTTCGCCCTGATCGTCGCGACAGCGAACGTTGGTCTCGGCGCCGCGCGCACACGCGCGCAGGCGGTGATGCCGGCGTCACGAGCGCCGCTCGCGGGCACGCAGTTCGCCTACAACTGGCAGAATCCGCGGCCGCATCCCGATTCCCCTCAAAATGTGAAACCGCGGTTTTTCCGCCGCGCGCCGGGCGCCGTCGATGCGCGGCGGCGCCACCGCTCGAATAGTGCGGTCTGCGACGAAGAAATCGTCGTCAAGCTGGCGAGCATCGGAGGGATCGGCATCGCTGCTCAATGGCTGGCGTGGCTGATCGGAGTCCCATCGTCGTATCTCCTGCTGGTCGCGGCGATAGTGGTGGGACCGATCACGGACTGGCTCGACCCTGATGCCCTATTGGGGAACTTGTTTTTGCCGCTGCTGTCGCTGCTCGTCGGGTTCATCGTGTACGAGGAAGGCCGGCGGCTGAGCCGCGCGACGCTGCGCACGTTCGGGCCGTTTTTGAAGCGTCAGGTTGGCATCGGAGTCGGCGGCGCACTGGTAGGAACGACCATCGCCGGCTACCTGCTCGGGCTCACGTTCCCAATGGCGGCTCTGTTCGGTGTGGCGGTGGCGACTGCCGCGCCGACCGTCAGCATGTCGATGGCATCTGGAAGTGAGCTGGCCGCGCTGCTCGACTGCGAAAGTGCGGTCCTCCTGCCGCTGAGCGTCGCTGCGATCGCATTGTGTGTGCAGGGTGTATTGTTCGGCATGAGTTCCTTTGCCCAGGATATGCCGGTGGCGCTGATCAACCTGGTGTGGGTTGCCGGCGTCTTGGGACTGCTGGGTGCCGCTCTGGTGGTGCTGGTGCTCAAGCCCGGCGGCATGCCGCCGGGGCTGCAACGGAGCATGGTCGCGACCGTGGTTGTCGCGGTGTTTAGCGTCGCGAGTTGGCTGCAGGCCGATTCGGGGTTCCTCGCCGTTGGCGTCTTGGGGTTCGTGTCGGCGAATCAGACGGCGGTGCCGTTGCCCGGCGACATCCGCGAATCGAGCGCCAGCACCACGCTGCAAGCGATCGTGATCGTGCTGCTGCTCTCACGACTGCGCGCCGCCGACATCGTGCAACTCGGATGGACCCGTCTTGCCCTGCTCGTGATCGCGGCCGCGCTGATCCGTCCGCTCAGCGTTTTGGTCGCGACGCTCCACATCGAATCGAACTGGCGCGAACGATTGTGTCTCGGCTGGTTGGCGCCGCGCGGCATCGTCGTCGCAGCGGTTGGGGCGATTGCCGCCCTCCGATTTGACGACAAGGGGCTGGCGTCTGCATCGTCGCTGGCCACGTTGCTGGCGTTGTTTGTCGGCGTGACGATGGTGCTCGACGGCGTGGCGTCGCTCTTCATGCCGCACGAGCGCGTGCGCGCTGTCGGCGCGCCGCCCCATGGGCGGCGTAGCCCGTCGCTGGCCGGTTGAATCCGAATTGCGATGATCGACTCCGGCCTTCAAGTCGGTTCCATCGTCGGCGGCATAGCGGGCTGGGCGAGTCTGCGACGAGGCTCGATGAGCCGCCCCGCGGCGAGTCTCGCGCTTCCGATCGGGGTCTTCTTACTGGTGTTGGGATGGTGGAACTACAGCCAAATCGGCATCGCCTTCAACGTGCTCGGGGGCGCCGCGCTTGCTTACGGTGCGTCGCCCCATCTTGACCGGCTGTTTCGCGCACCGGCCACACGCGGCCGTGATCAGCGGTGACGCATGGTCCGGGACGCACGAATATTACATCGCTTGCATATGTCGTGCAGATTCGGTAATGTCTGCGGCGCGTGAACCCCACCGCCAAAAGCTTCATCTTGGATCTCTTGTCGACGCTGCGCGGCGGCGCGATGCCGGTGCGCGCGTTGATCGCGGCGGCGGAACACTTCGACATTGCGGACAACAGCATCCGCGTGGCGCTGGCGCGGTTACTCGCTGAGGGCCGCGTCGCCCGCGACGATCGCGGGCAATACGCGCTCGGCGTGCAGGCCGAGGCGATGCGCCGGCAGGTGACGACGTGGCGGACGCTGGATGATCGGGTCGTTCGCTGGGACGGTGGATGGATCGGCGTTCATCGATCGACTCGCCGGCCGCGATTGACGGGACCGGAAGTGCGCCGGCGCGCCCGCGCCTTGCGCTTTCTCGGTTTTCGCACGCTGGAGCCCGGTTTCAACGTTCGCCCCGACAATCTGCGCGGCGGGGTAACCGAGATGCGGGCGCAGCTTCATGCGCTCGGTCTCGAAGCGGAAGGGCTCGTCTTCGTCGTCGATCAGTTCGATCCGGCGACCGAGGAGCGTGCCCTGGCGCTGTGGGATGTCGCCGCGCTGCGCGCCGGCTATCGCCGATCGATCAGCATGCTGGCGCAGAGCGAGCGACGCTTGCCGCAGTTGGCCGAGCGCCACGCGATGACCGAAGCGTTTCGACTAGGCGGGCAAGTCATTCGCCAGCTCGTGCTCGATCCGCTGCTCCCCGAACCGCTGGTGCCGGCGGCGGAGCGGACCGCGTTGCTCGACGCGATGCGACGCTACGATCGGCTCGGCCGCGCCTGCTGGGCGGGCTTCATGCGGGCGAGCGGTGCTCCGCATCGCCACGCCCCGGCCGACACGCGCATGGCACACGAGGAAGATTGGCTGCGAACCGCGGCCGTTGGAGGAACCAGATGACCACGACCACCGCTCCGACGAAATGGCTCGACGCGTTCTCCCGCGCCGAGATCGATGCGCTGCTCGAACGCAGCGATGGGCGCGCCTGGCTGTCGATCGGCGCCAACTGGGGACTGGTCTTCGCAGCGTTCGCGCTGGTGGCGTGGGCGCCCAACCCGTTGACCATTCTGATTGCGCTCGTCGTGATCGGTGCGCGCCAACTCGGCTGCGCCATCATGATGCACGAGGCGGCGCACCGGATTCTGTTCAACAGCCGGCAGCTCAACGACTGGGTCGGCAACTGGCTGTGCGCCTTTCCGGTCTGGGGCGATCTCCGGCCGTACCGCGCGTATCACTTGCAGCATCACGCCAAGACCGGAACGCTCGATGACCCCGACCTCGGTCTCGCGGCGCCGTTTCCGGTGACCCGCGCGAGCTTGCGCCGCAAGATCTGGCGCGATCTCTCCGGTCAAACCGGGTGGAAACGGGCCAGGGCGACCTTCAAGCGCGACCTCGGCCTGTCACGCGGACGCGTCGCGCGCAAGGACGGCGCCGGCGTGACGGCGCTCCACGGCGTCATCATCACCAACGCCGTGTTGCTCGCGCTTCTGACGCTGTGGGGTTATGCGGCGCTGTATCTCTTGTGGGTGGTCGCGTGGTTGACGACCTATAGCCTGGCGATGCGGATTCGCTCGATTGCCGAGCACGGGATGGTGCCGGACAACGCCGACGAGTTGCGCAACACGCGCACGACGCTGGTCAACTGGTGGGAGCGTCTGTTGATCGCGCCCAACCGCGTGAACTACCACCTCGAGCATCATTTGCTGATGACGGTGCCGCTCTACAATCTCCCGCGCATGCACCGCATGCTGCGGGATCGCGGCATCCTCGACCGCGCGTGCGTGACGCGTGGATACCTCGAGGTGTTGCGGCTGGCGTCGGCTCGCCCCGAGCACGCGACGGCGCCCGCGGTCGACGCATCGATCGCCGAGCGTCCGCCGTTCTGATCACCACGACCGCACTATCTTCCCACACCAATCGCGACGGTCGTTGAACCGGGGTTGCGAATCCACGGCCGCCGCGTATTCTCAACCATCGTGGTTGAACCCAATTATCCCGGCGCCGTTGCGCCCGAACGGGAGCGCACGTTCGAGTCGGTGGGGGTGCGCCTGCACGCGCTTGAATGGGGTGACCCGGCGGCGACGCCGATGGTGATGTGTCACGGCATGTGGGATCACGCGCGCAGCTTCGCCGTGCTGGCGCCGCTCTTGGCCGAACGGTTTTGCGTGATTGCGCTCGACGCGCGCGGTCACGGCGACTCGACGTGGGCGGCCGCGTACACGTGGCCGGCTGACGTTCACGACATCGTCTGCGTGCTCCGTGCACTCGGTCGCCCCGCGCATCTGGTCGGACACAGCAAAGGTGGTGGCCAGGCCACCGATGCGGCGTCCGTCGCGCCCGACCGTGTCCGCCAAGTTGTGAACATCGACGGGTTCGGCCCGCCGCCGTTCCCGATCGGGGAGAGTCCGCTGCCCCCAATGCGAGACTTCCTGGATGCACGCCGCCGCATGACCCAGCGCAACGCGTGGCGACCCTATGCGAGTCTCGATGCGTTGGTCGAGCGCCGCCGGCATCAGAACCCTCGCCTGTCGCGGGAGTGGTTGCGCTACTTCATCTTTCACGGCGCCCATGAAGGTCACGACGGCTGGCGGTGGAAGCACGACCCGCACATGGGGCACGGCTTCGGGCCGTGGCGCCCCGAATGGATCGGTCCCGGGTACGCCGCACTGCGCGCACCGATGCTGGCGATCGTCGGCTCGGAAAACGATACATGGGGTCCGTTGCCCGAAGCGGTTCTCGCCGAACGCCTCGCGCACGTGAAGCGGCTCGAACGCTGCACGATCGCCGGCGCCGGCCATTTTGTGCACAACGAGAAACCGGTCGAGACAGCTCGCGCGATGCTCGATTTTCTGGAGCCGTGATGCGTCTCACCCACGGTCGACTCACCCTCGAATTGCACGAGATCGCAGCCGGGCGCAGCGGTCATCAGGCGCTCTTGCTGCTCCACCCACTGTACGGTTCGAGCGCGTATTGGAGCGAGGCGCCGGTCACTTGGCCCGGTGGTGTCTACGCACTCGACTTCAGCGGGCATGGCTGCTCGGATTGGCTCCAAGGCGGCGCCTACTATGCCGAGTTGCTGGCGGCCGATGCCGATGCGGCGCTGGCGCACATCGGCCGCGCCGCGGTGGTGGGAGCCGGACTGGGGGCGTACGTCGCGCTGCTGTTGGCCGGTAGTCGCGCCGAACTCGTCACGGCGACGCTGCTCGTTCCGGGCGCCGGGCTCAGCGGTGCGGGGCCGGCACCCGAGTTTACGGCACCGCGGCTACCGATCGATCATCCCTTGCCGCACGAATCGAAGGGCGCACACGATCCCATGGTGCGGGTCCTGGATCGCGAGGTTCGGCCGCCGGAATACGTCGAGCCGTTTGCGCGTGCCGCCAATCGGCTGCTGCTGATCGACGATCAGGGGCCGCGTCCGCCATGGTGGCAGGCAGCGCGCCGGTCACCGCGCGCCGAATCGGCTCCGGCGGATCTCTCCGTGGCTTGGGAGCGGTTGGCGGCGATTTCCCCGTGAGCCGTGGCGGCGGGTCGTCGCCGCGATCAAGAGGCGCAGCCTTGCGCGCGAGCGTGTGTGCGTCTACAGAGCCACGGCCGTTGCTGCATGCGCACCCATGAAGCCGTCACCGTCCGCGTTGATGTCGCCTGCCGATGCACCTCGCATCCCGCGACTATTTCCTTCGTACCGGGACTTCGTTGATGATGCGCTCTTCGATCCGCGCTGGGGATACTACAGCACCGGCCAGGTGCGGTTCGGCGAAGGCGGGCACTACGATACATTTCCGCTCGCCCTGTCGCCGCTGTTCGGTCGTATGGTGGCCGCGTATGCATTCCGCGCCTGGCGCCGCTGGGGCGAGCCCGCTCGCTTTGAGATCTGCGAACTCGGTGCGGGCAACGGCCAACTCTGTCTCGACACCCTGCTGTCGATCGCGCCGCGTACGCATGACCGCCGGCGCCGCCGGTTTGCTGACATCGTCCGCTACCGTATCGTCGAACGCAGCGCGGCGCTGATCGCCCGCCAGCGCGAGCATCTAGGGCCGTTGGCAGCCCAGGTGCGCTGGACCAACGCCGATCTGAGTCAGTACACCGCGCGCGGCGCGCCGTTCGCGTCGCACGGCGTTGTGATCGCCAACGAGGTGCTCGATTGTCTTGCGCACCACAAAGTCGTTCCGCAGCGCGACGGTCGTGTCGGCGTCGTCTTTGTCGTGCCGGTGCTCACCGGCAGAACGCCGCCATCGCTGCGTACGGTGGCCGGCGTCATCCCTGGCAAGCGCGGGGTACCGCGAAACCAGTTGCACCGGGTATTCACCAACGACCGGTTGCGGCGCCGCATGCGGTTCATCGAAGTCGTCCTGCCGTTGGCAGCGGTTCGCGGGTTGCGGTCCTTTGTGCGCCGACACTGTCCCGAGTTCTTTTTCCCCGGCAAGCAATACCCTCCCTACTTCGCATGTCCGGCGATGGAGACGCTCGTTCGCAACACCGCGCGATTGTACGCCGCGTCCGACATGCTGTGGATCGACTATGGCGAGAATCGGGGCGCGCATCTTACCGCCCCCGAGAACCGCCGGGTATTCGCCGGCCCGCCGCGATCGGGCGCGTCGGTGTACCGGGCGCCCGGCTTGGACGACATTACCTTTCTGGTCGACTTTTCGATTGTGCGCACGGCCGCCGAGCGCGCGGGCTTGGCGGTCGACTATTACGGTGGGCAGGGCGAGCTGGCGCGTCGTTCTGGTGTGCGCCTTGACCGCAACGCCCGCGCAGAGATTCTCCGCTATCGCACGCTCGGCTGGATGCTCTCGGTGATCGGCATCGGCCCCGAGCGCGCTTGGCGAGGCGCCGGGTTGACGTGGGGGAAGGCGAAGGGAGGACGTTTGCGCGATGACATCGCGCGCGGCGTGGCCGAGTTTCTCGGTCACCGTCGCACACACTTCAAGCTCATGCTGCTGCGGCGTGGGCCGGCTGATCGAGTGCACAAGTGAGCGTGGGGCCGTCTGAGCCAATCGAAGCGGAGGGGTGGGAAGAGTCGGCGGACTCGTCGCGCTCCGCGCGGCGGGCGCAGCAGACGCTGGTCGCGATGTGTGGGCTGCTCGCGTACCAAGGCTACACCGTGTCGATCAACGGCGTGGCCGCACCGTGGATCGCCAGCAGTTTTCAGCTCAGTCAGGCGGGAGTCGCCACACTTTATGCCTTCATTTCGATCTCCGCGCTCGGTGCACTCGTGCTCGCCCGGCTGGCGGATCGCGTCGGGCGGCGACGCATTCTGCTGGTGTGCCTGACCGCGACACCGGTCTGCGCGCTGGGTGCCGCACTGTCGTTCAGTCTCCCGCTGTTTGCGCTGTGGGAAATTCTGCTCAACGCGTGCATCGGTGCGACGATGTCCGGGGCAACGGTCATGCTCGCCGAGGAGTTGCCGATTGCGCGGCGTGCCGCCGGGCAGAGCTACGGCGGCTTAGCCATGGGTTTCGGGAGTGGATGGTGCGTGATCGTGATGCCGCTGCTCCTCGATGGCGGCTATTCGTGGCGGTGGATCTTCGCGGGCGCCGTGATCGGCCTGCTCGGCATTCCGCCGCTCGCGCGCGTTCTGCCTGAAAGCCGGCGGTGGCAACGCGCCGATGCGAGCGGCGCCACCACCGGGGTCCGCTTCTATGATGTCTTCGGTCCGCGCCACCGCCGCCGCACGGTACCCATGCTGACGTGCGTATTCCTCGGCGCTATCGCCGGCGCCGCCGCGAACAACTGGCCATACTTCCACGCGGTATCGGTCGTCGGGCTGTCAGCCGATCTGGCCAGCGTGATGGTGATCGGCGGCGGTGGAATCGGGATGCTCGGCTTCCCAATCGGCGCGTGGCTATGCGAGCGGCTCGGGCGCGTGCCGACCGTGGCGCTGGCCGGCCCACTGGTGTCAGCCGGCACGGCGTGGTTCTACTGGGGCCCGCCGCCGGAGTGCACCTGGCGCCTGATCTGGCTGGGAGCCGGCTATTGCGGCTTTTCGATCGCCGTCAACGCCGCCATGGTTGGCGGCAACGCGGCGGCGACCGAGCTGTTTCCCACCGCGATGCGGAGTACCATCATTGGCTGGTTCGCCCTCACCAATGCACTGGCGTCGGTCACCGCGCAAGTGGCGATTGCGGTGTTCTCGGCCCCGCTCGGGGGACTATCGAACGTGGTGGGCTATCTCGGATTGCTGGCGATACCGAACGCCGTCGTCTTCGCTCGCTTCATCGACGAGACGCGCGGGTTGCCGCTGGAGGTGGCGGCGGGCGAGACGCCTAGTGTCGGCCGCGACCGAAGTCGAGATTCGTGTTGATCGCGTCGAGCAGCTGCATCGCGCTGCTGCGCGCGCGCTTGAGCACGCTGGCTTGTTCGGTGGTCAGAGCGCCGAACTCGCCATCCAAGAGCAGGTCGTCATACCCGAGGATCGCGTTGAGCGGGATGCGCAGTTGATGCGACATCGTCGTGACGAACTCCACTTCGAGCCGCTTGCTGCGCGCAACCGCTTCGAGCAGACGTTTGTTCTGTTGGGCGAGCCACTGGACGATTCGCCCGTGTTCCGCGCTCGACGGGAGCGGGTTGAGTTCGCCCAATTTTCCGAGATCACTGTGGCGTGCCCGGCTGAGGTTGAGCGTGTCGGCGATCATGTCCAACAGCGCCCGTGCGCTGTGCTCTATCCGGCGTAGGGCGTCGGCCTGTCCGGGCGTCGGCTGCCCGAAGGTCCCGTCGATCAGCAGATCGTTGTAGCCGAGAATGACATTCAAGGGCGTGCGCAACTCCGATGACAACGTAGCGACCAAGTCGTATTGCGCGCGGTGCCCGCGTTCGAGCTCGTCGACCAATCGGGCGTTTTCCAGCGCAATCGCCGGCAGCCGCACGACGAACCAGGCCCCATGTCCGTGCTTGGTGTCGATGCGGATGTCGCCGCCGTGGGCGGCGATGATCGCGCGCGAAGTGTCCAACCCACGACGAGCGCGCGGACCCTGGTCATCATGATCCGAGTGGAACAGCTTCGCCGCCTGCTCGTCGCTGATGCGGGGGCCGCTGTCACCGATGGTCAGCTCAACCCAATCGCCGTCCGTCTGCGTGCGACAGAGAATCAGATCGCCTTGCTTGGTGGCATTGACCGCGTGACGCAGCACATGGCCGAGACCGCGCTCGAGTTGCGGCGCGTCGATCCAGGTCAACGGCAACGACGGATCCAGGTCCAGACCGGAGCCCAAGCGTTTCCACGCGAAGGCGGGTTGGTAGAGATCAATCAGATCCAACACCACCCGATTCAACGACGCCAACTGTGGCAGTACTTGGGGGGTATGCTCGTGGTTTTCCATAGTGCTCCGTTGCCTGCGGTCCTCGGTGGGAGGAAGTCCAAGTAGTATGCCACACCGTGCGGCAGTGCGGCTGGAAAGGAGTCCGCGTCGGCGGTCACCATGCGCCGCCGAATGAACGGCGAAGCGCAAAAATGTGTTCGATCCGTGACACGCGCAAACGTCGCAGCGAAGCGCATAGCGCGACCAGGAGGACTCCTGGTCGCGTCGAAGATCGCCGAAGCCGCCGGTCAACGCGGACTAGAACAGGGCGTGGACGGCGAATGCCGCCACGACGCCGACTGCCGCCGCGAGGGTAGTGAGCAGGTAGACACGGCTCATCTGCGCGCGAGTAGTGACCTCGAGCGCTTTTTCGAGCTGCCGCGCCGCGAGTCGCGCCGCCTGCTTGGCCGCGTCTTGCGAGGGCTGCTGCAACGCTTCACGCACCGTCTTCTGAACCGACTCGGCCGCGCGTTCTGCGGCCACATGGCGCGCGATGCTCCTGACTTCGTCGAGCGCTTCCGGCGCCAAGGTCAATTTGGACGCGTCGGAGCGCTCGAGCGCGGCGAGTCGCGTTGAGACGTCATGCGTGATTTGGTCTGCCAGCGCGGCACTGCGAGCGGTCAGGAGATCTTCGGCGACTTGTTGCGCGGCTTCGGTTGCAGCCGCCTGCGCTGAAGCCAACATGTCGGCGCCGGAACTCGGTGACGCTGCGTCGCGGGATTCGGCGATCTGCCGTAGCTCGGCAAATTGATTCGCCATCTCGCCCCGCAGTTGCTCGGCGACCGACGCGCAGGCGGTGGCGACTTCGTTTGCGGTTCGGCGGCCGACTTCGTTGGCCGCCCGCTCGGCGACGGTCTGCGCTGCTTCGCGGGCCGCCTGTTCCGCCACCGCGCGAACCAGGATTTCGATCTCGGCGGCAGCCGGCGGCACCGCGGTGGACTCGTCGCTGGTGGTGCGTAGTTGGGTTAGTTGCTCCTGTAGCGTACCCAATTGACTGGCCAGCTCTTGGACGCGGGCGTGGAGAAATTCGGCGGCGACCTGCTTCGCCATGGTCTCGCAGCGCGCCAGGATGTCCTGGCGCAATTGCGGCAAGTGCTCTTCGATCGTGCGCGCCACCAGCGTTTGCGTGCCGTTGCGCACGACGGATTCGGCGGCTCCGCGGGCGAGCGTCTCGATCGACTCGGCGGAGAGCGCGATCGGGGTGCTCAGCGAGGCCGGCATCGCCGGCGGGGCCACGGTGGCGGGCGCCGGCCCGCTCTTCGCCGGGGCGCCCCCGAGAGTGCGGATCCATTGCGCCAGTGCGGCGGGCTTCGGGGGCTTCGGCAGAATGCCGATCGCGCCGTGTGCCTTGGCCTTATCGAGATAGGAGTCGCCTTCAGTCGACGTGTACATCACGATCGGAACCGCCGCGGTTTTGGGGTCCGCGGTGATGACCTTCGCGGTTTCGAGTCCGTTCATGCCGGGCATGATGTGGTCCATGAAAATCACGTCGGGCATCTGCGACTCGAGATAGCTCAGGGCCGATTCGCCGGAATCCGCCAAATCCACCGCCACGCTGTGCTGCTCCAGCATGCGGCGCAGGGCGAGTCCTGCGGCCTTGGAATCGTCTACAACCAGTGCGCGTCTAATCGACATAGGGGCTTCTCCCACGAGGTGTCGCGGCACCACCGCATTCGTGGAGCATGAAAGCATGCCGAGAATGCCTTCGCGAGTGTTGTTTTGCACGCCGCGAATTTTGTCCGATGCCTGCCTTAGGTTGGTCGTTCCGCCAAGCCGATGTCGACGATCTTCACGATGTCATCAGGGGTGAATCCCATTCGAGTGAGATTCAGCAGTTCCTCGGACACGCCGACACCGAAGAGAGTGTAGTCGTCGCTGTTGACCGTCAGCCGCACACCGCCATCGAACAAATCGCGCGCGGGATGCGTGGCGTACGTCGCGCACACCCCGAGCGAGCAATTGCTGGTTGGACAGAGATGCAACAGCGTGCCGCGTTGCGCCAGGTGCGCGACCAAGTCGGCGCTCTCGACCGCACGCACACCATGCTGGACGGCGTGCAGATCGAGCTTCTGCACGCTCTCGCGCACGCGGTCGGGTCCGCACAGCTCGCCGGCGTGTGCTTTCAACTTCAATCCGTAGTCGGCGGCCAAACGATACAGCGGCACGAACTCATCGATGACGCCGTCGTTCTCGTTGGCATAGAGATCGAGACTGCGAAACACGCCGGTGTCGAGCCACTCACGCAGGAGCGGTCGAATGGCTTCCGGCGGCAGCGATCGATCGATGCCGATCTCGGGGGCGATGATGATTCGATCGGCGAGCCGCGCGGCCTCCGCCACCAGCAGCGCCGCAAACTCTCCAACCGACATCTCAATGAAGCCCGGCAGCAGCAGATCGAAGCTCGGCTCCGCGTAGGTCACCCCGTCGGCGACGAAGCGTTCGAACGCCGCGCGAATGACCGCCGCGACCACGGAGCGGCCGCGCGCCAGGATCGGCAGCAGGTTGGTGGCAATGTAATCGCCGAACGGCTCGAATCCGCCGAATGCCTTCGGCACCGGCGGCAATGCCTGACCCGCGAGCTGTTCGTAGGTCTCGATCGGTGCCGACAGCAAGCCGTGGCAGTGCAGATCGGCCTTCGGTATCCGCCGCACCGTCGCGAGATCGCGCGCCGCCAGCGCCTGCGCCAGCGTCGCCCGCCAACTCGACTCGTCCACCGAGCGCCTCCTCTGTGCGCGGACTACATGAACACAGCCGGAGAACAATGACCAGCAGACTTACACGAAGGTGATTTCGATATGCTGTCGGCTACAGCGTTCGCAGCGCCGGCGCGAGTTCGCGCCATTGGCGGAGCGGCAGGGCACGCGGATCGGCATCGAGGACCTGGACGCACACGTGATTGGCACCGGCATCATGGTGCGCCTTCACGCGTTTTGCGATGGTGTCGACCGTTCCCCACGCCACGATCGCATCGACGAGGCGGTCGCTGCCGCCGTCGGCGATGTCGGCGTCGGTAAAGCCGAGCCGCTTCAAGTTGTTCGTGTAGTTGGGAAGTCCGAGATAAATCGACATATGCGCGCGCGCGATCGTGCGCGCGGTTTCGGGATTGGTTTCGAGTACGGCCGCCTGTTCGGGCGCGAGCCACGGCTGCGGGCCGAGGATCTTGCGTGCATATGCTGTGTGCTCAGGCGGCACGAAGTAGGGATGCGAACCGGCGGAGCGCTCGGCCGCCAGTTTGAGCATCTTGGGCGCGAGTGCGGCCACGATTCGCACCGGCGGCTGGCTCGGCGGCGCGGCCATGAACGGCGCACTGTCCATCGCGTCGAGATAGGCGCGCATCGCGCTCAGCGGCTTGTCGTACGTGTGCCCGCGCATGCCGACCATCGGTGCATGGCTGACCCCGATCCCGAGCAGAAACCGATCGGGATAGGCCTCCGTCAGTGTCTTCTGCGCGCCCGCCATCGCCATCGCGTCGCGTGCCCACATGTTGGCGATGCCGGTGGCGATCACGATGCGTCGGGTTCCGGCGAGCAGGAGCGCCGAGTTGGTGAAGGCTTCACGCCCCATCGCCTCGGGAATCCACAGCGCCCCGTAGCCGAGCGCCTCGACTTCGGCGGCCGCTTCCTGCGCCTTCGCAGCCGGTTGGAGATCGAGAGCAAAGGTCCAGATGCCGACACGGCCGATGTTCATCATGGTCATTCTCCGATAATCTTGATCAGGACCCGTTTGGTCCGGTTGCCGTCGAACTCGCCGTAGAAAATCTGTTCCCACGGTCCAAAATCCAGCTCGCCGTTGGTGATCGCCACCACCACTTCGCGGCCCATGACCTGGCGCTTGTGATGCGCATCGCCGTTGTCCTCGCCGGTGCGGTTGTGATGGTAGCGCTCGGGGCTCGGGTCGTACGGCGCCAACTGTTCGAGCCAGCGGGCATAGTCTTCGTGCAGACCCGACTCGTCGTCGTTGATGAACACGCTCGACGTGATGTGCATCGAGTTGACCAAACAGAGCCCCTCACGGATACCGCTCTCGGCGAGCGCCTCGCGCACCTGCGGCGTGATGTTCACGAACGCCATGCGCGACTTGATGTGGAGCGGCAGGACCTTCCGAAAACTGCGCACCGCCCGATACTACTCGGGGCGGCTTGCGACGCAAGCCGTCGACCGCGATTCGGCTCAGTCGCGGGCGGCGGATTCGGGCGCGATGCCGCTGCCGGTGTCGCGGACTTCGAAATCGACCAGCCTCACCGTTGCTGACCGCGCCGCGGTCAATTGAATGCTGCCGATCGCGGTGAACTTCACCGCGTTCGTCAACAGATTCGTCAGAATCCGGCGCAACCGATCGGGATCGGCGGCGACGGCACAAACCCCGGGGGCCAGACTCGCATCGAAGCGGATCGGCCGCTCGCCGACCAACAAGCGTCCCGTCGCCCGCAGCTCATCGAGGAGCGGCTGCGTTCACCGATCTCCGGCAGCGGCCGATCCGATCGCACCGGCTGATTGTGACGGTACACCCAGCCGTTGAGGTTGCCGTCGATCGGCGCCCACTGTCCCACGTACGACTGATCGCTGCCCAGCAAGCGGCAGAGCTGAATTTCGGTGCCCTCGCGGTTGGCCAGCGTCAACCCACTGTCGCTGTCGAGCAATTGGACGGCGGTCTGCAAGGTAACGTCCAGCACCGGCTCGATCTCCAACGATTGCACGATCGTCTGGCCGACATGGCGCAGTTGCTCGGAGACATGCACGCCCGACGCGGGAGACGCTCGCAACCACGCTTCCGCCCACTCCGCGACGAGTTCCTGCACGTGCGGCCGCATGCGCCGGGCGAATTCCTGAAGATGGGTACGGTTCTCCTCCGACAAGGTGTCGTCGGCGAGACTCATCTGACATTCATCGTATGCGAGTCTGTATGCGCGCCAGACGAAAAATGCCTCCGGGAGTCGCAGCCAGCGAACGGTTTTTCCTTGCCTTTGCGCTGACGGGGAGGCTACAGACTCGATCTATGCCCGTTGCCCCGCAGGTTACACGCCCTAGCTCAGCGGTATTCGGTGCGACGCCGGAGATTGCTGAGCTTGAGCGGCTTGCCCGCTACACCGGAACGCCGGCGTACGTTTTGTTCGAGCAGAGCCTCCGGGATAACTATGCGGCACTGCACGGCGCACTCACACCCGCGCAGCCCGTGCGGCTCTACTATTCGGTCAAGTCGAACTTCGAGACCGGCGTGCTCGCAACCTTGTGTGACATGGGGTCGGGCGCCGAGATTTCCGGCGGCGTCGAACGCCTGGCGGTGGAGCGCGCGGGCTTCGAGTGGAGCCGGGTCGTGTTCGACGGGCCGATCAAGGACGAGGCGGAACTGTCGTACGCCATCGCGCGCGGTGTGCACCTCGTCAATGTCGAATCGGACGAAGAGATCGAGACGCTTCGGCGTCTGGCCAGACGCGCGGGGCGGCGCGTGCGCATCGGCGTGCGCCTCAATCCCGAGGTTCCGCCGCCCGCATACGATCGCGTGTTTCGTACCTTTCGTCACAAGTTCGGCTTCTTGATGCGTGACATCGACCGTTTGGCAACCCGCTTGAAGGCGATTGAAGAACTCGAATGGGTCGCACTCATGGCGCATGTCGGCTCGCAGGTGATGCGGGCCGATCGCTATCTCGCCACCCTCGATCAATTCTTCGCGGCCGCGGCGCGATTGCGCGCCGCCGGAATCACGATCGGAGAGATCAACCTTGGTGGCGGTCTACCGGCCGATTCGATGCTGAACGTGCGGGTGCCGCGCCGCTTCGTCCTGGCACGCTGGTGCGAACGTCTGGGCTGGCTGCAAGCACCGGCGGAATTTGCTGCGACGATGGCCGCGCGCATCGCCGAGCATGCGACCGCGCTGCGACGAACCCACCGCCTGCCGCTGACCATCGCGCTCGAACCCGGTCGGGCGTTGGTCGCTAACGCCGGTGTCATGCTCGCGCGGGTGCACGTCGTGAAACCCCCGTGGGTCTTCGTCGATGTCAGCCTGAACGATTTGCCCGAGAAGCTGTCGCTGTGCGAGTGGCGGCTGGCGTGTCCGACACGCGTGGACGAGCCGGTGACGCAGCGCTGGCACATCGCCGGACCCACGCTCGCGACGCAAGACGTGCTGTTCTACGACCACCCCGTTCCCCGACTGCAGCGAGGCGACATCATCGCGGTGCTCGATACGGGTGCGTACTCGATCGCGCGCGCGAATCAATTCACACGGCCGCGGTCCGCGGTGTTCTTTGTCGACGTGAACGGCGAACTGCAGCTCATCCGTAGGGGCGAGGTTGCGGCGGACGTGCTGCACACACAGTTGCCAGCCAACCCGGCGGCCACCGGGAGCTGATGGCGTCCGGTGGACAACCCGTGCATCCGGCGGTCGTCGTACCGGACAACCTCACTGCGCTTGGCATCATCCGCAGCCTGACGCCGTCGGGGGTCGCCTGCACGGTCGGCGTCAGTGATGCACTCGGCCCGGCGCAGTACTCTCGACACGTGCGCACCGCGCCCTGCCCGCCGCCTACGGCCGGCCGTGCGTTCGTCGAGGGACTGATCGTGATCGGTCGCTCGTTCGCGATTCCGCCGGTTCTCTTCGTGACCGATGAATCGTCGATGCTGATGGTCGACCGCTTCCGCGAGGTGCTGGCTTCCCATTTTCGACTAACTCTCCCGTCATCCGAGCAGCTCGCCTGTTGGGTATCGAAGCCCCGACTGTATGAGTTCAGCAAAGCCGCTGGTGTGTCGACGCCTGACACGCAGGTCCTGGCAGGCGACGAACTACCGCGCGGCATCGAATTCCCCCTGGTGCTGAAGCCGGCGCAGCGAGTCATCTTCACCGGCGAGTATACGCTTCGATCGTTTCGCCGCGAGTTCGGCTGCAAGGCGATGCGGGTCAGCGATCCGATCAGCGCACAAACCATCGCGCGCCGCGCTCATGCTCGCGGCTTTCAGATGCTGCTGCAACGATCGGTCCCGGGGGATGTCTCCGACTTGCTGACGGCGGGCGTGTTCCGCGGCACCGACGGCAGGCGCGCCCTATTCACGGCGCGCAAATTGGCGCAGGTTCCATCTGAATTTGGCGATGGGTCAGTCGTCGAGGGCCTACCCATTCCCGAGCTGGCGGCGCCAACGTGGCAACTGGTCGAGCGGGCCGGATTGGTCGGCATCGCCGACATCGAGTTCAAACGCGACGCCGACGATGGCCAACTCAAACTCCTCGATCTCAATCCGCGGCCATGGCTGTGGATCGAATTGGCGACCCGCTGCGGCGTGAATCTTCCCTCTCTGGCGTATGGCGAAGCCATCGGGCAGCCGGTCACGGTCGCGCCGGTTCAGCGTGCCACGAGGGTCAAGTGGTGCTCGGCGCGCACCTTCATACGCACGCTGTCTCAAGGAGACGCGCCCGGGCGTCTCGCGGCCTGGTCGAGCGCGCTTGAGGCCTGGCGGCACAGCGGTGACGACCTGACATCGAGGGGCGACGGTCTTCTGTGGCGTCGCGCGCTGCGCCCGAGCTTTTGGCGCGAAGCACTGCGGGCCGCTCGCGAGCGTCTTCCCGAGCCATGAGCGTCCCGCCGCTTACCGCGGCAACCCCAGCACGCGTTGTGCGATGATGTTGCGCTGCACTTCCGAGGTGCCGGCGTAGATGGTCGACGAGCGCGACCACAGTAGTTCGTAGAACCAAAGGCCGTCGTCGACGGCGCGCGCTTCACCGCGCGGGATCAGCGCCGCCGGGCCGGCGATCTCGACGGCGGTATCCTTCAGGCGTTGCTCCATCTCGCTCCAAAAGATTTTGAGCAGCGAGCCCTCGGGGCCCGGCACGCCGGTGCGCTCGAGTCGAGTGACGTTGCGATACGCGGTGTAGCGTAGAATCGCCGCCTCGATGGCGAACTGCGCCACCTTTTGCCGCACCACCGGATCGTCGGCCGCGCGCCGCCCGGCGCGCGCGGTGTGGTGGGCGAGATCGGCCAGCAAACGCGCTTCGTACTGCAGCCGAATGTGCGGGGTGGTGCCCGCACGCTCATGGCCGAGTGTGGTCATGACCACGTTCCAACCGCCGTTGATTTCGCCGACGACGTGCTCGCGAGGCACCCGCACATCGTCGAAAAACACTTCGTTGAACCACGCCTCGCCGGTCATCTCGCGCAACGGCCGGATGGTAATCCCGGGGCTCTTCATGTCGACGAGCAAGAAGCTGATGCCCTTGTGCTTCGGGCCCTCCTGGCTGGTGCGCACGACCAGCATCACCCAATCGGCGTGATGCGCGACGCTGGTCCAGATCTTCTGTCCGGTGACGCGGAATTCGTCCCCGTGCAACGCGGCCTTGGTGCGCACCGACGCCAAATCGGATCCGGCGTTCGGCTCGGAAAATCCCTGACACCAGATCTCTTCGCCTTTGAGGATCTTTGGGAGGAAGCGCTCCTTCTGCCACGCCGCGCCGCACGCTATCAGCGTGGGGCCAACCAGGCTCAGCGCGATCTTGAGCGCGAGGATGTCGGGCGCGCGAACGCGCGCGTATTCTTCATTGTAAATCAGCTGTTCGACGATGCTGGCGCCGCGGCCGCCGTACTCCTTCGGCCACGTGATACCGGCCCACCCACCGTCGAACAGCTGGCGCTGCCAGGCGCGCGCGAACGCGATTTGCTCGGACGCGGTTTCCGGCTGGCGATACGCCGGCGTTCCCCAACCGGCCGGCAAGTTGGCTTCAAGCCAAGTTCGAACGGTGGCGCGGAATTGATTCTCTTCGGCTGAGGGCTTCAGATCCATATGCGCTGGCGCTTCCTTCGGAGAGTTCGCCGGGGCTAGCGCAGCTCCAGCGCGATGCCACTCTCACCGCATGGGCACGGACTCGCGGGCATACGCGCGCGCACGCCGGTGGCGTAGCGTACTGCTGGGGTTTCGAATCCGAGGGTGGTGACGACCAGTTCGCCGTCGCTTCCGGCGTACAGCGGGGCGCCGCGCTCGTCGACGATCTCCGCGATGATTTCGTCATCGACATGGAAATTGCCGCTGCTGCACGAACCGGCGACGAAGCTGCTCGCTTCCGGAATCGCCAGCCACCTGCGCTGCCAACCGGTGAATCCTGGCAGCGATGGAGGCGATACTTGGGTGCGGGCGTCACGCATCAACCACACGACGCCGCGCCACCAGTCGCGCGCGCCCGCGGGTGCTGCGGCGACGAAGCGTGCGGCGGTGGCGGCTTCGAGCACCAGCACGTCGGGGCGGACGCGATCGACGAGCTCCCATGCTTGCTTGGCCGCCGCGTCGCTCTCGATCGTGCCGAGCGGCACGTCGAGTCCGCCGATCTCCTCGATTACGTCGCCAAGCAGCAGTGACCCGGGCGTGATCAGTGCGCCCGGCAACGTGTTGGCGACCCGCATGCCCGCCCACACGCCGAATCGGCCGAGGACGCGGGCACCGGCGGCACGTTCGTGCGCGAGGTCGTGCGCCGTCCATGTTAGGACCAGCAGCGCATCGCCGCTGCCCGACACGCCGGTGCGAACCGGCGTTCCGGCGCCGGCGACGCGTCGGGTGCCGTGCGGCAGATAGTCGAGTTGATCGCGAACGAGGTCGTCGCGCCGTGTGAGCGGGATGCGCGCGAGGGTCGTGCGGGTCACCTCGCCGGCTTCACCCAGCCCGGCTTGCGTGAGGCGGTCGGCGTACAACCTGCCCCGCGCGCTCGAAACGCGCGCGAGCAGCTCCGCCAAGGCGGTGCGTTGCGGTGCGACGGTCACCGCTCAGTCTCGCTGGAGCAGGTGAATCACGCACACGCTGCCGCCGCCCATCATGTGACACATGCCGATGCGCGCGTCCTTCACTTGGCGCTTGCCGGCCTCCCCGCGCAGTTGCAGCGTGGTTTCCCAGATTTGCGCCAAGCCGGTCGGTCCACCGGGATGACCGCGGGCGATCAAACCGCCGTCGGTCGACACCGCCACGCGACCACCCAGCTCGAAATCGCCTTGCTCGATGCACTTCTCCGCGTCGCCCGGTTTACAGAGGCCGAGCAGCTCGTAGTACTCCAGCTCCTCGATGGCGAACGCGTCGTGGACTTGCACCAGATCGAGGTCTTCGGGACCGATGCCGGCCTCTTCGTACACCGCCTTGGAAGAGTCGATGCTCATTTGTGCCGGACCGACCACCGGGCCGACGAACAGATGCCCCTTTGCGTATTTCTCGCTCTGCAAGGTCGAGGCGACCACGCGCACCACCGGTCGATCGGGGCGCAGCTTCTTGGCGAGGTCGGCACGGCCGACGATTGCACACGCGGCGCCGTCGCCGATCGGGCACGACATCATTGTGGTCAGCGGCCACGCCACCATGCGGGAGGCGAGGACCTTTTCGACCGTCACCGGCTTGTCCGCCTGGCGCTGACTCATCGGGTTGAGCGCGCCGTTGTTGAAATTCTTCGCGCCGATCTTGGCGAGATGCTCGACCTTCATCCCGCGCTCGTGCATGCGGCGGGTCGCCCACAACGCGAAGAAACCAGCCGGCAAGATCGCGTCCTCCATGTTTTCGGGTGCGGTACCCTGCGTCGACTGCTGGATCATGGCGGACATCTTGTCGAAGCCGAGCACCATCACGACGTCGTAGGTGCCGGCGGCGACCTGTAAGCACGCCTCGCGGAACGCCGCCGAGCCGGTGGCGGAGGCATTCTCGATGCGCTGCACCGGAATGCCGGTGAGGCCGAACTCCTTCATTACCCGCACGCCCGACATGACTTGAGCGAAGATGTGGCCGACGTACGAGGCGTTCACGTCGCGGAACGACAAACCGGCGTCGCGCAGCGCCATCATGCCGGCTTCGCGCGCCATGGTGGCGTTGGTCACGTCGCTCCACATGCCGAAGCGATACATGCCGACGCCGAGAACGGCGACGTCTCTCATTGGGCCACCTCCGATTGCTTCACCGGTCGGAAGCGAATGATCACCAGATCCCGTCCGCCGTCTTCGCGCAGCGTATCCAGTTCGGCCTGCAGCGTTTGTCCGATACGAAACTCCCCCTGTTTGCCCGCCAGCGGCACCTGCACGCGCGGCCCTTCGGGCAGATCGACTTGGCCGACACCGTAGCCGTCCATGTGTTCGAGGTTGGTCGAACCGAACAGCGGGAGATGCACGAAGGTGTAGCTGTACAACGTGCCGCGCGGGCCCATCTCGACGTCGGCGGTGCGCTCGGAGAGGCATTCGGGTCGCGCGCAGATGGCGCGACGAGGCCAGTAGTGTTCGCCGCAGCTCTGGCACTTGGTGCCGAGAAACTTCGGCGGCTCATTGGGGTCGTCGGGCACGGTGAAGTAGCCCGCTTTGATCGGCACACGCGGATTCGCCATGGGCCATGTGGCTACCCCAACGAACGTTTGTTAGTCAAGGTGGCCTTCGCGAGTCGATCTCATCAAATGCTCCTGGCCGGGCAACCGTTCCCAGAGCTGCGAGAGACGAGCCCGCTGAGTTCCCGCCGGTGGGGCGCACGGCGGCAAAGGAGGGCCACGGCTTTTTGGAATCGCGCTGGCAAGCCTCTTGCGGGCTTCAAAAAGGCGGCGATGAAACGCTCGCGGATGGCTCTGGCGATCGCGGCCGGTGTGATCGCCGTCGCAGCAGGACTCTACGTCGCAACCTCGCTGCGATCCGCCGGGTCGGCCGCAAATCGCCGTCTGCTCGTTTCGGGCAACATCGAAGCGCACGAGAGCGTGGTCGCGTTCAAGTCGGTGCAGTCCCGCATCGTCGAGCTACCGTTCGACGAGGGACAATGGGTCGAAGCCGGCGCGCTGCTGGCGCGACTCGACGCTTCGGACTACCAGCAGCAGGTTGCGATCAACGAAGCGGCCCTGCGCGCTCGACGCGCGGAAGTCGCCTCGGCGAAGCAAGCGTTGGCGGCAGCACGCAGCGCGGTGGTCGCAGACCTAGCCGACCAAGCGCTTCGCAGGCTCGACTGGCAACGCGCCAACAAACTCTTGCGCCAGGGCGTCGTGTCCCAAGCCGAGTTCGATCGCGCCGACACCGCCATGAAGCAGTCCGACGCCGTTCTGGAGCGCGACCGTGCGCTGGCCGACGCGCGGGCGCGCGAAGTCGAGGTCGCCCAGGCAACGGTTCGAACGGCGCGCGAGCAGGTACGACTCGCACGCCTTCAGCTCGACTACACGACCCTGCGGGCGCCGTTCGCCGGCGTGATCTTGGTCCGGCAGGCGGAACTCGGTGAGGTCGTGCTCCCGGGAACACCGGTGGTCACCCTCGCCGATCTCGACCACGTGTGGCTGCGCGCATATGTCCGCGAGACCGACCTCGGCCGCATCCGCTGGGGGCAATCCGCATCGATTCACACCGACACCTATCCCGATCGCCGCTACGCCGGGCGCATCTCGTTCATTTCGTCGCAAGCCGAGTTTACGCCGAAGAGCGTCGAGACTCACGTCGAACGCGTGACCCTCGTCTATCGCGTTCGAATCGACGTGGAGAATCCGCATCACGAGCTGAAGCCCGGCATGCCCGCCGACGCCACGATCGACCTTGCGACCGAGAACCATGGATGAGTCGCAGGCAGCGATCACGGTCGGCGAACTCACCAAACGCTTCGGCGATTTGATCGCCGTCGATCACGTCGTGTTCACCGTCACGACCGGGGAGATTTTCTGTCTGGTCGGACCCGACGGCGCCGGCAAGACCACGACCATGCGCATGCTCGCCGGTGTCATGGCACCCGACTCCGGCTCGGCGACGGTTGCCGGCTTCGACGTCGTGCGAGACCCCGAGGGAGTGAAAAACCACATCAGCTACATGCCGCAGCGTTTCGGCCTCTACGAAGAGCTGACGGTCGACGAGAACATCCGTTTCTACGCCGATCTGTTCGGGATCAGCCGGCGTGAGCGGGAGCCGCGCGCCGAACAAGTGCTGGCCGCCGCCGGCATGTCGCGCTTCCGTGATCGCCTTGCGGGCCAGCTCTCCGGCGGCATGAAGCAGAAGCTCGGCTTGAGTTGCGCCCTCATTCACACGCCGCGCGTGCTGTTGCTCGACGAGCCGACCACCGGCGTCGATCCGGTTTCGCGGCGCGACTTCTGGCGCATTCTCTACGGCCTCGCGTCGACGGGCGTGACGGTGCTCACGTCGACCGCCTATCTGGACGAAGCCGAACGCTGTCACCGTCTCGCGCTGCTTCACAAGGGCAGAATTCTTCTGTGCGACACTCCAGCGGGTCTCAAGGCGACGATGCCCGGAGCAGTGATTGCGGTGACGGCCCCGTCGCCGACGGCGGCGCGTGAGGCGTTGCGGGATCTACCGGGCGTCGCCAGCGTTCTTGTCGTCGGCGACGGCGTTCACCTCGCCGTGGACGACGCGCAGCAGCGTGTGCCGGCGATCGAGCAACGACTGCGCACGGCCGGCGTCGCATTCGCCGAGGTCACGCGGGTCGCACCGACGATCGAGGACCTGTTCGTGGCATCAATCACCCGAGAGCAAGAGGAGCAACGGTGAGCGACGGTCCGTCCGCGGTGGTGGTGAAGGATCTGGTGAAGCGTTTCGGCACGTTCACCGCCGTCGACCACGTCGGCTTCGATGCCCGGCGCGGCGAGGTGTTGGGATTTCTCGGCCCCAACGGGGCCGGGAAGTCGACGATCATCCGGATCTTGTGCGGTCTGCTGCACGCGACGTCGGGTGAGGTGTTCGTCGGCGGGCTCGATGTCGGGCGGGAGCCCGAAGCTGTGCGCGCGCAGATCGGCTACATGTCGCAGCGTTTCTCGCTCTACAACGATCTCACTGCGGTCGAAAATCTCCGCTTCTTCGGCGGACTCTACGGCGTCACTGCGGCGGAGTTCGCGTCGCGTCTGCGTTGGGCGATCGAGATGTCGGGCCTCGCCGGCCGCGAGACCGCGCTGGTTGCGACCCTCGCGGGAGGCTGGAAGCAGCGCCTCGCGCTCGGCTGTGCGGTGCTGCACCAACCGCGCATTCTCTTTCTCGACGAGCCCACGTCCGGCGTCGATCCGATCTCGCGCCGTCAGTTCTGGGATCTCATCCACCGCATGGCGGCGACCGGCGTCACCGTGTTCGTGTCGACGCACTACATGGACGAAGCGGAGTACTGCAACCGCTTGGCGCTCGTCGACCGCGGACGCTTGGTCGCGCTCGGTACCCCGAGTGAGCTCAAGCGCACCAGTATCACCGGCGGTTTGCTGCTGGTCGAGTGCGAACCGTTGGGCGCGGCGCTCGCCGCACTCGAACAGGCGCCCGGCGTGCTGGAGGCGGCGATCTTCGGCGACGCGTTCCACGTGACTGTCCTCGCCATCGAGCCGGCGCTGCAGGAACTGCCGCGTTATCTCACCGCGCGCGGGTTGCGGTGCGGGCGCATCACCCCGATCCCCCTCTCGCTCGAAGATGTGTTCGTCCAGAAAGTCGGCCGCGAAGCGGTTGCCGGAGCGCCGGCGCCATGATGCTCGGAATGAATCTCGGGCGGGTCGCGGCAATTGCGCGCAAGGAAGTCCTTCAGATCTGGCGCGATCCGCGCAGCCTGTTGATTGCGCTGTTCATGCCGATCATGCTGCTCGGCTTGCTCGGTTACGGCGTGCGTCTCGACGCGAAGCACGTGCCGATGTACGTGTTCGATCGGGACGGCAGCCAGGACAGCCAGGCGCTACTCAAACACTTCCAAGCCTCCGACTACTTCGCCATCGAACGGGTCGTGGAAACCTACGACGAGATCGCGGCGGCGATCGACGCCGGCCGTTGCAAGCTGGCGCTGGTGGTGCCGGCCGACTTTGCCCGGCGGCTGCGTGACGGCGGGCGGGTCGCCGTTCAGGCGATCGTCGACGCTACCGACGACAACACCGCCAACTTGGCGATCGGCTATGCCACCGCTGTGGTTGCCGGCTATTCGCAAGATGTGCAGCTCGAGTGGGCCGCACGTCAGGGGCTGTCCGACCGTTCAGCTGCGCCACCGCTCTCGATCGAATACCGCACCTGGTACAACGAGGAGCTCGAAAGCCGGAATTTCATCATCCCGGGCGTGGTCGCGCTGGTGATGACGCTGATCGGCGCTCTGTTGTCGTCGCTCACCATCGCCAGGGAGTGGGAGCGCGGCACCATGGAGCAGTTGGTGTCGACGCCCGTGACCGCCCGCGAGATTATGGTCGGCAAGCTCATTCCGTACTTTGTGATCGGGCTCATCGATGCGACGCTGTGCGTGGTCGTCGGCATCGGCTGGTTTCAAGTCCCCTTCCGCGGCACGCTGTTCACGCTGTTTGTGGCGACCGCGCTGTTCCTCACCGTCGTCCTCGGCATCGGCTTCATGATCTCGGTGGCGATTCCCAATCAGCTCGGCGCCAGCGTGATCGCCATCTTGGTCACGCTGTTGCCGACCAACATGCTGTCGGGCTTCGCGTTTCCGATCGACCAGATGCCCGCACCGATCCAGGCCATCACATACATCGTGTGGGGGCGGTACTACGTGACGATTCTGAAGGCGGTATTTCTGAAGGGCAGCGGTTTGAGGGAGATCGCCGGGCCGCTGCTCGCACTGGTGGTCTACGCGACGGTCGTGGCCACGCTCGCGACGCGGGCATTTCGCAAGACCCTGACCTGAGGCGAACGGCGATGCTGACGCGGATTTTTCACATGGTGGTGAAGGAGTTCCTTCAGTTGCGTCGCGACCGCTATGCGCGCATTCGGCTGCTGGTGCCGCCGCTGATTCAGATGGTGATGTTCGGCTATGCCGCGACGTTCGAAGTCCACCGCGTCGCCACCGCGCTGATCGATCGCGACAACAGCCAGGAGAGCCGCGATTTGCTGTCGCGCTTCACGGCCAGCGGTCGTTTCGACGTGATCGCCGTCGCACGCGACGAGGCGGCGCTCGCTCGGCTGATCGACCGTGGTAACGCTACGGTCGCGATCGAGATCCGGTCCGGATTCGCCCAGTTGTTGCGGAAGGGAGCCACCGCACCGGTGCAGGTGATCGTCGACGGGACCAACTCCAACACCGCGCTCATCGCCCTCGGGTATGTCAATCGGATCGCCGCGGCTTTCGCCAGCGACTACGCGCGCAACTCGATCGCGCGACTCGCGCCGGCACGCCTGCGCGTGGTTCCGAGCGTCGAGTTGGAAGAGCGGCCCTGGTACAATCCAGGGTTTTCGAGTCGCTGGTACTTCGTGCCGGGAGTGATCGGCAGTCTCATGCTGATTATCACCGTCAATCTGACCTCGTTCGCCATCGTGCGCGAACGCGAAATCGGCACGCTCGAACAGGTCATGGTGAGTCCGATTCGGCCGATGGAGTTCATCGTCGGCAAAACCCTGCCGTCGTTTCTGGTCGGGCTGGTCGAGGCGGTGCTGATCACGCTCGTCGGGATTCTGTGGTTCCAGGTTCCGTTTCGCGGCAACCCGGTGGTGCTGTTCATGGGTGTGGCGCTGTTCCTCACCTGCACCCTCGGCATGGGGTTGCTCATCTCCACGTTGTGCAAGACCCAGCAACAAGCGTTCGCGTCGAGCTTCTTCATTCTGACGCCGGGCTTTACGCTCTCCGGCTTCAGCTTCCCGATCGCCAGCATGCCCCAAGTGCTGCAATGGCTGACGTACTTGAATCCGCTGCGCTACTTCCTGGTGGTGATTCGGGGGACGTTCCTGAAGGGCGTCGGCCTCGCTGTCCTCTGGCCGCAGATGCTGGCGATGGCGGCAATCGGCGCCGTGGTGCTGAGCGTCAGTGTCTTCCGTTTCCGCAAGTCGCTGGACTGACCTGCTCGACCCGCCGTGCCCGAGTTTCGTTGGGATCACGCTCGTTTCCCTGCTGATCTCCCTCCGTCGCCGGACCTGGCAACAGGGGGAGGACTTGAAGGCGGCGCTCGCTACCAGCCCTTGTCCTTCCACTGTAGACAGAACCGGCGGATGTAGTAGGAACCGATTCGCCGAAGGAGAGCCGTTCATGGACTTCGAGATCCCGAAAGACATCGCAGATTTTCTCGCCGAGTTGGATGCATTCATCGAGCGCGAGATCAAATCGCTCGAAGCGCGCGACGACAACCGGCGCTTCTTCGATCACCGGCGCGAGCACGCGCGCACCGATTGGGACCGGGGTGGCTTGCCGAACCGCGAGTGGGAAGCGCTGCTGCACCAGGTTCGCCGCATGGCGACCGACGCCGGCCTCTACCGCTATCCGCTGCCGAAGAAATTCGGCGGGCGGGACGGCACCAACCTCGGCATGGCGATCATCCGCGAACATCTTGCCGCCAAGGGGCTCGGGTTGCATTGCGATCTGCAGAACGAACATTCGATCGTCGGCAACGAGGTCGGAGTGCTGCTGATGCTGCACTACGGGACGGACGCGCAGAAGGAGCAGTTCCTCAACGGGCTGCTTGAAGGGACCACCGGCTTCGCGTTCGGCATCACCGAAACCGCGCACGGGTCGGATGCGACCCACATGGAAACCAGCGCGCGCCGCGACGGCGATTTCTGGATCATCAACGGCGAGAAGACGTGGAACACCGGCGTTCACGCCGCCCCGTACGATTTGATCTTCGCCCGCACCAGCGGCAACGCCGGCGATGCGCTCGGCATCACCGCGTTCTTGGTTCCCACCAACGCCGACGGCTTCAAGGTCGAGGAGTTCCTCTGGACCTTCAACATGCCGACCGACCACGGCCGCATCTCACTCACCGACGTGCGTGTGCCCAACGACGCCATCTTCGGCGGCGAGGGCCGTGGACTGCAGGTCGTGCAGCACTTCTTCAACGAGAATCGTATCCGGCAAGCCGCATCGAGCCTCGGCGCCGCGCAGTACTGCATCAACGAGTCGGTCGAGTACGCCAAGGTCCGCAAGCCGTTCGGGAAGCCGCTGGCGACCAATCAGGGCATCCAGTTCCCGCTGGTCGAGCTGCAGACGCAGTGCGAAATGTTGCGCGCGCTCATCCACAAGACGGCGTGGATCATGGACACCCAAGGTAACTTTGCCGCGTCCGACAAAGTCTCGATGTGCAACTACTGGGGCAACCGCCTCTGCTGCGAAGCAGCCGATCGCGCCATGCAAGTGCACGGCGGCCTCGGCTACTCGCGCCACAAACCGTTCGAGCACATCTATCGCCATCACCGCCGTTACCGCATCACCGAAGGCGCGGAAGAGATCCAGATGCGTCGCGTCGCCGGCTACATGTTCGGTTTCATGAAGCAACGCGCGCCCAAGGGCGTGGCCGAAGCGTGAGCGGCGATCGCATGGAAAAGGGGAGCGCGGCGAAAGGCGGCGCCAGGGCCGAGCTGGCTGCGGCAGTCGCGCGCATGCTGGCGGAGCGGGTTGCGGGGTTCCGTGCGCTCGAATCGTGCGAACGGCTGTCGGGCGGCGCGAGTCAGGAAACCTATCGCGTCGTGATCGAGACTGTTGAGGGGCCGCGCAAGCTCGCGATGCGGCGCGCGCCCGGCGGACAGAAGTATTCGTTTTCAGGCGCGGGTCCCGGGTTGCCGACCGAAGCGAAGCTGCTCAGCACCGCGCGCGCCGCGGGCGTGCCCGAGCCGGCGATCCTGCACGTGTTCGAAGAGCGCGACGGCCTCGGCGACGGCTTCTTGATGGAGTGGCTGGAAGGGGAGACGCTCGGCGCGCGCATCACCCGCGCGCCGGAACTCGACGCGGTTCGCCCGCAACTCGCGCGCCAGTGCGGTGAGGTGCTCGCCCGCATTCACGCCATCGACGTGCGCGCCGCCGGCCTGACGGACGAGCTGCAGCAACGCACGCCCGAACAGCTCGTGCATGAGAGTTGGGATCTGTATGAGGCCTACAACACCCCGCAGCCGATGATCGACTTCGCGGCGCGCTGGCTGTTGGAGCATTTGCCCCCGGTACTTCCGCCGCGTCTCGTGCACGGCGACTTCCGCAACGGCAATCTGATGATCTCCAACGAACGCGGCATCGTCGCCGTACTCGACTGGGAACTCGCGCATCTCGGCGATCCGATTCGCGACCTCGGCTGGCTGTGCACCAACTCGTGGCGGTTTGGACGCAGCGAGCTGCCGGTCGGCGGATTCGGAACGATCGACGAGCTCCTCGCGGGCTATGCGTCGGTGTCCGGAAGCAAGATCGATCCGGACCATGTCAAGTTTTGGATCGTCTTCGGATCGTTTTGGTGGGCGGTCGGGACGTTGTCGATGGCGCAGTTCTATCGTCTCGGCGCCGACAAGTCGGTCGAGCGTCCGACGATCGGACGGCGCACGTCGGAGTGTCAGGTCGACTGTGTCAACCTGATCATTCCCGGCGCAGTCGAGGAACCGAAGAGCGAAGCCAACGAGTCGACGCTCGACATGCCGCGGGCGACCGAGATGCTGACGGCCGTGCGTGACTTCCTCCGCAACGACGTGATGAGCGGCACGACCGGGCGGACCAACTTTCACGCGCGCGTCGCGTCGAACGCGCTCGATATCGTCTTGCGCGAGCTTGAGCTGGGGCCGGCGCATCGCGCGCGCGAACAAGAACGGCTCGCGCACATTCTGGGACACGCGGGCGATCTGGAGACGCTGCGCTGGGAACTGGTCCGCCGGCTCCGCGACGGCTCGATGCCGCTCGACCGCCGCGGTCTCGCCGAGCACCTCCGCCAGACCGTCGTGACGCAGGTCGCGATCGATCAGCCGCAATACTCGGGATATCGCACCGCGTTGGGGAAGGACTGAAGGTCGCTGAACTTTCGCCTCACCCTGACCGTCTCCTCGAAGAAGAGGGAACCCAACGACAACCGCGAGCTGTCGATCTCACTCGTCCAATGCATTCGCACGCGCAATTCCCCCGAGCCAATCGGCGCTCGGCTTGGGTCGGCGGCGTTGGGTGTCACGATCGACGGCGACCAGACCGAACTGCGGCCCGTAGCCGAACAGCCACTCGAAGTTGTCCAGCAGCGACCAGTAGAAGTAGCCGCGTACGTCGATGCCGTCGCGCAAACACTTCACTACGCCGCGCAGGGCGCGGTGGACGTACTCGAAACGCTGCTCGTCGTCGGTGGTCCCGATGCCGTTTTCGGTGACGTAGATCGGCACCTTCGCCACGGAGCTGGCGTAGCGGATCGTCTGCTCCAGCGCTTCAGGCCAGAACTCGTAGCCCATGATCAAGGTCGGCACGCCGGCTTCCGGACCGAGCGGACCGTCGGGACCGAAGCGGTGGCGGCTGTAGGTTTGCACGCCGACGAAGTCGTCCTTGCGCGCGGCTTCGAGAAACGGGTCGAACGACTCGGCGCGCGCGCGGTCGCGGCGCGCCTCGCCGCCGGGCACGGCTTGGTAGTCTTGCATCGCCAGCGTCACGCCGACCGGGAATTTTCCTCGCCCGGCTTTGATCACCTCGCGCGAGCGCACGTGCGCGTCGAGCATCGTGTCGCGCATCTTCATCGGATGGCCGAGTAGGAACGGTCCGAAGCGATCGAGACTCGACCCGACACGCGTGGCGGCGTCGCCGACGAACTGCGCCACCGACTTGAGCCCGCCCGGCGGAAACACGCCGGTGGCCGCAAGCGTCGCGGTGAGATTCGCCTCGTTGATGGTGTACGCGGTGTCGATGAGATCGCCGAGATGTCGGACGGTGCGCTCACAATAGCGCAGGAAGCGGTCGACGTTGGCGCGATCCTCCCAGCCGCCGTCAGCGGCGAACCACAGGGGTGACGTGAAGTGGTGGAAGGTGACGCACGGCTTCACGCCGTGCTCGTGGCAGCTCGCCAGCATGCGGCGGTAGTGATCGAGCGCGGCGAGGGAGAAGCGACCCTCTTCCGGCTCGACGCGCGCCCACTCGATCGAGCAGCGATACGCGCCGAAGCCGAGCTGGCGCAGCAGCGCGATGTCCTGTGGATAGCGATGGAAGTGATCGCACGCATCGCCCGAGGGCTCGCGGAAGAGCGTGCCGGGCGCGTGTTCGAGCAGCCAGAAGTCGCTGCTTACGTTGTTGCCTTCGACCTGGTGCGCGGCGGTTGCCGTACCCCACACGAATCCCCGCGGAAAGGTGTACGCCATGCGCTTCCGTCTCACGACGGCGCAGCGGGATCAAGAGCGACATCGTCCTTGGAGGCCCTGCGATCGCGTGCGCAAGATGCGCGTCTACGCGCGCGAATCGGTCGGAGCTCTCTGGCTGGTCGAACCGCTCGCGAAAACACTCGAAGTCTACCGACTCGAAAACGGCCGCTGGGTTGTGGCCAGTACCCGCAGCGGCAGCGAACGCGTGCGCGCGGAACCGTTCGACGCGGTCGAGATCGACATCGCGCGTTGGTGGGTGGAGTCGTAACGCTCTTCGCTGTCCGCATCCCTCAGATCTTCGTCACCTCGACGTACGCCGTGGTTGGTGTGGGCGAGTCCGTGAGAACCTCCTGCCGCTAGGGTCGGCGAGTGCGCTTGATGTCCACAGCGGTCATGCCTACGACTTCTGCGAGCGCAAGTTGACGATCGTCGGCGGTCACGAAGCGGGAGCAGCCGAGCAGCAAAGCGCAGGCTACGTGCAGGATGTCGAGACTCCGGCAGAGCAAGCGGGAGGTGTGCGCCGCGCTCAGTTGCTCCGCCCGCTCGAACAGGCGGGTGAAGTCGATCGGGACCTGCGCGAGTCGGTGGCTGGCCATGTCGTCGTCAAGCCAACTCAACACGGCACGAAGCTGCGTCGTCGAGATGTGTCCGCGGCCGCAGAGCAGGTGAAACGTGTTGCGCACCTCGAGGCCGTGCACCAAGGTGAACGGCACTTGCCGCGCGGCGCGCACCTCACGCTGCGCGCGCGCGGAGAACGCCTCCGGCAGGTAGATCGGAATGAGCGCGCTGGAATCGATATAGGTCTTCACCGGTCGCCGCGCGCGTCGAGGATCACCCGGCTTGCCGCGGGCTTGATCGTTCGCTTCCCGAACACGCCGCGAACGCGTTTGGCGAGATCGGGCCAGGCGGTCGGCTTGAGGTGCTGTGGCAGCGGGCTCAACTGGGCGACCGCACGCCGCCGCCGCAGGACGGCGATGATCTCGCCCCGCTCCACTCGCTCGATGACGCGCTTGGTCTGCTGTTGCAGTTCGCGCACTGTGATTTGCCCCATGTCGGACAATTTGCCGGACATGGCGAAAAAACTCAAGGCCAACCCGCTCCGGAGCAACCCGAGTCCAGGATCTCAGATCTTCGACACCTCCACGTGCGTGTCGCGGTCAGTGTGGCTGGGTTGCAGGCAGATCGCCATCGGGCGCAGGTGGAATTGACCGCCCGCTAGCTCGACCGGATTGAGCGGTGTCGGGATCAGGTTCTGGAAACCTTTGTGGCCGCGGAATTGGTAGTTCTCCCACGCGTGATAGATGATGAACTGGCCCGGCCGGATGCTCGGCGCCACCTTCGCCATGATCTCGAAACTGTCAAGGTCGTTGTGCACGCGGACATACTCCCCGTCCTTGATGTCGCGCGCGGCGGCGTCGACCGCGCTCATGTAGGCGACCGGCTGACCGCGCATGTTGCGGAGCATGATCCGGCTGTCGCGCCACGCGGCGTGAATGCTCCAGCGCGTGTGACCGCCGGTGAGCTGCAGCGGATACTTGCCGCCGGCGATCGGTGAGTCTTTGTGGGTGGGGAGCGTCTCTCCCATCTCCAGGTACAGGTCCTGGTCAATGTAGAATTGGATGCGCCGTGACAGCGTCGGGTACGGCTTCTTGTCGAAGACGTGGTCGGTGAACGGGGTGATCGTGTCATCGGGCTTGATTTTGGTCGCTGCGCCGATCGAGGCGATGCTGTTGCCCACGGACGTGAAGCGGGCCCAGCCTTTCTTCTTCAGCTTGTCCCACTCGACACCTTCAAGGTTAGTCGAGCTCTGCAGGATGGCGCCGGCCACCTTGTCGTCGTCGGTGGGACCGTACTCGCCGTTCGAGGTGAATTGGTTGTAGAGCCCGGCGAAGGAGCGCGTGCGGCCGGCGCGATCTTTGAACTCGGTAACGCCGCGCGCCGCGGCGCGCGCATCGACCGCCTTGGCCATCAGCGCGAAGATCTCCCAGTCCGATTTGGCCTCGTAGAACTCGGTGGCCTTTTCGCCGGCGTGGATGAACGGCATCAGCGGCGTCACCCACTTGTGTTCGGTGCGCTCGTACCAGCCGGCCGCGGGCAGGACGTAGTCTGACTGCAGCGCGGTCGAGGTCATCCGCCAGTCGATGGTGACGACCGTGCGCAACTTCGGCCACAGGTTTTTCAGCAGCAAGGGATAAGCTCGGATGCGCCGCAGCGGATTGCTTACCAGCGAGAACAATACTCGTGGCGCGTTGCCGGGTTTCGGCCAGACGTATTGCCAGCCCTTCTTCAGCGATTCGTCGAGCACCTCGCGGACCGGACGCTTGAGGTACGGGTCCCACGCTTGCGACTTTTCGCTCGCTTCGAGCAGACCGCCGTGCACGTACCAGAACAGCGACCCGCACACCTCCATGCCGGACTCGAAGCTCTTGCGGCTCCGCTCATAAATCTTCATCTCGTCGGTGAAGCCCGCCAGCTCCAGGCGGGTCCCTTCGTACAGACCGAACGCGCCGATCAGCCCGCGTAGCCCGAGGCCGAACGCCCCGAGCACGAACTTCTCGAGCCCGTCGTGCATGAGGAACGGGAAGCCGACGAAGCCGCTGCCTTTCTTGCCGTAGTTGCCGGTGAGCGCGAACACCAGCGCCTGCGTCCGCTCGATCAGGTTGCCGTGGTAGTACTTGGCGAAGTTGCTGGTGGTGACCATCGACGCCGCTTTCGCCTTTGCCAAGCGGCGCGCGAGGTCCTGGATCAAACTCGCCGGCGTGCCGCTCATTGCCGACGCCTTGTCCGGCGAGTACGCGGCGAGGTGCTCGCGGAGAATTTCGAACACGGGACGGACGCCGACCTTCTTGCCGTTGGCGAGCGTGACTTCGAAGCGGCCTTCGAGCGACGGCGCGAGGCCTTCGAGCGCCAGGCTGCGCGTGGGTGCCGCGACGACGCCCTTCTGGGGATCGTGAAGATACAGTTGGTCGCCGTCCCCGCCTTCCTTGAGATCGGAGCTGCGCAAGAAGCGGTGCGTGTCGTCGCGCACCAGCATCGGCAGATCGGTCTGTTCGGCCACGAAGGCCTTGTCGTAAAGCTTCTCGGCGATGAGGACGTGGGCAACGCCCAGCCCGAGCGCGGCGTCGCCGCCGGGCTTCACCGGGATCCAGCGATCGGCGTGCAGCGCCGACGCGCTGTAGTCGGGCGTGATGCAAACGAGTTCCGCGCCCTTGTAGCGCGCTTCGAGCAGAAAGTGCGCGTTGGGGATCTGCGTGTAGAGGGGATTGGCGCCCCAGCACAGGATCAGGTCGGAGAAGAAGTAATCGTCGGCTGAACGCTCGAAGACGATTTTCCCGAAGGTCTCCGCCGCGCCGCGGTGTCCATCGCCGATCTCGGTGTTCATGTCGAGGGAGGTCGAGTCGAGCAGCGCCCGCAGACGACCTTGGCCGCCCATCTGCGTCCCGAGCGAAATGCCGGGTCCGAGATCCCAGATCACCCGGTCGCTGCCTTCCTTGACGATGGTGTCGATCATCGAGTCGGCGATCTCGTTGAGCGCCTGGTCCCAGGAGATGCGCTCCCACTTCCCGGAGCCGCGCTCGCCGACGCGCTTGAGCGGATACTTCACCCGGGTCGGGTCGTACATGCGCTCGCTGAAGCACGCGCCTTTCTGACAGCCGCGCGGATTGAAGTCCGAGACATCAGGACGGATCTGCGGGTAGTCGGCGGCCTGCTCCTCACGCCAGACCATGCCGTCCTTCACGTATACGTTCCACGCGCAATGTGCTTGGTACCAGCAGTTCACCCAGTGGCTGCTGCGCACGACCTTGTCCCACACCCATTTCTGACGGTAGACGTCCTCCCATCCGCGATACGACGGCAGAGTCGCCGCCCCAGCCACGGCGGCATCGGTAGCGGCTGCGGCCCATTGGAGCCTGCCGAGCGACAGCGCCAGAACGCTCGCGCCGCTGGTCGCGAGAAACTGGCGGCGGCTGAAAGTCGTGTTCATGTCTCGTCCTCCATCACGCGCCCGTGATCCGGTTCCAACCGGTTCAATGCGCGCCGACGGGCGGCAGTACCAACCGCCCGGACGGTAGGTATGCGATCCCTGGCATTTCCGGACAATGACAATTGTCAGGGCTCTTGGCGCCCGATTGCTCTATTGGTCCCGGGCGCTTTCGGGCTGGTTGAGAACACGGGTGATGCGGGCGCTCGGCGATCCTGGTAAAAGTCCGTTGCGCTGAGACGCATCTGCTTGCGGACGGAGGCACGATGAAACTGGAGCATGTGTCGATTCACGGGCATCGCGTTGCGTTCCGAACCGCCGGCACCGGTCCGGTTGTTCTGCTAATCCACGGGATGGCCGGGAGTTCAGCAACCTGGCGGCACGTCTTGCCGGCGCTGGCACAGCGCTTCACCGTTTTGGCGCCGGATCTCCTCGGACACGGCGAGTCGGGCAAGCCGCGGCGCGGAGAATACGCGCTCGCTGCGCACGCCAACGTGTTGCGAGACCTCCTCAACGTCCTCGGCCACCAGCGAGCCACGTTCGTCGGGCAGTCACTCGGCGGAGGGATCGCGATGCAATTGGCGTATCAGTTCCCCGAGCGCTGCGAACGGTTGGTGCTGGTGAG
The DNA here is from genome assembly GCA_035541895.1 of Binatia bacterium. GTDB lineage: Bacteria > Desulfobacterota > Binatia > HRBIN30 > JACQVA1 > DATKMK01. The sequence continues at coordinate 39,645 of DATKMK010000043.1, read as the reverse complement.
CAGCGGCGGTCTGGGGCAAGAAGTCAACTGGCTGTTGCGAGCGCTGACGGTCCCGGGCGCTGACTACGTGTTCCCCTTCCTCTGCGGCCCACGGCTACGCGACGCGGGTGCGTGGATCGCTTCTTGGCTGCACAGCGTGGGTTTCCGGGCGGCACCGGCGGTCGAGGAGATTTGGCGCAGTTACGCTTCACTCGCCGATGCCGAGACGCGCCGCGCCTTCTTCCGCACCTTGCGTTCAGTCGTCGATCTGCGCGGCCAAGCCGTGAGCGCGCACAACCGTCTCTACCTGACCTCGATGCTCCCAACGCTGATCGTTTGGGGCGGGCAAGATCCGATCATTCCCGCCGATCACGCGACCGAGGCGCACAAGGCGATGCCGCGCAGCCGGTTGGTGATGTTCGAGCGCGCCGGCCATTTCCCCCACTGCGAAGTGCCCGATCAGTTCGTCGAGGCGTTCGTTGACTTCATGACCACCACCGAGCCGGCGCAGATGTCGGAAACGCGGTGGCGTGAGCTGCTCCGTGGCGAGGCCGTGGAGCCTGCCCAGAACGCGCCCGGAGCGTCCGGCGGAATCGCACCGCGCCTCGCCCTCAGCCGCGCATAAAGCGGCGAAGCGGATCGGTGGCGGCCCGACGGGTCAGCGCCCATGCGCCGCAAAGTCACAGCGTGACCCAAATCGACTTGAGCTTGGTGTACGACTCAAGTGAGTGTGAGGCCATTTCTTTGCCCCAGCCGCTCTGTTTCAGGCCGCCGAAAGGGCTGGCGAAGTCGTAACAACCGTAGCGGTTGATGAAGACCATCCCGGCATCGAGCTGATTGGCGACGCGATGCGCGCGGGCGACGTCGTTGGACCACACGCCCGCGGCGAGTCCGTACGGTGTGTCGTTCGCGAGCCGGACGGCTTCGGCTTCGTCGCGGAACGGCATCACCGCCAGCACCGGGCCGAAGATCTCGTCGCGCGCAACCTGCATCGAATTGTCGGCTTCGAAGATCGTCGGGCGAACGAAGAAACCGGCCGCGTTACTTCTGCTCACATCGCGTTCGCCGCCGACCAGCAGACGGGCGCCTTCGGCCTTGCCGATGTCGACGTAGCGCAGGATCTTGTCGAACTGTGGCCGGTTGCACTGCGGGCCCTGGTCGCTGGCGGGATCGAACGGGTCGCCGCACACCACGGCTTGAGCCTTGGCCACCAAGGCGGCGACGAAGCGCTCGTAGATGCGCTCGTGAATCAGGAAACGGGTCGGTTCCGAGCACTTCTCGCCCTTTTGCGCGAACATGAGCGTGAACGAACGGTCGATGGCGAAGTCCATATCCGGCACGTCGTCGAAGATGACGTTGGGCGACTTGCCGCCGAGTTCGAGCGTGACCGTCTTCAAGTTGGAGTCGGCGGCGTTGTGGAGAATGCGGCGACCAACCGCGGTACTGCCGGTGAATGAAATTTTGTCGACGCGCGGATGCGCGGTCAGCATCTCGCCGACCGCGCCGGCGCCGAGCACGAGGTTAATCACCCCGGACGGCAGGTCGACGTGCTCCTGCACGAGTTCGACGAAACGAACCAACGAGTATGACGTGAACTCCGACGGCTTGATCACCACCGTGTTGCCCATGGCAAGTGCCGGCGCCAGTTTCCACGCCGCCAACAGCAGCGGGAAATTCCACGGCGCGATCAATCCGCACACGCCCACGGGAACGCGCGCCGTGTAGTTGATAAAGTCGCCGTCGACGGGACAGGTCTCGCCGTACAATTTGTCGGTCCAGCCGGCGTAGTAGTCGAACACGTCGGCGGTGTCCGGCATGTCGTCATCGTAGGCTTCGCGATAGAGCTTGCCGTTTTCCAACGCGATCAAGGTTGCCAACTCGGCGCAGTGCGCCCGTACCACTTCGCCGATCTGGCGCAGTCGCACCGCACGCTCGCGGCGCGACATCGCCTGCCACGTTCTGCCGGCGAACGCGGCGCGCGCCGCATCGACGGCGCGATCGATGTCGTTGGTCGCCGCATAACGAACCGATCCGAGCACACGCCCGTTCGCGGGATTGATGGTTTCGTGGCTGGTCGCGGACGGACCGATCCACGCGCCGTCAACGAACGAGGTTTTGGAGGTTTTGAGCCAGTCGGCGGCCCATTCTAACCGCGGTGGCTCCATCGCGATATTTCTCCTTCCGACGAGTCACCAGTCACCAGCACGACTCACTACTTCCTGTCGAGATATCGTTGCACCAGCCCATCATACGCATCGATGCGGCGGTCGCGCAGAAACGGCCAATGCTGACGGGTCTCCGCGATGCGGCGCAAATCACATGTGGCCAGTACGATCTCCTCGCGATCGTGGCTGGCGCGGGCAATGATGCGGCCGAACGGGTCGGCCACGAACGACCCGCCCCAGAATTCCAGCGTGCCTTCATGTCCGACGCGATTGGTTGCGGCGACGAAGACTCCGTTGGCCACCGCGTGACTGCGTTGGATGGTTTGCCACGCATCGTGTTGGGCGACGCCGAACTCCTGCTTCTCGCTCGCGTGCCAGGCGATCGCGGTGGGATAGAAGAGAATCTGCGCGCCACGCAACGCGGTCAATCGCGCACCTTCCGGAAACCACTGATCCCAACACACCAGCGTCCCGATCTGGGCACGCTCCGTCGCAAAGCTCTGGAAGCCGAGATCGCCGGGTGTGAAGTAAAATTTCTCGTAGTAGAGCGGATCGTCCGGGATGTGCATCTTGCGATAGAGACCGCGCAGCGCGCCGTCGGCGTCGATCACGACCGCCGTGTTGTGGTAGATGCCAGGCGCGCGCCGTTCGAAGATCGAGCCGACGATGACGATGCCGCGCGCTGCCGCCAGCTTGGCGAGCGCGTCGGTGGTCGGTCCCGGGATCGGCTCCGCCAGGTCAAAGTTGGCGTGGTCTTCGCTCTGACAGAAATAGAGCGAGCGAAACAATTCGGGCAGGCAGACGATCTGCGCGCCTTGTTTGGCCGCGTCTTCGATCCGCTGCAATCCGGTGGCGAGATTGGCGGCCAGGTCGTCGACGCAACGCATTTGCACGAGGCCGACGACTACGGACTGGGAATCGTGGGCCGCCATAGCGCTGACCGTTTCACGTTTTGGCGGTGGCGACAAGAGTTTCGCTCACTCACAGTCCCGTCTTGATCAGCTTGACGAGCAGCGCGCGCGTGCGCTCGACCGCCTCCGGTTTGTCCGTACCGGCGGCAAACGGCGCGGCGAGGAATTCGGTCACGCCGATGCTCTTGAGATGATGCAACTGCTGGGTGACCGCGTCTTCGTTGCCGACGATCGCGACGCCAGCGGGCCCGTCGACGCCCTCGCGATCGAGCATCGCGCGATATGACGGCAGCCCACCGTAAATCTGGAACACGTGGCCGGCGAACTCCTGCGCCTGGGCGGTTTCTTCGGTCACGCACACGGGCAAGCCGACGACGACGCGCGGGGTCGGTCGTCCGGCTTTGGCCGCGGCTTCGTTGATGGTCGGGATGGTGTGCTCACGCAAGGTCTTCGGACCGGTCATCCAGGTGATCGTTCCGTCGCCTTCGGCGCCGGCGAGCGCGAGCATCTTGGGCGCGAGCGCCGCCAGCAAGATCGGACACGGGGCGGCACCGGGCACGCTGATGGTGGCGTTCACGCGGTACTCGTTGCCCTGGAAGCTGACGTTGCCGCTGCGGATCAACGGCGCCAACACCGCCATGTACTCCTTCATGTGCGTGTATGACTTGGCGTAGGACATGCCGAGCATGAACTCGATCACCACTTGGTGCGACAAGCCGATGCCGAGTGAGAAGCGGCCGCCGCTCGCGGCCTGGACGGTCAGCGCTTGCTGCGCCATCGCCGTCGGATGGCGCGGGAACGTCGGCACGACACCGGTGCCGAGCGCGATGCGCGATGTTTCTCGCGCGATCAATGCCAGCGCCGTCATCGCATCGATGCCGAAGATGTGCGCCATCCAGGCGGTGGCGAAGCCGTCTTGCTCGGCCCGCTGCGCTTGTGCGATCAAGCCGTTGATGTCCACGGGTTTCCCGCTGATTTCGCCGACGCCGATGCTGAGCTTCATCGCACACTTCCCTTCGCTGATGACGGTGGGCATTCTCTAGCCGGTTGACGCTGTTGAAGCTATCCATGCCGGCATCAGGGAAACACGCGATACGGCCCCGTCGGCTCGCCACGCTGTCGGCGATCTTCTGGTTCGCGACGATTCCGAACCGGGCGCACGCATGGGGCAGTGTGGGCCATGAGATCATTGCTGCGGTTGCGGAGGCTCGCTTGACGCCGCGCGCACGCGCGGCGGTCACCAAGCTGCTCGCCGGCGATCCGCGTGGGGCGTCGCTTGCGGCGGTGTCGACCTGGGCCGATGAGATTCGCCTCCCTGGTCCAAACGGCCGACCCGCGGAACGCCCATGCACCGGCCCGTGGCATTTCATCGATACGCCGGTGGAGCATGCCGCCGTCGATCCGGACCGCGAATGTCGCCGGCCGGCATCGGGTTGTCCGCCGACGCCGGGCGGCGATTGCGTCGTCGCGGCAACCGAACGTGAGTTGCGGCGGCTGACGGATGCGCACGCGTCGAATGCCGAGCGTGCCGCCGCGCTGAAATTCGTCGTGCATTTCATCGGCGATCTGCACCAGCCGCTGCACTGCGCCGAGCGCAACCACGATCGCGGCGGCAACGACGTGCCGGTGACGTTCTTCGGCGAGCGAACCGCGCCGACCGGAGAGCCGTGGAATCTTCATTCGGTGTGGGACGCGGGTCTGATCTTCCGCGCTCAGCCGACCGGATCGGTGCGCGCTTACGGTGCCCGACTCAACCGCTGGCTGAGCCCGCACGACGAAGCACGGTTGCGGGCGGGATCGATCATCGACTGGGCCAACGACACCCATGCGGTGGCGCGCACGCACGCGTACGCCGGCGTTCCGCTCAGCGGCGGCGATCTTGGCCGGGAGTACTTCGACGCCAACATCGAGGTGCTCAACGCACAACTCGCCAAGGCCGGCGTGCGCTTGGCCCGTGTGCTGAACGACGCGTTTCCCTGAGCCGGGGCGCTCCCCATCCCGTTTATTCTTGCATTGTGAGTGCAAAAACGAGTAAGGCTGGGCGCGCAACATTCCAATCGGCCGTACGAGGAGACCCGCATGACGATTCGTCGCGTGTTGCTGGCCATTGTACTCATCATCGTCGCGATTCCGCTTGGCATCATGTGGCTGCTGCGCGGCGGACGCCACGAGGGGCCGGGCGAGGTGTCGCGCTCGCGGCTCCCAGCACCCGTCGTGGCCGCACGCGCCGAGCGCGAGGCGGTGGCAATCAAGCGCCTGGCGCCGGATGCCGGGCAGACGAAGCAGATACTCTTCGGCGATCTGCACGTGCACACCACCTATTCCGCCGACGCCTTCACGCGCAGCCTGCCGATGCTGCAAGGCGAAGGGGCGCATCCGCCCGCCGACGCCTGCGACTTCGCTCGCTTCTGTTCCGACCTCGACTTCTGGAGCATCAACGACCACGCCGAGGCGATCACGCCGCAGCATTGGGCCGAGACCAAGGAAACCATCCGCCAGTGCAACGCGGTGGCGGGCGATCCGAAGAATCCCGACATCGTCGCGTTCTTGGGATGGGAGTGGACGCAAGTCGGACAGACGCCGGCCGACCACTACGGGCACAAGAATGTGATCTTCCGCGACACCGCGGAAGATCGAGTCCCGCGCCGGCCGATCGCGGCAGCGAGCCCGCTCTCCTTCACCACCCTCCGCCAGCGCGCGCCGCTGTGGCAACGGATCCAATTTCCCCTGCTCGACTATTCCAACCGCCAGCGGTACCTCGACTTCGGCGAGTTCCAGCGGGAGGTGCGCGAGACGGCGGTGTGCCCGGCCGGTGTCGACACCCGTCAGCTCCCCACCGACTGCACCGAGGGCGCGGAAACGCCGCGCGAGTTGTACGAGAAGCTGTCCCAGTGGGGATTCGACAGCATTGTCATTCCGCACGGCACGACCTGGGGCTTCTACACGCCGCCCGGCACGACATTCGACAAGCAACTGAACAAGACGCAACACGATCCGGAACGCCAGACGCTCTTCGAGATCTACTCGGGTCACGGCAATTCGGAGCAGTATCGCGACTGGAAGGCGATCGATTGGGATGCGCAGGGCAACGCGATCTGTCCCGAACCGACGAAGGACTACGAGCCCTGCTGCTGGCGGGCGGGCGAGATCATTCGCCAGCGCTGCGGTAATGCGCCGCGGGACGAGTGCGAGCGGCGCGTGCGCGAGGCGCGCGCGAACTACCTGGCCGCCGGCGTCGCCGGCCACCTCACCGTGCCGGGCGCGACCATCGAGGACTGGAAGGACTGCGGCCAATGCCGCGACTGTTTCCTCCCATCGTTCAACTTCCGACCCGGCAACACCGGACAGTATGCGTTGGCGATTTCCAATTTCGACGATCCCGCGCATCCGCTGCGGTTCCGTTTCGGCTTCATCAGCTCGAGCGACAATCACAGCGCGCGCCCCGGCACCGGCTACAAAGAGTACGGACGACGAATGATGACCGAGACCACCGGCGCGCGCGACGCCACCTGGCGGAGGCGGGTGCTGGGAGCCGACACGCCGCCGGCACCGGAGTCGGTTCCGTTCAATCGCAACACCACCACGCTGCAGGGGTTCCAACTCGTCGAGACCGAACGGCAGGCGTCGTTTTTCCTCACCGGCGGCTTGGTGGCGGTGCACTCGGAGGGCCGCGACCGCGACGCCATCTGGAGCGCGCTCAAGCGCCGCGAGGTGTACGGCACCAGCGGCCCGCGCATTCTGCTGTGGTTCGATTTGCTCAACGGCCCGTCGGGTGCATTGTCGATGGGCTCCGAGACCCAGCTCAACGAGGCACCGCACTTTCGGGTGCGCGCGGTGGGTTCGTTCAAGCAATTGCCGGGGTGTCCGGCGTCGTCGCTCAACGCGTTGCCGCCCGATCGGTTGACGCGCCTGTGTCGCGGCGAGTGCTACAACCCCAGCGATGAGCGCCTCAAGATCACGCGCATCGAGATCGTGCGCATCCGCCCGCAGCAGCGGCCGGGTGAGCCGGTGCGGCAACTGATCGAAGATCCATGGCGGCGGTTCGACTGCACCGGGGACCCCGCCGGTTGTGCCGTCGAGTTCGACGACCCCGACTTTGTTGCCGGGAATCGCGATGTCGTCTACTACGCCCGCGCGGTGCAGGAACCGACGGCGGCGGTCAACGCCGGCGGCTTGCGGTGCACGTACGACGCGGCCGGAAATTGCGTCGCAGTGCATCCGTGCTACGGCGACTATCGGGTCCCGTTCGACGAAGACTGCCTCGCGCCCGCCGAAGAGCGCGCGTGGTCGTCGCCGATCTACGTCAATCACGGCGCGTGAATCGCTTCTCCGTGGACGCTCCGCGCCAGCGCGCCGGCACGCTGCTCCTCGCCGCGGGTGCGGCGCTCGGCGTCGCGTTGGCGGCGCTCGGGTTGGTGCGCTCGGGTCGGGGTGTGAGTGGAACGCTGCCCGGAAACGCGGTCGCGCGGGTCAACGGCGAACTCATTCGCCTCGATGACTATCGACGCGTGCTCGCCGGGCTCGCTCAGGACACGCGCAATCCGATTGACGAGGCCCAGCGCAAACACGTGCTCGACCGATTGATCGACGAAGAGCTGCTGGTGCAGCGCGGACTCGAACTCGGGTTGGCGCGGACCGACGGCAAGATTCGCAAGGACCTGACGGCGGCGGTGATCGATGCCGTGGTTGCCGCAACCGGCGAGGGCCAACCGAGCGAAGCCGAACTCGAGTCGTTCTACGAACAGAATCGCGCCTTTTTCGCCGGTCCCGGTCGACTGCGCATGCGGCAGATCGTTTGTCAGGTGCGTGCGAACGCCGACGCGCCGGGGGCGCTCGATCGCGCACAGCAAGCCGCGCAACGGGTGCGCCGCGGCGACGACTTCGCGGCGGTACGGGCAGCGCTCGGTGATACCGAGCCGGCCCCGTTGCCGGACGCGTCGCTGCCGCTTGCAAAGTTGATTGACTATCTGGGTCCGACGGCGGCCCGCGTCGCCACGGAACTCGAGGTCGGTGAGGTGAGCGATCCGGTGCGTTCGAGCACCGGCTATCATGTCCTGCAAGTCGTCGAACGCGTACCCGATCGCGGGCCACCGCTCGCGGACATCAAGCCCCAGGTCGAAGCGGAGTTTCGTCGCCGCGCCAGCGACCAGGCGCTCCGCACCTACCTCGACGAGTTGCGCGCGCGCGCCAACGTCACGATCGCCGATACGCCGCCATGAAGCCATCGTCCGTTCTGCTGGCCGTCGCTGCCGCGTTCGGTCTGTGCAGTCGTGCGGCGGCGCACGATCGCACCACGTCGTACTCGACGTGGGAGCTTCACGGGCGGCACGCGCACGTCGTCGCGCGATTGTCGCAACTGGACGTGACTCGTCTACCCTGGGCTGCCGATGAGTCACTCGGTCCGCGGTTACCCGAGTACCTCGCGGAACATCTCCAACTCATCGCTGGCGAGACCGTGTGTGCAATCGACGATCGCCCGCATCTGCTCGATGCGCCCGCCGGGCGCGTCGTCGTCGAGTGGGGGGTGGCCTGCCCGCCGCAGGGCGCCATATGCCTGCGCAGCGACGTGCTGCTCGAGGTCGCGCCCGCCCATTTGCATTTCGCGCGCGTGACGGTCGATGGCGGGCCCCCACTCGAACGCGTGCTCTCGGAGCGCGAGCCGAGTTGGGTGCTCGCGGATCCGTCACTCGCCTCGCCGCCGGAATCGCACGGCACGTCGCTGCTCGGCTATCTGCAACTCGGCGTCGATCACATTGTCACCGGCTACGACCATTTGGCATTTCTGCTGGCGTTGCTACTCATCGGTGGATCGATCGGCGACGTCGTCAAGGTCATCACCGGCTTCACGCTGGCGCACAGCATCACCTTGGGGTTGACGGTCTTGGGCTATGTGCGGCCGGACGCGGCGCCGGTCGAGGCACTGATCGGGTTGTCGATCGCACTGGTGGCGGTGGAAAACGTGTGGCTCAGCGGCGCGCGCCGAGCCACATTGCCGGTGGTGATCGCCGCCGTTCTGAGTGTGCTGGCCGTTGCGGCGAGTCGCGGGCACGGCCGCGTTCCGGCGCTCACGCTCGCCGGGCTGGCGCTCTTCGTCGTGTGCTACTTCGGCTTGCTCGCACGAGTTGCCCAGGTTGGCGCGCTGCGTTGGGCGATCGCGTTCATCTTCGGCTTGGTGCACGGATTCGGTTTCGCCTCCGTGCTGGTCGAAGCCGGTCTGCCGACCGAACGATTGATCGCGGCGCTGTTTGGATTCAATGCCGGCGTTGAAATCGGCCAACTCGGCGCCGTCGTGTGCGTGTGGCCGATGTTGCGTTATCTGATCACGCGCGGTGAGTCGTGGCGGTTCGCGGTGCTCAACTGCGGCTCGGCTGCGGTGCTGGCGCTCGGCGTGTTGTGGTTCGTCGGGCGCGCCTTCGGGTAGGCGCTATACTCGAAGCGTCTTCCAGCGCCCGCCGTGGAAGCGCCATGACTTCAACGCCGCGCGCGCGATGTAGTCGCCGATCAGTGCGGCCCACAGCCACACCAGGCTGAGATGCAGCAGCGACGCCGCGACGTAAGCCCAACCCAATCGGCAGCCGTAGAACGCGACCAACACGGTCAGCAGCGGAAAGCGCGTATCGCCGGCGCCACGCAACGCGCCGCCGATGGTGAAGTCTACCGCCATCAGCGGTTGGGCCAGACCGAGCAGGTAAATGAACGACACCGTGTCGGCGATGACTTCTGCGTTGTCGACGAAGATGGCGGCGATCGGTCGCGCGGCGACAATGATGGCCAGGCCGCACGCCGACATGAAGTACACCGACAAACTGTTCGCCATCCAGCCGGATTGCTCGGCGCGTTGCGGATTGCGCGCGCCCAGATTTTGCCCGACCAGCGCGGCTGCCGCGGCGGCGAAACCGAACCCGGGCAGAAACGACATGGCCAAGATGCGCACGCCGATGAAGTAGGCCGCGACCGCCGAGGTCCCGTAGCGGGCGGCGAAGATGACGTAGACGAAGAAGCCGGCCTGCATGAATGCCTGCTCGATCGCCGCCGGATAGCCGATGCGCAACACGCGCCGGATCGTGTGCGCGTGCGGCCGCAATTGCGACAGCGCGAGCCCCAGCACCAACCCGCCGCGTGCGAGCCACACCAACCCGAGGATCGCGCCGAAGGTGAACGCGACCGCGGTGGCGAGTGCGGACCCGCGCACGCCCAGCGCCGGAAGTCCGAGCTTGCCGAAGATCAACACATAGTTCGCCGCGATGTTCAGGGCGTTGACCAGTACGCCGATCGCCAGCGGCGTGCGCGTGTCGCCGGCGCCGCGGAGTGCAGAGGCGATCACGAACAGCACGGCCGATCCCGGGATCGACAGCATCACCAGGCGGACAAACGCCCCGGCCAAGTCGACGACGTGCGGCTCGACGCCGAACACGCGCACAAACGGACCGGCCCAGATCATCACCGGAGTGATGATCATCAACGAGCCGATCGCGGCCGCGACGACCGATTGCGCGAGCACGCGCTGCGCCTCACGTGGCTCGCCGGCGCCGACGTGCCGCGCCACCAGCGCCAGCGTGCCGGTGCCCACGGCGGTCATCACCACGCTCACCGCCGACAAGACTTGGGCGCCGACACCGACGGCGGCAACCGCGGCCGCGCCGAGTCGGCCGACCATCAAGACGTCGACCAGGCCCACCGTGGATTGGGACAAGAACGTGACGATCACCGGCCACGCCAACGACCAGATCGTCCAGCGCAGCTCACTCGACGAAACCGGCAACGCCGTGGCTGCCCCCGCGCCGAGCGTCAGTGATGAAGCCTCTGCGTCCATCTGCGCAGCGACGCCACCGGATTTACCACCCGAAGTCAAGGTGGTTTCACAGGATTGGAATATTCATCGGCCGCCGCTGCGCGAACGCGTAGAGCGTCGCCGGGCGATGCGGCCCGCGCCGGACGCGTGGCAGCGCGCGCAACAATCCGGCGGCGAGCAACTTTTTGCGAAAGTTGCGCCGATCGAGCGTGGTGCCGAGAATCATTTCGTAGATTTCCTGCAGCTCGCCGAGCGTGAATTCGTCCGGCAACAGGCTGTAGACGATGTTGGTGTAGGCCAACTTGGCGCGGAGCCGGTCCAGCGCGTAGGCGGCGATGCGGTTGTGATCGTACGCCAACGGAGGCAGCGCGGTCACGGCGCGCCACTCGAGCCGCGCGTACTTGGGATGCTCGGCGAGGCGCCGGTCGGCGCGCGGCAGCAGTGCAAAGTAGGCGACCGACACCACGTGGGCGCGCGGATCGCGATGCGGGTCGCCGAAGGTGCAGAGTTGTTCGAGATAGATGTGACGCAAGCCGGTCTTCTCGGAGAGCTCGCGAATCGCGGCGGCATCGATCGACTCACCGAGGCTGACCAAGCCGCCGGGGAACGCCCAGTGCCCGCGGAACGGCCCCTCCTTGAGGTTGACCAGCAACGCTTTGAGCACACCCTCGTCGATGGTGAAGATCACCACGTCGACGGCCACCCACGGATGGTCCTGATGCGGCGACGGCTTCATCGGCCAATCGCTATCGATGCAGCGACCGTAGGAGCCGATCGATCACACGCTCATTTCCAGCATGCGACGCAGCGAACGCTCGGCGCCGGCGCGAACAGTCTCGTCGAGCACGATCTCATGCTCCATCCGTTCGAGCGCGCGTTGCGTGCTCTCGATCGTGATCATTTTCATGAACTGACAGAGCTTGCACGACTTGTAGAAATTCTTCTCCGGCACCTCGATCAACAAACGGTCGGACAGACCGCACTCGGTGACGACGAGAAAATCGGTGGCATCGCTCTCCTTGGCGTACTTCACCATGCCGCTGGTGCTGAGCACGGCGTCGGCGAGCGCTTGGACGTCGGCGCGACACTCGGGATGCACGAGCACTTTGAGATTCGGCAACGATTCCTTCACCGCCTGAATGTTCGCTGGCGTGATCTGATGGTGGACGTAACAGTTCCCGTTCCACGAAATCACCATCTTGTTCGTCTCGCGCTGCACGTACTCGCCGAGGTGTTCGTCGGGCACGAATAGGACGTGCTGCGTCGGCAGGGCGTCGACGATCTTGGCGGCGTTCGACGACGTGCAACAGACGTCGACCACCGCTTTCACGTCCGCCGTCGTGTTGACGTAGGCCACGGTCATCAAGTCGGGGTACAGTTTGCGCAGCTCGGTTTGCCGCGCCACCAACTCGTCCGCCGTTACGCTGTCCGCCAGTGAACAGCCGGCGCGCAGATCCGGCAGCAGCACAGTCTTTCGCGGGTTGAGGATCTTGGCGGTCTCGGCCATGAAGTGGACGCCGCAGAAGACGATGACCTCGGCGGTGACGCCGGTGGCTTGCCGCGCCAGTTCGAGCGAGTCGCCGATGAAGTCGGCGACCTCGAAAATCTCAGGACGTTGGTAGTTGTGCGCCAGCACCACCGCGTTGCGTTCGACCTTGAGTTGGCGAATTCGATGAATGACAGCGGCGAACTCGCTGCAGCTCTCGGCGTTGTACAGGCTCGGGGCGTCGAGTCGCGCGAAGTGCTCGCGCAGCTCGGCGGGCGTCCGTTCGACATGCGGTTGCATTGGCTGACCTCCGGACTTTGCGTAAAAGATACGCATAGCGCGCGGTCGGGTCAACCCCAGGACCTGATTTTCGAGATGAAAGGGGCGGCGAATGGCGACGAATGCTAGACAAGCTGCGTCGATCCTTCGCGTGGCTGCAAAATCGGACGCCGGTCGGCCCGAGAAACGGCGCGGGACTACCGACATCGGATGCGGCATGAGTCTTGGACTCGCTCGGTGCTGGAGATTTCTCTTGACGCATGATGACAAGGCGGTTAACACACCGCGCCAAGATTCCCCGGATAAGGGAGCGCCGGGAAGGGAGCCAATGATGGCTGTGACCACTGAGACGCCGCGCGGCGGCGCGTTCTTGCTGGATCCCGTGACCCAGCACGAGCCGTTCGTCCTGGAAGACTTCAGCGACGAGGACCGACACTTGGCTGACGTCGCGGAGAGCTTCGTCGAAAAGGAAGTGGTGCCGCACACCGACGCCATCGAGCGCCAGGAGCCGGGGCTGATGCCGTCGCTGCTCAAGCGCGCGGGTGAGTTGGGTTTGCTGATGCTCGAAGTGCCGAGCGAGTACGGCGGGCTGGGCGTGAGCAAGGCCGCCGCATTGTTGGTGGCATCGCGGGGATGCTCGTGCGGGGCATTCAGCGTATCATGGAACGCGCACGTCGGGATCGGCACGCTGCCGCTGGTCATGTACGGCAACGACGAGCAACGCAGCCGCTACCTGCCGAAACTCGCAACCGGCGAGTGGATCGCAGCCTACGCACTGAGCGAGCCGGGCTCCGGCAGCGACGCGCTTGGAGCCAAGGCGCGCGCGCTCCTGTCCGCCGACCGACAATCCTACCGGCTCAACGGTGTGAAGCAGTTCATCACCAACGCCGGCTTTGCCGATCTCTTCACTGTGTTTGCGAAGGTGGACGGCGAAAAGTTCACCGCGTTCCTGGTTGAGAAGACGTTCCCCGGCGTGAGCACCGGTCCCGAGGAGCGCAAGCTCGGCATCAAGGGCTCGTCGACCCGCCAGCTCATTCTCGAAGACGTCGACGTGCCCGCCGCCAACGTGTTGGGCACGATCGGGGCGGGACACAAGATCGCGTTCAACATTCTGAACATCGGACGGCTGAAACTGGGTGGGATCGCCGCCGCCGGCGCCGCCCGCTCGCTCGACGAAGCCATCCGCTACGCGGTAACGCGCAAGCAATTCCAGACGCCGATCGTGCAGTTCGGCGCGATGCAGCGCAAGATCGCCGACATGGCCGCGCGGATTTACGCCGCCGACAGCCTCGCCTTTCGCACTGTCGGACTGATCGACGCCCGCGTCGCCGAAATCGATGAGCAGAGCGACTCGTACTGGCGCGACGTGCAGGCCGCGATCGAGGAGTATGCGATCGAGCAATCGATCCTGAAAGTGTACGGCAGCGAGGTGCTCGACTTTTGCGTCGACGAGGCGCTGCAGATGTTGGGCGGCTACGGCTACATCGAAGAGTACGGCCTCGCACGCCGCTACCGTGATGCGCGGATCAATCGCATCTTCGAGGGCACCAACGAGATCAATCGGCTCCTGATTCCCGGCACGCTGATGAAGCGTGCGATGACCGGCGCGTTGCCGTTGCTCGACTTCATTCAACACGTCCACGCCGACCTCGACGCTCCGGCGCACACGGCCGACGGGCCGCTCGCGGTCGAGGAATCCGCGCTCGCCGGTGCCAAGCGGCTCACCGCCTACGCGGCCGGTGTGTTGGTCGAGCGCGAACCCGCCGACTTGAGCCGTAAGCAACAGCACCTCGAACTGTTCAGCGACATGATCTGCCAGGTCTACGCGCTCGACAGCGCCATCGCGCGAACGTTGAAGCTGATCCGCCGGCGCGGCGTCGATGCGTGCGCCGCCGAGGTCGACTTGACGCACCTGGTGGCGATGGACACCATCGAACAAATCTCCGATGCGGCGCGCCGACTGCTGTCGAACGATCCCGACAGCGCCGTGCGTCACATCGCCGCGCTGGGAAAACTGTTGAGCTATATCCCGGTCGGATCGCTCGATCTCAAGACCCACGTTGCTGAACGAATCGTGGCGACCTATCAGCCCACGGCGTAGGGCAACAGCACCGTCTGCCCGTGACGGCTGCGGAGTTCCTCATAACGGTTGCATCGTGGGCCGCCGAGCAACCGGATCTCCAGGGTCTCGCGTTGGTCGGCTCGTACGCGCGCAACGCGGCGCACCCCGATTCGGACATCGACCTGGTGCTGCTGAGCCGTCAGGTGGCGAGCCGGCTCGCGAACACCGCGTGGGTCTCCAGCTTCGGCAGCGTCAAACAGCAGCAGATTGAACGGTGGGGCCGCGTGACGTCGATTCGCGTTGGTTACGCTGACGGTCTCGAAGTCGAATTCGGCGTGACCACACCCGACTGGGCCGATCTGCCGGTCGATCCCGGCACGCGACGCGTCGTCGCGGATGGAATGCGAATCCTGTTCGATGCGTCCGGAAGGCTCGATCGTCTCCGCCGCGATGTCTGCGCCGGCTCGTAGTGCACGGGCGATGCCGCGATTCGCCGCTCACTCGTCGGGGTGGATCTTCGTGATCTTCGAGCCCTGGATGCCGAGCCCGGCCATCAATCCCTTCTGACTGAAGATGAAGGCGTACACGTCGCTGCGCCCGGTGGTGGTCGTCAGCGACTTTCCGACTCCGGCGTCGACCACCACGACGCTCGGTCCGACGCCGACCTCCCAGCCCTCGCTCTTGTCGAGATATTCCAGCGCGCTGTCCTTCATGAAGAACATCGCGTAGCCGAACTTCTGCACCCCGGCTTGCAGCCCGTACGACGCGGCAACCGATCGGTAATACGCGACCGCCTTGTCGTCCTTGAACAGCGCGCCATCGCCACCCGCTCCGCCGACGATGAACCCGGCCTTGTAGATACCGGGAAAGACAAGGATGGCGCGCGCCTCTTTGCGCAGCAGCTTGGCGGATTGCTCCTTCTTACAGAGATTCTCCAGCGCCCTGTGCGCTTTCTGCGAAATGTCCGTAGCGCTGGCTGCGAAGGTCGCCTGCGCGTTCGTCGTGACGACGACCACTGCTGCCAGCACAATCGAGGTTCGACGTATCGATCGCATGATCATCCACCTTTCTCCGAGCAGCGCGTGACTCCGCACCTCTCAGGTCGCGCCGGGCTCCATACACCCGGACGGCTTACAGAAGCTACCGCGGCGCGTCAGTGTGTCAATCCCAACGCCCGCTTGCGTCGCTGCCTGCCGTCCTTTATGAGAACGGCGAGCGCATTTCGCGCCGCCGTATCGTGACTTCCTCACAGACAGCCATCATCGCACCGACCGGCCGCCTCGGCGTGCTGTTGCCTGGTCTGGGAGCGGTCACCAGCACGTTCATCGCCGGCGTCGCGCTGATCAAGAAGGGCGTGCGCAAGCCGATCGGCTCGCTGACGCAGATGGGGACGATCCGGCTCGGCAAGCGCACCGAGAGTCGCAATCCGTTGATTCGTGATTTCGTACCGCTGGCGGAGTTGTCGGAATTGGTGTTCGGTGCCTGGGACATCTTTCCCGACAATTGTTTTCAAGCCGCAACCCGCGCGCAGGTGATCGAGGCGCCGTTGCTCGAAATGATCCGCCCGGAGTTGGAAGCCGTTGTGCCGCGGCCCGGCGTGTTCGATCACGAGTTCGTCAAGCGACTGAACGGGACGCACGTCAAAACCGGCGCGACCAAGATGGACCTTGCGCGTCAGGTGGTGAACGACATCGAAGTGTTTCAACGAGAGAGTGGGGCAGCGCGCCTGGTGATGGTGTGGTGCGGCAGTACCGAGAGCTTCTTGCAACGCCAGGACGTGCACGCGTCAGTGGCGGCGTTCGAAGAGGGGCTGCGGCGCAATCATCCGGCGATTCCGCCGAGCATGATCTATGCGTACGCGGCGCTCACGCTCGGGATTCCGTTCGCCAACGGCGCCCCCAACCTGACCGTCGATGTGCCGGCGTTGATGGAACTGGCGGAGCGCAACCGCGTGCCGATCTGCGGCAAGGATTTCAAAACCGGCCAGACCTTGATGAAGACGATCATTGCGCCGGGCTTGAAGGCGCGCGCGCTCGGATTGACGGGCTGGTTCTCGACCAACATCCTCGGCAATCGCGACGGGGAGGTGCTCGACGAGCCGGCGTCCTTCAAAACCAAGGAAACCAGCAAACTGTCGGTGCTGGATGTGATCCTGCCGCGCGACGCGGCCCCCGATCTCTACGGCGACTACGTGCATCAAGTGAACATCCACTACTACCCCCCGCGCGGCGACAACAAGGAGGGCTGGGACAACATCGATATCTTCGGCTGGCTTGGCTACCCGATGCAGATCAAGGTGAACTTCCTCTGCCGCGATTCGATCCTGGCGGCGCCGTTGGTATTGGACCTCGCGCTCTTTCTCGACCTGGCGCAGCGCGCCGGCCTGCGCGGCATCCAAGAGTGGCTGTCGTTCTACTTCAAGAGCCCGCAAACCGCGCCCGGCTTGTATCCGGAGCACGATCTGTTCATCCAGTTGCAGAAACTCAAAAACACGCTGCGCTACCTCCGCGGCGAAGAACTGATTACGCACCTCGGTCGCGAGTACTACGATTGATCGCGCGCCGCCGGCGCAGTGGAGTAACGATGGCAAAAGCGGAAGAAGCCAAGACCCCCGACGTCGATCCGATGCTGCAGAAGCTGCTCGAGTCGCGCAACATCATCATCAGCCAAGAGATCGACGACGCCGTCACCCAAAAGGTGATCACCCAGTTGTTGCTGCTGGAGGCGATGGACCCGGCGAAGGAGATTCGCGTGTTCATCAACTCCAACGGCGGCTCGGCGGATGGGGGCTTTGCGATCTTCGACATGATCCGATTCGTCAAGCCGCCGGTGAAGACCATCGCCGCGGGCTTGGTCGCCAGCGCCGCGACCATCGTTCTGCTGGGAGCCAAGAAGGAGCACCGCTTCGCGTTGCCGCACAGCCGCCTGCTCATCCACCAACCCTCGACGCAGCTCCACGGCTCGGCCGCCGACATCGACATCACCGCACAAGAAATCCTCAAGCTGCGCGACAAGGCCAATCAGCTCATCGCCGCCGAAACCGGTCAGACGGTGCAGAAGGTCGCGATCGACACCAACCGCGACTATTGGATGAGCCCGGACGAGGCCAAGAAGTACGGCCTCGTGCACAAAGTCATCCGCTCGCGCGACGAGATTTGACCTCCAACCAGTCCCCACGTCGGCACCAGTCACCCAGACCCACACCGGTCACCAGTTGTCTGTCCCCCTCAACCGGGCATAATGGCCTACACAAAAAAGGGGACAGCATGAACGCGAACCGGCCGGGTGATCTGGAAGAGGTTATCGATCTGGTGATGGCGAGCTACGACGGCAGCCATCCGATCGACAGTCTGGAAAGCGCGGCGCTGCCGAATCGGCGCGCGGTCATCGAGGCGCTGCGGCATTTGCACTCGGTCGTCTATCTCGGCTTCTACAGCACACGCCCGCTCGATCGCGGCAACTTGCGGTACTCGCTCAGCGAGCAACTCTACAGCGCGCACACGTTGTTAGTCGAGCAAATCCGTCGTGCCGTCGGCTACGAGCAGTTGTGCTGCCGCGTCGGGCCGGAGCGCGACGCCAAATGGAGCGAGGGCGCAGTGCTCCGCCTGTTCCGGCGCATCCCCGAGCTGCGTCGGCTGTTGAATCTCGACGTCGCCGCCGCATTCGACGGCGACCCCGCCGCCAAGAGCATCGAGGAGATCGTCTTCAGCTACCCGGCGATTCACGCGATCACCACGCACCGGATCGCGCACGAATTGTATCGCGAACAGGTGCCGATGATTCCGCGCATCATGAGCGAGGAAGCCCACAGCCGCACCGGCATCGACATTCATCCGGGCGCGCGCATCGGCGAGCGCTTCTTCATCGATCACGGCACCGGCGTGGTCATCGGTGAGACCAGCGTGATCGGCAACAACGTCAAGATCTATCAAGGCGTGACGCTCGGCGCGCTCAGCGTGCGGGGCGACAACGTTGCGGTGCTGCGAAACCGCAAGCGCCATCCCACCATCGAGGACGACGTAACCATTTACTCGGGCGCGACGATCCTCGGCGGCGACACGGTCATCGGCGCCGGCTCGGTCATCGGCGGCAACGTGTGGGTGGTCGAGTCGGTGCCGCCGCGCAGCAAGATTGCGTACAAAGCGTGAGTGATGAGTGGTCGGAGTCGGAGCGTCCGGGTCCGACTACTCACTACGCACCACTCACGACTCACCCCTCTGCTCCATCGGCACGAAATCGCGCTGCTCGTGGCCGACGTAGATCTGGCGCGGGCGGGCGATGCGAGTTTCTTGATCGAGCAGCATTTCGTTCCATTGCGCGATCCAGCCCGGTGTGCGGCCGATGGCGAACAACACCGGGAACATGTCCATCGGAAAACCCATCGCCTGGTAAATGATGCCGGAATAGAAATCGACGTTGGGATACAGCTTGTGTGAGATGAAGTACTCGTCGGCGAGCGCGATCCGTTCGAGTTCGACGGCAATGTCGAGCAGCGGGCTGCGGCCGGTGACTTCGAGCACTTGATCGGCGATCTGCTTGATGATCTTGGCGCGCGGATCGTAGTTCTTGTAGATGCGGTGGCCGAAACCCTGCAGGCGAATCTCGCCGGCTTTCACCCGCTTGATGTACGCCGGGATGTTGCCGACGCTGCCGATCTCCATGAGCATGCGAATCGCCTGCTCGTTGGCGCCGCCGTGCAGCGGCCCGTAGAGCGCGGCGGTTGCCGCCGCCACCGCCGAGTACGGATCGACCTGCGAGCTCCCGACGCTGCGCATGGCGTTGGCGCTGCAATTCTGCTCGTGGTCGGCGTGCAGGATGAACAACACGTCGAGCGCGCGTTCAATGACCGGGTTGGGTGTGTATTTCAGCTCGGTCTTCTTGAACAGCATGTTGAGGAAATTGCCGGTGTAGCTCAGGTCGTTGTCGGGGTAGGCGTACCGCATGCCGATCGAATGACGATAGGCGAACGCCGCGAGTGTGGGCATCTTGGCGATCAGTCGATGGGTTTGGATCTTGCGTGATTCGGCATCGAAGATCTTCTTGGCGTCGGGATAGAAGGTCGACAACGCGCCGACCGTGCTCACGAGGATGCCCATCGGATGCGCGTCGTAGTGAAAGCCGTCGACGAAACGCTTGATGTTCTCGTGGATCATCGTGTGCACGGTGATGTTGCTGACGAACGACTGCAGGTGCGAGCGCGCCGGCAGCTCGCCTTTGACGATCAGATACGCCACTTCGAGGAAGTTGCTGCGCTCGGCGAGTTGCTCGATCGGATAGCCGCGGTAGCGCAAGATGCCCTTGTCGCCGTCGATGAACGTAATCGCGCTGCGGCAACTCGCGGTGTTGACGAAAGCGGGATCGTAGCTGAGCAGGCCGGGATCGTCGTTGCCGGCCTTGATTTGGCGCAGATCGACGGCGCGAATCGCGCCGTTGTCGATCGGCAGCGTGTACTGCTTGCCGGTGCGGTTGTCGGTGACGGTCAACGTGTTGGCGGCCATCGCGGGCTCCTTGTACACGACCCTTTTACTGTGTTTTGAACGCCTGACAACATGTCGCGATCGGAAATCACGCGGGTATGGTCACTCGCCCACTTGGAGGCGCGACGCGATCGCACGTTTCGGCGCGTCCCGTCGGTACGGGTCAACGGTGCACGGCGTGCGCTCACGTTCATCAACGACGTCGGACTCACCTCGCTCTTCGCTACCCGCGGTCTCAATCTGCCGTGCCTGTGGGTGGCGGTGTGCGGGCGCCGCGATCCGCGGTTCCCACATCACAGTCATCACGATCCCGAGGTCGGCCTGGCGTGGAATCTCAAAGACGAGCTGCCGGCCGCGGGAAAATGTTTCTACGCCAGATTAATCCGCGGCAAACCGACCTTCGTGGCCTGGGATCTCTTCCCCGCGGTGTATCGGCTCTTCGGCTCGCAGCGCGACTACATTCGCGAGTATCGCGACGGACTGCTGTCACCCGCGGCGAAGGCGATCCTCGATACGCTCAATGACAACGGCCCGCAGGAAACCTTCGCGCTCAAATTGGCCACCAATTTGGCGCGGCCGAATCAGCGGCGCGCCTTCGATGGTGCGCTGGCCGAGTTGCAGCGGCGGCTCTACGTCGCGATGCGCGAGGTGCGCTACGACCCCTTCACCTACGTGTGGGACTTGGTCGCGACGCGCCATCGCGCGCGCGTCCGCGAGGCACGAACGCTGCGACCGGACACCGCCGCGCGCGAGCTGGTGCGGCGCTACCTGCGCGCCGTCGTCTACGCCAACCCGCGCGACGTGATCAGCGTCGTCGGCGATCGCCGCCGTGCAGGCAACGCGATCGAGGCGCTCGCCCGTGCCGGCGAGATACAGACCGATTGTGCGATCGATGGGATGGCGGGGAAGTGGATCGTGGCGCTCCATGGTCCGTCGGCTTCGGATTGAAGCGACGTTCGCGGCTGCGCGATCAAGCCTCGTCTATTCACTGCCGCAAGGGTCAGGGCATATGCAGCTTGCCTGCGCTCAAGAGATCTGAGCATTTCGTGATTGAGGTGTTCCGAGTAGATCGAGCGATCCACACGGCGTATAGTGGGGTCCAATTCAGGGCCGCCCGGTCGCCGGTCCGTACTCAGCCCACATCAGCGCATCGATTCGTTGCGCCAACGCGGCGCTCGCAGGCGTCTGCTCGATGGCGGCGAGCAGCGTTTCGAACTGATCGGTGAAGATGAGATCGGTTCGGAAACGGAACGATCGCAGTGCCCCTCCGATCAGTTCGTCCGGCACGACATCGAACACAGCGCTCAGACGATCGGTGAAGTGATCACTGCGATCGAAGAGCGCGAGCGGGATCAGATTCCGCGCCGCGAACTTGATGGCTTGGCGCGCGAAGAAGCGGCCAACCATCTCAACAGGAAGGTCGGCGACGGGCGCGGGTGGGTTCAGCGTCTGCTTCGCCGTCGTGTTGATATCCTTGTTCACATAGAACCGGCGTGCGTAGAAGCACCAGGCGTGCAGGTTGTCAGCGCTGGCGACGATTCTTCGCGCCGACGTCATCACCTGACCGGGGTTCATGGACGCTCGCAAACCCTCGGACAACGCGAACAGGGAGCAGCGCAAGCCGATCTCGGTCGCGGTCGATGCGGAGCGGAAGAACGGCATCACAACCGTCGACGCGTAGACCGCCCCGGCGCTGTTCGCGAACCAGCCGACGGTCTCGCCGATCGATCTCATCACCGCCGCGCAGGCCGCATAGGCCGCCGCAAACGTGGGCAGGTGTTCGAGGCCCACGTAGCGATACGGCGAGTGGATGTAACCCAAGTCCCGATGAGCGTCGGCCAAAATTCGCGCATGCGTGCGCAGCCAATCGACTTCGCCCGGATACGAATCGGCATCGAGGAATCCAACGTGCCGCGCCCCGAGCTGCTGCACGCAGAAATCCGCGCCCGCGGCCATCGCGGAGAACTTGCCGACGCGCGGCTCGTCGATGCAGAGCCACCGACCCGCTCGTGCCGCGTCGCTTTCCCGCATCAGTGCGTCCGATCCGTCGGTCGAGCCGTTGTTGACGAACACGATCGGCACGTCGGTGCAGCTTTGACGCCGCAGCGATTCGCTGAGGGTGGGCAGATACCGCTCCTCGTTGTGAACCGGAATGACCAGGGCGAATTCCACGCGGCTCGGCATGTCACTGTCACTCGGCGGGAACTTCTAACACCAATTCGCGCCGCAACGGATCACGGGCGCGGTGTTCGGGGAGCGTCGAACGTTCGACATCGAACACGAGAACGGACTCGCCCGGTGCGAGTGTGGCCCGCCGCCGGATGAGCGTTCGCACTCCGCCAAGAAGGCGCGCGCGCTCCGTGCGATCAGTCGCTGCGACAATGCGATTCTCGACACCCTCAGGAATGCCGGCGCTCATCGATTGTAACCGTCCGTCCGCCCCGCGTGTCGCCACTTCCAATGATCTTCGCGTCGGATTGCGGACAATGTCCGCAAATTCCGGATAAACGCAGAACGGCCACGAGTCGATGTTGAAGACCCCGCAGAAGATATTCGCGATCACTAGTCCGCCGCCCACGACCATGACCGCGCGTGGCGGTCCTCGATGCACACTCGCCGAATTCGCGCGCGTGACGCCGAGGCGACGAATCAGCGCATCCCAATCGACGAGCGCGGCGTAACACACCCCCAGGCTCCAAAAGACGAGCCCCAGGTACTTCGCCGTCATCCAGTGAAAGACGATTCCGCCGGCGACTAGCAACGGCCGCAGACGTCGACTGAACACGCAAACGATGAAGCTGATCTCGAACACAATCGTCGCCAGCGCCGCCGCATGGCAGAGCACTGGGTAGTGATCGATCCGGAGCCACGGCACGAAGTGCTTCTTCGACCAGTACCAATACATCAGGTAGGTGAGATGGTCGCTCAGAATCCACTCTGGCCCCGCCCGTAATTTCGCCAGCCCAGGAAAGAAATAGATCACCCCGAGCAACAGCCAAACGAACCGCAGCGGCAGCGCGTAGCCGACGGCAGAGGCAGTCGCCGTCGACTCGCCGCGCGCCGCGCAGCGCCAGCGAGTCCACACCGCATCGATCGACAGCGCGTCTCCCGACGGTGAGGCTGCGAGCAAAAGCGCGAACCACACGAGATGCTGATACTGATGGTAGATCTTGCCGAACAGTTCCTCGATTCCGAGCAAATAGAGCGCGCAGCACGACGTGATGAACGCCGACGTGCGAGTGAACAACCCAACGAATGCGAGCGAAGCGAACACGATTGCCACCCGGCGAATGACGATCACATGAGGCAGATCGATCGGAATGTGGGCGAGCAGCAACCCGTACCCCGGCGGCGCAACTCGTAACTCGACCGGAACGGAAACGAGCGCTGCAAAGCTCCGATGGTAGTGGAGGATGACGTGCAGCAACCAGCCAAAGACGGCAAGTCGGAAGATCGCGAGATTGATCGCTGGTCCGTCTGCGCCGAAGAACCTGCGAAGCCCGTCGCGCAACCAAGCGCCTAGCGATCGTGACGGGGCTACTCCGGAACCCACCGGGGTACCTGGACTTCCTCTCCCGTCTGCGCCGCATGGTAGACGGCGGCGGCCAGCCGTTGCGCCTCGACGCCGACAGCGAGATCCGGCGTCGCCGGCCGGTCGGCGAGCAACGCTTCGATGAACGACAGGTCCTGCAGCAAGTACGGAATGCCGTACCACACGCGGAAACGCTGGTCGCGGCGATCGAGCAGCGCTTCGAAGCGTTGCAAGACTTCGTCAGGAGTGATGCGGCCCTCGGCACCGTCGCCGACTTGGAGAATGATGTCGCCGAGCATGTCATGGTCGCTGGCGAGAAACCCACGCTCGCAGAAGATTTCGAGCCGCCGATTCGAATTGCGCTCGAGCATGTTGTGCCACAGGTTGACCAACTGCGCGCGCAATCCGGAGACGAACTCCAGCTCGATCGCCATGTAGTCTTCGACTCCCGGATGTCCGGCGCGATTCTGCTGCCAAGCGCGCAGGCGCGCGATCGGACCGAACAACACGGTTGCCAGATCGAGGTCGTGCACGCCGTGTTCGACGAGCGTGCCGCCGGCGGTGAGCGCGCGGTCCTTGCGCCACGTCGTGTTGTGCCCGCCGCGGATCGGAAAGCACTGATCATCGCGGAAGAGCACGGCCATCGGCGCGCCCATCTCAGGCTGCGCGAGTTGCGCCTGCATCACGCGGTAGATCGCCGAGAAGCGCAGCACCAGTCCGATCTGCGTGATAACCCCCGCGCGCTGCGCCGCGTCGCGCATCGACACGGCCTCGGCGTAGGTCATCGCCAGCGGCTTTTCGCAAAAGATGTGGAGCTTGCGGTCGGTCGCCGCGCGCACCAGGTCAGCGTGGAACTTCGTCGGCGTGCAAATGAACACGGCGTTCACGTGGCTGCGCAGCAATTCGTCCGCGCTCGCAAACGCGTGGCGGTAGCCGTAGCGTTCGCAGAATTGCTCGCGTTGTGTCGCTACCGGATCGGCCACCGCCGCCAGTTCGAGTCTGCCGTCGAACTGCTCCGCGATCGCCTTCAAAGTCGTCGAGTGCGCCGCGCCGATGAGCCCGGCACCGATGAGGCCGATGCGTACCTGATCCATGCGCGCT
This sequence comes from Binatia bacterium, assembly GCA_035541895.1. Taxonomy (GTDB): domain Bacteria; phylum Desulfobacterota; class Binatia; order HRBIN30; family JACQVA1; genus DATKMK01. The sequence goes on along the minus strand of DATKMK010000043.1, from coordinate 14,861 downwards.
GCAGTAACACATCGGCGAAAGAGGTGGCCAGGGATGCTCCTCGACTCCAGCGGTCGCATCTGATGCGAATCGCTGTCTGCGGGCTTCGCCCGGCGTCCACCGAGGGAAAGCTCAAACGCCGCTTTCCCTCGGACTCCCTTTCGCTTTCGCTGCGCTCGGCAATAGGCCGCTGCCTTCCGAGTCGGCCTCACGCGATCGCTGCCGACCGACGGCATCGGGCTGCGCTGCCAATGGTGGGCGGGCAATCGCGAGTGACGGCCTCTGGGCTCTGTGAGTTGATCGCCGCTCGTTCCTGCGGTTCGGAGAATGTCGATGGGCGTCTCTGACTCTCCGCATTGCCAGACGTGGCAACAGGGGAACGACCCAAGTCGGTTGTGCACATTGGCCGGCCGCTGTGTTAAGAGGTCGGTCCGATTCGGAGGTGAGTCGTGGCGATCGAACCGTTTCGCATCAATATCTCGGAGCACGTTCTCGACGATCTCAAGCAACGTTTGGCGCGGACTCGCTTTCCGGATGAACTGAATGACGCCGACTGGAGCTACGGCACCGACCTCGCCTATCTGAGAGAACTGGTCGAGTACTGGCGCGCGCGCTTCGATTGGCGGGTTGCGGAACGCGCGCTCAATCAATGGCATCACTTTCGCGCCAACGTCGACGGGCTCGGGATTCATTTCATTCACGCGCGCGGCGTCGGGCCGAAGCCGCTGCCGCTGCTGATCAGTCACGGCTGGCCGGGCTCGGTGCTCGAGTTCATGAAAATCCTGGGCCCGCTTAGCGACCCCGCGCGCCACGGCGGCGACCCTGCTGACGCGTTCGACGTCGTGGCCCCGTCATTGCCGGGCTACGGGTTCTCTGATCATGCACGGACACCCGGGATGCATCCGGGCAAAATGGCCGACGTGTTCGCCGCGCTCATGCAGCAGCTCGGTTACCCACGCTTCGGCGCCCAAGGCGGTGATTGGGGGGCGATCATCACCACGCTGTTGGGATCACAGCACGCGCAGCGGCTCATCGGCATCCATCTCAACATGGTGGTTGCGTTCCCGCCCGACGAGTCCAATCCCGCCGCCGGCCTCAGCGAAGCTGAATTGGTCCGGCTGATGGAAATGCAGCGCTTCATGCAGGAAGAGACGGGCTATCAGGGTATCCAGGGTACCAAGCCGCAGACGCTCGGCTACGCGCTCAACGATTCACCCGCGGGACTGGCGGCGTGGATCGTGGAGAAGTTTCGCACGTGGACGGATTGCAACGGCAACGTCGAAAGCCGGCTCAGCAAAGACGAGATGCTCGCCAACATTACGCTCTACTGGCTGACCGAGACCGCGACCTCGTCGGCACGGCTGTACTGCGAGGCGCGCCGCTCCGGCTTGTTTCCGCCGCGCGGTATTCGCATCGAGGTGCCCACCGGCTGCGCGATCTTTCCGCGCGAGCTGTTCAAGCCGCCGCGCGCCTGGGCAGAGAAGGTGTACAACGTTCAGCGTTGGACCGAATTTTCCTCGGGGGGACACTTCGCTGCGATGGAAGAGCCGCACGCGCTGGTCGAGGACATCCGCGCGTTCTTCCGCCCGCTACGCGGGTGACTTCATCAAGACAACGAAAGAGGAGGAGTGAACGTGAGTCACGAGACAACCAACCTGAGACGGCTCGGCACATGGATCATCGCGGCCGCAGCGATGGCGAACCTGTGCGCGGTCGTGAACCCCGTGCACGCACAGGAATCCGCCGCGCTCGGAGCTGGGAAGAGGCCGAACATCGTCTACATCGTCGCCGACGACTTGGGCTGGAAGGATGTCGGTTTCCACGGCTCGGACATCAAAACCCCGACGATCGATCAACTCGCCGCCGCGGGCACCCGTCTCGAACAGTTCTACGCCCAACCGATGTGTACACCGACGCGGGCGGCGCTGATGACCGGGCGGTATCCGTTCCGCTACGGCCTGCAAACCCTGGTCATTCCTTCGGCGCACACCTACGGCCTGCCGACCGACGAGTGGCTGCTGCCGCAGGCGCTCAAGGACGCCGGTTATCAGACCGCGATCGTCGGCAAGTGGCACCTCGGCCACGGCGACCGGAAGTATTGGCCTCGACAACGGGGGTTCGACTATCAATACGGTCCGCTGATCGGTGAGATCGACTACTTCACCCACGAACAGCACGGCGTCGTGGATTGGTATCGCAACAACAAGCCGCTCAAAGAGAAGGGATACTCCACCACGCTGCTCGGTACCGCCGCGGTCAAGCTGATCGAGGGGCACGATCCCGCCGTCCCACTCTATCTCTACCTCGCCTTCAACGCGCCGCACACGCCCTACCAGGCGCCGCAGGAGTATCTCGATCGGTACAAAGGCATCGACGATCCCAATCGCCGCGCCTATGCCGGCAGCATCACGGCGATGGACGATCAGATCGCCCGCGTCATCGCCGCGCTCGATCGGAAGCAGATGCGCGATAACACCGTCATCATCTTTCAAAGCGACAACGGCGGCACGCGCAATGCCATGTTCACCGGCGAACAGGACATGTCGAAGGCGATGATCCCGTGCGACAACGGTCCCTATCGTGAGGGCAAGGGCACGCTCTACGAAGGCGGCACCCGGGTGCCGGCGTTCGTCAATTGGCCCGGCCACGTCAAGGCCGGCAGCACGGTCGACGGAATGATGCACGTCGTCGACATGTACCCGACGCTCGTGACGTTGGCCGGCGGGTCGACGGCGAAAAGCAAGCCGCTCGACGGCATGGACATGTGGCCGACGATCGGCGGCGGGCACCCGTCACCGCGCAGCGAGATCGTTTACAACGTCGAGCTGTTCCGTGCCGGTATCCGCGACGGCGACTGGAAGCTGATTTGGCGCACGCCCTTGCCGGCGGTCGTCGAACTCTACAACATCGCGCAGGATCCCTCCGAGAAGAACAACCTAGCCGCCGACAATCCCGAGATTGTGGCGGCCCTGCAGAAGCGCGCCAACGACCTGGCGGGCGTGATGGCGAAGTCGCCGCTTCTGCTCACCGAGTTCCAAGCCTTGCGCGCGAGACTGAAGCAGCCGCCGGCCCTGCCAAATCAGGAACTCGACTTCAACGAAGAACCGTAAGCTGCTAGTCGACGGCGAGTGAGTTGAGGGACCCCCATATGATCCAAGCGACGCGAGCCTGCGCGACGGTGGCCGCGATTCTCGGCCTGTCGGCGTGCGCGAAGACCACGGTGAAGCCGCTCTACGAGCGCCCCGAAGCGGCGTTGCAACGGCCACAGCGCATTCTGGTGTACGACTTTGCGGTGACCGCGCAACAGGTGCAGGAGAACCGCGGACCCATTCAAGAGCTGGCCAACGCCAACGACACGGCTACTCAGAGCGAACGCGAGCGGGAAATCGGCTTTCAGGTTGCCGATCGGCTTGCCGAGGACCTCGTGGCCGGCATCAGAGCGCTCGATCTTCCCGCCGAGCGGGCACGCCGCAGCACTCCCGTGCCGGACAATTCGCTGATCATCAACGGCGCGTTCCTCAACATCGATGAAGGCAACCGACTGCGCCGGCTCGTGATCGGCTTCGGCGCCGGACAGTCGGTGGTCGAAACGAAGGTGAAGGCAACCGCCTATGCTCTGGGCTCGTACCGCAGCGTGCTCGAGTTCTCGACGCATGCCGACAGCGGCACGATGCCGGGGGCGGCGGTGACGATGGGCGCCGGCGCCGCGGCGCAAGGCGGTGTCACCGCCGGGATGGCGGTGGCGAACGCGGGCGTGAGCGGCGTCCGGACCTATCGCTCGACGGTCGAGGCGGCGGCGGGCCGCACGGCCGATCAGGCGGTCGCATATCTCTCGGAGTTCTTCTTCAGGCAAGGATGGATCCGAGCCGACCAGGTTCGTGATGCGAAGCTGGCGGAGTAGGGCGGCTCGATGGTCTCGGCGAGAGTGATGACGACGCGACAAATCACCCGGGGGCGTCATGCGGTTGTCTACACGCTCGTACTGTTCGCGACAGGCTGCACGCCGATTGCGCACAAGTTGCAGCCGTACCGCACTGATCACGACGCGGCCGCGGCGCTCGAACAACGCGCGCACAACTACTGCGCGCAGTCGCACGGTCGCACGCCGCCGCATCCGTTTACGACCGACGGGTGCTCGTTTTGGCCCGACGATGGCTGGGTGCAGTGCTGCGTCGAGCACGACATCGCCTACTGGTGCGGCGGGAGCGCCGACGACCGCGAGCGCGCGGATGCCGGCCTGCGCGACTGCGTGGCGCGCGACCACGGCGCAACCCTTGGTCGGATGATGTACCTGGGTGTTCGCGTCGGCGGCACCCCGTGGCAGCCATTTCCCTGGCGGTGGGCATATGGTTGGGCGTGCTGCCACGGCTACGACAGTCCGAGCGAGACGACACCACATTAGTGCGTGACGGGTCGCTCGCGACTGCGCGTCGCCGATGGGTCCGAGCTATCAGCGATCGGCGATATGCAATCAGCAAAGCCGTTAGTTCTTGACGATTTTGTAGAGCGTTCCGGCTTGCGTGGCGAGATACACCTCGCCGGCCGCGTCTTCGCCGAAGGTGGTGAGGCCGCCCACGGCAGGGATCAGTTGTTGCGCGACCCACGCACCATTGAGGAACGCCGCGCTCCACAACTTGCCGGAGCAAAAGTCGCCGTACAGATAGCTGCCGTAGAGTCCGGGAAGTTGCGTGCCGCGGTAGACGTGGCCGCCGATCACCGCGCAGTTGCCGCCGGAGTGGTCGTACCACAGGATCGGCGCAACGAAGGAGGGAGCGTTGCACGGCGGCTCGGCAACTCCCCCGGGGCAGGCGGCGTGGTTGTAGCACGCGGGTCCTTCCATGCTGTTCCAGCCGTAGTTCTCGCCGCCGGTACTCGTGACGGGTTGCCAATCGATCTCCTCCCAATTGCCCTGACCGACGTCGGCAATGAACAGCGCGCCGGTGAGGCGGTCGAACGAGAATCTCCACGGATTGCGCAACCCGCGTGCCCACACCTTGTCGAGCGGGTCGCCCGACGTCCTGTTCGGGTTGGTTGTCGGGATGCCGAAATACGGCGCAGTGTTCACATTCTGATCGACGTCAAGACGTAGTATTTTGCCGAGCAGCGTGTCGGTGCGCTGGGCGTAGCAATTCGGATCACCGCCGCTGCCGCCGTCACCCATGCCGACGTAGAGGTACCCGTCGGGACCGAAGCGAAGCTGTCCGCCGTTGTGATTCGAAAACGGTTGCGTGATCGTGAGCAGGATCACTCCGCTGGCGGCGTCGGCGAGGTTGGGATTGTTCGACACGGTGTAGCGCGCGATCACCGTGTTGCCCGACGTGTTGATGTAGTTCACGAAGAAAAACCCGTTGTGGACGAAGTCGGGATGAAAGGCGACGCTCAGCAGGCCCTGCTCGCCGCCGAACGTGACCAGACCGCTGAGGTCCAAGAATGGCGTCGGCAACACTTGAGTTCCATCCCAAATCATAACTTGGCCGCTCTGCAACGTGATGAACAGTCGGCTGTCGCCGGCGCTGGTGATGGCGGTGGCACTGGTGAGGCCGGTCGTGACGACCTGCAGCACCGTCGACGGGCCGGCGTAGTGCGCTTGAATCTCCGCCGCTGACAGCGCGCGGCGATAGACCGCAACCTCGTCGAGGCTGCCGGCCAGGCGTAGCCCGCCGCAGTTGTACGCCGCGAGGCAGAGCGGATTGCCGGTCGTGCTGAGGGAACCGTTGTGCGCGACGTTCCCGACCTCCGCGCCGTTGATATAGAAGCGCAGTACCGTGCCGTCGAACGTCACCGCCACGTAGGTCCACACACCGGCCGAGATACTGCCGTAGCTGCCGATGGTTGCGAAGCTCCAGGTGATGCTGTCGGCGTAGGTGAGCTGACCATCGGCGATTGCCAGCGAGTACTGCATCTCCTTGTGAATCAGAACGCGGTAACTATCGGTTGCGGTCGGCTTGACCCACGCTTCGAGCGTCAGCGCCGGCCCGCTGATGTTCAAACTCGAACTGTTGAGAATGCGCACCTGATCGTCGACTCCGTCGAAGACGCCGGCGCGTCCGACCTTGCCGGTCGCGCGGGTCATCCCGTTCTCGGCGGTGCCGGTGTTTCCCGACCCGCTGCTGTCGTTAACCGCAGCGCCGGTGTTCTCCTCGAATCGCCAGTTGCCTACCGGAGCCGTGCTGGTGGGACTCGCCGATGTGGCGGTCGATGTCGGCGTTGGGGTGGTGGTGCGAGTGACGCTGCGCGTGACGGTGATGGTCGGCGTCATTGTAGTCGCCGTCGTGACGGACGGCGTGGCGCTCGGTTGTGTGGCCGTGACCGTCGCCGAGGCGACGGCGGTCGGTGTCGGAGGAGTGCCGCTGTTGGCGTGAGCGAAAATCTCGTCCGCCGAAACGGTTCGTGCGTACACGGCAACTTCGTCGAGCGCGCCCGCGAGTTGCAATGCGCTGCAGGTGTATGCCCCCAAGCACACTGGGTTCGCGGTTGCCGTCAGCGTCCCCGCGCGCATCTTGTTTCCGACCTCGACGCCGTTGACGTAGAAGCGAATGATGCTGCCGTCGAAGGTGACCGCAACGTGCGTCCACACGCCGGCCGGTACGCTGCCGTAGCTGCCGATGGTCGTGTAGCTCCAGGTGACGCTGTCGGCGTACGTGAGTTGGCCGTTGAGGATCGCCAGCGAGTACTGCAGTTCCTTGTGGAGCAGCACGCGATAGCTGTTGGTTGCGGACGGCTTCACCCAGGCTTCGATCGACAGAGCTTGACCGGTGATGTTGAGCGTCGGGCTGTTGATGACGCGCACGTCGTCGTTGACGCCGTCGAAGAGACCGGCGCCGCCGACCTTGCCGGCGCCCCAGGTCATGCCGTTTTCGGCGGTGCCGGTGTTTCCTAACCCGCTGCTATCGCCGACGACCGTGCCGCTGCCTTCTTCGAAGCGCCACTTGGCAACCGGTGGCGCGGCGAAGTGCGATTGCACATCGGCGGCGGACAACAGCCGGTCGTACACTCGCACCTCATCCAACGTGCCCTTCAACGCGAGCGCCGAGCAATTGTACGCGCCCAAGCAGAGCGGATTGTTCGTCGCGGTGAGCGTCCCCGCGCGGATCTTGTTCCCGACCGCGACGCCGTTGACGTAGAAGCGAAGGATGCTGCCGTCGAAAGTGACCGCGACGTGCGTCCACACGCCGGCGGGCACGCTGCCGTAGCTGCCGATGGTTGCGTAGCTCCAGGTGATGCTGTCGGCGTACGTGAGTTGGCCGTTGAGGATCGCCAGCGAGTATTGCAACTCCTTGTGGATCAGGACGCGGTAGCTATTCACGGCGGTCGGCTTGACCCAGGCTTCGAGCGACAGAGCCGATCCAGCGATGTTCAGGCTCGCACTGTTGGCGACGCGCACGTCATCGTTGCTGCCGTCAAACACCCCGCCGCCGCCGATGCGACCCGCACCCCAGCTCATGCCGTTCTCGGCGACGCCGTTATTGCCCGAGCCGCTGTTGTCGGCGACGTTGGTTCCGGCGCCATCGTCGAAGGACCACGCGCCCACGGGACCGCTCGACGTCGGCGTCGGGGTGACGGTCGCGATGCTCGTCGGTGTGTCGATCGCGCGCGCGCCGCTCGGCGCTCCGCTTGCCGCGGCAAGCACGGTGAACGTCACCAACCAACGATGCTGTTGAACGGTCAATCTACGAGCAAGCATCGCGGGCAAAACCACGAGTCCGCGCTCCCCCGACCCCACACCGACAATGGGCGGGAGTCCCTATCGCAAGCTGCAATCGCGCGCATCGGCGCGCGAGGCGATGGCCCGTCAGTTCCTCGCCCAGCTCTTCAATGCGTTCAGCAACCAGTCGGCGCCGACGGTGAATGGTACGGTGAACGCGTTCAAGCTTCCGCTGGCCTGATCGGACGCGGGCGGACGCAGGTCGGACGCCGCGCTGAAATGTGACTGTACTTCGGTCGCCGACAACGCGCGCCGATACACGCTGACCTCGTCGAGCGTGCCGGCGAAGGGAAGTGAGCCGAAGTTGTACCGGCCGAGGCACACTTGGTTGGTCGTCGCAGTCAGCGACCCGACGTGCGCCTTGTTCCCGACCTCAACGCCGTTGATGTAGAAGCGTACGATATTACCGTCGAATGTCACCGCCACGTGGCTCCACGAGCCCGCCGGCACGGTGCCGTACGAACCCATGTTGGCGTAACTCCACATGATGCCGTCCGCGAACGTCAGCTGCCCGGCTGAAATTGCCAGCGAGTATTGTTGTTCCTTGTGCACCAGCACTCGGATGCTGTCGGTCGCGGTCGGTTTCACCCACGCTTCGATCGACAAGCCGGTGCCGGTGATGTTCATCGTTGAAGTGTTGCCGATCCGTACGTCGTCGTTGACGCCGTCGAAAACGCCGCCCTTGCCGATCCGGCCCGTGCCCCACGCCATCCCGTTTTCCGCAATGCCGGTGTTACCGGACCCGCTGCTATCGCTCACCGTCGTGCCAGTGCCTTCTTCGAATCGCCAATTGCCGACCGGCGGCACCGGCGTGGCAGTGGCAGGAGTCCCAACCGTAGAGCTGGGCGTACGAGTCGCGGTGGCGGTGATCGACGCCGTTGCGGTTCGCGTGACCGTGGGGGCGTTGGCACTGTTGAAGTGCGCCTGAATCTCCGCCGCTGAAAGCGTGCGAGCGTAGAGCGCCGTCTCATCCAAACTCCCGGCGAAGGGGAGCGCCCCGAAATTGTATCGGCCCAGCGACACCTGGTTGGTCGTGGCTGCGATCGAGCCGACATGCGCCTTGTTCCCGACCTCGACGCCGTTGACGTAGAAGCGCACGATGCTGCCGTCGAACGTCACTGCTACATGGCTCCACGAACCCACTGCAACGGTGCCATACGAGCCCATGTTTGCGTAGCTCCACATGATGCTGTCGGCGAACGTAAGTTGCCCGGCGGAAATCGCCAGCGAGTATTGTTGTTCCTTGTGCACCAACACGCGAATGCCGTCGGTGGCGGTCGGCTTTACCCAAGCTTCGATCGACAGACCTGTGCCGGTGACGTTTGTCGTGGTCGTGCTCGCAACGCGAACGTCATCGTTGACGCCGTCGAACACCCCCGCGTTGCCGATCTTGCCCGCGCCCCACGCCATTCCGTTTTCGGCCGTGCCGGTATTGCCCGACCCGCTGCCGTCGCTGACAACCGTGCCTGCGCCCTCGTCGAATCGCCACAGCGCGGCCGGACCCGCGGTCGACGTCGGAGTCGCGAGCGCAGTCGTGAGTGTGGGTGTCGGCGGCACGGTGAATGTGACCGTCGGAGCCGTCGTCAGGGTCGACGTCGGTGCGCCCGGCACGGTGTTGGTCGGCACCGGCGTATCGAGGGGCGTCTGGGTAATGCTCGCCGTCACGCTCGGTGTCGGCTGAAGCGTGACGGTCGCAGTTGGCACAGGGGAGAGCGTTGGTGTCTGCGTCACCGTACCCGTCTGCGTCGCCGTCCCGGTCGCCGTTGGCAGCGGCGGGGCGGCGGCGAAATGGGCCTGCACTTCGGAAGCGGATAGGGGTCGCGCATACACGACTACTTCGTCCAACGTTCCGGCCAATTGGAGCGCCGAGCACCCGTAGGCGCCAAGACACACAGGATTGCTGGTCGCGGTGAGGCTGCCGGCGCGCGCCTTGTTACCGACTTCGACCCCGTTCACGTAGAAACGGATCACGCTGCCATCGAAGGTGACGGCGACGTGGCTCCACACGCCGGCCGGCACGCTGCCGTAGCTGCCGATGGTCGCGTAGCTCCACGTGATGCTATCGGCATACGAAAGCTGACCGTTGCTGATGGTGAGTGAGTATTGTTGATCCTTGTGTACCAACACGCGGTAGCTGTCCACCGCCGTCGGCTTGACCCAGGCCTCGATCGACAAGCCGGTGCCGGTGATGTTCAGGCTGGAACTGTTGGCGACGCGCACGTCGTCGTTGCCGCCGTCGAATACGCCGCCATTACCGACACGACCGCTCCCCCACGCCATTCCATTCTCTGCGGTTCCGGTGTTGCCGAGTCCGCTGCTGTCGCTGACGACCGTGCCGCTGCCTTCATCGAACTTCCAGTAGCCCATCGGAATGCTCGGCGTCGACGTGGGCGTCGGCGGAAGGGTGGCTGTGGGTATCGCGGTCTTGGTGGACGTCGGGCCCGGCACGGTGAACGTCGGCGTTGGAGTCGCCGTCGCGGTGGGCGATGGGGTATCGAGGGTGACATTCGTCATGCAGCTTGCGCTGGGTAGGAAACCGTTGATTTGTGTCTTGCTGCAACTGGTGAACAACGTGTTGAGCGAGGAGAAGAGACACGGGTTCATGATGTACCCGCCCGAGGCCGAAGCACACGCGGACGTCTCGGTGATGCCGCAGTTCGAACTCGAAGCGACCGCGACGTTGTCGTGCGGGGAATTGAAGTTGTGTCCGATCTCGTGGGCGATCAGCAACACCATCGACTTTGTGTCGGTCGTAAAGTCTTCCGACAAGCCGCTGCCGTAGTAGTTGTCGCAGACCGACCCGATCCAGGCGACGCCGATCACATTTCCGGTGAGGTTGCGTCGCGTGAACAAGTGCGCCAGCGCGTCGCCGTACACCGGACTGCCCGAGGTGTTGTGGTAGGTGCTGAACTTGCCGAGTAAGCACGAGTAGTCGGTGGTCGGGACGCACGTCTCGCCGCTCGGACAATTTGCGTTGGTGGTGCACGATTGCTGCTGGTGAACTGAGCAGAAGTTGTTGAAGCAGACGTTGTTCCACGGATCACTCCCCGAGGCGGTGAACACGATCGTCTGCGCGATCGAGAGCGTGACGCTGAGTTCGCTCCGATAGACGCCGTCGACCTGATTGAGGATGTTCTGCATGTCGCTCGCCGACTTATCGAGGTGAGCTTGGTAGTAGGCGTAGTCGCCGACAATGCCGACGGTGGCTTGCTTGTAGGTCACCGCCGCCGCTCCACCGCCGCTGTCGGCGGTGAATTCGCGCAACGAATGCGCGACCGCGTCGGCGTTCGACCACCGATGGCCGGCCGGATGTTGCGCGGCGCAACTCCCGGCGTCGAGCGCTTGGGACGTATCCGACAGCCGGTAGGCGATCATCTCGTGGGCCGCCGCGCCGGCGAAGTAGCGCGCGCGCGGCTCGACGAAGTAGGTCTCCGCGGCCGTGTGGATCATGCCGTCAAGCGCGCCGTTGCGGACAGTGACACGAACCCACGAGTCGGGCTCGCCGCTCACCTTCCCGCGGTACAAGGTGATCGTTGGCGCCTCCTCGACCACCCCAGCGTCGCCGACCCAAAGATTCTTGGCGCCCGGGGCGAAGAGCGGGTTGACCTCTAAGTCGAGATCAAACGAGCGACCCAGCGCCTGAAAGCTTGCGTGTTGGCGTCCATCGACCGCGCCGGCTCCCCCCGCCGCGCGCGGCTGCAGGGCCGCGTTGCGGACCACCTCCCAGCGCAAGATGGACGGCGGGACCCCGTCGCTTGATTGGACCGGCCGCGCGTTTGCCGCTCGCATCGCTGCCAGCAGCGTCGCAAGTGCGACCGCTCCTGCCAACCCAGCTTGTCCGAATCGATTGCTCATGCGATGTCGAGGCGGTGACCGGTTCGTTGCTGCGGCGAGCTCATCCAAGCCTCCAAGCCTCGGGGCGAAACGTCCAGCCAATCTCATGCCATTGAAGTCCGCGAATTTGCTTCGGTCTGGGTGAAGCCCATACCCTCTTCGAGCCGCGTACTCTCGGCACCGGGGCGGGTTTTGTTGTGACAATCGTCACCGAATCGCCACCACGTCTTGTGAGGAAGGACGACTCGATGCCGCGTCTGGCATGGCACCGATGCGCCGGGCCCAACGGCTAATCGCGGCCCGCGAGGTAGTCGGCGAGCCGGTCGCGGCTGTGTTCGTCGTCGTGGCAATCAATGCAGAGATTCTCCCAGTTGCTCCCGTCGGGAGGATTGTTCTCGTGGTTGCCGTCGCGATGATGGACGGTCAGCAGATGGAGCGTCTTCTCGTCGAACTCGCGTGCACACTTGGCGCAGATCCAGCCGTGGAGCACCAATGATCGCGCACGATAGCCTTGCATGCGCGCGACCGCGGCGGCCTTGGCCTCGCGGATGATGGCGTCGGTGTCCGGCGGCGTGCTGGCGCGGTGCCGGCGAGGACGAAAGCTGCGGGTTGCCATGCGCGAATTATAGCTACTACGCTCGGTTCGCAAAATCAGTCTTGAGCCGTTCATCACCCGTACATCAAAGGTACGACGCGATTTGCTCCGCCGGTCGCGCAGTCCGAACGGTCAAAACAACTTCAACTGCCGGCGACGTTCTACGATGGTGGCGAAGTCGGTACCGAGAAAGCGCAGGATCGCATCCGCGACCGGTTCGAGTTGGTGCTCGATGTAGTGCGCATAATCGGGCGGCGCGGTCTCTTCGCCCACCGGCTCGGGACCGTTGCGGGTGACCACATACTCGACGATGCGCCCGACGCCACCCCGCAGCTTGCGCGCGGCTTTCACGTGGGCCGGAGTGGTCTTGGTGTAGGCACCGAGATCCTTGCGAATCGCCTTTTTGTACGCGAGCAGGGCGTCGAATTTGCCGGCGCCAAGATCGGCGACAAACGTCTTGATGAACCCCTCGATCGGCTGATCGTGAAACACACGCTGCAACAATTCGCCTTGGAATCGCTTGCTCACTTCACTCCAATCACGCCGCACCGATTCGAGGCCGACAAACTCGATGTCTTCGCGCCCGTCGGTCACGAGCAAGCCGGCGTAGCGCTTCTTGCTGCCGACCTTGCCGCCGCGCACTTCGGGCAAGAAGAAGCGGCGGTAGAGCTTCTCGAATTCCAACTCGAGATGGCTGTCGCAACCAAACTCGTGGCGCACCGCATGGGCAACCGCCGCGCCGATGTCGGCACGCAGCGGCTCGGCAAGCGCCAACGCGCGTTCGGGGTCGGGCTCGTTGGGATGCACGAACAATGAATCGGTGTCGCCGTAAATGACCTCGTAGCCGCGCGCCACGGCGTGGTCGGCCGCGATCTTGATGAAGTGCTGGCCCGCATGCGTGATCGCGTTGGCGACCGCGGGAAAGAACAGACGCGAGACGCCCGAGCCGAGCACGCCGAACATCGAGTTCATCAAAATCTTGATGGCGTTGGCCTTCACCGGCTGCCCCGCGCGTTTCGCCTGCTCGCGCTCGGTGGCCAGCCGTGCCACCAAGTCGGGCAAAATCCCCGGCACATCGCGGCGAAAGTGCGCACCGTTGGGCGCGACGATGTCGCCGCGGCCCGGTGCCGGTTTGGGATCGTAGGTGAGCGGATCGAGATTCAAGGTCCGAATGATGCTCGGGTACAGACTCTTGAAGTCGAACACCAGCACGTTGCGATAGAGGCCGGGCCGCGAATTCATCACATAGCCGCCGGTGATCCGGGCCTCCTGCTCGTCGGTACCCACCGACGGCGCGACCAGGCCGCGACGGCGCAGTTCGCCGAGATAGAGCGAATCGACCGAGGCGATGGCGGCGCTGACCCGATCGAGCTGCATACCGGTCAACAGACTGCGCTCGATCGCCAGATCGATCAGACCGGTGCGATCCAGAATCGCGCTGACCAGTTGCGCATCCTTCAGGTTGTAGTCCACCAACAACTGCGGGTCGTGCTCGTAGGCCGCGGCGATCTGCTCATGACGGCCGTCGCCGGCGAACAGTTTGCCGGTGCCGAGGAACGCCTGCGCGGCGGTTTCGAGCTTGTAGTCGTCGAGCCGGATGAATGCACCGCGCAGCAGCGACAGCGCGTCGAGGACGACCCGCCCATACGTCACCGCTCGCGACTCGCGCGTGAACGACGCGTCTTTGCGCAAATCGAATTCATCGTCGGAGCGGCCGATCGCGAAGTGAATGCCGTGGCGATGGGCGGCGCGAGAGAGAAACGCCAAGTCGAAGTCGACGACGTTCCAGCCGGTGACCACGTCGGGGTCGAGGATTTCGACGTATTCGAGAAAACGGCGGATGGCGGCCTTCTCCGAGTGCACCGGCTCGGCGCGCTCGAAGACCTGGTGACCGACGAGCAGAACGCGGCTGAACTCGCGCGTGTGCAGCGCGATCGAATACAATTGCTCGCCGTCGAGGCTGGTCTCGATGTCGATCGACAGCACCTTCAGCGCCGGTTTCCAATGCGCCGGTGTGATCTCGGGATTGCGGAACACGCGCCCGAGGCGCCCGTGGTGCTGGGATGTGCCGCTGACCTGGAATGCACCGCGGATTCCGCGATCGATGAGGTAGCGGTACGCGAAGCGCACGTCGGCTTCGAGGCAGACGACGCCGCGCTCTTCGAGCTTGCGGCGCAACGGCGGGACATCGCCGGGCACGCCGACGGTGATCGTCGCCACCGGCTCGCCGGCGAGCGAGCGCAAGTCGGTTGGCTGCACGCCGACGCCGAGCTTGCGGGCCACGTCAGCGTCGGCCGCTCGAATGAAGAAGTGCGGGCGCGTTCGATCGTCGATGATCAGGCACGGTTCGCCTGATTCGAGCACGCCGTAGAGGTGGACCTCGGGTACGCCGTTGGCGACCCGATACGTGGGAGTCAACACAAACCCGCGCATGGGCGGTGGAGTATAGTGCCGCTGCTCGGCGAACGCACGCGGTCGGAAGATGGCCGCAAGACCGATCGACCTGCGCTTCGAGCGGTTCACCCAGCCGCTCTAGCAGGCTGCTGAGAAACTCCCCCGCGAGGACGAGAGCGTGCAAAAAGGGCGTGGTCGTAAAGTGGGGTGGAGGTGTTCACCGATAGGGGAGACGGTAACGCCAGACTTGAGCTGCTGCCGAGCCGAGGTGAGGCAGGTGAATATACTCTGCGCGCAGCGGTCTTCGATGAGGGTGGGGGCGTCGATACCAGGGACACTCACTTGGTGGTGATC
>DATKMK010000042.1:0-19708 GCA_035541895.1 Binatia bacterium | reverse complement strand
AAAATGGGCAGGGAGTGAATTGAACACTCGACACAAGGATTTTCAGTCCTTTGCTCTACCGACTGAGCTACCTGCCCGTGGGTGTGCTCGCGAGGACGCTCCCGTCTACTGAAAGCGGTTCGGGCAGTCAAGACGATTTGCGGCGAACCGGCAATGCGGCGACGCGCCGTTCGACGAAATCGATCACTCGCGCTTCGAGACCCACCCCGTTGAGTGCGTTGATCTCCTGCACGCCGGTCGGGCTGGTGACGTTCACTTCGGTGAGATAGCCGCCGATGATGTCGAGTCCGACGAAGTAGAGGCCATCGGCGCGCAGTCGCGGCGCCAGCGCCTCGGTGATTTCGCGATCGCGCTCAGTGACGTCCGTCCGCACGCACGTGCCGCCGACGTGGATGTTGCCGCGGTGCTCGTCTTCGCGCGGCACGCGCAAACAACCGCCCAGCGGCTCGCCGTCGAGCACGATCAACCGTTTGTCGCCTTGACGTACGGCGGGCAAATAGCGCTGGGCCATGATCAACTGCGTGCCGTTCGCGGTCGCGGTCTCGATCAACGCGTTGAGATTGCGATCGTCGCGATGGATGTGAAACACCCCGGCGCCCCCGCACCCGCCGAGCGGCTTGATGATCATTTCGCCGCCCATCTCCTGCAGAAAATCCTTCAAGTGTTGCGCGTCGCTGCTCACGCAGGTCTCGGGAATCACGCTCGGAAAGTTCAGCGCGTAGAGCTTCTCGTTGGCCTCGCGCAGGCCGCGCGGGTGATTGACCACCAGCGTGCGTGCCGGATCGATCAAACTCAACAGATGGGTGGCGTAAAAGTAGTTCAGATCGAACGGCGGGTCCTTGCGCATGAACACGGCGTCGAAGCGGTCGAGCGGTTCGGTGCGCTCTTCGAACAATTGGTAGTGGCGGGTGTGCTCGCGTTGTTCCACCGGCACGCGTCGAACCTCCGCGCGGCGAGTGCGCGCATGCGGAGTCGTCCCGCGCACGAAGATGTCATCCGGACCGCAGAAGTACACCTCGTGGTTGCGGCGCTGCGACTCCAGCATGAAGACGAAGGTGGTGTCCTTGTCGGGCAGGATCCGTTCGAGGGGATCCATGACGAACGCGAAGCGCATGGAGGGCGATGCTACGAGCCTGCAGCCGTTCAGGCAAGCCGCGGGTTCAGTCGGGGGCGAGGTCGCCCCACCGCTGCTGCGCGAGCGAGACCGCCGCGATCGCCGCCGTCTCGGCGCGCACGATCCGCGGCCCGAGCGAGACGACGTCGAAGCCGCTCGATTGCAGATGCGCGACTTCGTCGTCGGTGAAGCCGCCTTCGGGGCCGACGACGACCAACACCGACGACACGCCGCGCGAAGGTTGCGGGAAGGCGGAGCCGGGTGCTGCGCCTTCCCAACACAGGAGGCGCACGTCGGCGGCGCGCGCGGCCGTGGCCGAGAGCGTTGCGGGTCCTTCGATTGCCGGCACTGCACTGCGCCCGCATTGCTTGGCGGCGCTCACCGCGATGCGGCGCCAGCGCCCCATGCGCCGCTCACCGGCGACGCCGAGCGAGCGCGTGCAGGTGAAGACGACGATCCGCGTGACGCCCAATTCGGTGGCCTTCTCGACGATCAGGTCGAGCTTGTCCGCTTTCAGACTCGCCACCGCGAGCGTCAGATCGAGCGGGGATTCTCGCGTCTGGACCGGTGTCTCGACCAGTCGCACCTCGGCGCGGTCGATGGCGAGCGTCTCGACCACCGCCTCGTACCCATGCCCGCGATCGTCGACGAGTTCGACGTGATCGCCGGGGCGGAGCCGGCGCACCCGCAGGTGGTGGCGCTCGGCACCCGAGAGCTCTGCGCGGTCGCCTGTGATCGCAGACTGCGAGATGAAAAATCGTGGACGGCGCCGACTCACGAAGCCGCCGTGAAGTCGAGCGTCACCCACTCACCGCAAACGAGGCGCGTGTGCTCGACGAGGTGACGCTTGGCGAACGCCTGGACGACCGCGTCGGTTTCACCGACGAGGATCCCCGACGCGATCAGGTGGCCCCCGCGCGCGAGCGCCGCGGTCAGCATCGGTGTCAGCTCGATCAGCAGCGAGCTGAGCAGATTGGCGACAATCAGATCGAATGGCGGCGACGCGGAAGGAACCTCTTCGCCGATGCGCACCCGTTCGGCGACGCCGTTGCGCGCACAATTTTCCATCGCCGCACGCCGCGCCTCGGGATCGATGTCGATCGCGTGTACCTCGGCAACGCCCAACTTCGCCAGCGCGATCGCCAGAATGCCGGATCCGGTGCCGACATCGAGAGCGCGGGCCGTCGGCCGCGCGGCGACGATTGATTCCACCAACGTCAGGCAGCTTTGCGTGGTGGCATGATGGCCGGTTCCAAACGCAAGGCCGGGGTCGATGATGATCGCGATGCGCCCGCGCGGTACCTCGTGAATCCACGGCGGGATGATGTACAGACGCTGGCCAACGGTGAGCGGCGGAAAGTGTGCCCTCCAATTGTGCGCCCAATCCGCTTGCGGAAGCGGACGCGTGGCGATCTTCACCGCCGGCGTTCCCGGCGACGCCGCGATGAGATTGTCACAGAACGCTCGCAGCGCGCGTAGTTGCGCATCAGGGTCAGCATCGAGATAGGCCGTCAGGGTGACGACCTGCTCGCGTTCTTCGGTGATCAAGCCGGGCGACCCGAGGTCGATGAGAAAGCTCGCCACGGCGTCGGCGCAATCGCTGGCGACGTCGACGGTGGCTTCGGTCCACAGTTCCGGCATCGGCGGCTCGTATGCCACGCGATCCACCAGGGTGCAACGCGCCGCGGAGCGCGCATGCGCGCTCCAGTGGCAAGTGATGCTTGACGGCCTAGCGTGTGTCGACTATCCACTCTGCACGTGTCGGCTTCGTTCCTGGTCATCGGTCATCGCGGCGCTGCCGGGCTCGCGCCCGAGCATACGCGCCCTTCGTTCGAGCGCGCGGTCGCGAGCGGCGTCGACCTGATCGAGTTGGATGTGCAACTGACGCGCGATCGGGAATTGGTGGTGATGCACGACCGCGAGTTGGGGCGAACCGCAGCGGCCTCCGGCGATGTGCGCAACTGGTCGCTGCCAGAGCTGAAGCGGCTCGATACCGGGAGCTGGTTCGGACCGGAATTCTCAGGCCAGTCGGCGCTGCGGCTCGACGAAGTATTCGAGCTGCTCGACCGGCGTGCCGCGCTCAACGTCGAGATCAAAAGCCCGGAACCGGATTGGGAGGCGACCGCCGGTGAGCTGGCGGCGGTGTTGCGTCGTTGGGATCCCGAGAGCCGCACGGTGGTTTCGAGCTTCGAGTTCGGTGCGCTGGCGGCGGTCCGTGAAGTCTGCCCCGATGTTCGCCTCGGCGTGTTGTGGCAATCCCTCGACCTCAACTCGGCGCGCGAGTGGATGACGACGCTGGCAGCGACGTCATTGCACCCATTTTCGGGGCTCGTCAGCGAGGATGTCGTTCGCTCCGCGCATCGACGCGGGTGGCAGGTCTACACGTGGACCGTCAACGACGAAGACGAAATGGTGCGCGTGGCTGACGCGGGGGTCGACGGCGTCATCAGCGATTTTCCGGATCGGCTCCAGGCGTTGCGTGCGCGCCGTGTGAGCGGCCTACGCGCTTGACAGTGCGCCGAAAGACACTAAAGTGCGACCGTCGAGGCACGCGAATTCTTGCTGAATGTATGAGTCGTTCAACGCACGGCAAGATGGTACGTCCCCCCCGCACGTGTCTGTGCTTGGTCGTGCGCGGACGCTGACGGAGCTGCGACGAATGCCCGGCCAGGAGCCCACGAAATGAACCCCGTTGACCTGGCCGGCGCCGCCGTTCTTCTCCTGTTCGCGCTGCGCGGGTACTGGCGCGGATTCTTTCGCGAGACCTTCGGCCTGTTGGCACTCTTCGGCGGACTGGCAGCCGCGGCGCGGTTTGCGGCGCCGCTCGCGCTGCGGCTCGAACCGTATGCGGCCTTGCCGGTGGTGCGCGAGGGGCTGGCGTTCGTCGGTGTCTTTGTCGTGGTGCATGCGACGGTGACGCTCGCTGGGTACGTTGTCCATCGGCTTGCGGGCGCCTCTGCGCAGGGGGTGAGCAATCGCCTGGCGGGCGTGGTGGTGGGAGCCGGCAAGGGCGGAGCGTTGTTGGCGTTCGTGTTGTTGTTTCTGCATTTGTTCCCGCTGATGCGCACGCTCGATGCACGCCTCGCGGAATCACGCTTGGCGCCGCCGTTGATCACGACCGCAGGCGCGGTGATTCGCTTCGCCGTTGACGAGGCGGCCACGCCCGCCGATCATTCGTGAGGGATGATGGCCGGTAAGATTCCGGACGAGATCATTCAGGCCATTCGCGATCGGGTGAGTATCGTCGAGGTCATCTCCGCATACGTTTCGCTCAAGAAGGCCGGCCGGAACTATCTCGGGCTGTGCCCCTTTCACAACGAAAAGACGCCGTCGTTCACCGTGAATGACGAGCGCGGGTTGTTCCATTGCTTCGGCTGCGGGGTCGGCGGCACCGTCTTCACGTTCGTGATGAAGATGGAGCGGCTAGAGTTTCCCGAGGCGGTGGCGAACTTGGCCCGGCGTGCCGGGGTAACGCTGCCGGAGCGCCGCGATGATGCGCCCGGCGCGCAGCATCGAGAGCAGTTGCTGCGGGTGAACAACTTTGCAGCCGAGTTCTATCGCCGGCGATTGATGCGCCCGGAGGGCGAGCGTGCACGGCGCTACCTCGACGAGCGCGGTGTCGCCGCGGAAATTGCCGAGCGCTTCGGTCTTGGGTTCGCTCCCGCGGACGGAACCGCGCTGGTGCGGGCCCTGGCGAAGAAGGGTGTGCCCGAGACCCTCGCGCTCGAACTGGGTCTGCTGGCGCGTGCCAACGACGGGCGGCTCTACGATCGCTTTCGCGGGCGGCTGATGTTCCCGATCCGCCATAGCGATGGTCGCGTGATCGGCTTCGGCGGCCGTGTGCTCGACGGCCAAGGCCCCAAGTACCTCAATTCGCCGGAGTCGGTGCTGTTCCGGAAGGGCGAGGGAGTATACGGCTTGGCCGAGGCGCGCGCAGCGATTCGCGACGCCGATCGCGTCGTGCTCGTCGAAGGTTATCTCGACGCGTTGGCGTTGGTGCAGCGAGGGATCGCGCACACCGTCGCCAGCTTGGGCACCGCACTCACGGTCGCGCAACTGCGGCTGGTGCGTCGGTTCACGCGCAATGTCGTTGCCTTCTTCGATGGCGACGCCGCCGGCCAGAAGGCGGCGGAGCGAGCCTTCGCGCTGTGCGCGGAAGCCCACGTGTGGGCACTCGGTGCGTTTCTGCCCAGCGGATTCGATCCCGACTCGTTCGCGCGCCAGCACGGCGTTGCCGCCACCCAGCAATTGCTCGACGGCGCGGTGCCGCTGTTCGACTTCTATCTCGGTCGCATCGATCCCGGCTCACACGCGCCGGTCCCGGCGCGGGCGCGGGCCGCGGCGGAGGTGGCGCGCGTACTCAGCTTGGTGCGCGACCCGTTCGAGTACGACCTGCTCGTGCGGCAAGCCGCGGAGCGCTTGAGTGTGAGCGAACAGAGTTTGCGCAAGCCCGCCGCAATCGCCACCCGGGTGACGACGCCCGCGGGTCCCGCGGCCCCGGTTACCCCGGCGGCACCAGCGGAGGAAACGCTGTTGGTCGAGACGATGGCGTTGGATCGCGACGTGACCGCGTGGGTCGAACGTCGCGCCCTGCTGGAAAAATTCCGCAGCCCGGAACTGCTGGCGGCGGCGCAGCAGATCGCGCACGCCTGGCAGACGAATCGCACGCCCGCGAGCGTGGTTGATGCCTTGCCGCCGGCCATCGGCGCGCGCATCACCGAGGGCTTGCTCGGTGCGGGGCCGATCGCCGCGAGCGACCGGCTCAAAATCGCGGAAGACTGCGCCGCAAAAATCGAGGGCCGCGCGCGGCGCGAGCTGGCGAAGGTGGTTGGCGCCGAATTGCGCCGCGCCGAACAACAGGGCGATGGCGAGCGGTGGCGAGCGGAGTTGCAGCGCGGCAACGAGTTGTTGCGGAGTCGAGGGGGCCAGGCGTGAGGACGAACGGACAGGTTCGACCGTTGGGTCGACCACCGTCATCAAGGCGAGCTGCGGTGCCCGGACTGTCATCCTCTCGCGAACGAGCCCTGATTGAACACGCACGCCGGATCCTGTCGACGTTGGCACCCGAGGAGCAGCAGGTGCTGTGTTTGCGATTCGGCATTGACGCGCCGACCGGGTTGAGCATCGAGGCGATCGGACGGCGCCTGGCGGTCAGCGGAACGCGCATTCGACAGATCGAGGCAAACGCGCTACGGAAATTGCGCCATCCGACGCGCCGCGCGCGTCGAGTCAGTAATGGTGAGGCCGTGAGGGCCCATAGCTCAGTCTGGTCAGAGCCGCCGGCTCATAACCGGTAGGTCCCAGGTTCGAATCCTGGTGGGCCCATGACCATGGAGAAAGAAGGGACAACGTTGTTGGAGGCACAGGGAACATCAGAATTGGAATGCTTGACCACGCTACAGGACCTGGATCGGCAACTGCGGGAGAAGAGCGAACTGGCGCTCTCGCTCGAACAGGAGATCGCCAGCATGGATCTCCAGCTTGCCGCGGAACGCGAGGCGGTTGCGAGCGCGCGCGCCGAGCGAGCCACGTTGGATCGGCAACGCCGCGAACTCGAAGCGCGGCTCGACGACGAGGAAGCGAAGATGAAGGATCGGCGGATGCGCCTCAACCGCGTCCGCAACGAGCGCGAGCTGCTGGCGCTGCGACGCGAGATCGAAGTCGGGAAGGAAGCCAACCAAGCGCTCGAGGCCGAAGTGATCGCCGCGCTGCAAGCGCTCGAAACGCTTGACCAGACGCTGGGGGAGCGGGAGCAGTCGCTGCAAGCACTGGAGGAACGGTGCGCCGGCGTTCTGACGTCCCATCGCGAACGGATCGTCGCGCTGCAGTCGGAAGTGAGCGTGGAACGCGCCGCGCGCGATCAGGTGGCGAGCGCGTTGAGCGATGAACTGCGCAGCAAGTACGAACAAATCTTCGCGCGGCGCGGCGGGACCTCGGTGGTGGAAATTCGCAACGGCACGTGTATGGGGTGTCACACCCGCGTGCCGCCGCAGTTCTTCAACGAGTTGCAAAAGAGTCGCGCGGTGCGAATGTGTCCGAATTGCCATCGGATCTTGATCTGGCGTCCCGAGCCGGCGGAAGTCGCGGCGCCGGCTGGCCGATGAGCAAGCGCATGCGGTGGCCGGAGGGGGTCAAGCGATCGCTCGTTCCGACGCAATCGGAACGGGAGGAAAGTCCGGACTCCGCAGGGCAGGGTGGCCGCTAACGGCGGCCCCGAGCGATCGGGGGAAAGTGCCACAGAAAGGAGACGGCTCCGCGACCACGGTCGCGGAGAGTCGGTGAAACGGTGGGCATCGCCCACCAGCGACGACGGTGACGTCGCCGCTCGGCAAACCCCACCCGGAGCAAGACTAGACAGAGGGCGGCGTGGCCCGCGCGAACCCTCGGGTACGTTGCTCGAGCCGGTCGGTAACGGCCGGCCCAGAGGAATGATCGCTGCCCGTCGCACTACCGACGGGAACAGAATCCGGCTTATCGACCCCCTCCGGCCTCATTCGCACGCGCACACGAGAGGTAAGACAAATGGACGAGAAGGACCGACTGGGAGACAAGCTCCACGAACTCGAAAAAGGACGCGAAGATCAGTTCTACGCACAACGCGACCGCGAGTTGCTGGCGAAGCTCAAACACGCCAAGAACAGCGACGCCGAAGCCGTGCTCAAACAGGCCGCGCAGATGCGCTGCCCCACCTGCGGTGAGCACCTCCGGTCGACCACCCGCCACGACATCGCCATCGACGAATGCCCCGCCGCGCACGGATTCTGGGTGCGGAGCGGCGAACTCGAGCGGATTGCGACACGCACGGCCGAGCCGGCGGTCTCGCGTTGGTTGCGGGCATTGATTCGACGTTGAACGCTTCGCCGCCGATCACCGTCGGATGATCAACTGCGCCTGCGGCCCCGGATTGCCGCTGGTGTCGAGCAGCCGAACCGTGACCACGGTGTCTCCGGCCGTGAACGTCAACGGCCGATTGATCGGGCCGCAGAACTGCAGCGTCGATGCGCCCCGAGTGCAGTTCGGGTTTGTGCTGTTGCCGCACACGAACGCAAACGTACCGTCTGGAAACTGCGTGCAGGCGTCGTTCTGTCCACGTGACCCGGGCTTTCCGGTGCCGTCGACGAACCGACATCCCAGATCGTTGAGCGCGTCGGAGATGGTTTGCGTCACGCTGAAGTTCGCCGGACTGACGGCCGGAACACCGCCGGGGTTGGGCAGTTGGTTGTCGCATACGGTCGCGCTCCCGTTGCCCAGCGCCAGACTCACTTCAACTTGAAGACCGGGTCGCTGCGTGGGGTCTTGCGGATCGGTATTGTAGGTCGAGCCGTTGATCGGGCGGCCACTGCTTCCAACGCGGCCTTCCACGACGAGAGTGAAACCAAAGCCGGAAGCGAATTTGTAGATCGGAATTCCCGCCGTCGTCGTAGCGATCGGGGTGGCGATCGTGTCGT
Organism: Binatia bacterium; assembly: GCA_035541895.1. Lineage (GTDB taxonomy): Bacteria > Desulfobacterota > Binatia > HRBIN30 > JACQVA1 > DATKMK01. Next base: position 11,146 of record DATKMK010000042.1, on the reverse strand, counting down.
TGGCGTTGGCGACCCCGAAATAGGTGATAAGCGGACCGCTTCCCGCCGCACCCGTCGCGGTCGGCGTCGGCGTCCGGGTGGGGGTGCGGGTGAATGTTCTCGTCGCCGTCGGCGAAGCGGTCGCGCTTTGTGTGGTCGTGCGTGTCGGCGATCGGGTCGGTGTTCCGGTCGCGATCGGGGATCCGGTGGCGGTCCGCGTGACCGTCAGCGTGGCCGAGTTGGTGCGGGTCGCGGTTGGCGAGGCGGTTTGATTCGGCGGGCTGGCGCTGCGAGTAGCAGAGGCCGTGGCCGTTCGCGTCGGTGACGGGGTGACCGTGCGAGAGGCGGTCGGAGACGGCGTCACCTTCGGTGCCGTCGAGGTGACCAACGGCGTTGCGGTTAACGCCAGAGATGCGGTTGCCGTAGCGGTGCGCGTCGTTGTCGGGCGCGTGCTCGCTGAGGCGGTCGGGCTGGCCGTTGCCGCGAGGATCGTGACCGTGGGGTTCGGCGTTGCGATGCGCGTGGTGAGCGTTGCTGTAACGCTGCGCGTTATCGTTGGGGTGGCGGTCGCACTGACGGTGGGGGTGGCGGTCAGGATCGTGGTCGCCGAAGGCGTAATGCTGGCGGTTGCCGTGACGCTACGGGTCGGTGTCGGAGTGCGGGTGGCCGGCGCAGCGGTGCCGATCTGCACGACGATGCTCTGCAGCGGGCCAAGATTGCCGTCGACGTCGCGCAAACGGACGGACAGTCGAGTTTGACCCGTCGGGAACTGCCGGCGCGATCCGATCTGCAAGCAGAACTGCATCTGCGATGCGGTTGCCGCCCAGTTGGCGTTGCCGAACGAGTCAAGCGTACACGCGGCCGCGCGCGTGGTGATGACGTCGAAGCCGCACGCAAAGGCTTGCAGGGCGGCATCGATCGGAGCACCGGGGCCGAAGTCGGGTGGGTCGATCGCGGGAACGAACGCGGGACACTGCGCGAAGCTGCCGTCGCCCAACACTTGTTGCGATTCGATTTGCAAGTCGGGGCGGCCGGTTTGCACGCTGACGGTACGCCCAAGGGCCTTGCCGCCGGTGCCGATCGTACCTTCGATCACCAATTTGAAGCCGACCCCGGCGGGGCGAACAAACAGCGCCCATCCATCGTCGCCGATGCCGTCGGGTGCGAGAATGTTCCCCGCCGCCCCGGCCAGCCCGAAGAAACTCACGATCGGCCCGCTCGAGGGCGGAGGTGCCGGGTAGGCGGCCAGAATGAGCGCTGGTAGGTCCGCGGCGCTGACGATGCCATCCTGGTTGCCGTCGGCGCTGGGGCAATCGGATGGATTGAACAAGGCGTCGATCAACGCGGGGATGTCTTGAGCGTCGACGTGGCCGTCGCAATTCGCATCGCCGCTGGTCTGAGCGTGCGCAGCACGCGGGCTCACGCTCTCCGTGATCGCGATCGCCGCCAGCAGAAGCATCACGTGCACGGCGCAAAACGCGCGGACCACCGGCCGGACCGAATCTCCCAAGGGCAGCACCACGCACATCCGCATCGTTCGCTTCCGACCTGTCGCCAGGTTGACGGAAGCCGACACCCTACCGAGTCAGATACACCTCGTCCAGCGAGGCGGACAAAACCCAGGGAAAATTGCCGAGCGAACGGTTCGGCCCGTTCGCTCGGCATCGATCGGTTAGTCGGACAAGTGCGTGAGGTGGTGCAACGTGAAGTGATCGTCGTCGAACTTCGACTCGATGAATTGCGAGCTGTAACGGCCGGCGAGGCAGGCGCGGTTGGTCTTGTCGTTCACGCCCACCACCATGTTTTGGGTGACCGTCTTGAAGCTACCGTCCTCGTTCTGCGACCAGTGGTACGCGCACATCGCATTGTAGAAGTACTCGCCGGCGCGGTTGTGCACGAGCTTCCAGTAGATGCGGTACATGTCCTTATCCATGTACATGATGACCTTGCCGAAGTTGTAGTAGGGGTCATCCGACTCGCCCTCGAGGATCCACACCGGGCGCGGAACCATCGAGAGGTTCTCCACGATCAGCCACGGTACCCCTTTGCTGCCCGGCGTCTCGTAGCCGCCCTTGAAGTACGGGATCTGCACCTCCGAGCGAGTCTCGGACACCTTCTTCTGCGCGAGCGGATAGGGGCTCAGCACCGGCGCGAGGACATTGCCTTCGCCGACCAGCTTCCACTTGTAGTATTCGACCTTGCCGGCGTAGCAGTACAAGTCGTCGCCGAAGATATCGAGGCCGGCCACTGGATCGGATCGCGTCGCGGCGTTGACGCGGCGCACTCGGCGCGTCGACGGGACGTAGTACCAGGACTGGTCCTGCGAGGTCCAATCGTTGACGCGCTTGGTCAACCCACCCACGCCGTCGACGTCCTGGGGTTCGAGCACGTTCGACATGGTGGTGTCGCGGAGGTTCTCGGGATTCGGGATCGGTCCGGCGGAGCGACCGAGGAAGGCGTTGACGTGCAGCCAGAGTTTGATGCGCTTGAACTCACCGCTGCCGTCGATGCCGTTGAGGGTGAAAGTGGCCCCTTGGCCGTTGCCCATCGAATTCGAGGCGGAAAAGTTCCACGCCATCTTGCAGGCGGCGTTGGGGTCGGACTTGTCAATCTTGGGGAACGGATAGCCGAAGTAGAAGTCCGGCATCTTGCCCGTCTTCACGTCCTTCAGTCCGCAAGTTGCGGCGTCGACGTCGTACTTGCCGTCGTTCGCTTCGCTCGCGGACCAGAAGGCTTTCGAGTAGTTCTGCTTGAACTTGTCGGGATCGACCGGGACGACCTTGTACCAGTACTGCCCTTCCTTGATCCGTTTGAGGATCACGTCGGGCAGCAGGTCTTTACCTTCCTGCCAGTTGTTGCTGTCGAGGATCCAAGACTTGCCCTCGTCTTCGGCGACAGCGACGCGTGGGGCACGCACGAAGACGCACAGTGTTGCCATTGCCGCAATCACTCCCCAGAGACTTCGCCTGATCATAGGCAGTCCTCCTTATGATTTGTGGCCGGCATTCTCCGTCCGCCGCTTCGCGGCTGTCAAGCAAATTCGTCACGCTGAGCACAGGAGAAAAAAAAAGGGGCGGAGAGCACTCTCCGCCCCTTTTGCGCCGCCGGCGCTCGAATCGGTCAGTCGGACATGTGGGTCAAGTGATGCAGCGTGAAGTAGTCGTCGTCGTACTTGCTTTCGATGAACTGCGAGCTGTAACGTCCACCGAGCGCCGCGCGATTGGTCTTGTCGTTTACGCCGACGACCATGTTCGGGGTGACGGTACTAAAGCTGCCGTCGTCGCTGCGGGACCAGTGATAGGCGCACATCGCGTTGTAGAAGTACTCGCCCGCGCGGTTGTGCACCAGCTTCCAGTAAATACGGTACATGTCCTTGTCCATGTACATGATGACCTTACCGAAGTTGTAGTAGGGGTCATCCGATTCGCCCTCGAGGATCCACACCGGTCGGGGTACCATGGAGAGGTTTTCCACGATCAGCCAGGGCACACCCTTGCTACCCGGAGTCTCGTAGCCGGCTTTGAAGTAGGGGATCTGCACTTCCAAGCGGGTCTCCGTGACTTTCTTTTGTTTGAGCGGGTAGGGGCTGAGGACCGGAGCGAGAACGTTGCCTTCCCCGATGAGCTTCCACTTGTAGTACTCGACCTTCCCCGAGTAGCAGTTCACGTCGTCGCCGAAGATATCGAGGCCGGCAACCGGATCGGAACGAGTGGCCGCGTTGACGCGTCGGACCCGGCGCGTGGATGGAACGTAGTACCACGATTGGTCTTGCCCACCCCAATCGTTGGTGCGCTTGGTCAGCCCGCCGACGCCATCGACGTCTTGCGGCTCCAACACGTTCGACATGCTCACGCTGCGGAGATTTTCCGGGTTGGGAATCGGCCCAGCCGACCGTCCAAGATACGAACTCGTATGGAGCCAGAGTTTGATGCGCTTGAACTCGCCGCTGCCATCGACGCCGTTGAGGGTGAATGTTGCGCCCTGGCCATTGCCCATCGAGTTAGCGGCCTCGAAATTCCACGCCATCTTGCACGCGGCGTTGGGATCGCTCTTGTCGATCTTGGGGAAGGGATAGCCGAAGTAGAAGTCGGGTACCTTGCCGGTCTTGACGTCCTTCAAGCCGCAGGTGGCCGCGTCGACGTCGTATTTGCCGTCGTTGGCCTCGCTGGCGGACCAGAACGCCTTGGAATAGTTCTGCTTGAACTTGTCGGGATCGACCGGGACTACCTTGTAATAGTATTGGCCTTCCTTCAAGCGTTTGAGCACGACCTCCGGCAGGAGGTCCTTGCCTTCCTGCCAGTTGTTACTGTCCAGAATCCACGACTTGCCTTCGTCGTCGGCGGCAACGGGTCGCGCCGAGAACGCGACTGTGCCCAGCGCGACGGCGCCTGCAAACGCCGCGAGCGTGGCTCGCCATGCTGTATACATAGAAACTGTCCTCCTTCTCCTTCAGGATCTCGCTGATTTCGCGCCTTCGGGGTCAACTAAGTCAAGGGCGTGATCGACACCATGCGAAGGGTCACGGTTGCGACTGTCCCGTCACAATTTACGGGTCGGCGTAAACGCATTGCGATCGACCGACAGCATCAAGCCCTCCGCTCCGACGATCAGGCCGCGCCCGTCCGGTATGAGGCTGACACCTCTGAACCAGCTACTGGCCAACTGGATGGGAATATCGGCCAGCTTCCAGCTATCGCCGCCGTCGGTTGAGGTCAACAGGTACCCGCTGTCGCCGATCGCCCACGCATACGATCCTGCAACCTTGATGCTGTACAAGGACAGCGAGAATCCCGGGCGAGTCGGTACGGTCGCGCGCTCCCACGTCTGTCCGCCGTCGTGTGTTCGCAGCATGATGGAGGCCAACCCTACGCTCCATCCATCGTTGGCGTCGGTGAAGGTCACGCCGAAGAGCGTACTCTGCACCGGGCTCTTCTGCGCGGACCACGTTGCGCCACCGTCGCTGCTGGCGAGGATGACGCCGAATTCACCGACGATCCACGCGTGGTCGGGAGTTGGGAAGCTGACGTCGTAGAGCAAGATGTCGCCCGGTGCGACGGTTTCAGCCACCTCCTCGGGCAGCGGAACTTGTTCGGGCACCGCCATTTTCTGCCAGCTCGTGCCGCCGTCCTGCGTACGCAGGATGGTTCCGGCATCGCCCACCGCAATGCCGGACTCCTTCGAGTTGAAGGCGACCGACACCAGGTTACGATCGGTTCCGCTCTTCTGCGGCTGCCACGTCCGGCCCCCGTCGATCGAGCGGTAGACGATGCCCATCTTACCGACGACGACCAACGTCTTGTCGGGGAAGCAGGCAATGCTCAGAAAGGCGCGCTTGGTGCCGGCATCCAGCCGCTCGAAGGTCTTGCCGCCGTCGGTCGTATAGAGGATGCGGCCGAGATCCCCGATCACCCAGCCTTCCTTCTCGCTGAGGAAACACGCCCCGAACAAGTTGGGACGAATATCGCTGGGGCTAATAGTCTCGGCTCGCCCTGGGATGGCCAACGCGATCGTCAGAAACCCCACGCTCACGGTTGCTAGGCTGATACGCTTCACGCTTCCGATTCCTTTCTGCCTCCCTACCTCGATTAGATCGCGTATTCGAGCTGGAAAACCACGTTGTCGCGATCACGCAGCAAGCTGACGCCGCTGTTGCCCTTCAGGGAACCGGCATCGAGGATATTGAGGCCCACCGACAATCGCCACGGGTCGCGGCTGAACTGAATCGACGGTGCGTACACGAACGACCCACTCCAGTCGTAGAAGAACGTGAAGCTCGGGTTGACCGTGCCGCTGCGATAACTGGTGGTCACGAAGAATGTTTGCAGAAACTGGTCGGTGTTCTGACGGATGAACCGCGGTTCCACGGCACCGAGTTGGCGCGCTTGGCTCAACACGTTCGCTGCGGGTACCGGCAGGACTTCGCCTTCCGTGACGTTGGGGGCGGCCTTGAACACCTGGCCGCCGTCGACCGCGTCGAGGAGATGCTTGTAGAAGATCTGCGTCGAGAAGAAGAAGGTTTGGTAGGGGTTGAGAAAGCGAATGTACTGGTTGACGTCGAAACCGAGTACGTAGTTGATCGAGTCGCCGAGTTGCCGGCCCCCCGTCAGAGCCAATTCTTTCGTGCTCGGATCCGTCACGGTCTTTGCGCGCCCTGGGGTCTGAGCGAAGATGAACGGGTCGATGCCGGATTGACGGAAGCGCGGCTCGTCCTTGAAATAGGCAAATTCGGAACGGACCACCGAATAGAGCCTCTCGATCGCGAAGGTTGTGGTTGCGCCGGTAACCTGCACTTGCGGCGCGCTCTGATACGCATGCGCCGAATAGCCGTCGGAGAACGTGCTCAAGGGGAAGGGTAGAACCCCCTTCTCCGGAGCCTTCACGAAGATCTGCAACCCGGGTGTGTCGAAGTACGTGTAGTAGTGGGCGAGGCTGAACGTTGCGTCGAACATGTTCCAATACAAACGTCCGCCGCCCCGTATGTCGCTAAACGTGCGGTGCGGGGTTGACTGGATACTGAAGGTCGTCGCGCTGGGCGAGCCAAGGTTCGGCAACGTCCAGGGCGAACCGGCGGGGGTGCCCGGCGAGTAAGCGACCTTGTTGTCGATCGCCCCGTACCCCTGGATGGCGACTTCGGTGAACGGCCCGAAATCACCGATCCGATACTCAGTCCGCAACATGTCGAGCGGAACACGGCGTTCGTCGAGGGAAATCAGAAAGCCGCCGAAGCTGCTGTCGATTGGGTTGATTTGATCGAGCAGGCGGAAGCCGTCGGTTTCACCCCACGACCAGACCTGTCGGCCGACGCGAACGAAGAGATCGCCGACCGTCCCTTCGACGTATCCCTGAAACAAACGCTCCCGATCGGTGCCGTACTTGCGCACACTGTGGCGCGCACTCGCGACATCAGCCGCTCGCGCGCAACGACCGGGAACTCTCACGCTCTCAGGAATCGGACACGTGGATATTCCCGGCCGCGCGTACCCGACGGGATTGTTGCTCAGTGTGACGGCGTAGGGGTCGGTGGTATCCTGTGGGGTAATGTACTGCGAGCTGGTGCTGTACTCGCGCGGTCCCCAATCGTAGAGACCATCGCCCTCACCGCGAAACGTTGCGTGGTATTTGAAGTTTTTGACCCGAAAGGGCAGATGGTTGAGCAGCTCAAGCGGCCCAGCGCCTTCCTTTACCAGGCGGTCGAGATCATGGTCGAGTTCCGCCTCGATGAAGAAGCGATTCTGGCGGAGATGGCCGGCCTCGGAGAGTGGAAACGTTCGGGTCTCATAGATTTTCGTCGCGCTCTTGTCGTACACGATCGTGCTGTCGGTTCGCTCGGTGCCGACGCGGGCGTTGACGTAAGTTCGCACGCCGAGTTTCATGTCGCCGTCCGGGTCGAGTGAGATCGCTTGCGTTCGCACCGGCAACATGCTCAGGCCCACGCAAACTAAGCTCACAACTCCGCCCGCAAACAGCTTGCGCTGCTTCATAACGTCCCTCCTCTTATCGCGCTCCACGACAACCGTTGTGATACCCACTGGGCAGACCTAAGCCCGCGGCTCCTCTATGCGACCCCGTCTCTCATTGTCAAGCAATTTTTGCAGGGTGGACGCGTCGATTCGGTGGCGTCGCGCGGCCTCCGTCATCACGACTGTCGGCACGCTCTGGATGCATGGTCCGACGCAGGCCCAATCGCTGCCGTCCCGGCAGTTCTGGCAAGTCGTGCGCCTTGAGGCGGACGTGTTGCCATGGTTACACGGGGTAGCCGAGCGCCAACTATCCGTGGTCGCATGTCGATCGACCTGTGCGCCGATTCCTTGGCAGCTCGATGAACGCGACCCCGACGGGCGATTCGTGCTCGATCACGGTGAACCCACGAATTTCGATGACCCGCCCGGCGTGGTCGATGCAAACGATCTCATTCTGTTCATGGCGAGCGATTCCGGTCGAGCGGTACCGCAGAGTCTGCTTCCTGCGGGTTTCGTAGGTGTGACCGAAGTCGAGATCTCGGATCCAGACATCCACGTGCGCGGTTGGGTATACCTGCTGCAGTACCCGCATGACGCCCCGCGCTCAGCGACCAGCTACGTCGCCTACGACCCGGCGGCAGATCGGCTCACGGGGGCACGCGTCGCGCTCGGCTTCGAACGCGGCACGCCGCGGTGGCTCGCGTTGATCGGTACGGAGGGTTCGGGCGCGAATCGGCTCGACCGCATGAAGGTCCGTGCTAGCGCAAGCTTTCTCTGGGGTCTGTTCACCGTGCGCCGTACCGAAGATGACGTGCTCACGCTCCCCATCGCGTGGCATGGCGGACCAATTCGCGTCATTCGACGGCAGCCGTTCTGGATCCGCTTGAGTTGGCGCTGGCGCACGCCGATCTTCATGGCCGACACCTTGTTCTACCGCGACTTCGCCGAAATGCCGGTGACGCTCCATCTCAACTTCACCCCTCGGCTGTTGTTCGCGAACGTTGCGATTCGGGTTTCGCTCGACTTCCGCGATCTCGCCGGTTGGGAAGTTGAGACGATCGGCGATCAGCGAGTCCGCGTCAACGGCGAGATGACCGCAGACAAGCGGGCGTTGTCGCACGCCGCCGGGCGCTGGTTCGCGTTGCATGGTCCGGACCTGACGCTTGTGCAGGCGCTGACGCTCAGCGACTCGCTCAGCGGCCTTGGTCCGCGAATTTACTATCGCGAGAGCCGCACCGTTGAAGATCCACCGGAGTCGGTTGCGGGCGCGCTGCCCGACATCGGCTACACCCTCACCGGGTGGGACCAAGTCCGGAGCGGCGACCATTGGTTCGCCGCCACCGCCTACGCGCTGCCGCGTGAACGATCAGTGGAAGAGTTCCTTGCCGCACTTGGCACCTCGCTCCACGTTGAAGCGCGTCAGATGCGCGCCGCCGAAACACGATCCACTCAGTGAAAGCTTCGGTCCAGGCTGCGGTACTGGATCGCTTCGGCGACGTGGGATCCGCTGATGCCGTCGCGTGCGCCGTCGTGTTTGGCATGCGGCCAGGTTGCGATGCATTATCTTCTGCGTGGCTGCACCCAATCTGATTGTGACGGGGATTGAAGAGTCAGCCAACGAGCCCAAGGAGTGCCTCGCTCATGATCGACGTGAGCATTGAGACGCTTGCGTTCAGGTTCGGGTTGGTCGAATGCCCCGACGCCGAAGAGGTCGACGCGCCGGACTCCAGCGTCGACCCGCGGCGCGCCGATGCGTTCTCCGCCGCTATCCGCGCCTATTGGCCAGATCTGCCAGACGGTAGTCTGCAGCGGGATACGCCGGCATCCGTCCGAAGATCCAGGTGCCCGGCGAACGCTTCAAGGATTTCGTCATCGAAGGGTCAGAACAGCATGGCATTGCCGGGCTCGTGCAGTTGTTCGGCATCGAGAGCCGCGGCTTGACTGCCTGTCTGGCGATCGCGGATTACGTCGGGACGCCATGAGCACGACCGCCGTGGAACTTTTGCGATTCAAGGTCGCTGAGGACGACGCCATCCGGGCCGTCCGCGCTGGCGTGAGCACGTGGGACGCGTTTCGGTCGCTCCGAGCGAGCAACACGACTGCGTTCGTCGACGTCGGGCTCCGCATCGGAATCAACAGCGGCGAAGTCATCGTGAGCGCCGACAATACCGAGGTCGTCGGCGATCCCGCCAACGTCGCGGCGCGGCTGCAGCAGGAAGCACGCGACGGTGACGTGATCATCGGGGAGCCGACGCGACGGCTCGTGCAGGAGTCGGTGACGCCGGAACCGCTTCCAGTTCTGCATGGCGCTTCTCCCCGGCCACTCGAAATCCGACCGTCGCATACGCGCGCTGCGCCGGGCGAGAAACGTGGAATAGTGGAACAGGTGCGCGGTCGATGTCGTGGCCAACATGTCAAGATACCGGAGGATGTGTGCTTCCTCCTGCGCCAGGAAGAAATCCCAGAAGCCTCGCGGCAAGTGCGACCGGCTGGCCGCGAGCGATACCCAGGCAAGGAATGGCGCGTGCTCTGGTCGCGCCTCAACGCTTGCGAACCTCCATGCCACGCGGTGCGTATGGCCCGTATTCGCTGCGGATTCGAGACGATCGCGAGGTGTTGGGCTACACGAGACGGGCCGGCTTGATACAAGGAACGACGATGATTGGTGGGACTCAGGAAAGCAACGTCGTCACGATTCACGCAAGTTGTTTGCGGTGGTGGTGTCCGTGTCGCCGCCGGTCCGCGGGCTCAGTGAAACGCCCGGTCCAGGCTGCGATACTGGATCGCCTCGGCGACGTGTGACGCGGTGATGCCGTCGGGGGCACCGTCGAGGTCGGCGATGGTGCGGGCGACCTTGAGAATGCGGGTGTATGCGCGCGCGCTGAGCCCGAGTTTCGTCATCGCGGTCTCGAGGAGCTTCTCCGCCGCGGACTCGGGCGCGCAGAAACGCTTCAGATCGCGCGGCGCCATTTGCGCGTTGCAGAAGATGCGGCGGCCGCCGAAGCGCGCAAGTTGAACCTGCCGCGCGCGTTCCACACGCTCGCGCAATGCCGTCGAGGGTTCGCCGCTGGTCCGATCGGCGAGTTCCTTGTACTTCACCGCGGGTACTTCGATTTGAATGTCGATGCGATCGAGCAACGGGCCCGAGATGCGCGCGCGGTAGCGCTGCACCTGTACGATGTTACATGTGCATTCCTTCTGCGGATCGCCGAAGAAGCCGCACGGGCATTCCTGCGTTGCCCTTTTGCCAAGTGCGGCTAAGTGTGCGGAAACCCGAACGACTCGAATCGCGCCGCGAGCCAAAAACTTGGGGTGATCACCTCCGCCGGGCACGGATCGAGCGCGGCCTGTCTCAACTCACCGTTGCACGTGAGCTGGCCGTCTCGGAAACCACCGTGCATCTCTGGGAGACCAACCAGCGACAGCCACAGGCATACTTGATCCCCCAGGTCATCGGCTTCCTCGGATATGCACCGTATTCGCCGCCAGATGGCTTTGGAGCGTGGCTGAGACAGGCACGAAGGGCACGGGGCCTTTCGACGCGAAAACTCGCCAGAAGGCTTTCGGTCGACGAGAGTACCGTATCCCGGTGGGAGGGTGGCCGAGCAACTCCCGCGGCAGAGTTGCGAGAGCGATTGAAGCAACTGCTCGCGTCAAAGCCTGCGTAAGCACGCCAGGCGGACTGGGACCGCAAACTGGCCAATGGC
>DATKMK010000041.1:0-37750 GCA_035541895.1 Binatia bacterium | reverse complement strand
GGCACCGAGGTGGTTGTGGTGAGATTCAAGACAATCCGCAGGTCTGCTCTTGTCCAGTAAACGCCGTTGCCGCGGGCACCGATGTCCGGCAGCGGCACGGCTAGGCTTTCAACGTGGTTGATCATGCTGCCTTTCCACGTGGACAACTCTGAGGATAGCGCTTCGCGCGTGCTTCCGCTGCCGTTGCTCGGCGAGACCGTGTCCGGCAGGTTGCAGTTGAAGCCCATCGGATCGAGATTGCCGTCGCCGTTGGCATCTACCAGCATGTCGACGCTGACTTGGCCGGCATCGCACACGGTCGAACGTTTGCGGCCCCGGTAAATCTTGCCCTTCGCGGACACCTGCACGGTGTTCACGCCGTTAGTCGGATCGTCGACGATCGAAAACAGGGAGCCGTCCGCACTAAGATACATGTCCCCGTTGGTGTGGATTCGACCGATGAGGTTCATGTTCGCGCCCGGTGCGATTTCGAGATCCTTGGTGTAGAACGCCACGAACTGAAACAGCGGGATGTTGCCGACTTTGAATTCCGCGTTCACGCGAGCTTCGGTGTCCCCCGATGCGTTGGAGGCCACTGAGCTGTCGATATAATCGTACTCGATCGAGTTGAGGCCGCCGAACACCTGCCCGGGTGGAATGGTGATGGACGGTGGATTTCCGTACGCGTCATACACCGTGGCATCGGTGATCTGATAGGTGACCGACCGGTTGCCGACGGTGAGTGTGGTCGGATTGAAATTACTCCCGGTGGGAATTTGAAAGTTGAGAAAGATGTTGCGGTAGTCGCCCATGCCGCGGTTGAGACCGGACTCGGCGGCGTAAAAGCCGGCCGTCGATCGGTGGTAGGCGCCGCGGAGCCCGGTGTCCATGTTGATCGACGTGGTCAGCGCAGTTGCCAACCCCATTAGCAGGGCCATGATCAGCAGCACGGCAATCAAGGCGACGCCGGGTTCGTCGCGGCGGAGTCGTAGCTTCATAGAACTAGCCTCCGGGTAAGAGGTTGCGCGGCTTGGCGGCAACTGTACGCGTAAACCGGAAGTATTGTCCCCGGCTATTGGTCGCGCGCGAACGTGCGGTGATGGTCACATAGATCGAGTTGACCAAGGCGAATTCGGTTGACGCGGGTAGCGTCACCACGTCGCAGCCGGTAGCGGGAATTTCCGGCGCGCCCGAGATGGCGACGGCGGGTTTGTCGCAATTGCGATCGAGTTGATACTGGATCACCATATTCTCAATGCCGAAGACGAACGGCGCGGCCGTCCCGCCGTTGGCCGCCAGCGTGAGCACTGGCAGCGCGGAATTGGAGGTGTCGATTGCGTAGCGCCGCTCGTCGAGGGCGTAGATGCCGCTGGCTGCTGGATACGCGGGTGACGGGCACGTTCCGGTACAGGTAAAGTTCGTTGTCTTCGAGAGCGTGTTAGGGTTGCTGCTGGTGTTCAAACCCGTCACGGTGAAGACCTCTCCGCTCGTCCCGTTGGCTTGAATGATATAGGCCCGCATGCCGACGGCGAATCCGTTGGCGGACACGACGCTGATGGTGGTGGCACTCGCGGCCGTGTCAGTTGTGGTCGTGGTGCGAATGCAGGTTTCGTTCGGGCGCACGAGGCCGGTGCGGGTGAAGATGCTGTCGGGTGGACCGTGGGCGGCATCCAGCGTAATGAAATCACCGGTCGTCGGCAGGCAGGCGCCGCCCAGACGCAGATCGCGGGTCATGCTGTCCATTGCGGCGCGCAAACCTTGCAAGGTCTCGATTTGCAGCAGTTGGTCCGAGATCGTTTTGCGCGCCAGCGTAAAGAACAAGCCGGTGGTCGCCAACGCCGACAGCGTGATCGTCGACGCGACCAGGATCTCGACGAGCGTGAAGCCCCGCTCAGCGTTTGATCGCCGTGTAGATTGCATTGAGGGAATAGCTCTGCGTGCCCGTAGGCTCTTTGAAACTCACGGTGACGGTAATCTGCTTCATCCCGGATACCGGCGTGTCGATTAGGGAGTAGGTGTTGACCGTGTAGGTCATTCCACCCAGCGTCTTGGTGGCGGTGCGCGCGGGTGTTGAGCTGGAAGCCGTGGGAATCAGCGCATAGTCCATCGCGCGCAAGTCTTCGAGTTCCGCTTCGGCCAAGGCGATCGCGTTGGTGCGATCCACGTTCCAACCTTGCATGCGGATTTGGCGAACGAACAGATTACCGATCGCGCCCGCCGCCAAACCAAACAGCACCAATGCAAACAGCGACTCCATCAACGTCACGCCGTGCTCTCCGCGACGACTAGCGGGCCGCCAAGGTCTGCGACGGAATCGGAAATGCGATCCCTGCATGCGGAACCTGTCGAAGTTACTGCAGTCCATAGATCTGCCCCGAAGGCCACACCTGAGTCGATTTGGTGGCGCCATACGTATCTTGGACGTCGACTTGCGGAGCTTGGCCGGCGGCGGGGGTGGGAATGGTGCTATTCGTCACGATACCACGAGAGTTGAACTCGACGAGGGTGTTCACAGCGGCGGCATTGATAGTGGTCCTGTTCGGGAGGACCTGGGTTTGAACCTTTGTCGTATCGACGACCCAGACTCCCGAACCCGGCGTGGGTTCATACATCGGGGAGATCTTGACGTGCGTCGAATCCGGGAACGACACCTGGTAGTGCGTGCTTTTGCTGATGGCGTTTGCGCGGGCAATTCGGAACGCCGCGATGACCTGTCGATATGCAGTTTGGATGTTCACCCGTTGCGTCCTCAAGCGTGGAATCGCGATTGCCATGATGATCGCGGCCACCGAGAGCGCCACCATCATCTCAACCATGCTGTAACCCCGCACATCACACAGCAGGCGCGGGTATCGCCGGGTTTGTACGCGCACCATACGCATCGGATAGCCTTGCCCATTCGCAGGTTACGCAACCTCCATGCCGTGTTCGGCGAATGCCGGCGGGTAAAATTCTCGGAGTGATGCGTTAGTGAAGTGACGCCGCAGACCATAATTTGTCATTTGCCTGCCGCGCGCGCCTTCACGACGGCTCTCTCGCAGAAGACTCTGGAACTCTCATGCCAGGTTTGCCATAAGGACGTGCAGGCGCTCGCGCAGTTTCTGTGCTCCGCGCCTTCACGCGTCGAGGTATTGGTGAAGACTGTCGCAGATGATTGGCGCCGGGCGGTGCCGTTTGGCCATGTCGCTGCCAGCGCGGTGCTCACCGGTGCGATCGCCGCTGGACCTACGCTGCTCGGCAGCGTCGGCTTGCTGTCCGCGATTCGTGAGCTTGCTGCCGGATTGGCCGTCGTCCAGGTGGCCCTCGCCCTCGTACTCCTGCTGCAGCCGCTGCCGGCGTCGCTGGCGCGCGCCAGTGCGATTGCGACCGGTTGGCTGCTAACGCTGGCGACCGCACGGACCGCGCTCGTCGACCCACTTCCCGGCGTTATCCTTGCCAGCGGATTGTTCGCGGCATGCGCGCTCGCCGGTCCGCGCGTCATCGTCGCCGCGATTGCAGGTGTCGCGCTCGGCATTGTCTTTTGCGTGGCGGGCTGGCCGGAGCCGCCCAGCCGCATCCCGCTCGGGCTGGCCGTCGACGCGACCTATGCCGGCCAACTGATTGCACCGGCGTGGTTTCGTCTCGATCGGGTGCTCGCCATCGCTGCGCTCAGCATCATCGTCGCCGGTCTGGCGATCGCCGTCGCCAGTCGTCCGTGGCGCGCTCGAGTCAAGCGCTACCTTGCGCTGGGACGAATCGTGCGGGCGCGCGATGTGCTCTCGCCGAGCCAGGGCGCCCTCGCGGTGACGGCGCTCGCCGATCCGCGCTGGACCATCGTCGGCGTCGGGGTGATCCAATGGGAAGCGCTGCGCATCATCGCGGCGCGGGCGCCGAGTGGGAACCAACGCTGGCGCACCTTGGCGCCGGCGCTGCGCGACGCCACGATTCCTCTTTCAAACGAGAAGAATCCGCTGGTCCGCGCCGCCCGCCGAGCGCAAGCGACCGAGATCCATTCTGGCGGAGAACTGGTCGACGGCATGTGGCGATCGATTCCGCCGGCCGGCGAAACGGTCGCGCGCGCCCATGGTCGTGCGATTCCGTTCGGCAACGCCAACACACGCGGCGTGTTGTTCGCGCTGAGCGAGTCACGGGCGGATTTTGACTGGCTCGACGACCTCGCCGGCGCGCTGACCGTGTTGGGTGTTGGTCGTGCGAAGGCACCGGCGGAAATGCCGGTGAATGCCGACGCATGATCCGCACGGCGGTTGCCAGTCTGATCGTCCTCGGATCAATGGCAGCGGCCTTGGCGGCGACGCCTGGTCGCGACGACTTTGCAGGCGGGTTGGCCGCGCTCACCGAGCGAGACTTCGCCGCCGCTGAAGCGCGCTTTCGCGCGGTACTCGCGGTCTCGGCCGATTCCTACGAAGCCCACAACAACCTCGCCGTCGCGCTGGCGTTGCAAGGGCGAGACGAAGATGCGGTGCCCGAGTTGCGCACCGCGTTGACCCTGCGACCCGACTACGATCGCGCGCGTCAGAATCTCGCGGCCATCTATGTGCGTCTGGCTGCCAAGGAAATGCTCGCGTCGGCGGAGGTGGCCGATGGTCCAAGGCGACTCGCGTTGGCGGCACGGGCGCGTGAGATCCTCGTCGCCGGACCCAATCTGCCGTCGCCGGAATTGCTCGCGCGCGCCGATCAGCTCGCCGGGTCCATTGTGAGCCCGTCGGTCGCGAGCACGTTAGCGGCTCCCGCCGCCGCCACAGCCAAGCCGAGTCTGACGGCCTCACCGACCGCCACGCCGAGAGCGGAAGTTACGCCACCGACGGACACAGGGCGCGACGTGCCGAGTGAGACGTCGATCCTTGTTGAGCCTGAGGGGATACAGTTGCTATTGCTGGATCCGAAGAGCGCACGCGCGACGCTGTATCGTCGCACCGCCACGGCGCTGGTAGCGGTCGGGAGCTGGCCGCTGAAGTGGCGCGGCGCGATTCCGCAACCGGGGTTGCGCGGCGTGGCGCGGCGCAGCGAGTGGAGTGTGCGTATGACCGATCCGGTCAGCCAGCGGGCGATGAGCTGGGCGATCGAGTCCGTAACCAAGACCACGAAGTCGTCCGACGCGGCGGTGTTTGATGCCAAGGACTTTCGGGCGGCGACCGCGACGCTGGTGCCGGGACGAGATGTCGTCGCGCTCGCAGGCAGTGCTAGCGAAGCGCTGACCGCGAGTGCGACCCAGACGATTCGCGAGCGCCTCGAAGGATGGCGACGCGCGTGGACCGCGCGCGATGTGGTGGCCTACGCCGCGTTCTATGCGGCCGACTTCAGCGATGAGCGCGGTCGCTCACGTGCCGACTGGCAGACGCGCAAGCAGGCAATTTTTGAACACAGCGGCGAGATCGCTGTCGAGCTGCGCGATGTGACGCTGGCCGCCGCCGGCGACGAAGCGGTGACGACGTTCGAGCAAGCGTATCAATCGGCGATCGAGCGCTCGCGCGGGCGCAAGATCCTGGTGTGGAAACGTCGCGACGGACAATGGCAAATCGTCAGCGAGCAAGCAGTGGATGCGCCGCGCCGCGCGGGTCGGGACGAACCAGCAAGGTAGCGCCCCACAAGTTGCCGCGACGATCGCGCAGTGCGACGCCGGCCAGCTCGAGCGCGCGAGTGGGATCCGCCGCCGGATGGACCCGGCGAGCGGGTGCGACCGAGTCCCGACGCAGTTCGTCCAGCAAGCCAACCATTGTTGCCGCGCCGTTCTCGAAGAGATCCGATAGGGACAGGTCCCGCGGCGGCGCGATCGTTTCGACACCGAGCGCTTCACGGGCACGGTCACTGATGCGCACGCAAACGCCATCGCCGGTTGCGACGATCCAGCCGGTCGCGGCGTCGAGGTGATCCAAGAGGGGCTTCGGCGCTACGGCCGGCATTGGTTCGCTCTCGGCCGACGCGGTCACGGCGTGCAGCAGCTCGCGGGTCTGTGCCGCTTCGGAGAGCCGGCGCTGCGATCGCGCGGCGACAATCGCGACCACCAGCGCGCTCAGGGCGAGAATCGCGAGCAACGCCTGCATTCAGCCCACTCGGCCGCGGAGCAGTTCGCCACTGCGTTCGACGATCGCCGCCACCTGCTCGCGACAAAGCGTACGCCAGGTCGAGGCCGGTAGACCGTCGTCGTCTGAAGGGGCCAGCGCCAGCAAGCAGCGCAGCGCCACCAGGCGGTGCCGGAGATGGAGATAGTCCTCATTGGCAATGGCGCGCACGATTTCGGCAACCTCCGGCATCGACCGGCGCCGGCTCAGGATTTCGGTTATCGCCGCGCGCGTGGCGATCGGGCTGCTCTGCGGCGAGACGTCGAGGCGGATGGTCGGGACGCCCGGCCAGTTCGCCAGCGCATCGTCCGCGCGCTGATTCGATGGCGTGCGCGCGTCGATCACGACGGCGGGACGGGGCAGGGGAGACGAGGTTCTCTCGCGTCGCGGGTGAAGCCAGCATACCTCGCACGCCGATTCGAGGATGACCGCCAGCGTTTCGGCGACGCGATCAGACTCGGTCAGCGCATACGCGCGCGGGAGCATGCAACCGTTCTTCGCATTGCGTGACACGCCACGCAAGCGACGTTGTACCTCGGCACACGGAGCGCACGTCGGCCGCCGGCTTGCCCGGTCGAGCCGGCGAAGCATATAAGTCGACCGATGGGGTCGATCGCCGACACCGAAGCGCATTTGGCGCCGTATGCGATGCGGAGCGCGGCCAGTCGGGGCCGCGCGTTCGCCGAGCCGGATCATCCGTTTCGCCTAGCGTTCCAGCGCGACCGAGACCGCATCATACACTCGGTCGCGTTCCGGCGCCTGGAGTACAAGACCCAGGTCTTCGTCAATCACGAAGGCGACTACTATCGCACACGGCTGACGCATACGATGGAAGCCGCGCAGATCGCGCGCACGATCGCGCGCGAGTTGCATCTCAACGAGGAGTTGGCCGAGGCCGCGGCGCTGGCGCACGATCTTGGGCACACGCCGTTCGGTCACGCCGGCGAACGCATCCTCGACGAGCTGATGGCGGCGCACGGGGGCTTCGAGCACAACGCGCAGAGCCTGCGCATCGTCGACTATCTCGAAGAGCGGTATCCCAACTTCCGCGGGCTCAATCTCACCTGGGAGTTGCGCGAAGGGATCGTGAAGCACTCGCCACCGTACGATCGCCCGCTGGCGCGCGACTACGCGCCCGGCGAGGCCCCGTGTTTGGAGATTCAGATCGTCGACTACGCTGACGAGATCGCTTACAACAGCCACGACATCGACGACGGGCTGCAGTCGGGGCTGCTGGATGCGCATGAGCTGGAAACCGTCCGTGCGTGGAACGAGGCGATCACGACGGTGCGCGACCGCTATCCCGGAACCGACGCCCACGTCGAGCGCTACCAGGCGATCCGACTGATGATCGATCAGTGGGTGACCGATCTGATCGCGACCGTGCGCGGCCACATCGCCGCGCTGACGATCGCCGACGTCGCCGCCGTGCGGCGTCACGGACAACCGTTGGTGAGTCTATCGCCGGATCTCGAAGAGCGCCGGCTAGAACTGAAAGCGTTTCTCCTGGACCGAATGTACCGTCACCATCGCGTAGTGCGAATGATGACCAAGGTTCAGCGCGTGATCGCGGACCTGTTCCGCGCCTACATGAGCGAACCCGAACAACTCCCGCCGCACATCCATCGGCGCGTCAGCGAGCGCGATTCCCTGGCCAGGGTAGTGGCCGACTACATCGCCGGAATGACGGACCGCTTCGCGCTCGACGAGCACCGAAAGCTCTTCGATCCGCAGGAGCGCGTGTAGCATAATGTCCGATAAGATACGTTATGTCGCTGGATGGGGGCCGTATGCCACCCTGCTCAATTCCGCCTGCGCTCTGGACGCAGCAGCCTGATCCCGCGCAGCCGCTGCTTGGTCCCTCAGCATGTCGAGGGTCTTGTCCATGGTGCTCCACTGGCCGTATGCGAAAATTGCGTACGCGTGCGTTACAAGCATGATTAGGACGGCCACCGAGCTCTGCCACCGCTCGGCCGTTTTCATGCGCGGCCAGCGACGGCACAGGCGTCTGTACCGACCAGCGATGTCGGGCCACCTCAACAATCGGGAATATGTGTCTTGGCCAAACGCGTCGCCGGCGTCGCGGCGGTCATACTCTCCGTTCTTCCTCTGTTTGACGAAGTCTGGCACCCGACGATCTGCCCGGATCAACTAGGAGATTGAAGCGCTTGCGCTCTCTGCCTCGCCCTTATGATAACGTGCGTAGCATAGTCTGGGCAGGGGTCGCTTGTCGACACGCGAGTTCATACCGGCCGCACCCTTCCATCAGAATTCGCTTCAAAAACCTTGCACGCTGTGGCCATGATGATCGCGCCGCGAGCTTTTCGGACGGAAGCCACCTTTGCCGAAGAATATGCGCGACAGCGGTTACAAGAACGATCCGATGCAGAGGTTATCGGTCGGCAGCATCGTGCTGCTCGCCTTCCTTCATTTCTCCTCCGGAACGCTTGCGGCACAGTCGTGCGTGTATGTCGTCAACCTCGGGTCGGACACGGTTTCGGTAATAGACGTGTTCACCAACACCGTCACCAAAACCATTCTGGTCGGGCGCAACCCGAATGGGATTGTGACCAGCGCCTACGGTGGATTTACCTGCGTCACCAACTTCGGCTCGAATGATGTCTCGCTCATCGACCCGAACACACAGACGGTCGCCGGCAGAGTCGCGGTTGGCGCCGGTCCGGTCGGGATTGCGCGGCCGCCGGGTCTCGATACCGCAGATCCGGACATTCCCGAGTCGCTCGCGTATGTAACGAACAAACAAGGCGGCAGCGTTTCCGTAATCGAGGTCGGAACCGCCCGGGTGATTGCAACCATTCCAGTCGATCCGATTCCTGAGAATGTCGCGGTCTGGGGTTCGTGGGCTTACGTGACACATGCGGCGTCGCTCGGAAGCGTCTCGGTCATCGATCGCGGGACCAACACGGTTACGGCAAAGATCCCTGTCGGCGCCCGACCCGGCCGGATGGCGTTCGCTCGGGATGGACGGCTCTACATCGCGAATTTCGGTTCGTTCAACATTTCGGTGATCGACACCGGCACGAATACGGTCACCGGCACGATTGGTCTGAGCTTGAGGCCGAGCGGCATCAGTGTTACCCCCGATGGGCGGTTCGCCTACGTCACCAATTTCGGCGCGCCGATCGTCTCGATCATTCCCACACGCACCGATGTCGTTCACGCCTTAATCGCCGTCGGCGACCAGCCGGCGGCGGTGGCACATGTTCCCAACCGCGTGCGCGCATACACCTACGTCGCCAACTCGGGTTCCGATACAGTCTCGGTCATCAACCGGGCGTCGCGCAATCAGATCATGGCGACCATCGCGGTCGGTCACCGGCCGTTCGCCGTTGCCGTCGGTGGAGGAAACTGCGCGGCCTCCGCAGCGGCACCACCGACCGCGGCGCCAAGTGGCGCCCGAACGTCGGGCGTCGATCCGACCGCGAACGGAGTACCAACCGCAACGCTAGCCCCGAGCAGCGCTGCGGCCCATCCGACCACCGCGACCACCGGGACAACATCAGCGACCGGCGGCTGCGCGATCGGAGACTTGACCGCCGCGAGTTCAGCGCTGCTGTGTCTGCTTCCAGCAGGTCTGTGGTGGCTGCGCCGCCGCAGGTAAGGCGGAACAAAGACGTTGCTCAATTGGCAGCGAGCTTCGCTTCGATGAAGTCTTTTTCGGGCGAATCCGGGAAGTCGCGTTTGAGGCGCTCGTAAAGCGCCCGCGACTTGGTCTTGTCGGTCGCTTCCTGCACGCGGGCTTCGGCGAGGAGCGCGTCGAAGGTGTACGGGCCGTCAAGCGACGAGGCTTCGGCGTACTTGCTGATGGCTTCGGCGCCCTGCCCTTTCTTTTCGAACGCGTAGCCGAGGTTCAACAGAATCTGTTGCTTCACGTACGGTGGCCAGTCGCGCGCCCCAACCTCCTGCAGCGCTGCCACCGCGCTGTCGGTGTTGTCGCGACGAAGATCGCTGGCGCCGGCCAGCAGCGTGGCAACGTCGCCCGGCGAGGTCCCGCTCCAGCGCCGGCCGACCTCGGCGAGTTGATTGCTCGCGTCGGTGGCCTTCGCCGCATCGCGATACAAAACCAAGGCGCGCCCGAGATCGACGTTGGCATCGCGGAGACGCGCCTGGCGCACCGCAAAGAACACGGCCGTACCGACAATGGCGATGGCGAGCGCGGTGCCGGCGATGGCGAGGTTGCGCTGGTGTGTCCGCGCCCAGCCGAGCGCGCGGGCGCTGATGGTGACGAACTCGTCGGGCCGCTTGAGGTCTTTGCGGCGAATGCGGGCAGGTCGTGACACGGTAGAAACAGGATCGAATCGATTGGGGGATCAGACGGCGCGAAACTACATCTTGTACTTGAAGTCGTCCGGCGTCATCTTTTCGAGGATCTCGGACCACTTGTCGCGCGCGACGTTCGAAAGGTTCGAGGGGGAATCTTCATCCATCTGTTGCAGCACCGTCGACGTTTCCAGCACGTGCTTGGCGACGTAGATCGGGCTCTTGGTGCGCAGCGCCAGCGAGATCGCGTCGCTCGGGCGCGAATCGATCACCCGCTGGTCGCCGTTGACCCGCAGGTGAATCACCGCGAAGTAGGTGTTGTCCTTCAGATCGGTGATCTCGACCCGGTCGACCTCGGCGCCCAGCTCGCCGATGACGGTCCGCAACAGATCGTGGGTCATCGGCCGCGCCATCTTGATGCCTTCCAACTCCGTGGCCATTGCGGTAGCCTCGAGCAACCCGATCCAAATCGGCAGATTCACTTTGTTGTCTGGATCCTTCAGGATCACAATCGGGGTTTTGGTGACGGGATCGAGCGTCAGTCCGCCCACGCTCATCAGCACCGCATTGTCCAAGGGGCTCACCGTTCTGCGTGCATTCTGCTCAGAAACACCGGAGCAGGTCAACTCCCTTCTCGCGGAGAGAACGCAGGACTTACGCGACCAGTTGATCGATGACGCGGTAGAGTTGATTCAGGTTGCGGCACTCTTCGACCAGATCGCAGAACGGCAGGTACCGATCCATTTCGCTGTCGCCGAATCCCCACGTCATCTTGTTCTCGGGGTTGAGCCAGATCACCTGCTTTGCGCGGGTCTGAATCTCTTTGAGCACCCATTCGTGCGGGAGATTGTAGTTGTTGCGGGCGTCGCCCAGGACAATCACCGTGGTCTTGTTGTTGATGACGCCGATGTAGTCGCGGTGGAACGAGCGGAACGCGCGCCCGAAGTCGGAGTGCGCGAAGACGTTGATGATGTTCCCGGTCAGCGCCTGGTCGATCGCTTCGTTGATCTCCTGCTCCTCGAACAGGTGAGTGATTTCGCCCAGCTCGCTGACGAAGATGAAACTGCGCACGCGCGAGTAGAGATCCTGCAGTGAGTACACGAACTGCAGCATGAAGCGTGAGACGTTGCGCACCGAATCGGATACGTCGCACAAGATGACGACCTGCGGCTTGTCGCGCACGCGACGGTCGAACTGGATTTTGAAGGGCACGCCGCCGTACTGCAGGTTCTTGCGCAGCGTGTCCTTGACGTCGAACTTGCCGCGCTTGGCTTTGCGCTTGCGAATCGCCACCACGTTCTTCAACCGCTGCGCCAGCTTCGACACCGCTTCCTTCATGCGCCGGATTTCGTCTTCGGACAGATAGTAGAAGCTCTTTTCCGCCAGGCTGCGCATGCGCTCGGTGTCGCGCTGCGATGGGTCGCGCTTGGCCAACTCGGCGCGCACCGCTTTCTTGATGATGTCGCCGAGATCCTGCAGACGCCGATCGAGGAACTGCTGCAACCGCTCCGCCATCTCGGGATCGAGGCCGGCTTGCGCCAAGGCTTGCCGCAGCGATTCGATCTCCTGCGTCAGCTCGCCTAGCCCGAGCTGCTGCGCCAGGCTGTGGGCGTAGCGGCCTTCTTGAAACGAGCGCTCGATCTGCCCGAGGCGGGCCTGCTCCGCGGCCTCGCGCAACATCTTCTCGATTTGTCCGGTGTTGTTGGAGAGCAGCGCCTGCGCCAGCTCGGACATCTCCATCCCCATCTCGGCGAGCACGCTGGCGAGCTGCTCCATCAACTGCTGGAGCTGGGCGTCGCTCAATCCCAGCGCGCCTTGCGTGGTCTCGGTCGAGTGCTTGATGATTTCGCCGAGCCCGGTGAAGTACAGATCGAACAGCTCGTCGTACGGCGCCATGTCGATGCTGCGCTTCACCATCGTCGCGCGCAGCAAGTCTTTGAAGATCGTGCGGTCGCCGATGCCCAGCACCTGCAGCGCATGGAACGCGTCCATGTGCTCGGCCATCGAGACCCGCAGGCCGTTCTGGCGCAGCAGCGCCGTGAACTCGATGATTTTGTCGTCCATGCGCTGGACGTGTGGGGCTAGTGGAGGAGATCCTTGGTGCTGGTGCTCTCACCCGCTGCCGGCTGCGCCTTGGCCTTCTGCCGCTGAATGTAGTCCTTCAGCTCGTCTTGTGCCTTGCGGATGTCGCCCTCGTATTTGAGGATCGTGCTCAGCGTATCGTTCACCAACGCGGTGTCGAGATGGGCAACGTTGAGCAGCGTGAGCGCTTTGGCCCAATCGAGGGTCTCGCTGATGCTGGGGGCTTTCTTGAGGTCGATCTGACGGATGCGCTGCACGGCGCCCACCACCTGGTGCGCGAGCGCCTCGTTGATCCCGGGCACCTTCATGCGCACGATTTCGAGTTCCTGCTCGACCGGCGGAAAGTCGATGTAGAGATGCAGGCAGCGCCGCTTGAGCGCGTCGGACATCTCGCGCGCGTTGTTGCTGGTGAGCACGACCAGCGGCACGTGGCGCGCCTTCAGCGTCCCCAACTCGGGCACGCTGACTTGAAAATCGCTCAGCACTTCGAGGAGAAACGCTTCGAACTCGGTGTCGGCCTTGTCGATCTCGTCGATCAGCAGCACGGTCGGTGCCGCCGCGGAGATCGCCTTCAGCAGCGGGCGCGGCAGGATGAACCGATCGGAGAAGAAGACATCATCCTCGCTGGCGATCTTGTCGACCGCTTGCTTGAGCGACTTGGCGCCGCCGATGACTTCGCTGATCTTGTCCTTCAGGATCTGGGTGTACAGGAGTTGCTTGGCGTATTCCCACTCGTACAACGCCTTGGCTTCGTCGAGCCCTTCGTAGCACTGCAGACGAATCAACTCGTGATCGAGCGAGCTGGCGATGACCTTGGCGAGTTCGGTTTTGCCGACGCCCGCGGGGCCCTCCACGAGGATCGGCTTGCCCAACTGTCCCGCCAGGTACACAACGGTCGCGATGCGCCGGTTGCAGATGTATTTCTGCTGAGCAAAGCGCTCGATCACATCTTCGATCGATGCAAACATAGAGTCTCCCGTGAAGCCCGCAATCAGACTCGGTAGTTAACACACGGTCATTACCAAGACAACGGAGTTCACCCCACGAGCGTGTGGGGCGCGTTGCGTCACCGGCGTCCTGTTCCTATGATCGCCGCGTGTGCACGCTGGCGCTGTATTTGCGGCAGTTCGAGCCCTACCCGCTCGTCGTCGCCGCGAACCGCGATGAGTTCTACGATCGCCCGGCCACCCCGCCGCAGGTGATCGCCCACGATCCGTGGGTTGTGGCGGGCCAGGATCTGGTCGCCGGCGGCACCTGGTTCGGCGTCAACGAAGACGGGCTCGTGGTCGGGCTGCTCAACCGCCGGCGACCGGGCGGCATCGCCGCCGTCAATCCGACGTTGCGCTCGCGCGGACTACTCGCGCTGGAGATGCTGCAGTGTCGTTCCCTCGACGACGCGCTCGCGCACCTGCACAACGAAGCCGGCGAGCGCTACAACGGATTCAATCTATTGCTCGCCACGCCGTCGCACGCCTATGTTGCGCACAACGACGACGCACGCATTCACATTACGTCGCTGCCGCCGGGTGTCCACTTGCTGACCAACCTGGCACTCAACGATCCCACCTGCCCCCGCATCGCCAAGTCGGCACGACTGTTCGAATCGGTCGCGCTCGCTCTCACCGCCGACCCGGAACGTCTGGTCGAGCGTTTGCAGCCCATCCTCGCGGATCACTCGACGCCGCTCGATCCGCGGTCCGAATTGCCTCCCAACAACTTGTGCGTGCACGCCGAGCGCTTCGGAACCTGCTCTGCGAGCATCCTGATTGTCCCGCGCGCCACGCAGCGCGCGCGCCTGTGGCATGCGGCCGGTCCGCCCTGCCGCACACCGTTTGGCGAAGTCACGCTGCCAAATTGAACTTTACAACCCGCCCCCGTTCTTTGTACTGTGCGCGTCCATGCGTTGCGCACCGCGTCTTGGCGGATCACTTTGCCCCCGGTCGCTCCTCGCCGTGCTCATCCTAACCGCGAGTACGGCGTGTGCGCCGCCCGCGAAGGTCGCGCCCGAGCCCGCACCACCGCCGCCATCACCCGCTGCTGCCGCGCCGATCGCTGCGCCGATCGAGGACGCTCAAGTGGTCGCGCGCCGGCAGGAAGAAGAGAATGCCCTGCTGCGCGAAGGCTTGGCGCAGCGCAACGAGCAGGTCGAGGTTCTCCAGCGCGAACTGCAACGCCTGCAAGTTCACGAAGGCGAGCTGCAGGCATCGGTGGAACGTTTGCAAGCCAGCGCCGCCGCACCGGCCGCACCAGCCTCGGCTCCCGTGGCACCGAGTGCGTCCTCGGCCGAACTTGAGCAAGCCCGTCGCGACCTGGCCGACGCGCAATCGGCGGCCGACAGCGCACGGCAAAAGCTGGCGCGCGTCGAGGATCAACTGGCGCAAGAGCAGCGGCGTCGTGAGCAAGTCGAAACCGAATTGACGAAGCTCAAGCAGGAAACGTCGTCGGCGCCGATCGCGGCCGCCGCGCCCGCCGCACCGGTGCAAGGCGAAGAGCTGCAGCAAGCTCGCTCCGAGGTCAATCAGTTGCGCGGTCAGCTTGAAAAGGAACGCGACGAGCGCGAACGGCTGGCGAACGAACTCGCCGCCTTGCAGGCGCGCGCCGCCGCACCGCCGCCGACGATTGCCGAAGGTGCGCCCGCCCCCGACGCCGCGGCGCAGGCACGCGTGGCTGCGCTGCAAGCAAAGCAGGACGAGCTGGTAGCCAGCGCCAAACGTGACCTTGGCGCTAGCCAAGAGCGCGAAGCCACTCTGCAGGCGCAGCTCGCGACCGCACAGCAAGAGTTGACCGTCCTGCGGACGCGTGCGTCGCAGGTCTCGGTGCCGGTCGGCGCGCTCGATGATGCCAAGGCCGAAAATGAAGCGCTGCGCACGCGCGTCGCCGAGGAGCAGCGGCGCAACGCGGAGCTGAGCTCGAAGTTGAAGGCCGCAAGCCGCGTCGCCGACCTGATCTTCAAAATGCGGACGGGCGAGGTTGAGACGGTGCCGGCGCCGGCTTCCGCTCCACCGCCGCGCCGCCGCCGTCGAGCCAAACGCCCTCCACCCGCGCCGGCCGCAGCGGATGTAGTCGAAAGTCCCGCACCCGCCGGCTCACCACCTGATATGCCACCGGGTGATACAGTGGCACCCACGGCGAATCAGCCATAATCAAACGGTCGGCCTGGCCCAGTAACTCGAGCCGCGCCGCCGGCTCGATGGTGACCGCCGCATGATCGAGCAAGGAATCCACCGCGGTGTTGCTGTAGAACACGTCGTTGTTCGAGCCGCGATTCTTCGAGTGAAACAGCACCTCGAGGAAGTTGCTGGGATCGGGAAAATCCGCCTCCCACCCGAGCTGAAACAGCGGGACCAACCCGGGCGTACGCACTGCCTGCAGAAACGGTCCCCAGGCGATCGGGCGAATCTCCACCTTGATCCCGACGTCGGCCAGATCCTGCTGAATGGCTTGCGCCATGCGCCGCCCATCTTCATCCGATCGTACCCAGAGCGTGCTTGCGAATCCGTTGGGGTAGCCCGCGTCCGCCAGCAGCGCCCGCGCGCGAGCCGGATCGAATTGGTAGCGCGGCCGTTGTGGATCGTTTGGGTTGGCGCCCGGCATGTTTGGCGGCAGAATGTCGCTCGCTTCGATGCCGCGGTTGTTGATCAAGCGGAGCAACTTCGTCTTGTTGACCGCGTGTGCCACCGCTTGGCGGACACGCCGGTCCGAAAACGGCGCGACCTCGCAGTTGAGCCCGAGGTACTGCGTCCGCAGCGACGTCTCCCTCTTCAACAACGGGGCGAACGCCGGATCACGAATCACGCGCGGAAACTCGGGCGGCGGGATGGTCTGCGCGACGTCGAGCTCGCCCGCCTCATAGCGGAACCACGCGAGCTGATCGTTCACGCCCACCGTGCGAACGACACCGGCGAGTCGTGGGCGGTTCGGCGCAAAGTAGTGCGGGTTGCGTTCGAGCATCAAGCGCTGCCCGCGAATCCACTCGCCGAGCACGAACGGGCCGCTGCCGACGGGGTGCTGCGCGAAGTCTTCGCCCCACTGTTCCACTGCTTCGTGCGGCACCACCGCCGCGAACTGCATCGCCAGCTTGTGCAGCCACAACGGATCGAAGTGCTCCAGCTCCACCCGCAGCTCGTGATCGCTCACGGGTTGCAGCCCGCGCACCTCCGACGCCGTGCCCGCGACGAACTCGCGCGCGCCGGCGATACCGCTGAAGAATTCGATTCCCTGCGACCGCGTGCGCGGACGCAAGACGCGTTCGAGGGAGAACTTGACGTCGGCGGCCACCAGCGACCGTCCGTTGCTGAAGCGAACGTCGTCGCGCAAATGAAAGACGTACGTTCTCCCGTCCGGGCTCACGTCCCACGCGCGCGCAAGCTCGGGCACGAGCTGGCCGTCGTCGTCGTAGTCGAGCAGGGTATTGAAGAGCATCTGCTCGAAGAACCACGACGTGGTGTCGTACCCGATCGCGGGATCGAGCGTCGGCACGTCATCGACGCCGGCGAGCCGGAGGTAGTCGGGCGGCGCCGCCGTCGGCTGCGAGCCGCTGCATCCGGCTAGCAGCGCGATCAACACGCAAACGACGAGCACCCTACTCTTCCCGACTGCGCAGCAGCGCGAGCAGACCGTGGCCGAGAAAATTGAAGGCGATGACCGCGTAGACGATTGCGATGCCGGGAAACACCATGAGCCACGGCGCGCTGCGGTAGAACGTCTGGCTGTCGCTCAACATGCGGCCCCAGCTCGGCGTCGGCACCGGCACGCCGAGCCCGAGGTAACTCAAGCCGGCGTCGAGCACGATCGCACCGGAAGTGGCGAGTGCGGTCATCACAATGATGGTGGGCAACGTGTTCGGCAGCAGATGGCGGATCATCACGCGCGCCGGCGAGGCGCCGAGCGCGGTCGCCGCCAGCATGAAATCGCGCTCGCGCAGCGTCAGCACCTCGCCCCGCACGGTGCGCGCGACGCCCGCCCAGCGCACCAGTCCGATCACGACCAGAATCGACGTCAATCCGGGACCGATCAACGCCACCAGCGCCAGCGCGAGCAGCAGATCGGGTAACGCGAGCACCACGTCGGTCGCCCGCATCAGCAACGCGTCGATCCACCCGCCGAAGAAGCCGGCGGCGAGGCCGACGCCGGTTCCGATCAACATCGTCATCGCGGTCGCCGCCGCCGCGACCAGCAGGGAAATGCGCGCGCCGAACAGCAATCGGCTCAACACGTCGCGCCCCAACTCGTCGGTGCCGAGCAGGTAGCGATGTTGCGGCGCGAACGGCTCGCCGAAGCTGTCCGCCACCGCACGCAGCGGATCGTACGGCGCCAGCCACGGCGCGAGCAGCGCGATGATCACCACGCTCAGCACCATGACGCCTCCGACGGCGGTGAGACGGCGCTGTCGTTCCGGCGTGCTCGCAGTCATCGCGCGTAGCGAATCCGCGGGTCGATGGCGAGGTACAGTACGTCCACCAACGTATTGACGACGACGACGATCAGCGCGCTGAGCTGTACGGTGCCCATGATCACGGGGATATCCAGGTTGAACACCGCTTCGACCGCCAGGCGTCCGAGACCCGGCCAATTGAATACGGTCTCGGTCAACACCACCCCGCCCATCAGTCCGGCGAAGTCCAGCCCCACGAGCGTGGTGATCGGAATCAGGGCGTTGCGCAGCGCGTGGGTAGCGCAGACGCGCCACGGCGCCACGCCCTTCGCGCGCGCGGAGCGGATGTAGTCCTGACCGAGCACGTCGCGCATGTTGGTGTGCACGACGCGCCCGTAGTACATCGCGTTGCCCAGCGCGAGTGCGCACGCCGGCAAGATTACGAATCGCGCACCGCCGTATCCACCAAGCGGCAACCAGCGCAGCCGAAACGCAAACGCATCGAGTAGGAGAATGCCGACCCAAAACACCGGCAGCGACAACACGACCAATGACGCAACCAGGACCCCGAGATCGATCGAGGTGCCTTCACGCACGGCGGTGGCGACGCCGATGGTGATGCCGACGGCGACGGCGAGCGTGAGGCTGACCAGCGCCAAATACAGCGTCGCCGGCACGCGTTCGAGGATGGCGTCGCGGACGTTCTGGCGAGTGACGTACGAGCGCCCGAGATCGCCTCGCACGAGCCGGCCGACGTAGCGGGCAAACTGGATGGGCATGGGGGCGTCGAGGCCCATCTCGCGGCGCACCAGCTCGAGCGTCTCGCGGTCGGCTTTCGGCCCGGCGACGGTTTGCGCCGGATCACTCGGTACAACAAACGCGAGTAAGAACGTCAGCACGCTCACGCCGAACAAGATGATGGTACCCCACCCAATGCGTTGCAGTGCGATCACGTCGGCTGATCCTTCGCGTGCAATTCCCACAACGCCCGGGCGGCGGCCGACTGTTCCGCAGCGCGCTTGCTCGTCCCGCCGCCTTCAGCGATGACGTGGCCGTCGATCTCGACCGCCACCACGAATTGCCGCGCATGATCCGGCCCCCTGGTTTCGAGCACGCGATACACCGGCATCTGACGGTGGCGCGCCTGCACCACCTCCTGCAGTTGCGTCTTCGGGTCGCCACCGGCGAAGTGCTCGGTCGCCAACGCCGACGCAAAATGGCGGGCGATGACCGCCCGCGCCTGGCGGTAGCCGGCGTCGAGAAACACGGCGCCGATCACCGATTCATACGCCGCCGCCAAGATCGACGGTTTGCGGCGGCCGCCGGTCTTTTCCTCGCCCCGTCCGAGCCGGAGTGCGGCGTCCAGTTCCAAGGCTTGCGCCATACTCGCCAGCGACGCGGTTTGCACCAGGCTCGCGCGCGTCAGCGACAACTTCCCCTCGCTCCAATCCGAGTGGCGGTCGAAGAGCAATTCGGAAATTGTGAGGTTCAAGACCGCGTCGCCGAGAAACTCCAAGCGCTCGCTCGCGCACGGTTCGGCCGAGCGCGGCAGCGACGAGTGCGATACGGCTTGGAGGAGCAGCTCCGGAGTGTGGAAAACGTGGCCGATGCGCTGCGCGGTGCGCGTCAACGCGTCGTCGAGGGAATCCGAAGCGGCATGAGCGTTACGCCGCGTCAACGACGCCCTCCGCACAGTCGCGACGAACGCCGTGCACGCGCACGCTGACCTCGCGATTGCCTGCAATCGCGTTCCCGGCCACGGCGACGCGCACGTAGTTGCGCGCATAACCGACGCATCCGCGGCCGTCATCGCCGGCCTCGACCAACACACGCAATTGCGCGCCGACGAAGCGCGCCGCGAACTCACGGCGTTTGCGCTCACCCAGCATCCGCAATCGCTGGGCGCGCGCGGCGATGTCTCGCTTCGGCAAGTGGCCGAACTGCTTGGCCGCGGTCGTTCCCGTACGCCGTGAGAACGGGAACGCGTGCAGGTACGTGAACGGATGCGTCTCCAGCAAGATCACCGTGTTGGCAAACTGCTCCTCGGTTTCTCCCGGAAAGCCGGCGATGACGTCGGTTCCGAGTCCGGCCTCCGGCAATCGACGGCGAATCTCCGTGGCGACCTCGCGCACCAGCGCCGCATCGTAGCGGCGGCGCATTCGGCGCAACACGGTGTCGTCGCCCGACTGGATCGGCATATGCAGATGTGGACAGATCACGTCGCTCTGGCGCATCAGATCGAGCAAGCGCGCCGAGACTTCCGGCGGATCGATCGAACTCAGTCGAACGCGCGGCAGCGGCCGGCGTTCGGCGATCATCTCGACGAGTTCGGCCAGGCCGATTCGAGGGGAGAGGTCGTGTCCGTAGCCGCCGAGATGGATGCCGGTCAGCACAACTTCTTGAAAACCGCGCGCGGCGAGGCGGTCGAGTTCGTCGAGTATCGCCCGCGGCGGCACGCTGCGGCTGCGCCCGCGCGACCACGGCACGATGCAGAACGTGCAGAACAGATCGCAGCCGTCTTGCACCTTGAGGAATGCGCGCGTCCGGCCGGCAAAGACGTCGGCACCCAGCAGCGGAGCACCTTCGGCCTTGCGGAGATTGTCGACATGAATCCGCCGGCCGTTGAGCGTCCCGTCCACCGCGCCGAGCAACTCCGCACGCTGGCCGAGGCTGACGACGTAGTCCACCTCCGCGACCGCGGCCGCACCGTCCGGATTCGCCGCCGCGTAGCAGCCGGTCAGGATCACCCGCGCCGCGGGATTCCAGCGCTTGGCGCGGCGCACGAGCTGTCGGCTTTCCGCGTCGGCACGATCGGTGACCGTGCAACTGTTGACGATGTAGACGTCCGCACCGGGACCAAAGTCCTCGACCGCATGACCTGCGCGGATCAACTCGGTGGCCACCGACGCGGTGTCGTACTGGTTGACCTTGCAGCCGAGCGTGGTGATCGCGACCTTCATGGATGAAGCGTCTTACGCGGCGGCCGCGACTCGCGGGAGTGCGCGAACGATCCAACCGCCGCCGACGACACGCTCCCCGTCGTACAGCACGGCGGCTTGGCCGGGCGTGACGGCCGCCAATCCGGTTGCGGTGCTGACCGTGAAGCTGCTCGCCGTCGCGTCCTCGACGCGAACCGGCGTTGGCTCGAAGCGGGAGCGGATCTTGATCGCAACGGTCGCCCCACGCGATGGCGGCTTGCCATTGATCCAGATCGCATCGTTCGCCACTACGCCGCCGGCAATCGTAGCGTCGCGTGGGCCGACGCGCACTTCGCCCCGCTCCGCATCGATTGCGGTGACATACTTGGGCGCACCGCCGCCGAGACCGAGTCCGCGGCGTTGGCCGATGGTGAATTGATGGACGCCGTCGTGCCGGCCGACAATCTTGCCGTCGACATCGACGATGTCGCCCGCGCTGGTCGTTGCGGACGCGTGCTTGGCAACGAACGAGACGTATTCGCGCCGCGGCGCAAAGCATACCTCTTGGCTCTCGGGCTTGGCGGCGACCGGCAGCCGCAGTCGCTCGGCAATTGCGCGGACGTCGCGCTTCAGGAGCCGCCCGACTGGGAACAGACAGTGTCGCAGTACGGCGGGCGGCAGCGCGAACAGAAAGTACGATTGATCCTTCGCCTCGTCGTCGGCGCGCCACAGTTCGGGTTCTCCGCTCGCGGTGCGTTCCACGCGAGCATAGTGACCGGTGGCGACGTAGTCTGCGCCAAGTTCCCGGGCACGGTCCCAGAAGGTGCCAAACTTGACGAACTGGTTGCAGCGCACACACGGGTTGGGCGTCCGCCCGGCGAGGTATTCAGTGACGAACGGGTCGACGACCGCGGCGGTGAACTCGCGCTGAAAATCCATGACGTAGAACGGAATGCCGAGCTGCGCCGCCACCCGACGGGCATCGAGGAAGTCGTCGAGGGTGCAGCAACCGCTGGTGGATGTTCCGTCCTCCCCGGCCCACAGGCGCATGGCGACGCCGACCACGTCGTATTCTTGCTCTACTAGCAGCGCTGCAGCGACCGAGCTGTCGACGCCGCCACTCATGCCGACGACCACCCGCTTAGCCATGGGCCACCTGGCGACGCACGCGGCGCATGTGCGCCACGACTTCATCCACCACTTGAATAACTCGATCCACGTCCGCGGTACTGGTATCGCGCCCAAGGCTGAATCGGACACCGTCGCGAGCATCATCCTCAATCAACCCGATCGCGCGCAGTACGTGCGACGGCTCGGCGGCACCCGCCGCGCAGGCCGATCCGGTCGAGGCGGCGATGTCTTCAAGGTCCAACGCCGCGACCAGCGCTTCGCCGCGTACGTCGGGCACACGGACGTTGAGTGTGTTCGGCAAGCAGGGGTCAAGCGGGCTGTTGCGTTCGATCCCGTCGATCCGCGCCAGCAATCCGCTCCACAGTCGCTCGCGCAGCGTGCGCTTCTGATCAGCCTGGTCGATCGCAAGGTCGTTGCACGCGACGCCGAATCCGACGATCGCCGCGACGTTTTCGGTTCCGGCACGCAGTCCGCGCTCTTGCGGGCCGCCGAACATACGCGCCGTGACGGGCACGCCGGAACGGACGAACAACGCCCCGGCGCCTTTCGGGCCGCCGATCTTGTGCGCCGAGACCGACATCAGATCGCACGCATGTGCCGCAACCGGGATCTTACCGAACGCTTGCACCGCGTCGACGTGTAGCAACACCCGTGCGGCGCGACACCGCTCCGCAATGTCGGGGATCGCTTGGATCGTGCCGATCTCGTTGTTGGCCCAGCCGATGCTCACCAGCGCCGGCGCGTCTCGCAGCGCAGCGTCGAGCGCGTCGAGATCGACGCGGCCATCCCGATCGACCGCCAACCGCCGCACGTCGCGCCCCGCCGTCGCGAGGGTGGCCAACGGGGCGAGGATCGACGAGTGCTCGATGGAGGTCGTGACGATCGGGCCTTCGCGGTTCGCGGCGACTCCGAACAAAGCAAGGTTGTTGCTCTCGGTGCCACCGCCGGTGAACACGACTTCGCTCGGCCGGGCTCCGATTGCGTGCGCCAGGTCGGCCCGCGCCGACTCGATCGCGACACGGGCGCGCGCACCGAGGCGGTGAACGCTCGACGGATTGCCGAACTCGTCGCCGAAATACGGCAGCATCGCCGCGCGCACCGCCGGCCGCAGCGGGGTGGTGGCGTTGTGATCGAGGTAAATCACCGGTGACGACCCCTGGATAGTTTAGCGCTTCGCCTTCGACGCGCCCTCGGCAGCGATCGGCGCTCGCTGCCGGCGCTTGGCGTCCTTGTAGAGCTTGTATTCCATGCTGTCGACCAGCGCCTGCCAGCTCGCCTCGATGACGTTGGGTGAGACACCAACGGTGCCCCAGCGCTCGTGTTCGTCCCCCGATTCGATCAACACGCGCACGGACGCCGTGGTGCCGGTTCCGGAGCTGAGCACGCGCACCTTGTAATCGAGCAACTTCATTTCCTCGATCTGCGGATAGAACTTGGTCAGCGCTTTTCGCAGCGCCATGTCCAAAGCGTTGACTGGACCGTTGCCCTGCGCGGCGGTGTGCTCGATGGTGCCGTCGGGCCCCTCGATCATGATGGTGGCTTCGGCCAGCGGCGGATCGTCTTCGCTGCGCTTCTCGTCGATCACGCGAAAGCCGATGAGCTTGAAATGACGGACCCGACCGTTGAGTCCCTTCTTCAACAGCAGCTCGAACGACGCTTCGGCGCCCTCGAACTGGTAGCCTTGATGCTCGAGCTCCTTGAGGTCCGCGAGCACTTTGCGGACGTTGAGGTCGGTGCTTTCGAGATCGATACCGAACTCCTGGGCTTTGTAGACGATGTTGCCGCGCCCCGAGAGATCGGAGACCAGCACGCGCTGATGGTTCCCGACCACCGACGGATCGATGTGCTCGTAGGTCAGTGGATTCTTCTGCACGGCGGCGACGTGGACGCCGCCTTTGTGGGCGAAGGCGCTCTGGCCCACGTAGGCTTGGCGCTTGTTGGGTTCGATGTTGGCCAACTCGTAGACGTAGCGCGACACCGCTTGCAGGTGACGAAGCTGCGCCGGAGTCACCACCTTGTACGCCATCTTGAGTTGGAGGTTGGCGATCACCGAGCACAGATTCACGTTGCCGCAGCGTTCGCCGATGCCGTTGATGGTGCCTTGGACTTGTACGGCCCCGTGCTGCACGGCGGCGAGCGTATTGGCGACGGCGAGCTCCGAATCATTGTGACAATGAATGCCGAGCGGTGTCGGCACAGCGGCGCGGACGGCATCGACCGCCTGCGCGATTTCGTCCGGCAACCGACCGCCGTTGGTGTCGCACAGGCACAACAGGTCGGCACCGGCGTCGGCGGCGACGCGCACGCACTCGATGGCAAACTCCGGATTGGCGCGATAGCCGTCAAAGAAGTGTTCGGCGTCGAAGATGACTTCGTCGACCTTGCTCTTCAAGTAGGACACCGTGTCGTGGATGACTTCCAGATTCGCGGTCTTCGAGATGTGCAGGGCGTCGCGAACGTGGAGATCCCAGGTCTTTCCGAAGATTGTGATCACCGGCGTTTCGGCGCGCAGCAACATGACCACGTTGGTGTCATGGCTGGCTTTGACGTTGGCGCGGCGGGTCGAGCCGAACGCGGCGATCCGCGCGTGCTTCAGCGACAGACGCTTGGCTTCGCGAAAGAACGCCTCGTCGCGCGGATTCGATCCGGGCCAGCCGCCCTCGATGTAGCGGATGCCGAACTCGTCGAGGCGCTCGGCAATCCGCAGCTTGTCTTCCAGCGTGAAGGCAACGTCTTCGGCCTGGCTGCCGTCGCGCAGCGTGGTGTCGTAGATCTGGATGCTGCGGCTCACGCACGTGCTCCTGCGGCGGCGCCGCGCTCGACCAGCGCTTCGTGCAGCACGCGCACCGCCAACTCGGCGTACTTGGCATCGATCACGACCGACACCTTGATCTCGGAGGTGGAGATCATTTGAATGTTGATGCTCTCATTGGCCAGGACTTGGAACATCGTCGAGGCCACGCCCGCGTGGCTGCGCATCCCGAGGCCGACGATCGAGACCTTGGCCACGTCGGTGTCCGTGGCCACGCCGGCGGCGCCCACTTCGGCCGCAAGCGCGTTGACCACCTTGAGCGCCTGGGCATGGTCGGCGCGCGGGACGGTGAAAGTCAGATCGGTAAATCCTTCGGCGCTGGCATTCTGGATAATCATGTCGACCACGATGTTGGCGCCGGCAATCGCGCCGAACACCCGCGCGGCAAGCCCCGGGCGATCGGGCACGTGGCGTAGCGTCACCTTGGTTTCATCGCGGTCGAGAGTGACCCCCGATACCAACACATCTTCCATGCTTGTTTCCTCCGGAACCACCCATGTGCCGTCGACGTCGGAGAAACTCGATCGAACGTGCAGCGGCACGTGGTACCGCTTGGCGAACTCGACCGATCGAATCTGCAAGACCTTCGCGCCCAGGCTCGCCATCTCCAACATTTCATCGAAGGAGATGCGCGCCAACTTGCGCGCCCCGGGACAAATGCGCGGGTCGGTGGTGAACACGCCTTCGACGTCGGTGTAGATTTCGCACGCGTCGGCCTTCACGGCCGCGGCGACGGCGACCGCCGTCGTATCGCTGCCGCCGCGACCGAGCGTGGTGATGCTGCCCTGCGCGTCGACGCCTTGAAAGCCGGCCACCACCGCCACCTGCCCCTGCGTCACCGCGCTGCGGAGGTTGTCGGCGTCGATGCTCTTGATGCGCGCCTTGCCGAACGCGCTGTCGGTTTCGATCCGAATCTGGTGACCCAAGAACGATTGCGCGGGCACGCCGAGGTCGTCCAGCGCGATTGCCAGCAGCGCAACCGCGGCCTGCTCGCCGGTGGCGAGCAGCACGTCGACTTCGCGCGGTGCCGGATTGGGCGAGACCTCCTTGGACAACGCCAGCAGGCGATTGGTCTCGCCTGACATCGCGGACACCGTGACGATCACCTGGTTGCCGCCCCGTTGCGTCGCCGCCACCCGCTGCGCCACAGCACGAATCCGTTCGGGCGAGCCGACCGACGTGCCACCATATTTTTGAACCACCAACGCCATCTGCGACTCAAAGCGATGCAATTAAGGCATCATAGCCAACACCGTGTGCGACTGCCACCAGCTCCCGGTCGCTCTCTCCCACGAACGTGAGCGAGAGTTCGAGGAAGTCGCGTAGCGGCTCGCCCAGACGTTCGAACCACTCCAGCGCGCACACGCCGTGACCGTACAGGTATTCGCGGAGCGCCAAGCGATCCAGTTCGCCCGGCGACAGGCGAAACAGATCGATGTGGTACAGCGGCAGACGTCCGCCACTGTACTCGTTCACCAGCGTGAAGGACGGGCTGCGCACGCGCTCGGGATCGATGGCCAACCCTTCGGCCAACCCGCGTACCAGACAGGTTTTGCCGGCGCCCAATTCGCCGCGCAAACCGATCAGCTCGCCGCCGCGACACGCCGCGGCCAGCCGCATGCCGAGCGCATGCGTCTCCGCCTCGGAATGCGTCGTCACCGTCGTCGGCCTGCTCATCGCGCGGAGATGTACCTGTCCGCGCGACGCTGGTCCAGTGTGCCGGCCGTCGGCCGGTCGGCTCGACTCTCTACAGTCGACCCCGTTCGAGGGTATGCTGGGTGAACACGTCGTCGGCCAAACCGCTATCGTAGGTAACCGTGCTGAAGTCCACGGCGGTATGACTGCCGTTCTGCAGGTTGTCCATGAGCATGTGAAAGGCGGTTGGAATAGCGCCGACCGCGCGGATATCAGTGAGGGTCAAGGTCTTGGCGACGGCGCCCTTCCGATCGACAAACTCGTACTTCAACATGATCGAGTCGCTGCGACGGAGCCAGGTGCGGATCAAGCCGTAGCCGATGTCTTTCGCAGCGGGAGTGAACTCGATGACCGCCGCGGGCGCGCCGTCGACTGTGTCCTCGCGCACCAGCGCAGCGTGAGCGTCGGCGTCGCTCCAGTCGACGATCTGGCTCACGATCGCCAGGTCTTCGTAGCTGAAGTCCGTGCCGACGAAGCTCTCGCGCTTGCTGCCGCCGCCGATCTGCCGTACGCGTTTGAGTTCCGGCAAAAACAGCCACTGCTCGTCGCTTTTGTGCGCGTTGGTCCATTGGAGAAGCCCGGTGCCCTTGATCTCAGCCGGGGCTTGAAAGAACACCAGCGATCGACTCGCGTCGTCGGGATATTTCTTCATGTAAATGTCCAGCTCGCGCTGCCGCTGGTTGGCCCGGCGATCGACGATGGTGAGCTGCAGGTGCTGGGTACGGTCGCTCCATTTGCGAGTGGTCTCGTTGAGATGCTTGACCTGGTCGAGCAGCGCTCGCGCGTCCTCGGCGCGCACCCCGTGCGCGGTTCCCAGCCGGCACAGCACGGTCAACAATGCGAAGCGGCAGGCCTTCGTCATGCGTTCCCCTTCTTCACCGGCCCGCTGCCTCGCTGGTAGTGCAGCAGACCCGTGTAGACGTAGTGGAGTCCGGAGGCGGCGCTGGTCGCCGCCGTCGCGTACTGCATCAGCACGCAGCCGCTGTCCATCGGCAGATCGGGCCGGGCGAGGTGCGTGACGGTGAAGCCGATGGTGAACAATTGAAAGAACGTGGTGACCTTGCCGAGCGCGCTCGGGTCGACCGGAATCGGGTCCGCGGCGATCAGATAGATCGCGAGATATCCAAGCAGGATCACCACATCACGGCTCAGCACGATGACGAGCAGCCAATACGGAATCGCACCGATCATGGTCAAGACGATGAAGGTGCTGACTTGCAGCAGCTTGTCAGCCAGCGGATCGAGGACCGCGCCCAGTTCGCTGCGCGAATCCATGATGCGCGCGAGCGCGCCGTCGATGGTGTCGGTCAATGCCGCGAGCACGAACAGCACGAGCGCGCCGCCGTAGTGTTTGCCGGTCAGCAAGATCAGGAAGACCGGAATCCCGACGATGCGCAGCAGGGTGAGAAAGTTCGGCAGGGTCAGCATGCGCGTCCGCGCATACCAAAGGCGATCGGGGAAAGTACAGTAGGCAGTACGCAGAGGGCGGTACGGTCTCGTACTCTCTGCCTGCCGCCTACCGCCAATCTCCTGCGTCCTACTAGCCTCTGCCGACGTCGTCGTCGAGTGCTTTGCGAACTTGGCCCGCGAGCTTGGGCGGCACCACCGCTGTGACTTCGACGCGGCCGTCGACGTATTCGGTCTGCACGACGCGGCCCCGCGCGTGCAAGCGCGCGACCAGATCGCCGCGACCGGCCGGAATCGAAAAGTGCACGCGCTCCTGCGACTGCGCGAGCAGGCGGGCGATTTCGGCGAGCAGCGCCGACACACCGCGGCCGCTGCGGGCCGAGATCGGCCAGCTATCGCGCGGAATCGCGCGCGTGTCATCGGCACGGCAATCGATCTTGTTCATCACCAGCAGCGTCGGCGTCTCGCTGACGCCGAGTTCTGCGAGCACGCGTTCGACGACCGTGATCTGTTCCGTTACGTGCGAGCTGCTGGCATCCACGACGTGCAGGAGGAAGTCGGCGGTGCGCACTTCTTCCAGCGTACTTTTGAACGCGTCCACGAATCCGTGCGGGAGCTTGTGGATGAAACCGACGGTGTCGACCAGCAGTGCCTGCCCACCCTCGGGTAAGGCGAGCCGACGCACGGTCGGATCGAGCGTCGCGAACAGCTTGTCCTCCACCAACACGCCGGCGTCGGTGAGGTGATTCATCAGCGTCGACTTGCCGGCGTTGGTGTAACCCACCAGCGCAACGATTGGATACGGCACCTGGGCGCGGCTTTCGCGGTGCAATCCGCGTGTCCGCGACACCTCGTCGATCCGCCGCCGCAGCGTCGCCAAGCGCTCGCGTACACGTCGGCGATCGACCTCGAGCTGTGTTTCACCCGGACCGCGCGTGCCGACGCCACCGCCGCCGAGGCGCGACAAGTGCGCCCACTGTTTGGTCAGTCGCGGCAGCAGGTATTCGAGCTGCGCGTGCTCGACTTGCAGCTTGCCGGCTTGACTGCGCGCACGTTGCGCGAAGATCGCCAGGATCAACTGGGTGCGATCGATGACCTTGATGCCGAGCGCTTTCTCGAGATTGCGTTGCTGCGCCGGAGACAGCTCGTCGTCGAAGATCGCCGTGGTTGCCTGCGTCGATTGAACCAAGCCTTTGACTTCCTCGACCTTACCCGATCCGATGTACGTGGCCGGCGTGATGCGACGGATCGTTTGCAGGACCTTGCCGGCGATTGTAACCCCGGCCGTGGTGCTCAGCCGCTCCAACTCGGCCAGGGACTCCTCACCGGTGAGCACCGCGTGGCGATCGTGCTCGGTGGCGATGAGAACCGCGCGCTCGGGGGCTTGTTCGACGTTCAGCACATCACGCTTTTAGCACAGACCTTTGAAGGTCTCATCGGTGATCAA
Organism: Binatia bacterium; assembly: GCA_035541895.1. GTDB lineage: Bacteria > Desulfobacterota > Binatia > HRBIN30 > JACQVA1 > DATKMK01. Next base: position 8,565 of record DATKMK010000041.1, on the reverse strand, counting down.
CGACTATTGAAATGTCGTGACGCCGTTGCCCAACATCCCATCGACTTCTTCGACCAAGCGGTCGCTCGGGGCGACGCGCAGGGCGGACGGGAGCGCGATGACGGTTTCGGTGCGATCCGGCAGCAGCAAGTGGAGGAACGCCGGGGTCGTGCCGCGGTGCTGCGACAACGTATCGCGCAGCTTGTGCAGGTGCTGCTCGGTGAGGCGGTCGGCCAGCAGCGCGAAGTGGACTTGCTTGACCGCCTTCTCGCGTGCCGCCACCAGGGGAACGATTTCGTCGGCGATCAACTGACAGCGTTCCTCGCCCACGTCGAGCGTGCCGGCGACCACAACCGGGTCATCGGCGTGAATCGTCGCCTCGAATTTCCGGTAGGTCTCGGGCCATGCGATCACCTCGACCACGCCGGTCTTATCTTCGAGTGCGAACGTCGCGTAGCGATCGCCCTTCTTGCTGTTCTTCAATTTGAGGGTGTGGATCACCCCCCCGACGCGGGATTTGCTGCCGTTCTCGCGGGCCCGCAAATCGACCGTCGCGGCATCGGTGAAGCGGCGGAGGTCGCGTTCGTACTTGTCGAGCGGGTGACCGGTGATGAAGAAGCCGATGGTCTCGCGTTCGGCGCGCAACAGGTCGGCTTGCGGCCACTCCGGAAGGTCGGGCAACGGCGGCGGCGCGCTCACCGACTCGGCGAGCTTGGTGCCGGCGAACAACCCAATCTGATTCGCATTTTCCGGTCGACTGCCCTGCCCAGCCCAGCGCAGAATCGTATCGAGTGCTTCAATCATCCGCCGGCGCGGCGCGCCGCTGAAATCGAACGCACCACACTTGATCAGGCTTTCGATTACCCGTTTGTTCACTTGCTGACTGGTCACGCGTTTGGCGAAATCCCCTAGATCGCGCAGCGCTCCGGACTGCCGGGCTTCGACGATTGCGTCGACGGCCTTCGCGCCGACACCGCGGACCGCGCCCAAACCAAAGCGGATCGCGCGCGGGCCGTCGCCCAGTTGCACAACGGTGAAATCGGCGTGGCTTTCATTGACATCGGGCGGCAGGATGGCGATCTTGCGCTCGCGGCACTCGGCGATGTTCTTGTACGTCTTGTCGGTGTCGCCCATTTCCAGCGTCAACAGTCCCGCGAGAAATTCCTCCGGGTAGTGCGCCTTCAGGTAGGCGGTCTGGTAGGAAATCAGCGCGTACGCCGCGGAGTGCGACTTGTTGAAGCCGTACGCCGCGAAGGTCTCCATCTGGTCGAAGATCTCACCCGCCTGTTTCTCCGCGATGCCCTGTTTATGCGCGCCGGCGACGAATCGCTCGCGCTCCTTGGCCATTTTCTCGGGATCCTTCTTCCCCATCGCGCGGCGCAAGTTGTCGGCGTCGCCGAGGCTGTAACCGGCGAGCACCTGGGCGATCTGCATTACTTGCTCTTGATAGACGATGACGCCGTAGGTGTCCTTGAGCACCGGCTTGAGCGCCGGATGGAGATACTGCACCGGCTCTTTGCCGTGTTTGCGCTTAATGAACTGATCGACCATGCCGCTATCGAGCGGGCCCGGACGAAACAGCGCCAGCACGGCGATGATCTCTTCGAAATTGGACGGCCGCAACTGCGTGACGAGGTTGCGCATGCCGCCGGATTCCATTTGAAACACGCCGACGGTGTCGCCCTTCGCAATGAGCTTGTAGGTCGCCTTGTCGGTCAGGGGCAGGCGGGCCAGATCGATCTCGACGCCGCGCCCGTCTCGCACACGCTGCACGACCTTGGCCAGCAGGGTCAGCGTCTTCAGGCCGAGGAAGTCAAACTTGATCAAGCCGATGGCATCGACTTCTTCCCAGCCGAACTGGGTCATGACGTTGCCGTCCTTGTCTTTGAACATCGGCAACATCTCGACCAACGGCCGATCAGCGATGACAATTCCCGCGGCATGCTTCGAGGAATGGCGCAACAAGCCTTCGAGCTTCAGCGCGTGTTCGAACAGTTTGCGTTCGCGCTCGCCGGTGTCGCGCACCGCCTTGAGCCGCGGCTCCATCTCGATCGCCTTTTCGAGCGCGAAGTCTTTGCCCTGCTTCGGGGCGGGATAGAGTTTGGCGATCTTGTCGGTCTCGTTGAAGTTGAAGCCGAGCACGCGGCCGACGTCTTTGATGGCAGCCTTCCCCTTCAAGGTTCCGAACGTGATGATCTGGGCGACGCGATCGTCGCCGTACTTCTCGCGGACGTAGCGAATCACTTCGTCGCGGCGCTCGAAACAGAAGTCCATGTCGATGTCGGGCATCGACTTGCGCTCGGGATTGAGAAAGCGCTCGAAGAGCAAGTTGTACGGCAACGGGTCGAGATCGGTGATGCGCAGGGCGTAGGCGACCAGGCTGCCGGCTGCCGAGCCGCGTCCGGGACCGACCGGGATGCCGTGCTGTTTGGCGTAGTTGGTGAAGTCGGCGACGATGAGGAAGTAGCCGGCAAACCCCATCTTCTTGATCACGGTAAGTTCGGTGGCGAGCCGGTCTTGATACGTTTGCTCGCGCGCGGCACTCCAGTCGTCTTGCGCGCGCAGTGCCACGAGGCGCTCTTCGAGTCCGGTACGTGCTTGACGTTCGAGGTACACTTCGAGCGTTTCATGATCGGGTGCAGTGAAGACCGGGAATTGATACTTGCCGAAGGTCAATTCGAGGTCGCAGCGGCGGGCGATGTCGACCGTGTTGGCAATCGCCTCGGGATGCTGCGGAAAGGCCGCAGCCATCTGCGCGGCGTCCTTCACGTACAACTGATCGGTTTCGAAACGCCAGCGCGACGGATCGTCGAGCGTCTTGCCGGTCTGAATACACAAAAGCACCTCATGGGCGGAAGCGTCTTCGGGTTGAAGGTAATGGCAGTCGTTGGTCGCCACCAACGGCAAGCCCATTTCGTGGGCCAAGCGAATCAGCTCGGTGTTGGCGCGCTCCTGCTGCGGCAGATGGTTGTCCTGGATCTCGACGTAGTAGCGATCATCGAAGATCGCGCGATACTCCTCGAGTACGGCGCGCGCACGCTCCATCGACCCGCTGGCGATGGCTTGATTCACCTCGCTCGCGAGACATCCGGACAGCGCGATCAAACCGCCGTTGAGTTCCCGCAGCACGTCTTTGTCGATCCGCGGCTTGTAGTAGAAGCCCTCGGTGTAACCGAGCGTCACCAGGCGGCAGAGGTTGCGATACCCGTCGCGGTTCATCGCCAACAAAATGAGATGGAAGTTGCCGCCGGCCTCGTAGTCGTCGCCGCGGATCGGCCGCTTCTCATGACGGCTGCCGGGCGCGACGTAGACCTCGCAACCCAAGATCGGCTGCACGCCCGCCGCGACAGCGGCCTTGTAGAACTCGACGGTGCCGAACATGTTGCCGTGATCGGTCATGGCAACCGCCGGCATGCCTGCAGCCTTCACCCGCGGAATCAGATGCTCGATCTTGTTGGCCCCGTCCAACAGCGAATACTGCGTGTGCAGATGCAAATGAACGAACGACATGACCCCCACCCCACCGCCGACCCGGCAGCTCTAACTAGTGCGGAATTCGGAATGCGGAATTCCCGATCCACAATTCCGCATTCCGCAGTCCGCATTCCGCATTGCCAACTCCGCATTCCACCTTCGACTCATTCCCATTCGATCGTCGCCGGCGGCTTCGACGAGATGTCGTACACCACCCGATTGACGCCGCGGACTTCGTTGATAACGCGACTCGAAACTTTCGCAAGCAGGTCGCCGGGCAGCCGCGCCCAGTCGGCGGTCATGCCGTCGACACTGGTGACGGCACGCAGCGCCAAGACATTCTCGTACGTGCGCTCGTCGCCCATGACGCCGACCGTTTTCACCGGCAACAGCACGGCGAACGCTTGCCACAGTTGATCGTACCAACCCGCGGCGCGAATCTCTTCGTCGACGATCGCATCGGCGTGTTGCAGCACCGCGACGCGCTCGGCGGTCACCTCTCCGATGATGCGAATCGCCAAGCCGGGGCCTGGAAACGGATGGCGGCCGACGATTTCCGCGGGGATTCCCAGCACTTTGCCGAGCTCGCGGACTTCGTCTTTGAACAGTTCGCGCAGCGGTTCGATGAGTTCGAACTTCATGCGCTCGGGCAAGCCGCCGACGTTGTGATGGCTCTTGATCGTCGCCGACGGGCCTTTGAACGACACCGACTCGATCACGTCGGGATAGAGCGTGCCCTGGGCGAGAAACTTCACGTCGCGCAGCCCGCGCGCGGCTTCCTCGAACACCTCGATGAAGGTGCCGCCGATGATCCGGCGTTTCTGTTCCGGATCTTCGACCCCGGCCAAACGTTGGAGAAAGCGCGCGCCGGCGTCGACCGCCTCGACGCGAAAATGGAACCGATCACGCAGGAGTGCGGTCACGTGCCGAGCCTCGTCGCGCCGCAGCACGCCGTTGTCGACGAAGATGCAGGTGAGTTGGTCGCCGATGGCGTGATGCAGCAACGCGGCGACCACTGTCGAGTCGACACCGCCGCTGAGTCCGCACACCACGCCGGACGTTCCCACGCGCGCACGGATGCGCGCGCTCTCGCGGGCGACGAAGTTTTCCATCGTCCAATCGGCGCGGGCGTGACAAATGTTGAAGAGGAAGTTGTGCAGAATTCTCCGGCCGTCGCGCGTGTGCGCCACCTCAGGATGAAACTGGACGCCGAAGAGCCGTCCGTCGGGATCGCGGCACGCGGCAATCGGCGAATTCGTGCTGTGGGCCAGTACGCGCCAATCGCGCGGCAGTCGTTCCATGCGATCGCCGTGGCTCATCCATACCGGGGTGGTCGCAGGGACGCCGGCGAACAGATCGATCGCGTCGTCGATGCTCACATCCGCCGGCCCGAACTCGCGGCGCTCGGCGGGAGCGACGGCGCCGCCGCGCTGTTGGAGCAGGATTCCCATGCCGTAACAGATGCCGAGCACCGGCACGCCGACATCGATCACCGCGGGATCGGAGATCGGCGCCTCCGCAGCGTACACGCTCGCCGGACCGCCGGAAAGTATGATGCCTTCGGGTCGGATCGCCCGGATGCGCTCGATCGGCAACGAGAACGGATGCAGCTCGCAGTACACCTTGGCTTCGCGCACGCGCCGCGCGATCAGTTGCGTATATTGGGAGCCGAAGTCGAGAATGAGAATCATGCGAATGCGGAATGCGGAATTCGGAATGCGGAATTCCAGCCCTTTCCCCTCCTAAACTCCCGATTCCCCATTCCGCACTCCGCACGCCGCATTCGTCTCACTCCCGCCGATAGTTCGGTGCTTCCTTGGTGATGAAGACGTCGTGGACGTGGCTCTCTTGCAACGAGGCTTGCGTCACCTTCAAGAAGCGGGCGTTGGCATGCAGATCCGCGAGCGTGCGACAGCCGCAGTAACCCATGCCCGCCTGCAGGCCGCCCACCATCTGATGCACGATGAAGGACAACGGACCTTTGTGCGGCACGCGGCCCTCGATGCCTTCGGGAACGAGTTTGAGTTGCGCTTCTTCGTCATCCTGTCCGTAGCGATTACGGCTGCCCTCCCGTTCGCGCATCGCTTCGAGCGAACCCATGCCGCGGTAGAGCTTGTAGGTGCGACCCTGAAACAAGATGGTTTCGCCGGGACTCTCCTCGGTGCCGGCGAACAGGCTGCCGATCATCACCGAATGCGCGCCCGCCGCCAGGGCTTTGGTGATGTCGCCCGAGAATTTGATGCCGCCGTCGGCGATTACCGGAACACCCACGTCGCGCGCGACTTTCACGCAATCCGCGATCGCGGTGAGTTGCGGGATACCGACGCCCGACACCACGCGCGTGGTGCAGATCGAGGCCGGACCCATGCCCACCTTGATTGCATCGGCACCGGCGCGCGCCAGGGTCCGCGCGCCTTCGACGGTGGCGACGTTGCCGGCGACCACATCGACCTTGGGAAATGCGGCCTTCACTTCCCTGAGCGTCTCGATCACGTTGGCGGAATGGCCGTGCGCGGTGTCGATCACCAGCACATCGGCGCCCGCTCGGATCACGGCGTCGGCGCGCGCGGCCCGATCCGGCCCGGTACCTATCGCGGCACCGACGCGCAAGCGGCCGAGGTCGTCCTTGCACGCGTTGGGGAACTGCTTGGCCTTCTGAATGTCTTTGACGGTGAGCAGCCCTTTGAGCCGCCCATCGTCGTCGACGATCAGCAGCTTCTCGATGCGGTGTTCGTGCAGCAGCTCCTTTGCCGCTTCGGGGTCGATGCCGAGCTTGCCGGTGACCAGGTTGTCCTTGGTCATCACCTCGCGAACTTTGCGATCGAGTCGCTTCTCGAAGCGCAGGTCGCGGTTGGTGAGGATGCCGACGAGACGCCCGTCCTTCACGACCGGCAATCCGGAAATCTTGTAGCGTGACATGATGTCGAGCGCGTCGGCGATGTGCTGCTCCGGATGAACGGTGACCGGATCGAGAACGATGCCGCTCTCGGACTTCTTGACCTTCTCGACCTCGCGCGCCTGATCTTCGAGCGCAAGGTTGCGGTGAATCACGCCGAGTCCGCCCTCCTGCGCCATCGCGATAGCCGTGCGGGACTCCGTGACCGTGTCCATCGCGGCGCTGACCAGCGGAATGTTGATCGGTACGCGCCGCGAGAACAGCGTCGCGACGTCGGCTTCGCGCGGGAGAAACGTCGATTCGCCGGGAACCAGCAACACGTCGTCGAACGTCAGCCCCTCGGGCATGTCGTACGTAAACATCATGGCCTCCGGCTACCGTTGCGGCCGCGCCGATTGAGTGAATCGCAGGATGTTGTAGGAACCATGCGGTCTCGTAGCAAAACGCTACCGGTGTGGCAAGGGTGGATTGGCGAGCCCAACATCTTGTGGTCGCAAAACTCAGCGCGAATCGATTACGAGCTGAGCCGCCAGATGAAATACCAGCGCAAACTCCAGCAGATTGACGTTCGCGACTGGCCGCTTGGCCTTGAGCAGGCGATCGCTGTCGTAGCGCTCGAGCCGCCGGTCCTTTCGGCGCGTTGCGGCGTGCACTTCCAAGAGTCCGAAGACGAACTTGACCGCTTGGAAGGTGCGAGCGTGTCAACCGGCCAGGGGAAAGTCTTCGCACTCGTCCGGCACCGCGGAGCGCCCGCCTCGCGAACGGAAGTCTCGACATCCTCGGCGTCGGCCGGCAGCGTCTTGGTTTGAATCGCTGTCGTTTTCTGTGGCGTCATGCCCGCACTCCTTCGGCAAGAATCCAGGGGCGGCTCGTTCTGTCGATCGGATGGATTCCCGCCACAAACGCGCGGGAATGACGAAGACGGAATCAAATTGAGAGAACACTGTCCACTGTGATGGACATTGGCGTACCCTCAAGCGTCCACGCGACAAGACACTTCGTGCTGGTGCGACGATCAATTGCGGTCGCGAGCCCACTGGCACCGCGACTGCTCTGGTCATGGCCATCCGGAAAGCATCCGTGACCGCAAGCGGCGGAGGCAGTACATCCCCCAAAGAGCAGGTGACTCATGCTGTCGCTGAGATTGTCCTTGACCTCTGAAGCGTGCGCGTGGTAGGCGCGCGCTTCAGTTGCAAGCAACATTACGCGTAGACGGTGTCAACTATAATTCACGTCATCGTGTCTTCGTCCCATTTGGGAGTGCGCACGACGCAGGACGACAGTATCTACGCACTCAGGCGCAGGAAACCGCCGAGCTGAAAGCACGCATGGAGCGCATTGAAGCAGGATTCGGAACACGCAACATCGAGCCGGCGAGTTACCGGCAGTAGCCATCCGCCGAAAGGCGAACGGAGGAATGAGCATGACGTACAATCGGATTGCGAGGGCTGTTCGACAAGGCTACATCGCCACGATCGCGGCCGTACTTGTCGTGACCGCAACCGGAGTTGCCGCGCGCGCCGCCACCATCTGTGTCGATCCCAGTGGCAAGCACGGCTGCCTGACCACCATTCAAGCAGGTGTCACCGCCGCATCTGCCGGGGACACGGTGTTCGTCAAAACGGGCAAGTATTTCGAAACCGTCACGGTCCCGTCCGGCAAAGACGGTCTTATCCTCCAGGGGGCGAGCAAAACTGGGGTGGTGATCATCGCGAGCTACCCAGACGGCATCGATGTGCAATCCAACAACGTGACGATTGAGACCCTCAGCATCGAAACTTTCTACTACTGGGGAATCGTCGTCGCGGACGGCGTCTCGGCAACGACGATTTCGAAAGTTCGCATTCAAGGGCAGATCTACGGCGGATACGCGTGCATCAACAATGGAGGACCCAACACGACGGTGACGAAGAGCACCCTCAACGGCTGCTACTATGGCATCTACACCACCGCTTCCGTGGGAGTGTTCGACAGTACGATCAGTCAATGTTCCAACGGCTGCATCTACGCGACGGCCGATTCAGTGGCGATTGTCCACAACACCATCAACCCGTACGGTGGCTACGGCATCTACGTGAGCGGCGACGGGCCCGAGGTGAACGATAACACGATCGGCCCCGTTTCTTCGTATGCCATCTCGGTGTCTTGCCATGACAGCGGGTATACGACCTGCACCGCCGCCAGCATCGGCGGCAACAAGGCCCCAGGTCAAATCG
>DATKMK010000040.1:0-4669 GCA_035541895.1 Binatia bacterium | reverse complement strand
CTTCAAGCTCGCCTGGGCGCAGCGGGCTGGCAAGCTCGATGCGCGGCTGGCGTCACTCGCCAAGCTCTACTGCGCCGAAGAGGCCGTGCGGGTTTCACTCGACGCGATTCAGATCCACGGCGGCGCCGGCTACATGGCCGAGTTGCCGCTGGAGAAGCTGATGCGCGACGCCAAAATGTTCGAGATCGGCGGCGGCACCAACGAGATCCAGTTGCAGACGATCGCGCGTGCGATTCTGGCGTGAGCGACAGCGGGCCCGCTGAATCTTCCCAGCCAACGCGCGTAACACTCGCGTCACACGAATCCACACAAACCGCAACCGACTCGCAACACTCGCTCGCCGCGGAGGCGGTGAGCGCGCCGGCTGCAGCCCAAATCGGCGACGGCGCACGATGACTTTTCATTCGCACGCCATCAAGCTGTAAAGATCGCCGAGTACAGTCCGCCTGCGCTTCACGGTGGATCGTTCACCGTTCGGGTCAGTTGTTCCCGGGGGGATACGCAGGAGGGCGACATGCACGACGGCGGCACGCGGTCATCGTTCTTTACACCATTTTGGGGAGCAGCAATTGCCTTGGCGACAATCGCCGCGCTGAGCGGTGCGAGTTACGGCGCATCGTTCACCGCCGGCGATGTCGTCGTTTATCGCGTCGGCGACGGTTCCGTCGCGCTGACCAACAGCGGCAATCCGGTATTCATCGACGAGTACGCGCCGAGCGGCGGTTCGCCGGTGCAGTCGATCTCAATCGGGATCTATGCACAAGGGAGCACGGGCTCCGGCAGCGCGATCGAGGGCCTCTTGTCAAATTCCGCCGACGGGCAGTACGTCGTTCTCGCCGGTTACGCGAACACCGTCTCCAGCGGGAACCTCAGCGCCGCCGCCTGCGGGACCAATTCCGGGCAGACGAATCGTGTCGCCGGCCTCGTCAAATACGACGGCACCGTCGACACCAGCACCGTATTGACCGACTTTTCGTGCAGCAGCAATCCGCGCAGCGCGACCAGCAGCGACGGCGTGAACATCTGGGTCGGCGGCAACGGCAGCGGGGCACGGTACACCACGCTCGGCAGCACGAGTTCAACGCTGGTCAGCACCGGCCAGACCAACGTGCGCCAGTTGTCGATCTTCGGCGGCAAACTCTACGCCGCGATCAACGCGATCAACATCACGGATTTCGGGACAAGCCTCCCGACGTCGGGCGATACAGCGACGACGCTGACGGGTTTGACCAACAGCGGCACCAGCCCCGACGGCTTCTTCTTCGCGACCCTGCCCGGCGGCACCGTCTTGTACATCGCCGACGACACCGCGGGCGTAATTCACAAGTGGTCCTTGGTGAGCGGGACGTGGACCGACAGCGGCACGATCTCATACTCCGGGGCCCGTGCGGTCGTCGGCACCGTGAGCGGCTCGACGGTAACCCTCTACCTCAACAACGGCGGCAGCACGATCTCCACTTTGGCGGACACCAGTGGATTCAACGCGATGATCACCGGAACTGTGACGAGTTGGGTCACGGCTCCGTCGAACGAAACCTTCCGCGGCATTGCGTTGGCGCCGGTTGCACCCGCAACCCCGACTGCGACGTCTACGTCAACCCGGACGATCACACCCGGCGGCCCGACGTTTACCGTGACTCGGACGATTACGTCGACGCTCCCGCCAACCGCGACGACCACTCCGACCGGGCCAACCCCAACCTTCACTCCGACGGCGCTGCCGTTCGCGTCGGGCGATGTGGTCGTGTACCGCGTCGGCGACGGAACCGGCGCGCTCACAACTGGCGTCGGCGAACCGGTCTTCTTGGATGAATACACATCGGCCGGAGTTTTGGTGCAGTCGGTGCCGATGCCCACCACCGCCAGCGGATCAAACCAACCGTTGGTCGCCAGCGGGGCCGCAAGCACGGAGGGACAACTGTCACAGTCGTCCGACGGGCGATATCTACTGCTCACCGGCTATGATGCAGCGGTTGGCGTCACGGGTCTGACGACGTCGCTCTCCGCGGCCGTCCCGCGCACAGTCGGGCGCGTCGCCTTCGGCGGGGGCGTCGACACCTCCACGGCACTGACGGACTTCTGCAGCGGCGACAAGCCGCGCGGCGCGACCAGCGACAACGGCACCAACCTATGGCTGAGTTGCGGCAAGAGCGCGACCGGCACCAGCGTCGGCGTACACTACACCACGCTCGGTAGCACAACCTCGATCCAGCTCAGCACGACTGCCACCGACAGCCGCCAAGTGAATGTGTTCGGCGGGCAGCTCTACGTCTCGACGCAAGACATCTCGGGAATCCTGCTGGGCACGGTCGGCACTGGAGCGCCGACGATGAGCCCGCAGACCATCACCAGCCTGCCGGGTTTGACCTCCAGCGGGAAGCCTAACGGATTTTTCTTCGCCAGCCTCACCGGGGCCGGCATCGACACATTGTATGTGGCCGACGAAACCGCCGGCGTTCAAAAGTGGTCCCTCGTCGGCGGAGCGTGGCTCCTGAACAACGCCATCGCCCCGGCGTCAGACACGCTCTACGGCGTCACTGGTTCGGCCAACGGAACGACCGTAACGCTGTACGCCACCGGGAATGGAAGCGGCACCACGGGGAAGCTCTACAGCTTCACCGACGCCAGTGGGTACAACTCACCGATGAGCGGGACGCTCACGACACTGGTAACCGCCGCCAGCAACAAGACGTTCCGCGGCGTGGCGCTTGCGCCGATGGCGTTTTCGACGCCCACCAAAACCATCACTGCGGGCGGCCCCACACTGACCGTCACACCGACGCCCACGCGTACCCAGATCCCAACCTCCAGTGCCACGCTGACCGCGGCCGCAACACAGACACCGAGTGCACCATTCACTTCGACTCCGACGCCGACGGCGACGCCAGCGTCCTTCATCACCGGTGACGTGGTTGTTTATCGTGTTGGCGATGGCAGCACGTCTCTGCAGAACGGTGTGGGCGTCCCGGTCTTCCTCGACGAGTACACCTCCGCCGGCGTGTTGGTGCAGTCGGTGCCTTTGCCGACTACCGACAGCCTGCCGCAGCACGCCTTGGTCGCGTCAGGCACCGCAGGGACGGAAGGCCAACTCACCCGTTCGACTGACGCCCGTTATCTGTTGCTTACTGGATATGATGCGACGATCGGCAGCACTGGCGACACCGGCAAGCTGACAACTTCGACCGCTGCAGCCGTGCCGCGAATAGTCGGCCGCGTCGATTTCACCGGTGCGATCGACACCACCACGGCGCTGACTGACTTTGCCGACGGCGACAAGCCCCGCAGCGCCACGAGCACCACCGGCACCGACCTCTGGCTGACGTGCGGCGGGAAGGCCACGGGGACAACCGGCAGCATTCACTACACCACCCTCGGCGGCATGTCGTCGATCCAGCTCAGTTCCACCTTCGGCGACGGTCGAGCGATCGGCGTCTTCTCCGGGCAACTGTACATTTCATCCCAGAACAACGCCGGCGCGTTGATCGCCGCGGTGGGGTCCGGGACGCCGAGCAGCGCGCCGCAAGCCACCAGCCCCATCGCGGGTTACCCGCCGACCAATTCGCCTGAAGGATTCTTCTTCACCACGCTCAACGGCGGAGCGGGGCCCGATACGCTTTACATCGCCGATGAAGGAGCCGGGATTCAGAAGTGGTCGCTGATCTCCGGCAGTTGGCAACTCAACAACACGATCACGCCCGCTTCCGACAAGCTGTACGGCCTCGCCGGTGTCACGACCGACACCACCGTAACCTTGTATGCGACCGGCAGCGGCCCCAACAACGACAAGGGAACGCTCTACACATTGATTGATACCAGCGGTTTCAACGCGCCGATCAACGGAACGCTCGCGTCGCTCGCGGTGGCGCCGGCGAACCAGGCCTTCCGCGGGGTGGCGCTCGCACCTGAAAGTTCCGGCTTAGCTCCAACCAACACAGACGTGGGCAAGTGTGAAGACTCCGTCGCCACCAATCTGCGGACCCTCGCGGCGTGCGTCATGACGTGCGGGAAGAAGCAAGCCGGCGTGGCGCTGGCGATCGCGTTGAAGGGGACGGGCACACCGTTCGACGAAGCGGGATGTGAAGCGACCTGTCGCGCGACGTACAACAAAACCAGCAGCGCGTTGCTCAACAAACTCGGGAGCTCGAAGCAGCCCCTCTGTCCCACCTGTCTGGGTCAAGCGGCGCAGACCGGTCTGGCGGATCAAGCGATGAACTTCATGGAGTTACTGAACGGCCAAGCGTACTGTGCCGGCACCACCAGCCTCGGCAACGCCAAGCCCGGGTTCGTGCCCCCCGACAAGAATGCCAGCGCGTGTGAAGACAAGGTATCCGCGAATCTCAGCACACTGACTGGGTGCCTGGTGAAATGCCAGATCAGGCAGGCGGACGCGATCGTCGCCAACACGAGCTTTGACCAAGACGCGTGCATCCAGACGACCTGCAGGGCCGCGTACGACAAAACCAGCACGGCGGAGCTCGGGAAGAAAGCGACCGTCTGTCTGGACAGTCAGCAAGTCAAGGCTCCGATTTGCCCGGCGTGTCTCGACACCGACACGCAGGGCGCCTTGGCAGATCGGGTGTTGAGCTTTGTGCGGAGCCTGGACGGCCAAGTCTACTGCAGCGGCGCCGCCGCACTCCCCACACCGGCCCCGTGAATACAGCGTGGCGAG
>DATKMK010000039.1:0-40525 GCA_035541895.1 Binatia bacterium | reverse complement strand
CGGGATGGGTGCAGTGGTTACAAATGCGCGGCAGATAGAAGTAGAAGCTGTTCGGATATTGTCCGCCGCCTTGATCCTCGTCCCAGTTCGGGCCCCAGTCGGGATCGCCCGAGGGTTGCAGGTGCACCGAGTTGCCTTTGCCGCCGTAGAAGACCTCGTCGTAGTTGAAGTCCCACGCTTCACCGAAGTCGCGGCGGTTCGGCAGCTTGCCGGCTTGTGGCTCTTCGTCACGGAAGCCGCCGCCCATCTGCTCCCAATCCTTGGGCGTGCCCTTGCCGGGTTGGGTGTTGACGGTGGCCCACCACATGTATTCCATGCCTTCGTCGCGGGTCCACAACGTCTTGCACGCGACCACGCACGTCTGGCAGCCGAGACATTTGTTGAGATCGAAGACCATCGCCAGTTGTCGTTTGGATTGGCGCAGCCGCGCTTTCTCGCTTTTGGCTTCGGAGGCGAGTTGTTGCTGGCGTTGACTGAGTTCGGCCATGATGGATCTCCTCTCAGGCTTCGAGCGCCAGCTCGCGCCACTCCTTGGAGAAAGACTTGACCCCGGCGCGTTCGCCGTTGCTACCTTCCCAGACTGCGAAGCCGATTTTTACGCTGCTGCCGGGAGCGAGTTGCGTCGTTTCGTCCTTTAGATCCGGCACTGCGAGCGGGCGCGTGAACACGACGGCCCACGCTCCTTGACCCCACATCGACTTGGCTTGAATCGGGCACTTCTTGGAGAACTGCGTCGAGCCCAGTCCCCGCGCGATGGTGTTGCGCGGCGCGTCGGAAAAGTCGGCACGCCAGAACCAGGCGTTGACCGGGGCGTCCTTGCTGCCCATTTCGTCGATCGGCGGATCCCCGCCGTTCAATGGCATGAGGATGCCGCAGCCGTCGGGAAACATGTTGTTGTCGGTGATCTCGACGTTCTTGTTCTCGTCCTCCCAGGTCAAGCGGAAGAACACGTCGGTGCCGTTGTGCGCCACTTGCACCATCAAATTCTTCACCTTGCCGATCTGTTTCTCGTTGCGGCTGGCTTTGATGTACTCGGACGGTTGGTTGGCCAGCGGCGTCGCGTCCATCTTGAGCGATTCGCCCGGCACGCTGTTCCATTCCGAAGCAGCCGGATCGAGCATGCGATCTCGGGAGGCCGTGAGTTTCTTGCATTGCATGGTGAATCTCCTTCCCGATCAGAGATGCGATTGCGCCGGCGTCGCCGCTTTGAAGCGGGCAATCAGCGCCGCCACGCCAACCTCGGTGAGATGGGCGGTGACCAACACCGCCGCCGCGTAGGTCAGCCAATCGTGGATCGACCGCGACGCATCGACCAGCGACTCTGGAACGGCGCGATGCTTCCACAGCACCAGCCCCGTCGCCGTGAACAGCACGGTCATCAGAATAGTCAGCGCGACGTGCCCGCCCTGCCACCACGATCGCCGCGTGCGTGCGGCAGGGGCAAGCAACACATTGCGGGCGCCGAACATCGCGATCACGGCGACCGGCAGCGCCGCGAAGGCGACGCCGCCCCAGCGATGCGTCTGCCGAATCACCAGCGAGTACCCGCCGGTGACGGCGACCCGCAATCCCGGTACGAACAGCAAGACGCCCGAAACGAAGACCGCGATGAACGTCAACAGGTGAACGGTGTGGAGCAGCGGGCGAGCGATGCCGGGGTTCATGGATGCGCGCTCATGCAATCGCGACCTTGGCCGCGGCCACGGTCGGCTCGTGGCCGATGCCCAGACATCGAGCAACCACTTCGACGACGTGTTCCTTGACCCGTTCGACAATCGTCGGGTTGCCTGGATCGCCACACCACGCCGGCGCCAGCACCGGCGCGGAGGTGAAGAAGAAGGCCACCATCCCGACGACGCCCAGCGTCAGCGCCACGGGATCGATCGGCGCAAATTCCTTGATTCGTTGTCCCTCGCTGACGAACGCCACCACCGCGCTCAGAACGCGGTGCGCGTCCGGCGGCTGATGATAGCTGGCGGGCGCGTCGCCGAGCGATTGGCGCAACAGGATTTTGGTGCGATCGGGGTGCTGTGCAACCATCTCGACGTACGCTTCGAGCAACTGGCGGATCTTCTCCGACGGCGAGCCGCCTCCGTCCAAGACCTGCCGTACGGTTTGCTCGGTCTCGTCGAGTCCTTCATCGAGTACCGCGCGATAGAGATCGTCCTTGCTGGGAAAGTAGTGAAAGAGGGACGCCTTCTGGATGCCCACACGCTCGGCAATGCGGTGCAACCGGGTGCCGTGATAGCCGCACTCGGCGAGCGAGGATTCCGCAACCTCCAAAATACGCTCACGGGTTCCGCGTTCGGCGGACGTTCGCATGGCGCGAATCTACCGAACGGTCGGACGGTTGGTATGACAAAGGTCACCAAGTCACATGACCTCGCCGTTGCTTCGCGAGTTGGACCGCGGTGACCGCATACGTCAGCAGCAATCCGTATGTTCCGAGCGACAGCAGTGACGGGTAACTTGCAAGTCGGTGCCACCACAGCCCCTGTGCGCAGATCAGTGCAAAGGCAACCACCAACATGCTGCGAGCGACTAGTTTGGGGCTCGCCTGCCACGCCAAGATGATGGCTGGCACCGACATCGTCGCGTGGTGGTACCAGCCGAGCGGCACAACCAAATTCGTCGTCACCAGAACCAAACCGGTCTCCAGCCTGAAGGTAGCGGTGTCCGCTCGCCGCGCGGGCGAAGTCAGGCTCGCGACGCCCAGACACAGCGCCGCACTGGAACCGAGCCACAATGCGCGCGCGAGGTTCGGCTCACCGGCCAGTAGTCGAGCGAAGCACCCGAGCAAGGATTGATTTGGCGGATAGGTGACCGGCGCACTGCCCAATCGTTGCCAACTCGTCTGCAGCGCGTACACCACGTAGTCGATCACACTGTGCAACCCGGTGAGCGGCAACGACAGCACGAGGATAAGGGCGAGGCCGAGCGCAGCGCCCACCAATCGCCGCCATTCCCTTCGCCACGCCAGGTGAACGAGGACGGGTCCCGCGAGCGGCTTTAGCATCAAGCCGATGCCCAGCGCGCAGCCCGACAGCACAGCCGAGTCCGCAAGCGCGAGATATGCGGCGAGCGAAAGCAGAACCAACGCGTTGGCTTGACCCGCGTACAACGTCGCCCAGATCGGCCCGAACAGCGCGAGCGCCCCGAACGCCACCGGACCGGTCCACGTGGAGTCGCGACGCGACGACAGAAGCAATCCCGCGAGCACCACCGCCGCTACGTTGGCCGCGCTCCAGAGGGCGAACGCTGATTGCACCGGCAACGGGGTGAGCGACATCAAGAGTCCTGCGAGCAGGGGCGGGTATGGATACGGCGGAGCATAGTGCGCGACACCGTGTGATTGCGCCAACGCCGCGAAGTCCGCGTCGCTGAGCGCGTAGACGTTGCCTCCGTGCCGCAGCGCGTGCGCTGCGAGAAAGTAGGTTGAGAAGTCGACGCCGTGTTCGTTGACCACGGCCCACAGCGCCACCGCGGCAAGCAGCGTCGCACACGCAACCGGAGCGAGCGACGGGACGAACCCACGCGCGTCTTTCACGGCGATCCTCTGTCGCACTTCGCTGTTGCGCGTGCAATGGCGACGACACGCAAGTGGTTCTTGACGCGGTCTGCGCGGCGAAGGCGAGCATCAATCATCATCTGCAGTCACACATTCACACCACATTGTTGGGTATTGTGAGGCCAATGCCGCACAATTCAGCAACCTGTGGCGAAGGGCTATTCACACATTATTCGCAACGTCTGAACCGGCATGTCACACACCCGCGGCACGCTGGCTGCAGACACGGTTGGCCGGAAGGGAGAACTCAGATGACCTTCGTACAAACGCCGGCGTTATGGCCGGGAGATCCGATGGCGGGCGTCGTGGTGATGGGTTCGGCAGGCATCATCGTCGCGGTACTGCTGGCGGCGCTGGTCGGTTCGCTGCTCGGAATACTGCATGAATGGCGGCCGCCGCTGCGACCGGCACCGCGTTCACCCGAACCGACGCCGCGGCGACGGCGACCACGGCTCGCGTACACGTGAACGCTCCGACAGCGGGATTGCGGAGACACGATGATGCGGGTAGAGGCGAGGGTACTGTGAAGAAGCAAGAGAGCACGACAACCAAACCAAAACCCAAGCGGGTGCGCCCGCGAACCACCGCGGCGAAGCGAACGCGGAACTCGTTGGTGCAAGCCCCACCAGGCAAGCAGTTCTGGGTCAATCATGGCCCGGTGCTATCGAATCTACGGGAGTTGCGCGACTTACTGGCCGGCGGCTTGAGCGACGTCCAGTTCGCGCATCACGTTGGTGCCGGCAAGAACGACTTCGCGAGGTGGGTGGAGGACGTGCTAGAGGATGCGACGTGCGCTGCGAGCCTACGTCGAACGCGCACCAGAGCGGCTACGCTTCGGGCAGTCGAGCGAGCGCTGGCGCGTTATCGCGAGTGAGCCGCGCGGTCCTTCACACCGCCAAGCGATTCCGCTATAAGCCGCGGGCGCAACAGAACGCGCCGGCTCGTCCATCCGGACGGCCGCTCACCGCCGCGCTGGCGTAGCTCAGTCGGTAGAGCAGCTGATTCGTAATCAGCAGGTCCGCGGTTCGAATCCGCGCGCCAGCTTTCACTTTTTCCCGCCTCCTTGGTCTAGCAGCCCGTTGAAAAAGCCCGGGCACTGTGCAGATGTGATATGAGGACGCCGTTGTTTCCAAGCGTCGATGGTGGACGGAGGGGCGGATGTCGATGAAGCGGCGCGAGCCGGAACAGAGCGGGATGTGGGTGGCGACACAGGAGTTGCCGCGTTCGCCCGGACACGTCTTTTCCGAGAAGCTGAATGAGGTGTTGGAGCGAGGCGGGGTTGATCGTTTCGTCGCAGAGCGGTGCGAATCCTACTACGCCGACGGTGAGGGGCGACCATCAATCCAGCCGGGCGGTGTATTTCCGGATGCTATTCGTCGGGTACTTCGAGGGGCTGAGCTCGCAGCGAGGTATCGCGTGGCGGTGTGCGGATAGTCTGTTGTTACGGTCGTTTCTGGGCTTGGCCGTGACGGCGCGCCCGCCCGAGCACTCGAGCATGACCCGCATTCGTAAGCGGCTGCCAGAGGACGTATTCGAGAAGGTCTTCGGGTTCGTCCTGAAGGTGGCAGTGGAGTATGGGCTGCTCAAGGGCAAGACGATCGCGGTCGATGCCACCACGCTGGAGGCGAACGCGGCGATGAAGTCGTTGGTGCGCCGCGATACGGGGCAAGATTGGAAGGCGTACGTGCGCGGGCTCGCGGCCGCCGAGGGCATCGAGAACCCAACGGACGAGGAGCTGCGGCGGTTCGACAAGAAGCGCAAGAAGAAGACCTCGAACAAGGATCGGAAATCGGCGACCGATCCGGACAGCCGGGTGACCAAGATGAAGGACGGGCGCACGCACCTAGCCTACAAGGCCGAGCATGCGGTGGAGTTGGGCAGCGGGCTGATCGTGGCGCCGGTGGTGTATTGGGGCGATGATCCCGACGCCGAGACGTTACCGGTGACGGTGGAGTTGGCGCGCCAGCAACTCGCCGCGGCGGGCAGCCCCCACCAAGTGGAAGAGGTGGTCGGGGACAAGGGCTATCACAAGGCGGACACCATCCAGATTCTTGAAGCAGTTGAGCAGGTCCGTGCGTACATCGCTGAGCCGAAGCGACGCGGCCGGCGCACGTGGCAGGATAAGCCCGCGGGGCAGCCGCACGTCGTGTACGCGAACCGCCAGCGCATCAAGGGTGAACGTGGCCGCCGACTGGGGCGCCAGCGGAGCGAGCAAGCGGAACGCAGCTTCGCGCACACCTGCGAAACGGGCGGCGGGCGGCGGGCGGCGCGCGTGGGTGCGCGGCGTGGTGAACGTCTCGAAGTCTCACCTGCTGCGGGCGACGGCGTGCAACCTCGGGCTCATCATGCTCGCGCTGTTCGGAGTCGGGACACCGCGGACTCTGCAAGGAGCGATGGGACTCCTGCTTGCGGCCACGCTTTGGCTGCTGTTGTGGCGTTGTCGATCGCTGGTCGGAACTCGTTGCGCATCGGGCACGGCCTACGACCACACCGGCACGGCTGACCGTCGATGGCCTATACAGCCGTTGCTCTCGCAAACCTCGGCTTTCTCAACGGGCTGCTAAGAGGGGATCGACGCCGAAGCTCTTCTGAAGCCAAGGTGGCTCACCGGATCCGGTGAGCAGCCGCGACCGGCCTGGCGACATACCGAAGGGTCTGGTTCGTGCGCTGCGGTTTTGGCCGGCACCGATTTGAGGCGCTGAATTCAACGCGGCTCGGTTACCACGGCGACCGCATAGCCGGCCTTCGGTACATCGGCGGTCACATTCCGCGCTCCACCGCCCGGGAATTTCACTTCGACGCCGTGTTGTCCGGGCGAAACCGGCAAACGCACGACCAGCACCTGATTCGGCAGCATGGTCCACGAGCGCGTATCTGGGCGGTCCAGAGCGACCATCGTCGATTCGAACAGGATCGCCAGAATGTCGCCGAGCAGCGAGCTTTGCTGCTTGCCCGCGGCGCGGATGCCTTCCGCAGCCCCGCCACGCGCGGCCATGCGCGTCAACGCCGCCGCTATGATCTTCGGTTTCGCCTCTTCGTATTCTTGCCGCACCGTGGCGCCGAGATCGACCAGCGGTTCGATGCGTACCGGGCCACCATCGACGCTCACTTCTGGTTCACCCAGTGCGCTCGGTGTCGCGACCAACTCCGGGTACACAACTACTTTGCCGGCTCCGTACTTGAGCCAGTCGACATCGCCACTGGCGAAGGTTCCCGCGAGCCCAACGGCCACGCCGACTGGAATGCGCTTGGGTTCCTTGTGCGGCACGCGGCCGAGGCTGAGCACGATGAGCAGCTCGCACGGTGGAACGGGGTCCGCTTTGTTTGCTGCGTTGCGAGCTAGAATTTCCTTGATGTGCGGGCCGCGATATGGATTCGTGCGCGTCAGTCGCACGATTGCCGGGTCGAGCGCCGGAAGCGGCCCCAGCGCGAGCGTCTCTTCGTAGTAGCGCAACGCACGGTCGGCTTCGCCGCGTCGTTCGAAAACGAAACCGGCGAGAAAGGTTCCCAGCCGCGCCGGCTGATCGGCTTTGATGCTCTCCGAATCCAGGTAGTCGCGCATTACCTGAAAGCGCCGCGCTTCGACGGCGGCGCCGTTGAGATCGCCGACGGCGAGATAGTTGAGCAAGTTCAAGGCGTTCAGCGCGAGCCGTTCGCTCGGCGGTGTTCGGTAGGTCTTTACGCTGTCGCTGTATATATAGGCGCCCAACGTGCCGACGGGATCGGTCTTCATGTCGAGCAATTCGAGCACCTGCTCGGCCCCCGAGAGGTCGCGGGCTGAGGCAGGATAGCGTGTCAGTGCCTGCTGGAGTGTGCCGCGGTCGAGCGCGGCAAGCGGGCGGTCGCCACTCCAATCATCGGGCAGCTCGTCGGTCGATTGGACACCAAGGACTTTGTTCAGATCGCTCAGGCCGCCTTCGTAGTTGCCGGCGGCAGTGGAGAGGCTCGCGTCACGGATGTGATCGGTATACGTGGCGCAGCCGGCAGCGACGCATGCCGCCAAACCCGCCAGCGTCATGAGGACCGGCGCCCGACCAGCGCTCCGGCAGATCCGACGCATGCGGGGCCGATCAGCCCTCGACTTGCTTCGAACGCGCCACCTCGTTCTGGAACCGAATCAGCCCGTTCTCGATCTCGATCACTTGCAAGAACAGCGTGTACTGCACGCGTCGCGTGCTGTTCAGCCGCTCGTCGACCGAAGTGATCTTCCCGGTGAAGAAATACTGCGCGCCGAGCTGGCGGCCAAGTCGCTGGGCGCTCGACTGATCGAAGATGGCGCCCTGCTGGATGCCGATCTCTTGTGCGAGTGACTCCTGGCGGCTGCGATCCACGACGCGCACCGCGCCCGTGTTGATCAGCGACGTTTCGATCGACGACAGCACGGTGAGCATCTGGTCGTCGATGTGCTGCGACGTGGCGTTCTGGATGGGCCAGATGGCAACCACCGGTGGTTGGGCGGCACCTTTGATCGTCTGTTGCCAGAACGGCGAAGCTTCCAAGCGCTTGAGGTAATCGTCGACGAGGTAGGTGATGTCGTCGCGATCGATCGCGACGCTCATCGCCGGTCGGTCGAGATTCGGATTGGCCGTTCCTTCACCGCCGCGCATGGCGCGGGCGGCGCAGCCGTTTCCGGTCGCAAGAAAACCCGCGCCCATGGCGACGGCCAACAAGGCAAGCAGACCGCGCGCACTCGCAGAGTCGTGTCTCGGGGAGCGGAGTGAGCTGATCATCCGAACAATCCTCCAATGGCGGCGAAGGGAAGCAAGACGATGTCGAGGGGCACGGTCAGCAAAAACAGCGGCGCCTTGGCTGCCGGCACCATGGTCGAACGCGCGACGGAGCTCGTCAGGCCGAAGATGTAACTGGAGTTGTACCAGCTCTTCGGCTCTTCCTGGACGGGCTCGTAACGTGGCTGGAGCTCACCCGATCCCTGGGCCTGCGCAACGACGAGCGGTTCCGACTGCGGCGCCGCGGCCAGCGCCGCATACGCAGCGCTGGCTATTGCGATCTGAGCGATCATGGCAACAGCCACGATGCGACGAGCACTGTATTGATGGGTTTCCATGCGACTCTTAAATAATCCAGCCGCCGCTCTTGTCAAATCGGGAACGTCGGCTGGGGTTGCCGTCGGCGTGAGTTTGCATAGCCGACGGCGGCCGATGATGCCGGCGTCGTGGAGCAGAGAAGCCGCAGGCAGCGGAAGCTGGCGATGAGTGAGTGACGGCGTGTCGAGCGGTCGGCTACTGCACTTCGCTCGACACGCGCACTGCGGTGTCTGGCAGCTCGACCAGCTCCGAAGTTGGGTCTCTGCGCCGGCCGTGGTGCGAACTTTGGCCTCTCCACCTGGGGGTCGATTGAATGAACGGTGGCGCTGATGCATGAAGGCGATTGTCATTCAGCGGCGCGCGAGCTCCATCGGCGCCTATCGACGCGAAGGAGGAAGGCAATGTTCAGTCACATCATGGTCGGTACCAACGATCTCGAGGCGTCCAAGAAGTTTTACGACGCCGTGCTCGGCACACTCGGCATCTCGCCGGGGTTCATCGACGACAATCGACGGATCTTCTACATGTCACCGACCGGCGTCTTCGCCGTCTCGAAACCGATCAACGGCGCCCCCGCCTCCGTCGCCAACGGCGGTACGATCGGGTTTGCCGTCGCGGATCCGACCACCGTCGACGCGTGGCACGCGGCTGGGGTGGCAAACGGCGGGACGACCTGCGAAGAGCCACCGGGAGTGCGCGACGGTGGCCTAGGCAAGATGTACCTCGCCTACCTGCGCGATCCGTCCGGAAACAAGCTCTGCGCCCTTCACCGGATGGCCTGAGCCAGCCGATCTACGCGGTTCGCGGTTAGGGGCAAAGCGAGCAGAGATTCCGTCCCTAACCGCGAACTGCCACCCGGATGGCGGCGCATCGCAAGTGGCAAGGTGTGCGACTGACGACTGGCGCCGGGCTGGAGGAATCCATCTTGTTGCCGATCAACCAGAGGGTTTCACGCACACACCGGCGATGTCGGGCAGACTCTGTTTGCAGATGAGTCCTGACGCACACACAGGTCGAAGAGCCAAAATGTTTCCGCCACACGGACCGCCCACGTCTGAGACACAGCGGCAGAGTCCATCCGCCGCGAACACACTCTCGCACGCAGCACCGGTCGGGCACACTCCGCCGCACACACCGGATGCGTCCGCGCCGCACGGCCGGGCACATAGCGCGGCGGGTCCGGGACAACACGCGGGAGTTCCGGACGCGTTGAGGCAGATGCACGCGTGCTCGCACACTCCGTTCACACAGTGATCGTTGGTGCACGCGTCATCGTCAGTACAGTCCGCATCGGTGTGGCATATCGGCAAAGGTGTTGCGATTGGCGGTGATCCTGGCTGACACTGGCAGGAACCCGAGGCATCGATACGGCACTCGCCGGCGATCACGACGTTCGGGCATGCTGCACCAGGCAAGCACAATGGGATGATCGCGCACGTTCCGCCGCATGGCACCGAGGCGCACTGCGGCGTAGGTGTCGGTTGCTGGTTGCACGCCGCCACACACGTGCAAGTGGTTGGGACGGCCCCTGAGACCGGGCGGACGTCCACGCAGGTACCGATTGCAGTCGTGCCATCGGCGCATGTCGCGGTGCACGTACCCTGACATGCATTCCCAGCACCGCACGCGCCAGGAGTGGGCGACGGCGGCGATGGGCAATCGGCTATGCACGTGCAGGTTGGCCCAAATGGCTGCCCGACCTGTCCGGGCGGGTCAATCACAAGCACCGTGCAGTGTCCCCTCACGACAGTTCCGTCGGAACAACCAAAGGAACAAGGGCCGCCACATTGGGCAACTGTTCCACAAGTGCCCGGCGTCGGAGTCGGCGGCTGCGTGCAGTTGAGAACGCATTGACACAGATCGCTCGGGATCTGCGGTGGGGAACCGGGGAGGACGATTGGACCATTGAAGATCGAAGGGCGACACGTTCCCGCGGCGACGGTCCCGTCTGGGCAGGTCCCGGTGCAGGAGCCGTTACACGCAGGTCCGGTGCCGCAGCCATTCGTTCCGGGAGTAGGCGTCGGAATCTGATTCCCGCACGCCGCGCATGCGTTGGCCGGACAGCTCCCCGTGCTGGGATCAAATTGGTCTGGCGGACACCATGACGTGGCAAGCGCGGCATTCGCTCCCGAGCGAGTGAAGTGGCAGCAGACGTTCTGCGGTGCGTGGAACGATGGTCCCATGCAGTCCGGACCCGCAAAGCAGTGGCCAACTTGCGGCGACGGCGTGGTGCCGGGAGTCGATGAAAGGGAAGGCGTCGGTGTCGCTGCGGGCGAAGCGACTCGAAAGCCGAGCACACCGAAGACTTGTCCACGCGGATCACTCACCGATACTGCGGTCACTTCGGCGAAGGCCGCGGCATCGAGCTGGGGTTGAATCGGCAACGCAGCGTCCACGTAGGCCATGCCGTCCGTAATGTCGAACGGGATGACGAACGGCGGTGGCGTAACTGTGCTGCCCGGCGACACCTCACCGTCGATGGAAAAGTGATTGCCGGTGTTGGTCACGGGCGTGCCCTGGGCATCGACGACGCCAATCAATAGGAGTCGCGCATGCGGCGCACTGTCGGACGTCGGCAGAAAGAACGGCGACTGATTCCGGAGTCGTCGGACGCGCGCGAGCGGCGCGGGGAGCGGAACCGGGAGCGCGCCGACAGCTACGGTTCCTTGACGAAACGTGAGCGACGGCGCCGTCCCAATCGGTCGGACGAGCGGGCCGGTAACGGCGCTCCCGAGGGAGACGGGAAATTCAAATGCACGCGTCAGCGCCGGTGGAACGCCACCGGCGCTGGCGGAGATGGCACTCCCTGCGGCCACCGCAACAACGACAGCCCCGAGCCGACAACTGCCACGGTTGAACACGGGTCGCATCGAAGTCACTCCTATTTGCCCGCGACGAATTGTAGGCCACTGGAGATTAGTTGCAACGCCGTTCGGTTTCTCTCGGCTCGCCGGCCCGCACTTGTCTGGAGACCGACTGAACCGCCCGGAGCGCGCGTCGTGCGCGACCTTGAAGAGCTCATCACCCAGCGCGGGGTCCCCAAGATGATCGTGACGGACAACGGCCCGAAGTTCGCCGGCAAGGCGTTGGATGCATGGGCGTACCGCGGCGGTGTCAAACTCCACTTCATCCGCCCCGGCAAGCCGGCGGAGAACGCCTACGTCGAGAGCTTCAACGGGAAGTTTCGCGACGACGGCTTGAATGAGCATTGGTTCACCAGCCTTGCGCACGCCCGCGACGTGATCGAGGGATGGCGGAAAGACTACAACGACGTGCGGCCGCACAGCTCGCTCGGGAATGACACCGCGGCCGAGTTCGCGCGCCGCGCGCGGGCAGAGCTACGGTCGCCTACGCCTCCCTTCGCTCTCCCCGAAAACCATGCTAGCCGGCGGGAACTCTCAGAATGAGTGGACCAACGGGGGGAGGTCACTTCCCTACAGAAGCAGTGGAGTAAGGCGAGAGCGTCAAGCTGCCGAACGATATCAGGGCGTGATGGCTGCGTCGCTGAGCATGCCGTTGCGGCGGAGGTCCTTCCACAGGTCATCGGCAATCGGTGCGGAGAAGAGGCGCACGTTTTCCTCGATCTCCGCGGCCGAACGCGCTCCGGCGAGCACGGTGGCAACCGCGGGGTGGAAGGTGGGAAACTGCAACGCCGCCGATCGCAGCGGTACTTCGTGGCGCTCGCAGACCGCGGCGATGCGTTGGGCCCGCGCGATCAACTCGGGCGGGGCCGGCACATAGTTGAACGTGGCGCCGGGACGCGGGTCGGCGAGCAGCCCCGAGTTGAACACGCCCGCGGCGATCACGGCGACCCCGGCGGCGTGCGCGGCGGGCAGCAGATCGGCGAGAGCCGACTGATCGAGAATTGAATAGCGCCCCGCGAGCAACACGCAATCGACCAGTCCCTGCTCGACGAAGCGCGTCAGCATCGCCGACTGATTCATACCGGCACCGACCGCGCCGATCACTCCCCCTTCGCGCAAGCGGCGCAGCGCGCGGAACGCGCCGGCCACCGCATCGGGCTCGTGCGCGTCGGGATCGTGCACATGTAAGACGTCGACTCGATCGACCCCAAGCCGGCCGAGACTGTCGTCCACGGACCGCAGCGTCGCGTCGTACGAGAAGTCGAACACCGGCCGCAGCGGCGGCACGTCGGCAAAGATGGTGTCGGGGTCGTCTCCGTGAATCAGCAAGCGCCCGACCTTCGTTGCCAGCACGTACTCATCGCGCGGCCGATCGCGGAGGGCTGCACCGACGCGGCGTTCGGAGAGCCCGTGACCGTACAGCGGCGCGGTGTCGAACCAGCGAATGCCCGTTGCCCACGCGGCGTCGACGGTGGCGCGTGCCTGCGGCTCTTCGATGGCCGTGTAGAGATTGCCCAGCGGCGCGCAGCCGAGCCCGAGCCGCGTTACCGAGATCGACGAGGGCCCCAACTGTACGCGTTCGCGCGGATCAGGCACGCCGCCACTCCGAACCGTACGGGAACTCGAGCGCAGTCAGCGAGGCGGGCTTCATTTCGATCGAGTAGCCCGGCGCGTCCGGCACCAGATAGCGCCCGCCCTGAACTCGGACCGGGTCGACGAAGTGTTCGTGCAGATGGTCGGCGAACTCGGTACAGCGTCCGGTGAGCGAACCGCTCACCGCGATGTAGTCGATCAGGCAGATGTGCTGCACGTACTCGCACAAGCCGAGTCCGCCGGCGTGCGGGCAGACCGGCACGCCGACATGATCCGCCAAAAGCAGCACGGCGAGCACCTCGTTGAGCCCGCCGAGTCGGCACGCGTCGACTTGACAGTAGTCGAGCGCACCCGCTTGCAGAAACTGTTTGAACAGCACCTTGTTGGCGCAGTGCTCGCCGGTGGCGACGCCAACCGGAGCGACGGCGTGACGAATGGCGGCGTGCCCGAGCACATCGTCCGGACTGGTTGGCTCTTCGATCCATCGCAAGCGAAACGGCGCGAGGTGGCGCATCCACTCGATGGCTTGCGGCACGTCCCATACCTGGTTGGCATCCGCCATCAGATCCCGCTCCCACCCGATCGCCTCGCGCATCACCGTGCACCGCCGCACGTCGGATGCCACGTCGACACCGACTTTCGTCTTGAAGCGGGTCCAGCCGGCATTGAGTGCGTCGTGACAGAGCCGGCGCACTTTCTCATCCGGATAGCCGAGCCACCCCGCCGAGGTAATGTAGGCGGGATAGCCGTCGCGTCGCATTTCCGCTTCGCGCGCGGCCTTGCCCGGAGCGGCCGCACGCAGTCGATCCAGGGCACGATCGGGGGTGAGCGCGTCGGCGAGGTAGCGCCAGTCGATCAGTCCGACGAATTGCTCCGGCGTGAGATCGGCGACCAGTTTCCACACCGGCTTGCCCGCGCGTTTCGCCCACAGATCCCAGACCGCATTGACGATCGCCGCCGTCGCGAGATGGATGACGCCCTTGTCGGGGCCGAGCCATCGGAGTTGCGACTCGTTGGTCAGGCCGCGATGAAACGCGGCGAAGTCGACGGTGATCTCGTCGAGGTCGCGTCCGACGACGAGAAACGCGAGCGCGTCGATTGCCGCGCAGACGACTTGGTTGCCGCGGCCGATGGTGAAGGTCATGCCGTGCCCGGCGACGCCGGCATCGCTTTCGAGGATGACGTAGGCCGCCGAATAATCCGGATCGCCGTGGACCGCGTCGGAGCCGTCGAGGAAGCGTGACGTGGGGGCGCGAAGGTCGAGGGCACGCAGATTGGTGAGGCGGGTCATGGTCGGCCCACCGGCGGCACGACGAAGCCGTGCGTGCCGCCGTCGATCTGCAGCGCGCTACCGGTGACATAGCCGGCGGCCGGCGAGGCCAAGTAGGTGATGGCGGCGGCGATCTCCGCGGCGGTGCCGAGGCGGCCGATCGGTTGTCGCGCGATCAGATTGGCGCGCGCTGCGTGGGGATCGGCGCTCGCGGCCAGCAGGCGGCTGACCCAGGGAGTATCGACCGTACCGGGACACACGCAGTTCACGCGAATGCGCTCGGCGGCGTAGTCGGCGGCCATCGCCAGCGTCAGTGCGTAGACCGCGCCTTTGCTGGCGCCGTAGCACGCCCGCTTCGGCAGACCGGTCCAACTCACGATCGAGGCGGTGTTCACGATCGCCGGCACGCGCGATTTGCGCAGGTGCGGCACACACGCTTTGCTCATCCGCACCATGCCGAAGACGTTGACGTCGAAAACACGCTGCCACTCGCCGAGGTCGGTATCTTCGACGGTGCCCTGCGCGCCGATCCCGGCGTTATTGACCAGCACGTCGATCCCGCCGAACTGTGCGACCACGGCGGCGACCGCGGCATCGATCGATGCCTGATCGGTGACGTCGCACGTCAACGGCAGCAGTCGATCACACGCGGGCGGCGGCGTCAGATCAAGCGCCGCGACGCAGGCGCTTTCCTGGAGCATCGCATTCGCGGTGGCCAAGCCGATACCGGAACCGGCGCCGGTGATCACCGCAACCAGATTGTCCATGGCTAGCAGACTCACGTTCCCACCCTTCGTCGCGTTGCCACTACCACGGACGAAGCGCCGGGGTCGAGGAACGCGCCGACGCTCAGCCGCCGAGCACCCGCTCCGCGGCGCGCTGCATTTCTGCCAACGCGGCATCGGCGTCGATCTCGCCGCGCACCGCGCGCTGCAGTGCGCCCCATCCGGCATCTTCGACCTCAGGGAAGCGCACCAGCGGGGGATAGGTCACCATCCCATCGGCGATGGTGCGACGGGTGATCGCGAGCCGGCGAGCATCGAGGTCGTCACGACCGCGCACCGCCGCGAACACGTCCACGTGCGCACACACCGCACCGCTGGCCGCTTCGAGTCCATTCGCCTCTGCCGAGCACAGCCGCTCCACCAACCGCCGGGCACCGTCAAGGTCGCCGCAGGTGGTCGGAATCGCCCACGAGTGGCAGCCGGCGTAGGAACGCAGGCCGAGCGGCCCGGCGAGATACGGATGCGGCTCCAAGTGCGCGCCGTGCTCCGCGGCGCGCAGAGAAGCCGTCGCGCCCGGCCAGGCGGCGGCCAACGCGACCTGGCCGGTGCCGAGCGCCGCATCGACCTGATCGTAGTGCCAATCCGGCAGCGCACGCGGCGCATGCCGCGCCAGCGTGATGAGGGTATCGACTGCAGAGCGGCCCTCCGTCGTCGCGAAGGTCGGTCGCAATCCGTCGTCGAAGAGGCGGCCGCCGCGGCCGACGACGATCTCGAAGAACGTGCCGAAGAGACCCGATTCGCGTCCGGGAAATCCGAACGACACACCAGATAATGTCAACTCTTCCCACGTCACCGGCACCGGCCGCGAGTGCAGCAACGAGCGATTGGCCCACAAGACACGGACGTCGATGTTGCGCGGCGCAGACAGCAGCGCCCCGCGAAAACGACACAGATCGACCGCCTTTGGTGCCAGCGCGGCGATCACTGAGCGGTCGAGAATCTCATCCAGTGGGCGCAGCCACTGTGCTTGCGACGGCGCATACTTCGAGTGGGTTGAGAGCACGTCGATCCGCTCGCCGCGCGCCAGCGATTCGGCCACGCGGCGGTTCAGTGTCGGATGATCGGCGTGCACAACCCACTCGACGTCGACAGCATCGAGCAGGCGATAGAGGCCATCGTACATCGGCCCGCCTATCAGCGCGACACGTAGTCTCATTTTCTCATCCCCGTGTGATCTCGCCCTGCCGGGTCTCTCTGTTGCAAACGCTGAACACCACGCCCCAGTTGGAGTCAAACCTGCGATAGCGCAGGCTCCCTGCCGACGATCCTCAATGTAATGCAACTCCACACGCCGCTGGATGGTGTCGTCTGCAGAAGGTATCCGCTGGATCGGGCGCGTGCACTGCGCTACAGGAGCCGCGATGCCATCGACCAAGTTGCCGCCGTGGAGCCCCGCGCAAGAGCGACTCGCGGGTCCCGTGATCCGACTCATGACGGTGTTGAACGTCTGGGCCTATCGGGCAACGAATGGCCGTCTGGGCGGCACTTTCCGGCGCGGCGCCCCGGTCTGCCTCGTCACCACCACCGGGAAGCGCTCTGGGCAGCGGCGTACTGTGGCGCTGCTCTACCTTGCCGACGGCGATGACGTGGTGCTGGTGGCGTCCAAAGGTGGCATGGCGAAGTCGCCCGCCTGGTACCACAACATGATCGCGCACCCTGAAATCGAGGTGCAGATCGGGGCCGCCTCCAACCGCATGCGAGCGCGTCGAGCCACGGACAGCGAGAAGGCGGCACTGTGGCCGCGGTTGGTGGCGATGTATCGCGACTACGACGACTACCAGGCCCGCACCACGCGCAACATCCCCGTGATGATCCTTTCGCCGGCGTGATTCGGTCCGCAGCGCGGACGAAGAACGCGTTGTCAATTCAAATGACGCACTCGGGCAGCGTGCAGGATTGACCGTTCATCAGAACCTCACCCACCATACACGGGTTGGGCGGGCGGTTGATGTCGCAGGCCAGTTGGATATCGAGGATTCGAATCCCGTTGGAGCACTCGCACATCACCATCTGCCCGGGAAGAAACATGTGCATGGTTTCCATCGCGCATTCTCCGCCGGTGATCCGAATCATCGCGAGTCGCGCGTATCCCGTGGCTGCCAACACGACGATCAGAACCAACGCGATGATTGGACCGCGGACTCGCAGCCGATAGAGGGCAACGCCAGCGAGTGCGACCGCCAGCAGCGCAATCAACGAGAAGCTCAGGGTCGGAGCCTGTTGCGTTGGTCCGATGGTTACCGTTCCCGTCGTCTGTTGTGCGTGCACCGCCAACGGAGCGATGACTGCGGCGGCAATGACGGCAATCGACCCTCGACGTTTCATACTCATCCTCTCCTCCACGCTGGGACAGTTCTCTACCCGAGTTGCGGATCAAGTCAAACCTTAAATGCGTACCCGGCGTCGATCGCTCAGAACTGTGTGTGGAGAAAACCGTACTTCGTCGATTGGGCATTGTTGACACGCCTTGCGCTCGCTATCCTGCGCTACAGGAACGTAGGTGAACCGATGGCAGGCTGGCGGACGGGAATCCTCATCACGGTCCTCTGCGGGCTCTGCGCACCCGCCGCGGCCGCGCAACTGCGGCAGCTCAAGCTCGTCGACGGCAGCGTGATCACCGGCGAGATCGTGTCAGTGCACGACGGTACTTACACCGTCACGTCGCCCTCCCTGGGAACCATCACCGTCAAAGACTCCGAGATTCGGAGTATCGACACGCAGGGCAACTCCCCAGACCAGGCTGATGCGGTTCTGAACCCGCCGAGCGCTACGAGCGACCCTCGTGTTGAGGCGGTCCAACGCCGCATTCTGGGTGACGACGCTCTCATGGGCGTCATCACCGAACTCGAAGACGATCCCGAGATGCACGACATCGTCAGTGACCCCGCAATCATGGAGGCGGTTCAGGCGGACGATCTCACCGCGCTGGAGCGGAATCCCAAGGTCCAGCGTTTGATGGACAATCCCAAGATGCAGGAGATCAGGAAGAAGCTTGCGCAGTAGCGCATGCTCCGCCGGCCGACCGCGGCATGACGTCTAAGTGGGACGCTTGTCGGACTCAACCTGAACGTGCGCGTCGACCGTCAACTGGTCATCCACACCCTCGAAGGCTTTCTTGAAATCGCGGATGCCCTTGCCGAGTGCCCCGCCAATTTCTGGCAGTCGCCCCGGTCCGAAGATAACGAGGGCGACGACCATGATGACCACCAATTCCGGCAAACCGATTCCAAACATCGAATGCTCCTCTTGCTCTCAAGGTTGTGGGAGGTGCCTCGCGTCTCTGTTGGCGCTGATCTGCAACCGAACGGCGTCGGGATCGAGGTCAAGAATTGCGCAGCACCACTCGAACGACCACGGGAGTGTTGGATCACGTTCCGCAAACCACTCTCGCGCCTCGGTTGCCACACGGCGGCCTCGCTTCAGATCGTCACGTGCACTGTCCAGGATTGCTGCCACAAGGGCTTTGGGCGCATGGTCTTCTTGGCGTACTTCCAGGTCGAAATCGGCATCGGCGCGCTGCAGCGAGGTCGTTTGAGAGCGCATCGTTTCCTCTCCTGCTGGAGAGGAGCAATGCCTGAGCCATGAAGAGCGGACGTGCGCCCGCGGGAAAATGGCGCCGATCGTTCGTTCCGCCGCAACGCGCATCATGAACGCATTCGCAAAGGTGATACGCGAACTGGGGACGCAGCCGTCCGCGGAGCTTAGGGCTGAGCCGACCAGCCGTCTCGCCCGCGGATAAGGAAATCCGAGTTGCTGGCGGCCAGCGCGAGCGACAAGGGAGACCACTCCGTATCAAGGTACGCCGTGGATTCCGCCGCGGAAGAGTGCCTGGATCGAGCGATTCGTCAGGCGGTGCCGTACTTGGTTTCGACCTGGACACCGATTTGCTTGAGGAACTGTGTCGGCACGACCCCGCCGGCGCAAACCATCACCGCATCGTTGGGCAATCTGCGCAAGCTGCCGCCGTGCTCGATATCGACCGTCGCCTCGTCGATGCGTGCAACCTGCGATTCGAGTAGAACGGTGAGCTGCTTGTTGGCTTCCGCCGCGCGTATGCGTTCCCGATTCTGTTCGCGAGCGCGGGAGAACGCCCGCCCGCGGTAGGAGAGCGTCACGACGGTCGCCGGTCGTTCAGCAAGCGTTGCGGCTGCCTCGAGGGCACTGTCACCGCCGCCGACGACGAGCACGTGCTGCCCGTCGTACTGCGCGGGATCGATCAGGCGGTAGACGACCTTGGCGAGATCCTCGCCGCGCACGTCGAGCTTGCGCGGACTTCCGCGCCGGCCGATCGTCAGCAGCACCGCGCGGGTGCGATAGCGGTCGCGCGAGGTGTGCACCAGAAACCCATCGCCCTCGGCGGTCACCGACTCAACGCGTTCGCGGTATTGAATGCGCAGCCCCGTCCGCCGCTCGATATCTTCCCAGAATGACAGCAAGGCTTCCTTCGTTGTCTCACGAATTTTTGTTTTGCCCACGATCGCGAGCTTGACCGGCTTGGTCACGACGATCTTGCCGCGCGGATAGTGCGCGACCGTCCCGCCGCGGGTCTCCTGCTCCACGGTGACGAACCGCAGCTTGCGATCGAGCGCTGCCAGCGACGCCGAAAAGCCGGCCGGCCCGGCGCCGACTATGACCACATCGAGGCGGTCATCGTTCCCGTTGCGGCGCAGCTTGGCGATCGATGCGATCGCCTGCCGGCCTTGCTCGGCCGCGTTCTGAATCAGCCCCATGCCACCAAGCTCGCCGGCGATGAAGATGCCGGGGACATTGGTCTCGAAGTCGCTGCTCACCAGCGGGATGTCGACACCACGGCGCGCGGTACCGAACACCAGCTCGATGGCCTTCATCGGGCAGGAGCGCTTGCACGCTCCGTGGCCGATGCAGTGGCTCGGATTGACCAGTTGAGCCTTGCCGTTGATGACGCCGAGGATGTCCCCCTCGGGGCACGCGGTGACGCACGAGCGGCAGCCGATGCACAGCGCCGGGTTGATCACTGGGTGCAGCGACGGCGGGTCGCTCAGCCCCGCTTCCGTGGCCGCACGCAGCAAGCGTAACCCGCGGTGGTGCTGGGTCGCGCGATGAGTCCAATACAAGCCCCAAATCACCGCCATCG
The DNA here is from genome assembly GCA_035541895.1 of Binatia bacterium. GTDB lineage: Bacteria > Desulfobacterota > Binatia > HRBIN30 > JACQVA1 > DATKMK01. Next base: position 20,287 of record DATKMK010000039.1, on the reverse strand, counting down.
CTGCGGCGTAAGCGGAGCAGTGCAAGACTTCGCGGTACATCGCGCCGAAGATTATCGCTCGCGTGAAAAGTGTCAACGCAATTTTTGTTGAGGCGCGTTCGCCATTGAGTCATTGCGCAATGACTGTGCGAAGTATGTCAAAGACTGAGGCAGCAAAGTGTTGTGCTCGCGTACTCGATGCTGCACGAGGGTTTGCGATCGATGCTGCAGCGAGTGCAGCGGAGCTTGTAACTTCTTCAAGCAGATCGATTGACGCCGGGTAAATTCTCGCCATGATGAGCGTACAGTCTAGCTACATGTTATACACTCTCCCGCCGATTGGGTCCGGGGCATGTGGCTTGCTGACCCGGGGCAGCCTTCTACGATGACGGATGCGGTGGACGCGAGGCGGTGGCGAACATGACGACCGCATCGCTCCACCTGAACATGCAGCATCCTGAAGTCGAAGCTAGGAGTTTGCGCGCGACTTCGCCACTGCAGTTGCAATCCCGAAGCGCGGCACCGCAGGAATCTACGGGGGCCACGATGATTGATGCGAGCCCGCTCGCCCTGGCCGCGCCGAGCCGCACGCGTGACCACGATCGCGCGGTCGTGCGCCACACTGAGCGCTCGTCCTACTCCTCCCGCGCGGCGGTCATGATGTTTGCCGCGGTCATGGCCGGCGCGGTGATATGCGGGTGGCTTGTGCGTGACCGCTTGCCGCTCACTCCGAAGTCCGGGGTCGGCTACGGATTCGGCATCGCCGGCGGGGCCACGCTCCTCATGCTTGCGTCATATTCCGCCTTGAAGCGGTTGCGTTTCTTGCGCTGCCTGGGACCGCTTAGCCGGTGGTTTCGACTGCACATGGTCTTGGGCGTGCTCGCGCCGGTCCTGATTCTCTTTCACTGCAACTTCCACCTGGGAGCGCCCAACAGCAATGTTGCGTTGCTGTCGATGCTAACCGTCGCGGCCAGCGGTGTCATTGGCCGCTACATCTACACCAGGATTAGTCATGGTTTGTATGGAGCGCGCGCGACACTCGGGGAATTGCGTGCCCAACTGGACGCCAGCGCCTACAATCTCAGCGATCGTTTGCCGCCCGACTCACACGCGGCGCGGGATCTGGCGGCGTTCGCCGGCCGCGTGCATGCCCCGCATCCGACAATCGGCGGTCGCTTGTTCGTGTTCGCCGTGCCGCTGGTCGCGCTGTGGGTGCGCCGGCGGGTGATGCGAGAGCTGCCCGCCAAGTCGGACGCATTGCCAACCACCGCGATGCCGATTGCCCGCGCGCGTCACGCCGATGACCACGCCACGCGCGAGCTGGTGAGCGCGTACCTGACAGCCCTCGTCAAAGAGGCTCAGTTCCGCACCTACGAGCGGCTGTTCGCACTGTGGCACGCGTTTCACATCCCGTTGTTCATCATGTTGCTGCTCGCCGGAGTGCTGCATGTTGTCGCCGTGCACATGTACTGATGGCGCGCGCGAGGCCGGCGGTGCGCATCGCTTATTGGTGTCTGCCCTTGCTGCTGGCCTCAGAGCGCGTGCAGGCGACGTGGATCGAGTCGCTGGTTATGCCCGGTGACGTCGTCGCCAAGCACGCGCACCTCGAGCGCGAGTGCGCCAAGTGTCACGAGCCGTTCGACAAGGGCGCGCAGAGCCGTCTGTGCCGTGCGTGCCACACAGACGTCGCGGCGGACGTGGACGGGGGGCGGGGCTTTCACGGGCGGGACGAGTCGGTTGGCAATCGGGCCTGCCCGTCGTGCCACACCGAGCACAAGGGCCGCGCGGCCGACATCGTCCGACTCGACCCCAAGCGCTTCGATCATCGTGCGACGGACTTTGCACTACGCGGCAAGCATGTGGGCGTCGCCTGTGAGGCGTGTCACGTAGCCGGCAAGCGCCGCCGCGAAGCTTCCACGCTGTGCAATGACTGTCACGCCCGCACCGATCCACATGCCGGGTCGCTGGGAGCGCGCTGCGCCAACTGTCACGACGAGTCGGCCTGGAAGACGGTGCGCTTCGATCATCAGTCGACGGAGTTTCCCCTCGAGGGCCGCCACCGCGAGACCCGCTGCGATCGCTGCCACGACAGTAAGCGATACACGGAGACGGCGACTCGGTGTGCCGCCTGCCATGCGCGCGACGACAAACATCGTGGCAGTCTCGGCAACGCGTGTCAGTCCTGTCACACGCCGCGCAAATGGTCGGGGACCGGTTTCGATCACGCGCGCCGGACACATTTCCCGCTGCTCGGACGTCACAGTGCGGCGGCGTGCGACAAGTGCCACTCGGCTGCGGTCGCTGTGCGACTGACGCCGACTGCCTGCCGCAGTTGCCACGAACGTGACGATGCGCACCATGGACAATTCGGCGCGGCGTGCGAGTCCTGCCACACCCCGGTCGATTGGCGGCGTCCGACATTCGAGCACAGCCAGCGTACGCGCTATCCGCTGCGCGGGCGACACGCGGAGATCCGGTGCACGGACTGTCATCGCGGCGACCTGCACACGTTGCGCCTCGATCCGAGCTGTTATGCCTGCCATCGCAACGACGACGTGCATCACGGCAGCGAAGGCGCGCAATGCGCCAATTGTCACGACGAACATGGGTGGAGCCGCCGCGTTCTGTTCGATCATGCGTCGACCGCCTTTCCGTTGACGGGCGCGCACGCGCGCATCGCGTGTACGCAGTGCCACCAGTCGTCCTTCAAGAACATCGCGCGTGAATGCGTCGCGTGTCACGCGCGCGAAGATGTCCACCACGGCAAGGAGGGGCCGCAGTGCGAGCGTTGTCACGACGCTGCCACGTTCCGCGTGGCCCGCGATCCACGATGAGCGGTCGCAGATCGAGAAGCATGTGGATCGCACTGGCGGGGTTCGTCGTGCACATGCCGACGGCAGGCGCCGGCGGAGCCGTCGCGAGTCCGGAGCCGCCCGCGGTTGCGTTCCTTCGCAGTTACCGCGCCGCCTTCCACGCTCCGTCGCGCGTGGCGGTCGATGCGGCGGGCAACGTCTACGTGACCGATCCGGGTCGAGGTCAGGTGGTCGTTCGCGCGCCGAGCGGCCGGATTCTCTCCCGACTCGGCGACCTGGGGCGTCCGACCAGTGTGGCGGTCGACGGCGCGGGTCGCGTCTACGTCGGCGACAGCGATTCCGGCAGCGTCACCGCGTTCAGTCCGGACGGACACGCGATCGTACGGCTGGGAAAGGGGGACGGAGAATTTCGCCTGCCGAATGATCTCGCGATCGACGGTGCCGGCGGGAACATCTTCGTCGTCGACAGTGCGGCGCATCTGGTGAAGGTCTACAGCCGCGCTGGAGCCCTTCTGCAGAGCTTCGGTGGCTACGGCAGCGCTGACGGCCAGTTCAACTTCCCCGTCAGCCTCGCGATCGATGCCACTGCCGGTCAGGTGCTGGTCGTCGATCAGTTGAACTATCGCATCGAAATCTTCGACCTGGACGGTACGTTCCAATCGGCCTTCGGCGCCCTGGGCAACGGTCCCGGAGCCTTCAACATGCCGCACGGCGTGGCGATCGACCGCAAGGGGCGCGTCTACGTTGCCGACTCGGTTGAGGGTCGCGTTCAGGTTCTGGATCGCAGCGGAACCTTCCTCGCCTACATCGGCGACTTCGGTGAGGCCGCCGGCCAGCTTCGCATTCCGATGGGGATGGCCATCGATCCGTCCAACCGATTGTTCATCGCCGCGGCGAACAACGCCCGCCTCGAAGTGTTCGGACTCGATGCGTTTGCGGATCCCGAGACCGTCAGTCCCGCGGTGGTGCACGTCGAGCCCAATCCAATCGAGCAGGCTAACCAGAGGGCCGCCGTGATCGGCTACATCGAGGTGCCGGGATATCCGCTCGGCCAGATTGTACCGGGTAGCATCGCGGCAAACGGCGTGACAGCGGCGACTCCCGGTGTGATTGGGGATCACGACGGCAACGGGGTGCCCGACGTGCGCGTCGAGTTTGATCGCGCGAGCTTGCTCGCGACTTTCGCGGGCGATGGTGTTGCCACGGTTACCATCTCAGGGACGATCGGCGGCACGCAATTCGAGGGATCGACGGCGGTGCAAATCACCACCTGCGGCGCCGGAGTCCTCTGCTCGCTCGGTGACGCCGACCCTCGCTGCAACGAGGCCGTGTGCGTGCCTCCGATCGGATGCACGATCGTGCCGAAAGCGAACGGCGCCTCGTGCGAAGACGGCGACGCCTGCACAATCGATGACGTTTGCAGTGGCGGCTTCTGCGAGGGGGCCGCGCTCAACTGCGACGACAGAAACGTCTGCACCGACGATACCTGCGACCCGCAGCTTGGTTGTGTCCAGGTCAACAACACCGCTCCGTGCGACGACGGTAGCGCATGCACCATCGGCGACACCTGCGGCGACGGCGTGTGCAGCGGCACGCCGGTTTCGTGTGACGACGGCAACGTCTGTACGGACGATACCTGCGACCCGGCCGGCGGGTGCGTCCACAGCGACAACGCCGCCGCGTGCGATGACGGCAATTTGTGCACCGGTCCGGATGTGTGTGTAGGCGGAATGTGCAGCGGCGCGCCCCGTACCTGTGACGACGGCAATGTCTGCACCGACGATACCTGCAACCCAGCGATCGGTTGCGTGCACACCAACAACACCTCCGCGTGCGACGACGGCGAGCCGGGAACCGCTCGCGACATTTGCGACGGCGCGGGCGTCTGCCACGGACAAGTCGTCACCGGGAACTACGCGATTCTCAGTTGGCCGCTCGACGCGCGCGGCGCACAGTCCGTCACGCTCGGCGGGCACGCCGTCGTACGCGGCGACGTCTGTGCGGAGAGCATGCGCATCGGATCGTTCAGCGAGATCGAAGGAAACGTGGTCGCCTGGGCATCAGATGGCCGCGCCGTCGTGCTGCGATCCGGCACCGTGATCGCTGGCGACGTCGTGACAGGCGGCGGAGGGGTGGCGCGAATCGACCAGGTGACAGTCGGCGGTCAGGTTGATCAGAGCGGGGTGGCGGTCGAACTCTCCGAGTGCATCGCGGCGCGCAATCGAGCCAGCAGCCGGAGAGCGGAGTTGGCGGCGCGCCCGTCGACCGCCGGCTTCGCGCTGGGCGGGATCGATCTGCGTCGCGACGAGCGGAGGCGTATTCCGTCCAACGGAACGCTTGGTGCCGGCCAGCTCGTCGTCGATGTCGACGAGCTTCGTCTGGCGTCGTCGAGCGCGCTGACCTTGGTGGGAACATCGGCAACCGACTTCGTGGTCGTCCGCGTGCACGGGAAGATGATGCTCGGAATGGCTGCCCGCGTCGCAACCGAAGGCCTGCCCCCTGAGCGCGTGCTCTTCCTGATCGACGGACCCGTCATGATCTATCGAGACGCTCGCGTCAGCGGAACGCTACTTGCCGCAGGCCATGTGCAGATCAACGCCAACGCCGGCATTGCAGGCGCGCTGTTCGGAAGCGACATCGATGTAGCCGCTTCCGCCACCATCGACCTCCACTCATTCATCGGTTGGTAAGTCGGCGTCATGACGCGTGAAACGATACTCCACTTGCTCTTCGTCGCTGGGACGCTGGTCGTGACGGCGAGCGCGGCGTCGGCAGTCGATCCGCCGCACGACCCGAGCCGTTCGGTCAATTGCGCCAACTGTCACATCACCCACCATGCGGCGGGCGGCGCGATCACCACCGTCGCCGGCAACGCCAATCTGTGCATGAGCTGCCACACGATCGGTGGTTCGGCGTCGAGCCTTCCCTTCGCGGACACCGACGAAGCCATTCCGGGAGTCGGCGGCACCTCTCATCGGTGGGACTCGAGCGCCGCCGGCTGGGTCAAACGGAATCCTGCAAACACTTCGACGGGAACGGTTCGCACCGGGGGCAGCTTCAGCGGCCGCTATCGCAAGACCTACACCCTCACGATCACGAGTCCTGGCAATGTGGCTACGGCGCTGTTCAGTTGGAACACCTCGCAGCCGCAAAGCCAGTCGTATCGCGATTCGTTCCCGACCATCACCTACGCGGGAACCAACGGCACGCAGAGCTGGAGCGCGAGCCCGTGGCTGGAGGTGGTCGAAGCTGACGGACCGACCGCGGGACTCGTGCAGGTGGTCGCGAGCGCTGCGTGCGCCGCCGGCAACTGCCTCCGCATCGGCGGCGGCACGATCGATACCCGCGGGGTGCGTCGCGTCGCCAACCTGAGCGGTGGGACGGCGGCGATGCTGACGTTCAGTTACCGGCGACAACTCGCCACGTGTCCGAACACCAGCACCGCCGGCCTTGTGCTCCAGGTCAGTAGCGACGGCACCAACTGGAGCACGCTGGCGACGTACAACTTGAACGCGTGCGACAGCGCGCAGGTCGCCCAGGCGTTCGACCTCACTTCGGCCATCACGAGCGCCACGCAGATCCGCTTTCTGGGAGTCGGCACCACCGGCGCCAGCGACTTCGTCTACATCGACGACGCGCAGATCCAATATCTGGTTGCCGGCGGCGGCGCGGCCAACGTTGCGACCGGGGCCAACGTTGCACTGGACGAAGGCATCACCGTGACCTTCGCCGACGGTACGTCGTCACCGTCGTTCGCGCTCAACGACCAATGGACCGTTTACGCCAACACGGATGTCAACCCGCCGACATCACTTGCGCTGGCCGCACGCTTGGCGAACGGCACGATGACGTGTTCGACCTGTCACAACGAGCACAGCCAAGTCGCCGAGCCGTTCGATCCCGCCGCACCGCCGTATCCGAACCCGGGTCCGGGTGGAGCCGGGCGCCATTTCCAACGGATCGACAACGACGTCAATCAAATCTGCGTTGATTGCCACAGCGCGCGCAGCGTCACTGCGTCTGCGCAGGGATCGCACCCAGTGGGTGTCGTGATCCCCGCGTCGGGTCCGTACAAGAACCCCTGAACCGATATGAAGCGGATTGTCTCCATCATCATCGTTTGCTGCGGGATTGCGTCGGCGCTGGTTCGGGAGGTTGCGGCGCAGAGCACGTACCTCGATAACTTCGTCGCGGTCGTTTACAACGGATCAAACGGGACAGTCGATTGGACGACTACCCCGTGGACCGAGACCGACAGTCAGGGCGGCGGCGCGACTGGCGGGAGCATCTTCGTGGTCACGGCCGGCGGTTGCCCCCAGGGAACCTGCCTGAACGTCGGCGCCGTCAACACCGCCGATCAAATCTTTCGCCAGGCTGACCTCAGCACCGCCACATCGGCGACCCTCACCTACACCTACTGCCACGATAGCGCGCCGGGCTCGGTCGTCGCGGAGATTTCGTACGACGGTGGCACGAGCTGGACGACGATCGCCACTTATGCGAGCCAGAGCACCTGCCCGAGCACGCAAAGTTTCACGCTCACGCAGTTCACGGCCAACACGCAAGTTCGATTCCGCGTGGCGGCGACCGGCGGGGCGATCCTCTACGTCGATCAGGTCCAGTTCGCGTTTGCCGCCGGTTCGACCGCCACGCCCACGCTCACGCCGACGCGGACACTTACACGGACGCCGACACGAACCCCAACCACAACGCCGTCGTTCACCCCATCCAACAGCCCGACGACTACCCCGACAAACACGCCCAAGGGTCCAACCGCAACACCCACGGCGACGCCGACGATCACGCAAACGCCGACCATTACCCAAACACCAACGATCACGCAGACGGGCACGGTCACCAACACGCCAACGCGGACACCGACCGGGCCGACGGCGACCAGCACTTCATCGCCGACGATTACCCAGACGCCCAATCCGTTTCCGCTGCCGCTCGACAAGAAGATGAGCATGGTGCGGTGCACGACGTGCCACGACGCCCATCACGCCGTGGGTGACGGCATGCTGCTGCGCAGCGCGAGCATCAACGCGTTGTGCGCCGATTGCCACACGCTCGCCGATACCACGACCCCGGCGGTGCATCTCAGTCCGTCCGCAGGCGTCTTGTGGCCGGGACCCCAGTACGGGACGCTCTTCCCGGCCATCAGCGATTCGAGCAAACGCGGCTTCTGCACCAATTGCCACCAAGTGCATGGCTGGCCGGACGGCGCCAATCCGAGTCAGGACTATCCGACCTTGCTGGTCAATCGGGAGGAGAATCTGTGCTTCGCGTGTCACGACGGCAACCCGGTCGCGAAGAACCTGCTCGTTCAGTTCACCAAGAGCTATCGGCACCCGACCACAGATTACAGTGGTCTCCACAATTGGAACGAAGGGGGCAATTCAACCAGCTACGGCACCGCGAATCGCCACGCGGAGTGCGACGATTGTCACGACTCGCATCGCGCGGGAGCCGACGCGACCGTGCCCGTAGCCCCCGCGGCTTCGAATACCCTCCGCGGCGTCGGTCGCGTGTCGGTCACCAACGGCGCGGCCGGATCGATCCCGACGTACACATTCCGCGGACCGACCGACAGCGCGCCGATTGCGGAGTACGAGCTGTGCTTCAAATGCCACTCATCGTGGACCACGCAGCCCGCGGGCCAGTCGGACGCCGCGCTACAGTTCAATAGCAACAATCCTTCGTACCACCCCGTCGAAGCGCCGGGAAAGAACACCAACATCAATCCGAACGCCTTCGTGAATGGGTGGGTCGGCACCAGCTCGATGTACTGCGGCGATTGCCACGCCGGCGACGACGGCAGCGTGCGCGGGCCACACGGGTCGCAGTACCGCTATCTGCTCAAGCAACCGTCGACTGCAAGCAGCAGCCGGCGGACGATGGCATCGACCGAGCTGTGCTTCAATTGCCACGCGTTCAACACCTACGCGAACAACAACTCGACTGCCACGCAGAAGAGCTATAGCCGGTTCAACAGTCCCGGATCCGACGAAGGGCACACCGTCCACGTCACTGACCACCAGGCTCCCTGCTACGCCTGTCACGGCTCACACGCCTCCACCACCAAGCCGCATCTCATCGTCACGGGGCGTAGCCCCGGGATCAACAGCTACACCGAGACCGCAACCGGCGGAACGTGTTCGCCGACTTGTCATGGCACTGAGAGCTACCGGATCAACTACGCGCGATGAATCATTTGGCGAGGAGACAGTTTTTCGACAGCATGAATCAGCAAACTCATTCATTGGTGCGTACTCTACTGCAACCTCTTGTGCTGCGGAGAGAGAGTTGTCCGGCGCTCGTGCAACCCCAAGGGATCAGCACGATCGGTGGCGTACGTCTTGCTCTCGACGCGATGCCGATCCGATCGAAGTGAGGGAGGATGACCCACTACGTGAAATCGCGGACCAACGGACCTCGCGCCGTCCATTTGATCTTCGCCTGCATCGCCATCGCGGTCGGCTGTGGCGGGTGCAAGGTCAAGCCCCCGCTACCCGATGTGTACTGGCCGGACCCGCCCGACAAACCGCGGATCAAGTACGTGCGCAGTTTCCAGTCGAAGGATGACGTGGGCGGCGTTTCGTTGCGCGAACTGGTGGTGGGATCGGACAAGACGCTCGCGCTCTACCAGCCGATGGGTGTGGCGGTGTCGGCCGACGGCCAGCGTTTGTACGTCGCCGATCGCGCCTGGAATCTCGTGATCGTTTTCAACTTCAAGACCGGCGCCTTCACGACGATCGGCGATCAGGAGCGCTTTCCGCTTGCATGGCCGGTGGGCGTGGCGCTGGACGGCGACGAGAACGTGTACGTGTCGGACACCGGCTCGCGCACGGTCCGGGTGTACGACAAGGCCGGCCAATTCTTGCGGGTGGTTGGGAAGGACCTGCTCGTGCGCCCGACCGGCGTGGCGATCGACGTGACGCGGCGGCGGCTCTACGTCGTTGATACCGGACAAACCGACACACCCCAGGCGCATCGCGTCAAGGCCTTCGATCTCGACGGACACCTGCTGCAGGAAATCGGGCGGCGCGGGGACGGCGACGGCGAGTTCAATTTCCCCACCTTCGCCAGCGTCGACGCGGAAGGGCGGCTCTACGTAGTGGACTCCGTCAACAATCGGATTGAAATTTTCGATCCCAACGGACGATTCTTGCGCAAGTTCGGCCAGTCCGGCGACCGCATCGGCGATTTCGCTCGGCCCAAAGGGGTCGCGGTCGACAACGCCGGGAACATCTACGTGGTCGATTCACAGTGGAGCAATGTCCAGATCTTCAATCAAGAAGGTCAGCTCCTGCTGATCTTTGGCGGCGTCGGGACCTATCCGGGTTTGCTGATGAACCCGTCGGCCATCGCGATCGATCGCGACAACAACATCTACGTGTCCGACACCCTTGGTCGCCGCGTGAGCCTGTACCGGCTCATCGACAGTGCGCCCGCCGACGGCGGTGACGCGCAGGCCACCGCGATCAAGTCCGCGACGACCGAGAAGCGAGGAGGCGGATGAACCACGCGCGTGACGGGTAAACCAGCCGACCGGATGAGTTGCTGCAACGGTTGAAACCAAATCGCTCGGGGAGAGGAGGTTCGACAATGAAGAGGGGACCGATACTCGTGGCAATGACGCTGCTGGCGCCGACGATGGCGTTCGGCGGCACCATCGCCAACACGAAGCACGACTTGAGTTCGACGTCGACGGCGGCGATCAAGTCCACCACGCAACGTGACACGTGCGCCTTCTGCCACGTGTCCCACAACGGCCAGCCGGCGACGTTCCGGCCGCTGTGGAGCCACAACTTGACGACCCAGAATCTGACCTGGGCGCCGACCACCACGGTGCGCGGCACCACGCTGCCGACGTCGATCAGCAGCACGCAGTTGGCCGGCTCGCGCGCGTGCATGAGCTGTCACGACGGTACGGTGGCGTTGGGCGATCTCTTGAACAAGCCGCTCGACACGACCGTGGCCGGACCCAACGTCACCGCGGGCAAGCTCACCGGCGGCATCAACTTGCTCAATCCCGCCACGATGCAGACCAACCATCCGCTGGGCGTTCCGAAGCCCGCGGCCGTCACCGGTTTCACCGCCTTCAAAACGGTGCCGTCCACGAGCGCGGTCAACTACGACGCCAACGGGTTGGTGCAGTGCGACTCGTGTCACAACCCGCACGACAACACCAACGGGACGTTCCTGAAGATCAATCCCGCCGGCGGCGCCATCTGCTTCACCTGCCACGATGTGTGAGCGGACGCGCGCATGAGCACCGCATGGCGGCCCAAGCAATTGGTTGCTGGAGAAGAGGAGGTTCGACAATGAAGAGAGGAGCAAAGTTCATGGTGGCCTTGGCGATCGCCGCGCCGACCATCTCGGGTGCCGGTACGATCGCGAACACGAAACACGACTTGAGTTCGACGTCGACGGCGGCAATCAAGTCAACCGCTCAAAGCGACACGTGCGTGTTTTGCCACGTATCCCACAACGGCCAGCCGGCAACGTTCCGGCCGCTGTGGAGTCACAATTTGACGACCCAGAACCTGACCTGGGCGCCGACGACCACGGTGCGCGGCACCACGCTGCCGACGTCGATCAGCAGCACGCAATTGGCCGGCTCGCGCGCCTGCATGAGCTGTCACGACGGCACGGTGGCGTTGGGCGATCTCTTGAACAAGCCGCTCGACACGACCGTGGCCGGACCCAACGTCACTGCGGGCAAGCTCACCGGCGGCATCAACTTGCTCAATCCCGCCACGATGCAGACCAACCATCCGCTGGGCGTTCCCAAACCAGCGGCGGTCACCGGCTTCACCGCCTTCAAAACCGTGCCGTCCACGAGCGCGGTGAACTACGATTCCAACGGGCTGGTGCAATGCGATTCGTGTCACAACCCGCACGACAACAGCAACGGGACATTCCTGAAGATCAATCCCGCCGGCGGCGCCATCTGCTTCACGTGCCACGACGTCTGACATGTGCTCGCACGCCGCGCCGAAGAAGCCGGGCATCCGTCCCGTGTTTTTTTCGGCGCGAGGTGCGGTCCACGAGATAGTGCGATGGCTCGTCGTGTATCGATCGGATTCGTAGCGGCCGGTCTGCTCTGGTTGCTCACCGGCGAATCGTGCGTGCGGGCGAGTACGCTCGGCGACATCTTCTATCGGCACGGCAGTGCGGACGATCACATTGCGGCCGCCTATTTCCCGCACTGGGTCCATCGCATCAAGTACAAGTGCTACGCCTGCCACGATGATCTCTTTCCGATGCAGCGCGGCGCGAATCCAACCATGGCGGCGATGGCCAAGGGACAGTCGTGCGGTGCGTGTCACAACGGCGCCGTCGCGTTCGGCCTCGACACCTGTCAGCGCTGCCACGTCGGACCATGATCAGCGACCCGCGACGTCGGCGGCTTGCATCTGATTCCTCACGACTCGTCGACAGCGGGCGGTGACCTCGATGTCCGTTCGATGGCGCTTCCGTGCGCGCGACGCGGTTGCCTCGAACTGGGCATCTGCGTTGCTGGCCGTCATCGCGATCGCTGCAGTGACCACGGTGGGCTGCAGCTCGGAAGCGCGCCAGCGAGTGCTGGTGTTGCTCTTCGAGGATGTTCCATCGTCCGGAGAAGATCCCGGCGCAATGCCGGTGGTGCGGCGCCCGCGTCACCCGGCGCACGCAACGCCGACACCGATGCCGACAGTCACCCCCGCCGCCAACGGCAACGGGGCGGCTCTGCTCAAAACTTGGGAGGACGTGATGCGCCTGCTGCCCAAGAACCACGTCGGCAATCCAGACTGGGTGGCGGCGCTGGAAGAAAGGGTGATCGCGCCGCAGCCCGGCATCGCACGCGACGCGCCCGAAGCCGATGTGCTCGCGCTCGACGTTGAACTCGTCGGGAAATCCGACCCCGCCTTCACAGTCGTCTTCTCACATCAGAAACACGGAGAGTGGTTGGCGTGTTCCAACTGCCACCCACGCCTCTTCGAGACCACTCACAACACAACGCCGATGGGGTCCGCGGACGCGCACGGCGAACGATTGTGCGGGGCTTGCCACAGCACGGTCGCGTTCGACGTCGCCACCGGATGCCCGCTGTGCCACTTGCGCAACTTTCCAACTGACTCGGACGGCCGTGTGGACTGGCAACGCGCGGTCGCAGAAAAGATCATCGCCCCCGGCGTCGGACCGCGCGCAAAGTCGGTCGAACGGCCGATTCTGGATCTTGATGTCGAGCTGACCTCGAAGGCGCAGCCGTCGGTCAAGTCGGTTTTCTCCCATCGCGCTCATACGCAGTGGCTGGCCTGCGCCAACTGCCATCCGCGTCCGTTCGCGGCCGATGCGCGCGCGGCGGGGCCGGCCACCGCCGACTGGCACTCGCGCCGCTACTGCGGCGCCTGCCACGGGTCGGTGGCGTTCGGCATCACGACCGCATGTCAACGCTGCCATCCGGGGTTGGAGAAGACGCACCAACACGAGGCGGTGCTCGATCTCGACGTGACGATCGCTGCCGACTCTCCGTCGTCGACCAGAACCGTATTCTCTCACAAAACCCATCGCTACTTGGAATGCGCAAACTGCCACACCACGTTCTTCGACACGGCGGCCGGCTCAACCAAGATGACGATGGCGGACCTCGCCGGTGGGACGTATTGCGCGACCTGCCACGGCAAGGTGGCTTCAGATTTGATCGCGCAATGTCAGCGCTGCCACGCGGCGCTCGGAGACGCGAAGTGATGCCGCCCGTCCATGTTTCGCGCGCATCGCGTACCGGGCGCGATGGCTTATGATCCACCGTAGGGCGTCGCGGCGAACGGTTCTCGCTTGGGTGATCATGGCGTGTACAGTCGGCATCGCTCCTACGGCCCGCGCGCAAGTTCAATGGGGTCTGGGACGCTGGCAGGGTGAAGGAACCTTCTTCTTGGACTGGGAGAATCAGGACGACAAGCGCGCACAGACCAAGTACGAGACCATCCTCTTCCAAGAGCGGCTCGGACTGCGCAATCTCGGCGCATTCCTCATCGATCCCCGGTTTTTGACGCTCGATCTCGGGGGCTCATTCGGTCTGTCGCAAGAGGACAATTTGGCGGCGAATCAAGCGCCGCTTCGCGTCGGTGACGGGACGCTCTACGATTACGCCTTCGACGGTCTCTTCCTGTCGGATCAGCCGTACGTGCTCAGCGCATTCGCCAATCGCAGCCAGAATCGACTGACCCAAGGATTCGGCGGCGAATCGAATACCTCCTTCGAGAGTCGCGGCGGCGTCCTCGAATTCCGTGAGGGCAGCTTCTTGGAGAACTACGGGATCTTCAACTTCAGCTCGCTGCTGGATGTCCACCAAGAATTCCTCAACGAAGACTCCTCGGTCTTCGGCAGCCCCTTCAAGCGCGACGAGAGTCGCAATATCGTGCGCTACCACACACATAAGGGCGGCGAGACCTCGGACGTCGACCTGCGCTACGAGTTCAACGACGTCAGCGATCCGCTCAATCCCACGGACGTCTTCAACAGTCACACCGTCCGCGCGCTGCACAGTATCGATTTCGGACCAACCCTCAACCGGCGGCTCGACTCGGTCGCCTACTACTTTGTCCGCACGGGCAGTGGCCCCGGTACCTTTCTGTCAGTGGATGAAGGATTACACATCGATCACCAGAGCAATCTGGCGACGGACTGCCGTTACAGTTTCTCGCAGAGCGATTCGGAAGGGGCGGGCGTCACAACCACGAACGGCGGGAACCTCGGCGTCGTGCATCAGCCGTATCGCCAGCTCACGACGACGCTCTACATCGACGGCGCGGTACAGAGCTTTCCTACCGGCGATCGCGACATTTACGGCGGACAAGGCGGCGTTGCGTACCGCCGGTCGTTGCCGTGGCACGGACAGCTGTTCGTCGACACGTCGGTCGGCTATCACATCGACGACAACAACTTCACGTCGTCCGAAATCAACGTCGTCGACGAGCCGCACACCGCGCCTCCGGTGTTCGGGGCGGGCGCGGGGTTCACGCTCAACAATTCGTTCGTCGTGAACGAATCGATTGTCATGGTGGACGTACGCGGCGGATCGCGGCTGCCAACCGAGCTTGACGTGGACTACGTGCTCAGCCAAGAGGGAAGCCTCACCAAGATCATTCCGCTGCCGGGGAGTCCGGTCATCCGACCCAACGATCCGTTGGAAGTCAGCTACACCTACAACATCGATCCGAGCATCAAGTATGCGACGACCACATGGAACATTCGGACCGGCGCCGATTTCGATTGGGTCGCCGCGTGGTACGAGCATGCGCTCAGCGATCAGTCGCGGCTCGCGGGCGAAGCGTCGCCGCAATTCCTGATCAACCAAAACATCGATCGGCTCAAACTCGATCTGCGGCAGCAATGGAACAACCTGCGGGCGCTCGGGTCGGTCGCGTACGAGATCGTCAACTCGACGGTCGTCGATTCTCGCACCTGGCGCTTCGCCCAATCGCTGATGTACCAGCCGCGCCCCGAACTGATCGCGCAGATCAGCGGCGACGAATACCTCACCCACTATCCCAGCGAGTCGCGCACCGCCAACTCGTACTTGGTGCGCAGCACGCTCGACTGGTTCGTTCCGCCTGGGATCACCATCTCGGCGTTCGCCGGCTATCGTGTCTTTCAGGAAACCGACGTCGCCAGCGATGAAATCGTCGAGTCCGGCATCCGCGCGCACTGGACGTATCAGAATCTGGACATCTCGCCGAGTTTCACATGGACAGACTATCGGGGACGATTGGATGACTTTCGTGGTGAACTGCGGATCGTTCGACACCTCTTCTAACGTGGCCCACGCGCGACGCCCGAGACCCACCGCGAGTGACCGCCGCCGGTGTCGGCGCATCGCGATGGTGGCGGCGCTGTATCTGCTGGCAGGATGTAGCTGGGGGCGTGGCGGTCCGAAGGCCGACAACGTGCCCCGCATCGTGTGGCCCGAGCCGCCGGAGCAGGCGCGCATCGAGTTGGTGTCGGTCTTCAGCGGCGCATCGGAGCTTGGCATTGAGCGGTCGATCTGGACGCGTCTGGCCAATCTCATTACCGGCGGCGCCGACGTGCAGATGGTGCGACCGACAGGCATCGCGGTTTCGAGTGAGCGCATTGCGGTCGCCGACCCCGGCGCCGGCGTGGTGCACGTGTACGATCTTTCGCGTCACCGTGCTGTAGTGTTGGCGGCCTGTCGCGCGGTCGCGCTCGGTGAACCCGTCGGCGTCGCGATGCTCGCCGATCGTATCTATGTCTCGGACTCCGCGCGCGCACGCATCGACGTGTTCGATTCCGCGGGCGACTGTGAAGCCAGTTGGGAGTTGGAATCCGGCTCGCGTCCGGCGGGCGTGGCCGCAGATTCGTCGCGCGCTCGTTTGTACGTGGCCGATGTCGGCGCGCATCGCGTGCTGGGGTTCGACCCGCAAGGCAACGTCATCCTGCGGATCGGCAATCGCGGGATTGATGCGGGCGAGTTCAACTACCCGACATGGGTGGCGGTCGACGATGCCGGAAACTTGTACGTCACCGACTCCCTCAACTTCCGCGTGCAGATCTTCGACCCGAACGGAACCCCGACGGGCGCGTTCGGCGATCAGGGCGATAGCTCGGGGCAGTTGGCGCGGCCCAAAGGTATCGGCGTCGATCGCGATGGACACCTCTATCTCGTCGATGCCTTGTTCGACGCGGTCCAACTCTTTGGCCGCGACGGACGCTACCTGATGGTGTTCGGCGGGCAAGGGCGTGAGCCCGGCCACTTCTGGCTCCCGTCGGGCCTCGCCGTCGATCACGATCGGATCTTCGTCGCCGACTCCTACAATCGCCGCGTGCAAGTCTTCCGCTTTCTCGGAGGTGGATCGTGAAATCGTCTGCCGCGTCGGGGGTGCTCGGGCTTCTGCTGGTCGCGGCCAGCGTCGGACATGCAGGATTGCGAGAGACCGCGCACAACCTGAGCGCGGGAGGACTCGGCCGCCGCCAAGCCCGCGGCGGAAGTGTCGCGACCGTCCCGCTGAGCGGCGACAGCGACTTATGCGCGTTCTGTCACACGCCGCACAGCGCCGCCGGTGTCCGGGGCTTGTGGAACCGTGAATTGGAGCCCGTCACTTACAAGCTCTACGAGAGCAGCACCACCGAGGCGCACATGCAGCAACCGACCGGCAGCTCGCGACTCTGCCTGTCGTGTCACGACGGCGTCATGGCGTTGGGCGCGACGAAGCGTCAGGGCGACCCGTCGCTCGGCAAACTCACGGGCGCCAGCGTGTTGGGTACGGATCTCTCCGACGATCACCCGATTTCGTTCGTCTACGATCAGCTCCTCGCCACCCGCCGGCGCGATCTCGCCAATCCCGCGATGCTGACCGGTGCCGTCAAGCTCGACGAGAGTCATCAAGTGCAGTGCACCTCCTGTCACAACGCGCACGGCGATCGCTATCAGAAGTTTCTCGTCGCCGACCCCTCATACTCGGGTCTGTGCGTGGTGTGCCACAAGCTGCCGCGCTGGCAAGAATCGGCGCACGCCACGTCGTCGGCGACCGCGCGCGCGGCCAACGCGCTGCCCGGATTGGGCTACAGCACGGTCGGCCAAAATGGATGTTCGAGCTGTCACCGCTCGCACGCAGCGCCGCACCCGCGGCGGCTGCTCACCGCGACCACCGAAGAGGGCGTTTGCCTCGACTGTCACGATGGGCGCGTCGCAGCCAAGGATCTCCGGCGCGAATCGCTGAAATACAGCGCCCACCGCGTCGATATGTACACCGACGTTCACGATCCGACCGAGAACCCCAACACCATGCCTCGACACGTTGAATGCGTCGACTGCCACAACGCCCATCAAACGCGACCGAGCGCGGCGGGTGCACAGATTGCCGGGCCCCTCACGGGCGTCTCCGGCATCACCATCAGCGGCAGCTTCGTGCGCGAAGCCAGTTTCGAATACGAGGTCTGCTTGAAGTGCCACGGCGTCAGCGAAGATCGTACACCGATCGTCTATCGCAGCGACAACGTGACCAACGTGCGGCTCGCCATCGACCCGCAGAATCCGTCGTTTCATCCGGTCGCGGATGTCGGCCGCAATCCCAACATTCTCGGCTTGATCGCACCCCTCACGCCGGCCAGCCGCACGCCGTGCACCGCCTGCCACAACAACGATGCCGCCGCTCTCGCCGGCAGCAGCGCACCACGCGGCCCACACGGCTCCAACTACCGCCCGATTCTGGCGGCAGAATATCGACTGGACGCCGCCATGGGCGCCGAATCCTACCAGCTCTACGCCTTGTGCTACGGCTGCCACGATCGCAACACGCTGCTCAACCGCAGCAACGGCTTCCCGCACCAGTTGCACGTCGGCAGCCAGGTCGGCGCCAGTTGCGCCGTCTGTCACGACGCCCACGGCTCGCGGAAGAACGGGCACCTGATCAACTTCATGAGCCGCGATCTCACCGGGAAGACGGTGGTCACTCCGTCGAGTTCGGGTCAACTCGACTATGTGGAGATCGGGATAGGAGCGGGCAAGTGCTCCCTGACCTGTCACGGCAAGGATCACAACGCGACGCCCTATCCCATCACCCCGATGTCCGCGGCTGCGGCCGCGTCGAAGGTGAAGCGAGGGGCCGCGCGCTGAGCCCCGCGATCAGGTCAGCTTGGACTCGCGAGTTGGTCTGAACTTCGGCAGGGTGATCTCCTCGGTGATATCCTCAAAGACCACCTCGACCGGCATGCCGATCCTGATGTCATGCGGCTTCACGCCGACGAGGTTGGTGGTCATCTTCGCGCCTTCGGCGAGTTTCACCGACACGACGGCGTACGGCACTTCGCCGGCGAAGCCGGGATGATACACCTGGTGCATCACGTTGAAGC
This sequence comes from Binatia bacterium, assembly GCA_035541895.1. Lineage (GTDB taxonomy): Bacteria > Desulfobacterota > Binatia > HRBIN30 > JACQVA1 > DATKMK01. The sequence continues at coordinate 1,637 of DATKMK010000039.1, read as the reverse complement.
TGAACACGTCGCCTTTGCCCGAAGCCTTCACCCAACTGGACTTCGACGACAGACAGTGCGGGCACATTTCACGCGCCGGGAAGCGATGCGTACCGCAACCGTCGCAGCGCTGAATGACCAACTCGTGTCGTTTCGCGGCTTCGAAGAACGGCCGCATCTCGGGGGTGATACTCGGAATCGGTTTCTTGTAGTCTGACATGATGGGTGATCTTTGGTTGCTGGTTCTTGGTCTGTGGTTAGGGCTGGTTCGCCAGGATCAGGGTCGAGTGCGTCGAGAGGATTCCACCGTTGCCGCTGACGAGGGCGACTTTGGCATCGGGGATTTGGCGCGCGCCGCCGTCGCCGCGGATTTGCATCACGCCTTCGGACACCGGCGTCATACCCCACATGTAGAAGGATGAGAGCTGACCGCCGCCGGTGTTGAGCGGCAGCGATCCGCCGGGCGCGATCTTGCCGTCGGCAACGAACGGACCGCCTTCGCCCTTCTTGCAGAAGCCGTAATCTTCGAGCGTGACGAGCACCGTAAAGGTGTAGCAGTCGTACAGCTCGACGACGTCGATATCGTCGAGCGCGATATCCGCCATCGCGAACGCGTGCTGCTTCGCGAGCGGCGCACCCGACGTCAGGGTCTCCGAGGGATCGCCGCCGGGATGGCCCTGCCCCATGCCGCGGAGGTACACCGGCGGCTTCTTCAGATCGCGCGCGCGGTCGGCCGAGGTCACGATCACCGCGAGGCCGCCGTTCGACACCAAGCAGCAGTCATAGAGATGGAACGGCTCAACGACCCAACGCGAGCGGTGATAATCGTCGAGGGTCATCGGCGTGTCGTAGAACTGCGCTTGCGGATTCTTGTTTGCCCACTGGCGCTCGGCGACGGCGATGGCGCCGAGATGATCATTGGTGGTGCCGTACAGATGCATGTGGCGCTGCGCCACCATCGCGTACATCGCGTTGACGCCGAATTGGCCGTACGCCGCATCGAGGCCGCGACCGAAGGCATATGCGGCCGCCGAGCCGCTGGACTTGTCCGGCTTGGGCGCCGGCGGTTTGAGCGGCGCGTCGGAGAACACGCACGCGACGGTGTTGGCCAGGCCGGCGGCGATGGCTTCGGCGGCTTGCATGATCATCGCGCCCGCCGTTGCGCCGCCCGCGTTCATCGTGTGCGCGAGCTGCAAGTTGTGCAGCCCCATCGCTTGCTGCAGTTGGAATGCCCCCATCCCACCGTCGGCCCACGTCAGTCCGGGATTGAGCAACACGCCGTCGAGATCCGCGCGAGTCAACCCCGCGTCGTCGAGCGCGAGTCGAATCGCCTCGATCGCAAAGCCGACGTGGTTGTGATCGTACACCCTGCCTTGCTTGGTGATGCCGAGGCCGGCGATTGCGGTTTTGCTCCGAAGACTCATGTCGTCATCCTCGCAGCGCGCGCATACAGCATTGAGATAGGTAAATCGAGATGAGGACACTGATGGCCGGACCTCAACGCCCTGGTGCCGATCGGCCATATGCCATCAGCCATCTGGCTCCGGCGATTGACCCTCTCAACACCCTGTGGTGTCATCCGCCGACTTTGGAGGCCGAACATGCCCACGGAACGCGTCGGTGACATCGAATTGTACTACGAGCTGCATGATTTCTGT
>DATKMK010000038.1:0-7700 GCA_035541895.1 Binatia bacterium | reverse complement strand
GATCACCGACGCCAAGCTCGATCGCCCGTCTGTCGTCGGCGGCGGGTCGGTGTATCCCGCCGTGCAGAACGCGCTGCTCGCCTGCCGCGCCGAAGGATTGGGCTGCACGCTGACGACGCTGCTGTGTTTCCACGAGCCGGCGGTGAAGGAGTTGCTCGACATCCCAGCCGAATGGGGGACCTGCGCGTTCATCCCGATCGGTTATGCGGTCGGCCGCGGACACGGCCCGTTACGCCGCAAGCCGGTGGAAAAGATGGCGTTCCGCGATACGTGGGGGACGCCGTTGTTCTGAGCGTTGCGCATCGCGCGCAGGCTCGGTCATGCACGCGATGCGTTGCGACGTATGGCCGGCGCCGCTTGCGGGGCTGCGCCCCTGCACCCCTGCGAGAGACGAACCGCGGCCGGTTCTTCTCTCGCGGTCTCTTCTCCCGCCTCGGAGCCGGGCAAATGGGCTGCGTCGTTCCGAGTCGGCCACGGACGTTACGGCGCTGCGAGTTCATGCGCTTCGTTCTCGCGAAATGGCGGGCGAGCAATGCAAGTTGCAGCCTCTGCGAGAATACAGGAAGGTTCATGCTCTCCCCGACAGCTGGAGTCGGATGCCCGGCAAGCGCAGAATCAGACAAGAGTCTGGAGTGTTGTCGGACAAACGTGTGGCGATCAACCTACAGAGCCCAGAGGCTGACGCCGGCACGAGCCGTCACTTCGTACGAGCTGCGCTCCACGGCCTATGCAGGCGACTCTGCGACGAGTCATCACCCAAGGAACCATACAGCCCCACCACCTCCGCCGCCGTCGTGCGCAGCACGGCGCGCAACTCCGCCGGCTCGATCACTTCGACGTCGACGCCGAGGCCGAGCAATCGGCCGCATGCCGCCTCGAGCGAGTCGAACGTGAGCTCGACGATCCGATCACCGTTGCGCAGCGCACGAGCCGCCTTGATCGCCGAGCGCACACGCTCGCCGAATACTTGAGGGAGAACTGGGAGCACACGCGCCGCAACACGCATGCGCACGTGGTATTCGGGAATGCTGGCGACGAAGTCGCGCGACCAGCGCGCCCAGAAGCCGGCGAGATCGAAGCGAGGTGGGCGCGTGAACGACTGGGAGGCGGTCCGAACCTTTCGGATGCGTGAGACGCGGTAGACCCGCGGTTCGCCGGCGGTGAGCGCGACCAGGTACCAGATGCCGCCTTTTACCACCAAGCCGAGAGGGTCGACCCGTCGTCTGACCCCCCGGCCATCGCCGCGCTCGTGCGCAATCTCGACGACGCGATCGCCGAAGACCGCCTCGCGCAGCGCCGTCAGATGCGGCGTTCGCTCGTCCGCACCGAACCATGCCGCCGCATCGACGTGTAGCCGCTGCTGCACCCGCTCCGCGTCGACGCGCTGCGCACTCGGCAACGCCGCCTCGAGTTTGACCAGCGCGCGCCGCAACCCCGATCCGAGGCCGAGATCGTCGAGCACGCGTCCGGCCACGCCCGCGAACAACGACGCGACCTCCGATTGATTGAGTCCGGTGAGATCAGTGCGATAGCCCGGCCGCAACACGCAGCCGCCGTGCTTGCCGCGCTCGGCATAGACCGGGACCCCGGCAGCGCTGAGCGCGTCGAGGTCGCGGAAGATCGTGCGCTCGGACACTTCCAGCCGTTGCGCCAGCGCGGGCGCGCTCATGCGCCCGCGACTCTGCAGCAGCAACAACAACGAAAGTAGGCGATCCGCACGCACCCTTCTGCTCTCGCACCTTAATCATGACAGAAGTTGTCAAGATTGAAAGGATAGAGTCACGCGCAGTTCATCGCCGGAAGCTGAGCCGGCGAAACCGACGAGGAGGAAGATATGGACGAATCGATTCGCGAGCTGTGTGGAGGCAACATGGACATCGATCTCATCCCCAAGGCCGAATTGAACTGGAAGCGAGAACCTTGTCCGTGGAACCAAGCCGAGGGCACGACGGCGCACATGTGCGCCGTCAAGGACACCTCCATCTGTCGCTACTTCAGAGGCATCAAGCCGCTTGACACAGTACTGTGCGCCTTTCCCGGCCGGATCGAGGAGGGTGTGTAGCCATGGCAACGTGGAACGAGTTCGAACAAGCCAGTCCCGAAATCGCCGCTCGAGGCCGGGCCCTGCTCTACCAGCATGGCATCGGGCTCGGCTATCTCGCCACCGTGCGCAAGGATGGCGGACCGCGCGTGCATCCGTTCTGTCCGATCCTCACCGAGTCTGGGTTGTACGGCTTGATCGCTCCGTCGCCGAAGCAACACGATCTGCTGCGCGACGGCCGCTATGCGTTGCACACGTTCCCGGTGATGGATCGCGACGACGAATTCTACCTCACCGGCAAAGTGATTCACCATCGCGACCGTCAACTCACGCACACGGTGCGCGCGTCGTTTCTCGCTTGCGGCGGCACCTCGACCGAGGATGAGTTGTTGTTCGAGTTCACTATCGAGCACGCGCTGCTCGCCACCTACAAGAAGCGCGGCGAGCCCAACAACTGGCCGCCGATCTACACCAAGTGGCACGCAACGCGGTGATCTGGACTCGTCAACCGGACTGTGGCTATTCTCCGGCATGCGATCTTGCAGTACGCGGCTCGCTTGGTGTTTGTGTGTGACTCTGTTGGCGGCCAGCGGCTGCGCGGCGAAGCGCCCGACCTTGTATCCGAACGAGCAGTACAATCGGGTCGGCGCCGCCGCCGCACAGCGTGACATCGACGATTGCATGCAGCGCGCCGACCAATACGTGAAGTCGGGCGGACAAGACGCCGAGGCGGCGCGTCAGGTCGGCGCCCACACGGCGGTGGGAGCCGGCGTGGGGGCCGCGTCCGGCGCGGTGGGCGGCGCCATTGCCGGCAACGCCGGCGAAGGTGCGGCGGTCGGAGCCGCGACCGGCGCTACCGCGGGGCTTCTGTCTGGCCTGTTCGGCGTGTTTCAATCGAGTGGCCCGGATCCCGTCTACGCCAATTTCGTCGACCGCTGTTTGCGCGAGAAGGGTTACGAGCCCATCGGTTGGAAGTGATTGGACGTCCCGCATTGAGTTGACGCCTGAGTCGGGGGTAAGAGAGCGTCATGGAATATCGACGACTCGGACACAGCGGCCTGAAAGTGTCGCGCCTTTGCCTCGGCACGATGATGTTCGGCCGGTGGGGCAACGCCGATCACGACGACTGCGTCCGCATCATTCATCGAGCGCTCGACGCAGGGATCAACTTCATCGACACGGCGAATCGCTATTGCTGGGGCGAGTCGGAAGAGATCGTCGGCAAGGCGTTGCGCGGCCGACGCGAGTCGGTGGTGGTGGCGACCAAAGTCTTCATGCCGGGCATGGGGGGAGCGCTCGATCGCGGCACCTCGCGCCGCCACATCTTCTTGCAAGTTGAGGAGAGTTTGAAGCGGCTCGGCACCGACTGGATCGACCTGTATCAACTGCATCGGAACGATCACGACACGCCACTCGAAGAGACCATGAGTGCGCTCACCGACTTGATTCGCCAGGGCAAGATCCGGTACCTCGGCGTCTCAACCGGTCACGCCGCCGATCCGGTCGACGTGCAATTCAGTGCCTGGCGCATGGTCGAGTCGCTGTGGATCAGCGAACGGCGCGGCTTCGAGCGCTTCATCTCGACCCAACCGCCGTACTCGATCTTCTCGCGTGAGGTGGAGCGGGAGATCTTTCCGGTCTGTGAGCGCTTCGGATTCGGCGCGATCGTGTGGAGCCCGCTCGAGGGCGGGTGGCTCGCCGGCCGCTATCGCAAGGGCCAACCGCCGCCGCCGGATTCGCGTGCGACCAACGAGACCGAGTTCGGCATGTTCGTGCGCGACAACTTCGATTTGACCAATGCGCGCGGGCAGCGCCGGCTCGAGGTCATCGAAGAGCTGATCACGATGGCGAAACAGGTCGACGCATCGCTCGCGGCCTACGCCAACGCGTGGACCTTGCGGCATCCGGCCGTGACCTCGGCGATCATCGGCCCGCGGCTCATGCGCCATCTCGACGACGGATTGGCCGCGCTTGAGGTGCGCGTTCCGGACGAGCAGCTCGCGCGCATCGACACGCTGGTTGAACCGCGCACGCGGACCTAAGCATCGCGCGATCGCATGCCGTTCGTAGCGACCGACGACGCCGATCTCTACTACGAAGTACACGGCCCGCTGCCCGGTAGCGCGCCAGCCATCGTGTTTGCCCACGGCGCGGGCGGCAATCATCTCTCATGGTGGCAGCAGGTGCCGCACTTCTGCGATCGCTTCACCTGCGTCAGCTTCGATCATCGCGGTTTCGGGCAATCCGTTGAGCGTGCCGGCGGACGCGGGGGCGCGGCGTTCGTCGACGACTTGCGCGCGCTCCTCGATCATCTCGGCATCGCCCGCCCGCATCTCGTGGCGCAGTCGATGGGCGGTTGGACCTGCCTGGGCTTCGCGCTGCGCTACCCCGAGCGCGTCGAGCGGCTCGTCATGTGCGACACCCACGGCGGTTTGGCTTCGGAGGAGATCGCGCAGGCCTGGACTCTCCCGCGCCAAGGCTTGTCGCTGCCCAACGGAGTTCACCCGGCCGCGGGCGGACGGATGGCGCGCGAGCAACCGGCGCTGCATTTCCTCTACGTCCAAATCAACGACCTCAATCCGCCGCGCACTCTCAGCGATCTCGGTGCGCTGCTCGGCGCCGCCGGCGCGCCGACGCCGTCAGAGGTCGCGAGCCTCTCGCTCCGGGTGCTGTTCATCACCGGCGAGGAAGATGCGGTTATCCCGCCGCGCGTGTGCGAAGTCGCCGCGCAGTCCTTCCGCAATGCGCGTGTCGAGCGCGTGCCCGCCGCCGGTCACTCGGTGTATTTCGAGCGCCCTGAAACCTTCAATGGGATCGTCGAGCGATTCCTGACGGAGGCCTGACATGGCTGCCGTCGTTTCGATTCATCGGGTCGATCAGCGTGATGCACCAGCGGTGGCGCTCAATGAGGCGACGTTTATCGCCGAGTTCGGACTCGACGGAGATTGGCGATCACGAAAAGGCCGGGCTCGGCAGGTGACGTTGATCGAGGCGGAGGCGTTGGAGCAGGTCGCGACCGCGCTGGGCATGGCGATCATCCGGGCCGGTGCGTCGCGGCGACAGGTGGTGGTGCGCGGCATCGCGTTGAACGACACCATCGGCAAACACCTGCGCGTTGGGCCGCTGCTCCTGCACGTCGGCTATCCGTGCGATCCGTGCGACAACATGGAGAGCAAGATCGGACCGGGCGCGCGCCAAGCAATGGAAGCTCGAGGCGGCGTGTGCGCCCGCGTCATTGAGGGCGGCGTGCTGCGTCCTGGTGATGCCGTAACCGTTCTGTAGGGACGGGTTTCAACCAAGGCCGCACTTCGTCGCGCTTCAGGCGCGCACTCGCGCCGACGCCGATTGCAAATCGCCGAGACCAAGATCGTGTGCGCGACCGAGGAGGACGTCGAGCGGATCGCGCAAATCGTCGACGTATCCCAAGGCATACGCGCCGCGGGCGTAACCCATCACGCGCAGAAGCGGTTCCGGCAGTGTCCGAGCGATGTCGGCCGGCACCGCGAGATACTGATTTTCCTCCTGGCGCAGCCAACTGACCGCATAGGTGATGTTGACGCCGATGCGGGCCTCGTTCGACGTGTTGGCGCCGCCGCCGTGATAGAGCGCGCCGGTATAGAACAGCACCGACCCCGCCGGCATCTCGGCGGCCTCGCAGGCGTCGTGTCCGAACTCCAAGCGGTCAGCGAAGCGATGACTACCGGGAATCAGTCGGGTCGCGCCGTTGGCGGCGGTGAAGTCGGTCATCGCCCACAACGTGTTGCATTGCACCTCGTATCCCGATGGGAACGGGAAGAAGTCGAACGCCCACTGATCGCGATGAATCGGTTGCCCGGGCTCGCCCGAGCCGATGGCGATCACCTGCGTCAGGTGGAGCTGAAATGTGGTGGCGTGTTGCAGCACCGCCCCAACCGTCCCGAGCACGAGCGGATGCATGACCAACTCGCGGCAGGTTGCCGAGCGTCCAATCAATCCGCCGGTGCGACGCGTCCGGCGCCCGCTGAATGCATCGGGCCCGACCGGTGTGGCGTCGAGATACGGCTGCAGCTCCTCGCGCGCGCGATCGAGCAGCCCGCGCGGGACAACGTGCTCGACTACGGCGCAGCCGTCGGCGGCCAACGCAGCGGCCACGTCGGCGCTGCTGGCGTTTGCGGACAAGCGCGGGATCGGCATCAGTGGTCCTCCGTCGCACGATTTCGAACCGTAGCGCATGAAGCCGGCAAAGGTGAAGACATCGGCTCACGGTGCCGGGATGCCGAGATCGTGAAGGACCTCGGCGGCGTGAGCGGCCGGCGTCACTGCGCTGTACACCCGCAGAACTTTGCCGTCCGATCCGATCAAATACGAAATGCGCTTGGCGGTCGGTTGTGGCGCCGAGTCGGCGGCACCGACCGCCGCCGCCAGGGTTCGGTCGGTGTCCGACAGGAGCCGAAATGGGAACTGCTGCTCTTGCACGAAGCGGGCATTGTCTTCCGGCCGATCAAACGAGACGCCGAGCACCGCGACGCCGGCCTGCTGCAACTCCGGGAATTTGTCGCGCAGGCCGTCGCCTTCGGCGGTGCATCCCGGTGTCATCGCCTTGGGATAGAACCATAACAGGTAGCGCGTGCCGGCGAGATCGCCGGACGACACCGGCTTGCCGGTGTGATCGACCAGCCTCCAGGTCGGAAACTGCGCGCCGGCCGGGAGCACGTCGGCGGCGCGCGCCGGCGCCGCGGCCAGCGGCAGCAGCATCAACATTACGAGCGTTCGCATCGTTTGGCCTGTCGGGCGTCAGACTACTCGTCCGACGAGATCATTGGAATAGTGGCAACCCGTTCTTGCGTGACGAGGGGCGCTCGGGCAGATTGCTGCGAAACTGAATCTCGGTTCAAGGAGAAACCAACCATGAGCAGAAAAGTGTTCGTCATCGGCGTCGGCATGACTAAGTTCGAGAAGCCCGGCTCGAAAAGCTGGGACTATCCCGACATGGCCAAGGAAGCGGGCGAGAAGGCGCTCGCCGACGCGGGCATTCCGTACGGCGAAATCGAGCAGGTGGCAGTCGGCTACTGCTACGGCGATTCGACCTGCGGCCAGCGCGCGGTCTATCAGCTCGGTCTCACCGGCGTGCCGATCTACAACGTGAACAACAACTGCGCGACTGGCTCGACCGCGTTGTTCATGGTCAAGCAGTTCGTCGAGGCCGGCGTCGCCGACTGCGCGATGGCGCTCGGTTTCGAGAAGATGGAGAAGGGTTCCCTCGGCGTGAAGTTTCAGGACCGCACCAACCCGATGGACAAGCAGTTCGAGCTGATGGTGTCGCTGCGCGGGTTCGCGGCTGCGCCACCGGCGCCGCAGTTCTTCGGCAATGCGGGCCGCGAGCACATGGAGCGCTACGGCACCACTGCCGAGCACTTCGCCAAGATCGGTTGGAAGAATCACAAGCACTCGGTGAACAACCCGTACTCGCAATTCCAGACGGAGTACTCGCTCGACGAGATCAAGAACGCGCCGATGGTCTACGAGCCGTTGACCAAGTTGCAGTGCTGCCCGACGTCGGACGGTGCGGGGGCGGCGATTCTCGCCAGCGAAGAGTTCGTCAAGAAGCACAAGCTACAGAATCAAGCCGTCGAGATCCTCGGCATGGCGATGGCGACCGACCTCGGCAGCACGTTCGACG
>DATKMK010000037.1:0-64165 GCA_035541895.1 Binatia bacterium | reverse complement strand
CTTGCACTACAGCGATCTATCCCGCCTCAGTGAGATTCTCAACGATGGGGTCAGTATCTAACGACGTGACACGTGCGGCGGTTCGAACGCCGCGCCCTGCATCGCCTTCGAGTTCGCCTGACTTGCCATTCCAGAAATTTCCACAAAAACTTTCCCGTCCCAGCCGCGCCCTCCCGGGGGTGTCGAAACTGACGCCTGGCCCCCCTTTCCAGGGTGCCGCACGCATAGCAAAGAGGTCACCCGGATTGTGCCCAAATTGTGCCCGCGAGCGTCCGCAGAGCACCCTCCCGCCACCCACACGCCAACCAAAATGTGCTAGGCACAGCAAGCCCCGGAGCCTTGTGCGACAAGGGTTTCCGGGGCCTCTGTGGGTTTAGGAATCCTGTGCTCTATCCACCTGAGCTACGGGGGCTCAGCCGACGTGTTCGATAGCTAGCAGCATCCTCGGACGCGGAAAGCGCGCGCCCGAGGATGCTGTTCCACGACTCACTCGCAGCGGCTACTTCGGCTGCGGGACGATGCGTAGATATGGCTTCGGCGCTTTCCAGCCTTGCGGGAAGCGCTTCTTGGCATCCTCGTCGCTCACAGCCGGGACGATGATGACGTCCTGCCCGGGTTTCCAGTTCACCGGCGTCGCGACTTGATGCTTGGCGGTGAGCTGAATCGAGTCGAGCACGCGCAGCACTTCGTCGAAATTGCGGCCTGTGCTCATCGGATACGCCAACATCAGCTTGATCTTCTTGTCGGGGCCGATGACGAACACGGTTCGCACGGTCGCGTTGTTGGCTGCGGTACGCCCCTCTGAAGTCGTACCCGCGTCGGCGGGCAGCATGTCGTAGAGCTTCGCGACCTTCAGCTCCGGATCGCCGATCATCGGATAGGTGACCTTCGCGCCTTGGGTCTCCTCGATGTCGCCTTCCCACTTCGCATGACTACTCACCGGGTCGACGCTCAGCCCGATGACCTTCGTGTTGCGCCGAGAGAACTCGGGCTGCAGCTTGGCCATGTAGCCCAGCTCGGTCGTGCACACGGGAGTGAAATCCTTCGGATGGGAAAACAAAATGGCCCAGCCGTCGCCGATCCACTCGTGAAAACGAATCGCGCCTTGGGTCGTATCCGCCGTGAAGTCCGGGGCTTCGTCCCCGATGCGAAGAGCCATGATGTGCCTCCGTTTGAATTGGTGCTCGCTGGTTTTCTAATTCGCTTGCCGGGCAGTGTCAAACCGTACCGCGCGGATGGGACGGCTGTGTGGCGCGACGTTGCCCTGCCTTCGCCACAATGCGATCGAGGATTCGCCGGACAAGGCCGGGAGCCAGCCGCTTCGCCAGGACACTCAGACGCCCGTCGCGACCTGGAATGATGAGAAACGTCTCGCGCGCCATGCCACGCAGCAACGTGTCGGCGACGGCCTCCGCCGACAGAATCCGCGCCGCGCGTGAAATCGCACGTGTCTCCTCGGGCTTGGTGAGATTCTCAGTCGCAAATCCGGGCGTGTCCGTGTCCGGCGGACATAGCACCGACACGGCGATTCCGTGCGGCTTCAGTTCGTTGCGCAACGCTTCCGAGAATCCGATGAGTGCAAACTTTGACGCGCAGTAATCGGTGTAACCGAAGACGCCGATCAGACCGGCAATCGATGATGTGTTGATGATGTAGCCGCGGCCGCGCTCTTTCATGTACGGCAGCACCGTTTGCACCGTGTTCCATGACCCGTGCAGGTTCACCCGCAGGGTCTCGGCAAACTGCCCATAGGTAATGTCCTCAAACCGCCTTGGGTACGCACGCCCGGCGCAGTTGATGAGCACGTCCGGCGCGCGCCGTTCGGCGACCAGTCTCCTCATCGTCAGAGCGACTTGTTCGTGATCGGCCACGTCGAGCTGCTGCCACGCGACCCATTGGCCGGCGCGCTTGCTGGCGGCGCGCACGGCGATGACCGCCTGTTCGAGCGGGTCGCGGCGGCGCGCAAATATCGTCACGTCCGCCCCGAGGGCGGCCACGCGCTCGGCGATCGCACGGCCGATGCCGAGCGAGCCGCCGACGACGAAGACCTCGGCGTTGTTGAATTGGGCGGGGTGCACTCTCGCTCCGGGTGAACCGAATCCGATGCCGTCAGGGAGCAGCGTCGCGTAGCTCGAGTTCGCGCTGCTGCAAGCGCTGAATCTGATCGCGGAGCTCGGCCGCGCGCTCGAACTCCAAGTCCGCCGCGGCTTGGCGCATTTGCTTCTGTAGCGCGGCAACGCGCTTGGGAATTTTGTCGAGCGCGATGTCGTACTCGGCATCCGCTTCGGCAACCACCGGCACGTCGACGTAGTCCGCTTCGGCGACGTCGATCAGACGAGCGTCGATTGCCTTGACGATCGTTTGCGGCGTGATCCCGTGTTCCTCGTTGAAGGCCAACTGCTTGGCGCGCCGACGATTGGTCTCATCGATCGCGCGCCGCATCGAGTCGGTGACGTGGTCGGCATACATGATCACTGTACCGTTGACGTTGCGCGCCGCCCGCCCGATGGTTTGAATCAACGATCGCTCCGACCGCAGATATCCTTCCTTGTCCGCATCGAGGATGGCCACCAATGACACCTCCGGTAGGTCCAGCCCTTCCCGGAGCAGATTGATGCCGACCAGTACGTCGAAGACGCCCTTGCGCAAATCGCGGATGATGTCGACGCGCTCAATCGTTTCGATATCCGAGTGCAGATAGCGGACGCGCAACCCGAGTTCCTGGAAATATTCGGTCAGGTCCTCGGCCATCTTCTTCGTCAAAGTGGTGACCAGAACACGCTCGTTGCGCGCCAGCCGCTCGCGGATGGCCTCGAGCAGATCGTCGACCTGATCGCGCGCCCGACGCACCGCGATCTCCGGGTCGGTGAGGCCGGTTGGGCGAATGAGTTGCTCGACGATCACGCCACGCGACCGTTCAAGTTCGAAGTTGCCCGGAGTCGCGGACACATAGATCACTTGCTTCACCAGCGCTTCGAACTCTTGGAAATTGAGCGGTCGGTTGTCGAGCGCGGAGGGCAGGCGGAATCCGTAATCGACCAATGTCTGCTTGCGCGAGCGGTCGCCACGATACATCCCGCCGATCTGCGGCACCGTCACGTGGCTCTCGTCGATGACGAGCAGCCAGTCGTCGGGAAAGTAGTTCATCAGTGTCGGCGGCGGATCGCCGGGCTGTCGGCCGGTCAGATGACGCGAATAGTTCTCGATCCCGGGGCAGAAACCCATCTCCGCAAGGAGTTCCAAGTCATACTGCGTGCGTTGTTCGAGCCGCTGTGCTTCGAGCAACTTGTTCTCGGCGCGAAATTCCGCGATCCGAGCCGCCAACTCCGCGCGGATACCGGCGACGGCTTTCTCCATCCGATCAGGCGCCGTCACGTAGTGACTGGCAGGATAGATCGCCACCTTGTCGATCTTGCGTAGAACCTGCCCACGCAACGGATCGATCTCGGCGATGGCGTCGAGCGTATCACCGAACAGCTCGATGCGAATGGCGCGGGCTTCCTCATAGGCCGGAAACACCTCGACCACGTCCCCGCGGACGCGAAATGTTCCGCGGTGAAAGTCGTAGTCGTTGCGTTCGTAAAGGATGTCGACCAGTTTCCGCAGCAGCCAGTCGCGGTCGACCCGCGTGCCGCGTTCGAGAAAGATCAACATCTCGAAGTAGGCCTCCGGCGATCCGAGGCCGTAGATGCAGGAAACGCTGGCGACGATCAGCACGTCGTTGCGTTCCAGCAAGGCCTTGGTGGCCGAATGCCGCATCTTGTCGATCTCATCGTTGATGGACGAGTCTTTCTCGATGTACGTGTCGGTGCTCGGGACGTAGGCCTCGGGTTGGTAGTAGTCGTAGTAGCTGACGAAGTAGCGGACCGCGTTGTCGGGGAAGAGCGTCTTGAACTCGTTGTAGAGCTGGGCGGCCAGCGTCTTGTTCGGCGCGATCACCAGCGTGGGCTTGTTGATCTGCGCCACGACGTTGGCCATCGTGAAGGTCTTCCCGGACCCGGTGACACCGAGCAGGGTTTGATGACTCAGTTCGCGGCGCACGCCGTCGACCAATTGCGCGATCGCCTGCGGTTGGTCGCCCTGCGGCGCGAAGTCGGCAACCAGGCGGAATGTCCCTTCTCGGCGCATCGTCGCCTTTTCTTATAGCAGAGCGGCTGTGCCGCAATCGAGGACGGCCCCCTGCCCTACCGCCCACCCTAGTTGAATTCGCGCCACGCTTGTGTCGTGATGACGGCATCTCGCGCTGAAGGAGGAAGTGTATGCGAAGGTTTGTTGCCGCCATGGTGCTTGGTGCCGCGTTGTTGCCTGCCGGAGCCGTGAGCGCCGACCCGGTGCACGAATTTACCGTGGTCAATCTCGAGTATGAGGGCAGCAAGCTGTGGTTGCCCTCGACCTTGGTGGTCCACAAGGGCGACAAGGTGAAGATCAAATTGATCAACAACGTGAAGTCCGACCCCAATCAGCACGGCTACAAAATCGCCGCGATGAACGTCGAAGAAGTGGTGACGCGCGGAGAGCCGAAGTCGGTCGAATTCACGGCGGACAAGGAAGGTGTTTTTCCAATCACCTGCCAGCTACATCCCGCTCACGTTGGCGGGCAGCTCGTCGTCTTGCCGTAGTTCGTGGTGCGGGACCACGCTGCTCCGATGCGCGGTCCCGCACCCAATCATCAAGGCAGTCAGTGTTGCAGCGCTGGCCGGGTGGATGCGAGTCGAGGTCGTCGGGTCGCCGTCGATTGAGTGTTAAGCACGAGCATCAATGCCGCAGCGAGCAGGCCGAGGCAGAGCACGGCGAAGGCCGTGTGCATTCCGCCGAACGTCAGACCTTCCGCCAAGTAGTTCGACGCAAACAGAGCCAACGGTGTGGTCAGATTGGGCATGGTCCTCCTCCTCTCGTGTCATCCACCATCGTGGACGACCAAGCTTTCGCTTGCGACCGAGCACTGAGCAGATGACGTGCCAGTAACTTGCACGGGAGAGATCTGAGATGTGGTAGCGTGAGCCGTGGTCGGCTGGTAATGGAATGCACGGCTGATCGGTGCTGAAACACCTCAGCCAACGGAGGAAGCTGAGATGGAACCGGTCTACGATTCCTCGCTGGAAGCGCATTTGCGTCGGATCGAAGGCTACATGCGGGGATGCAAGCTGCTGATGTTTCCACGCGAGCGCGGGCCGCTGCGTGACGAGTTGGCGGCGTTCATCCTCGAGATGGCGCCGGCGGCGCTGAACGAATGGGTCGAGCTGATCGGCGATGCCTTCAACATTCCGGAATGGGAATGGCACGGAATCCGCGACGGCATGAACGAGGCCTTGCACCGCTGGGCCAAGCACATTGCCAATCCGGAAGACATCGACACCTACGTTTACTTGCGCAGCCACGCGCGACGCGGCTTCATCTCGCAGTTTTCGTCCTCACGGTTTTTGAGTGGACAGATGAAGCTGCGGCACATGCTGGCCGACCGCTTGCGTGAGCACTACGCCGGTCAGCCGGAGAAAGCCGAAGCACTGTCGGCGCTGTTGCAGCAAGAGTTCCAAGAGCGCCTGCTCCACATCACCGATTTCTTCGTCGAGGGGCGTGAAGAGGATCTGCGCGAACAAGAGGCGAGCTATCGCAAGTCGTTCGACAACGCGCCCGCGGCGATGTTCAAGCTGGACTGCGACGTTACGACGGTGCTCGATTCCAACCTGGTCGCGGAAAAGCTCATGGGCTACCGCCGCGACGAACTCGCCGGCATGCGTTTGTGGGATTTGATCCCCCCGTCGGAGCGGCCGCGCGCCCAGCGTCTGGTACAGGAAACCAAGGATCGGGGACATTCGAACAGCGAGGACCTCCACCTTCAAACGCGCCGGGGCGACCTGGTGCCGGTGTTCTTCAACGGCGGACTCATCGAGTACGGTCACCAACGCTTCCTTCAAGCGATCTGCGTCGACATCTCCGATCGCAAACGGCTGGAGAGCCAGCTCATTCAATCGGAGAAGATGGCGGCGATCGGCCAGCTCGCCGCTGGCATCGCGCACGAAATCCGCAATCCACTGGCGATCATCACCAACGCGCTCTACGACTTGAGCGAGATCGTCGATGGATCGAACCCCGAAGTGCGCGAAGATTTGCAAATTGCCAAAGATGAAATGGCGCGCGTCCAAGAGATCATCAACAACCTCCTGGAATTCTCACGCGAGTCGCATGCCGAACTGGAGCCGGTCGACATCAACGACCTCCTCCGCAAAACGTTGCAGCTCATGCACAAGAGCTTGCAAAACGCCGACGTCCGCGTGTGTACGGAATTCGGCTTGTCCGCACCCTGCCAAGCGAACGCGAACGCACTACGACAGATTTTTCTCAATCTGATCACCAACTCGGTGCAAGCCATGCCTCGCGGCGGCGAGTTGCGCATCCGAACGGCGATGCTTCCCAACAGTCGTGTCCAACTCGAGTTCAGCGACACCGGAATGGGAATCCCGGAGGAGCACCTCAGCGATATCTTCAACCCGTTCTTCACGACGAAGGCGCCGGGACAAGGGACGGGCTTGGGGTTGTCCGTCGTCCATTCGGTCGTGAAGCGATTTCAGGGGGAAATCAGCGTGCAGAGCCGTGTGAATGAGGGCACCACATTCATCATCGAGCTGCCGTGCCACTGCGACGCAGCGCTGGCTGCCACCGGCTAGTTTTCCTTCATGCCGACACGAATCCTCCTCGTCGAGGACGAGGCCAACATGGTACGGATGTTGGCCAAGATTCTCGAACGCAAAGGCTACGCCGTCGAGACGGCTGGCAACGGCGAGCTCGCGTTGCAGCGGCTGAGCGAGCAATTGCCGGATGTGGTGATCACCGATCTCAACATGCCGGTCATGGACGGCATGCAACTGATGCGCGCCATGCACGAACAGGCAATCACGCCGATCATCATCGTGCTGACCGGACACGGCACCGTGCAGTCAGCAGTGGAAGCGATGAAGATGGGGGCCGCCGACTACCTCATCAAGCCGTGTAATCCGGAGGAGCTGCTTTTAGTGATCGATCGCCAGATCGAAGCGCGCCAGCTCCGGCGGGAAGTGACACAACTCAAACGGGAACTTCGCAAGTACGACCGATATGGAGAAATCATCGGCAAGAGCCAGCCGATGCGCGAGATCTACGAGGTGATCGACGCGGTCAGTCGGAACAAAAGCAATATCCTGATCTCGGGAGAGAACGGCACCGGCAAGGAGTTGGTAGCACGCACGATTCACAACAAGGGCCCGTGGGCAGAGCGGCCGTTCCTCGCCGTGAATTGCGGTGCGCTGGCCGAGACCCTGCTCGAAAGCCAATTGTTCGGCCACCGCAAGGGTGCCTTCACCGGGGCGATCGACGATCACGAGGGTGTGTTTCAGGCCGCCGAGGGCGGCACCCTCTTCCTGGACGAGATTTCCGAGATTCCGCTGCCGCTGCAGGTGAAGTTTCTGCGGGCGATCCAGGAGCGCGAGGTCACCCCGTTGGGATCGACCAAGGCCGTCAAGGTCGATGTGCGTTTGATCGCCGCCACCAACCGCGATCTCGAAGCCGCGGTGAAGGACGGGAGCTTTCGTAGCGATCTGTACTATCGCCTGAACGTCGTCCCGATTCGCTTGGCGCCGTTGCGTGAACGTCGGGAGGACATTCTTTTGCTCGTGGACCATTTCGTCCGAGAATTCAGCCGTGCCTACGGGGTAGAACCCAAGCGGATCGCCCCCGCGGCCTTGGAACGCATTACCGCCTATGAGTGGCCCGGCAACATTCGCGAGCTGCAGAACGTCATCGAGCGCGCCTTCGCCCTCTCGAGCAACCCCGTCGTTACGGAAGACGACTTGCCTGCGGGTGTAGTCCGGCCGACAACCGCCGGTGTGTCCGCCGATCCTTCGCTTGAACCCTTGCCCTTTGACGAGCTGGAGCGGCGTAACATCGCGGCCGCGTTGCGACGAAGCGGCGGGAACAAGAACGAGGCGGCCCGCCTGCTCCACATCGACCGGCAGCGTCTGTACCGCAAGATCGAGAAATATGGGCTCGAATAGCGTGTGCTGGTTGTCGCCTTTCGATGATGACGGGTTGCGTTTCAACACACGTGGAAGCCACCAGCGGCTCCTCAAGCCACCGAAGAATTCTGTAGCTCCGCTGGCATCGTTTCTGCTTTTCGACCAAGACACCCGCTGCGGATATACCTCGTGATGACCGTCCCCTGCACTTCCGGACCCAGCAAGCGACTTCTACTCATCGCGTGCAACCCGAACTTCGGTCGCACCCTCGCGCGGATCCTCGGGCGCTGCGGTTACGAGGTCGACGATGCTCCGTCCGGCGAGGAGGCCCTCGCTCGCATCGCTGGCGGCCGTTACGATGCCGTGATCTCTGAGGTCATCCTATCTGGAAACGTCTGCGGGCTCACAATTCTACACAAGGTCCGCGAGGAGTACCCGGCACTCCCCATCATTCTTCTGACCGAGGAACGCACCGCGCGCATCCGCTCGGCCGTCGAGCGGTGCAGCGGCGTGAAGTGCCTGACGCTGCCGGTCGATGTTGATCAACTTAAGCAGCTCATCGCCAGCACGACGCAATGGCTGCCAGAGTCAATCGCATAGTTCTGCCATCCAGGGAGCGCCGGCTCGCCAGAGCTCGGCGAGCTGCGCATCGTTGATCCGGCCCCGCATCCGCTCAACGCGGAGGAATAACAGATAGGTCTGAATCACATCGCGGCGGCAATACCGCCGGATATCCTCCCGCCGGCCGGACTCCCACAACTTTTGCACGTCGCTGCCGGTGACTTCGCCCTTGCCCGGCAAGCCGACGAGTTGGCTCAGCAGGTCGAGACCACCGCGAATCCGGTGTGCGCCGAAGTTGGATAGGAACTCGTAAAGGTCGTAGTGACGATCGGAATAACGGTAGCGTTGCCCGTTTCGCTCATTGAAATACCGAGGCGCCTCAATGCCGTATCGCAGCGCCTGCAATTCCAGCACCGGCAGGTCGAACCCGCGACCATTGAATGAGAGCAGAACTCCGTCGGCCGCTTCGATCCGAGTCCAGAACTCTCGCGCCAGCGCGGCGGGCTCGGCGGTTTCGTCGCCCAGCGTCTCGACCGAGGTCAGCACGAGGTTGTCCCCGATCGAACCGAGGACAATGCACACGGGAACATGGAAGGAAACCGGCACAAAGTCCGAGCCATGCTCAGCGATCAACTGTTGCCGGACTTCCTGATAGACGTCTTCGTCGGAACCCTTCGCCGACGGGCGATAGGTCCGGCGCAGTAGCGCTTTATCCACCCGAGTTTCGATGTCGAACGCCAGATACTTCACCGCCGTCGCCCCTGCAGGACGCGCACCCAGACTCGCCGCCCCTCCTCCGTTGCCGGAATCCGTTGCACCGTGAGGTCGAACCGATCAGCCAACAACCTTGGAAGCTGCGCTTCTTCGGCGCGGACCGACTCAGCTACCCATACCTCGCCGTCGGGAGCAAGATGCCGTTCGGCGAATTCAACGAGATGATCATTCGTCGAAGGATCGTAGGTCGCGTCGGCCACCAAGCAGAGATCGAAACTCGCTCGCAACGGCGAGGCACGCCAATCCATGCTTAGAACGACCGCGCTGAGCCGGTTGCGAGCAACACTGCGGCCGGCGAATGTGATCGCTTGCTGATTGCGATCGGTCAGCACGACCGACGCTCCGCATCGTGCGGCAACCAGACCCGGCAATCCAAGACCGCAACCGACTTCGATCACTCGCCGTCCGCGGAGCCTCGGTCCCTCCGCAGACAGCATCTGCGCCAGCACGCGTGCCGACGGCCACAGGTGCGCCCAGTACGGGGGTTCTGGCACCGCGGAATTGCTTAGCAGGGCGCTTCCATCAACGAGTTGATCGAGGTTGCCGACTCGCAGCAGGCGGATCGGCTCCCCCGGCAGATTGCGAAAGACTTCCTCGGCTTCGCTTGGCTCGATGCTCATGACAGGTAGGGAGCGAAGACGCGCATCGCCGACAGCAAGGCTTCAATATCCGCATACGCCTCGAGGTCTTGATACAGCGATTGGTACTGCCCGGCCGCGCGAACCTCGTCTGCCGGCGATGTGATGTTGGCGATGGTCGCTTCGAACATCTTCAACAGACCCTGTGTGTTGAGCTTGGTCTCAACCGGAATGTCATCCGAGAGGGCAATCAACAGTCGCGTTCGCTCGATCAACCGCAACACTCGTTCTACATCGGAGAGAGGATCCGCCATTTCGTCACCATCAGTAGCCGGCGTGGCGGATCTCCTCTTCGCTGAATCCGAAGAGGTGACCGATTTCATGCACCAGAGTCCGCGATATCTCGCGGCGAATGGCACCGGGCGAGCGATACGCGTGAACCAAGGGCCGGTAGAAAATCGTGATCGTGTCTGGCAAGTGCATGGCGTGATTCGCCCCTCGTTCCCTCAAGGGAACACCGTGAAAGAGCCCAAAGAGCGTGTCGCGCCGAGGGTCAAGTTCCAATTCCTGCAGGAGCTGGCGCGACGGCTCGTCGTCGATGACGATTGCGACGTTGTCGAGCCGCTCCGCAAACTGCTCGGGCAGGGCGTCGACCGCCTCCGCGACCAGCTCAGCGAACCGTTCCCGATCCATACGCCCGTATCATACACCTTGCGCGTGCGTCCGCACACGACCTTGACCCGCCGGACGAATCCTGACACACCCACGCACCATGACGAAGCGCCCGGGTGCCTTGGTATTCGGCACTCTGCTCCTGGCCGCGTGCGGATCATCGGGGTCGAACCCGTGTAGACCGCCGGAAGCAAACTTCTCCGTGCAAGGTACCACCGGAACGCCCTTTCGCGTCGTCGAGTTCGTGACGGCCGACGGGGCACACCATCTCTTTGCACCAGCTTCTGGTGATCCCCTCGCGCCCCACACCTTCTATCTTTTGAATGCAATGTGGCCAATCGTCGGATCGTTTGCGCGCAGTGCCGCGGCAACCGAGCCCGTACCAGTGTTTGTCCGCAGCCCGGACGTCAACTCCGGCGATGTCCTCTCCACTGCCGTGATCCCGATCGATTCGGACTCACCGGTGACACTCAGCACCGGCGCGGCACCGATCGATTGTCCCGTCCGTCGCGTGGCGCCCGAACTGCGCGTCGAAGTCTTCTCGAACATCGGCCTCTTCAACGTACCGTTCACATTGACGGTTGGCGACGTGACCGGCGCATTCCTCGCGTGTGGGCTCAATCGAGTCTGCGGGACACCGACCACAATCTATTACGACAACGCGCAGCAGTCGTTCGATGCGATCGTCACGAAAAACGTCGCCGACGATCAGGTGATCAATCTGCAGCTATACGTGGACGGCGTGTTGCGCGATAGCGATCACGCCACCCAAGACGATCTGACCGCTAAGGTCCACTTCGATCTCTAGCAAACGCGGCGATTATCCACACCCGCAGCTTTTCTTCAGTATTGTGGCGGAAACGGGTCACCGCTTCGCCAAGCGGTGTAAGGAATTCTCGCAATCCCCTGTAAACAAAGGGAATTGTCACGTCGGATCGCGTGGCAGTTTTCCGAGCAATCCAAGGAAGCCCTTCTCAGATGTGGCTGAGCGCACGCTCGTCCACAACTTATCAACAGCAACTGTGAACTTCGACCGCTTAGCCGACCGTTTGAGCGGCGGCGACTGCCTTTCGCGCCGCGTCGGCCATGTCACTGGCGGCGATGATGTTCAACCCCGAATCGGCGAGAATGCGCTTGCCGATTTCGACATTGGTTCCTTCGAGCCGAACGACCAGCGGCACGGCGAGTTTCACTTGCCGAGCGGCTTCGACAACGCCTGTCGCCAGCACGTCGCACTTCATGATGCCGCCGAAAATGTTGATCAGCACCGCACGGACATTCTGATCGGAAAGAAGAATCTTGAACGCTTCGGCGACCTTCTCGGTGGTGGCACCGCCGCCAACGTCAAGGAAGTTCGCTGGCGCACCTCCGGAATGCTTGATGATGTCCATGGTCGCCATCGCTAACCCCGCACCGTTCACCATGCAGCCGATATTGCCGTCGAGCGAGATGTAGCTGAGATCGTGCTGGGCCGCACGCGTCTCCTTCGGATCCTCCTCGTTGAGGTCGCGCAGCTCGCGAACTTCCGGATGACGAAACAAGCTGTTGTCGTCAAAGCTCATCTTCGCATCGAGTGCGATCACGTCGCCGGTCTGGGTGACGACCAAGGGATTGATCTCCGCCATCGATGCGTCGCTATCGACGAATGCCCGATAGAGTCCGCTCATGAATGCCGTCGCCTTGCCGATCGATGCGCCGCTCAATCCCAGCGCGAAGGCTGCCTTGCGAGCTTGAAAAGGCTGGAGGCCGACCGCTGGGTCGATGACCTGACGCACAATCTTCTCGGGCGAGCGCGCGGCAACCTCCTCAATTTCGACGCCTCCCTCAGCGCTCGCCATCATCGTGACCCGTCCGCTGGCACGATCGATGACTATGCCGAGATACAGTTCACGCGCGATCGCACTCCCCTCTTCCACGAGAACGCGCCGCACTTCTCGCCCCGCCGGGCCCGTTTGGTGCGTGACCAGCTTGCGGCCGATCAGAGCATTGGCGAAGTCGCGAACTTCTTCCGGAGTCTTGCACACCTTCACGCCCCCGGCCTTCCCACGCCCGCCGGCATGAATCTGCGCCTTGACGACAGACACGCCGCCGAATTCGCGCGCGATCGCCGCCGCTTCCTCGGCGTTCGTCGCAGCTTTCCCGCGCGGCACGGCGACACCGTACTTGCGCAAGATTTCTTTGGCCTGAAACTCGTGAATGTTCATGGCGCTCCTGCAAATCGTGCAAATTGTACGTCGCTCACTTGGGGAGAAACTTCTCCGCCGCCTCGACTAATTCGCGCACGTGGCTGACTGAGAGGTCGAGAGCCTTCTGCTCTGCCGCCGTCAGCTCGATCTCGATCACCTTCTCGACTCCACCGCCGCCGATCAAAACCGGCACGCCGACATAGAACCCGTTGACGCCGTACTCACCCTCGAGCAGCGCGGCGCAAGGCAACACTTGTTTGCGATCGAATAGGTAGGCCTCCGCCATCAGAATGGCGGCGTGTGCCGGTGAGTAGAAGGCCGAGGTCTTGAGTAAATTCACAATCTCGCCTCCCGCTTGCCGAACCCGAGCTTCAATCGCCTCGAGGCGAGCGGCCGAGATCAGCTTCTCCACCCCTACCCCGCCGACTTGGCAGTAGCTGCGCACCGGAACCATGTCATCACCATGGCCGCCCAACACAATCGCGTTGACGCTTTGCACCGACACCCCCAACTCCATGGCTACGAAGGTTCGATAGCGCGCCGAATCGAGCACCCCCGCCTGACCGACAACACGCTGCTTGGGAAAACCGGTGATCCGCTTCATGGCCGTGACCATCGCGTCGAGTGGGTTGGTGATCACGATCACGAAGGCGTTGGGCGCGCGATCGCGGATGTTGGTGGCGACATCGAGCATAATCTTCGTGTTGACGGACAGCAGGTCGTCGCGGCTCATGCCTGGTTTGCGGGGCAGTCCGGCGGTGACGATGCA
The DNA here is from genome assembly GCA_035541895.1 of Binatia bacterium. Taxonomy (GTDB): domain Bacteria; phylum Desulfobacterota; class Binatia; order HRBIN30; family JACQVA1; genus DATKMK01. The sequence goes on along the minus strand of DATKMK010000037.1, from coordinate 50,637 downwards.
AACATCGGCGCCGGCGATGTCGTCATACTTGTTGGTTCCGATAATCGACGCGTCGAATCCCTCGATCGGTCCGGCCTCAAGCAAGTCCAAGGCTTTCCCTTGTGGCAGGCCTTCGACAACGTCGAACAACACGACGTCACCGAGCCGTTTAAGTGCACACAGGTGCGCCAGGGTTCCGCCGATCATGCCGGCTCCGATCAGAGCGATCTTCTTCCGCGCCATTTGTTCTACCTTTCTTTCGAATGGAGTGTTCCTTACGTCACCGCTGCGAGGGCTTCGTTTATCAGACCATCCGCTGAGATCAACCAGCCGACGCACTCGGACAGCCATTCAGTGCACTGTTCACCGCGTGCACCAATTCGTCCACACTGACCTGACCGTCTCCGTTCACGTCAGCGGCCATACAATCAGTGATCGATACACTGTCGAGCGCAATGTTCACTGCGGTAACCACCTCGTCGACCGTCACGCGACCGCTGCCGTCGCAATCTCCGTCGCACCGGCTGGGGGTCTGACTCGCGGTTGGGGTGGGCGTCGCACTTGGGGAGGGTGTCTGGATCGGCGAACTTGTCGGCGTCACCGCTGCCGTCTCGGTCTTACTCGGGCCTGCGGTAGGTCGCACGCTGGAAGTTGGCGTAGACGCGGCCGAGCTAGTCGGCATCACGGTGTGCGTGCTCGAACTGGTCGGCATCGGTGTGGCGGTGGAGCTCACCGTTACCGTCGTCGTCGCCGTCGGCGACGTGGTTGGGGAAATGCCTGGCGAGCGAGTCGGCGTCGGGGTTTGAACCTTTGAGCCGGTCGACGTTCGCGTTGGACTCGAGGTCGGCGTTGCCGTTCGCGTCGCTGTCCCGGTTACGGTTCGGCTGGGTGAGCGCGTTGCTGTCGCCGTGGCAGTGCGGGTGGCCGTCGCGGTGAAGGTGGGACTCGGAGTCGTTGTTGAGGTCCAGGTCGAGGTTGCCGTCGGGGTACCGGTCGGAGTCGGGGTCGCCGCCTCGGCAATGACGCTCAGAACTAGGCCTGTGGGCGTGTACGTCGCTGAGAACATCAGGCCGGTGCCTTGGACCAGGCCGTCGATGCTTGCGAATTCGCCGCTGCGACTGCTGAACTTGAGGATCTCGAATTGGGAATTGAGAGCCGGGCGGAAGTCGCCAACCAGCCCGAGGTTCACACTTCCCGCCAGCGATGCGGAACCCCCGACCACCAATTGGTCGAACCCGACGCCGGCGAGCGGTCCGCCGATCTCGATCGTCAACGCCCCGCTGTCGGTTTGCGTGTAGTTGCCTTGAATCGTCAACGCGCCCGCCGACATCCCCGGGCTCACCTCGCCCCCATTCCGAACATTTGCCTCTACCGTTCCCGATCCCGCAAGCATGCCGGCTTGAATGTCCACCAAGCCTGTCGCGCTCAGCGTGCCGCCCACGAGCATCGTTGCACCACCGGTTTGGATGTAGCTCCCATTGCGGACAACGATCGTGCCAGCCCCGATGCTCACATTCCCCGAGCTTGTGAATGGACCGCCGTTGATCATCAAGTTTCCGACCTGCGCCTGCAAGGTCCCGGTGTTTGTAAAGCCGAGCGCATTCGGCGTGATGGTCATGCCGTTCGGCTGGTCGATAACGATGCTGCCCTGGTTCAGCAGTCCGCCGCTTCCCGCCAACACCTGCCCAGCACCTCGAATGGTATGGCTCGGGCCGTGAGTAAGCACGGTGTTATCCGTGAGGATGCGATTGTTGTGCGACGGATGGTTACTCATCACGACGCTACCGCTACCCGACAACGTCGCGCCGCCGCGGCACAGGATGTCGGTCGTGTTGCCAGTCGAATTGAGCTGCCAGGTTCCGTCGTTGACGAGCGTTCCGGTCACGATCGCGTAGCGATTGTCTTCCACGCGAATCGTGCCCCGCGTGGCGACATTCGAAAGAGTCCCCTCTTGCGGCACAACAGCACCGGCGCCGCTACTCTGGACCGTTCCCCCAATGACAGTGGCGCCAAAAAGCATGCGAACCTGCGAACCATCTAGGGCTTCGATGGTCCCGCCGGCGTTGTTGAACGTGCCCTGCGCCAGGGTCAGGGTACCGCCGTTGCTCGCCTGCAGAAGGCCGCTGTTCGTCACCGCCAAGCCATTGGGATCAACCCGCAACTCGTCCGGCTGATCGGCGACGACTGCGCCGTTGTTGATCATGCCACCGCTGTTGCCCAGCAATTGGCCGGATCCGCGAATCGTGTGCCCGGCCGCCTGTGTCAACACGGTGTTGTCCGTCAGAATCCGATTCGTCGATGAAGGTGTGTCGTTCATAACGATGCTGCCGCTGCCGAACAACAACACGCCGCCGGCGAATATGACGTCGGTGAGCGCGCCCGACGACTGGAGTTGCCACGTCCCCTCGTTCACCACCGGGCCCGCGAGCACCGTGAGCGCGGTTGCATTGACCTGATCCAGTTCGTCTCCCGCGTCGATCGCCAGCATCGATACCGTCGGGCTCAGATCCAACGTGACGGTAGATGCCGCAGGATTCTTGCCATCAATAAACACACCGAAGCTATTGCCGCCACTGTTGTTCGGCACCACCCCGCCACTCCAGGCAGACGCAGCACTCCAGTTTCCGTCGCCGCCGTTCCAGGTTGCGCTGACAGCGGCTGCGATCGCCGGGCGATGCAAGACGCCGAAGCCCAGGGCACACGCACACAGAATAGATTTGGCTGACGTCACTGCCGCGTTCCGATCGAACCCCGGCGAGAAGTCCGCCGGCATCACGCGCGGAGTGTGCAGCAGCGGCGATTTTTTTCAAGTGGCGACGGATCAATCACCTTCGGGACACCCGTAGAGTGCGTGATTGACGGCCTGAACCAGCTCTTCGATTTCCACTTTCCTATCGCCATTCGCGTCGAACGCAGTGCAGTCATCGCACGGCGCGGTGCCGAGGGCGATATTCACTCCCTTGACCAATTCATCGACCCGCACATGTCCGTCTCCGTCGCAGTCGCCCACGCACTCAATCGGCGTCGGTGTCACCGTCGGGGTTGGCGTCGGGGAGGGCGTCGGCGTCACGGTCGGACTCGGAGTAATCGTTGGTGTGTCGGTCGGCGTCGGGGTCTGAGTCGGGGTGGCTGTGGGGGTTGGCGTGTTCGTTTCGGTGGGCGAAGCCGTGATCGTCGGTGTGTCAGTCGAGGTAAGCGTGGGCGTCACGGTTGGCGTCGCCGTAGGGGTGTAGCTCGCGGTAGGCGAGGCCGTCGGCGTCTGCGTCGGGGATACGGTGGACGTCGCCGTCGCCGTGAAGCTGGGTGTCTGCGTCGCCGTCGAGGTAGGCGTTCGCGTCGGGGTGGCCGTCGGCGTTGGAGTGTATGTCGGGGTCGCCGTCACGGTCGCTGTCGCCGTCGGAGTCGGGGTGGCGCTCGGCGTGGCCGTGGGAGTGCGGGTTGCCGTATGAGTGGGAGTGCGGGTCGCCGTCGATGTCGGTGTGCGCGTAGGTGTCGCCGTCGCCGTGGCCGTGGGTGTGCGCGTTGGCGTCTGCGTCGGGGTGCGGGTCGGCGTCGCAGTGGGTGTCGGCGTCGGAGTAGCGGTCGGAGTGGCCGTCGGCGTTGTGGTCGCAGTGGATGTCGGCGTGAAGGTCGGCGTTGGCGTCGGCGCCTCCTGGATCACGGTAAGGACCAAGCTGTGGGTAGTATAGGTCTTCGAGAAGACGAGTCCGTTGGGTTGCGTTAATCCGTTGGTTGTCGCGAAGTCGCCGCTGCGGCCTCCGTACGTGAGTACTTCGAAGCTGGTGTTCAGCGTCGGCCGATATTCGCCCAGCAACACGATGTTGAGGGTACCGTCGAGCGTGGCTGTGCCGCTGACCGTGAGTTGATCGAGCTGGTTGCCAGCAACCGTGCCGCCGATTTCAATCGTCAACGCGCCATCATGGGACTGCGTGTAGTTGCCATTGACACTCAGCTTGCCCGTCGATGAGCCTGGGCTGACCTGTGCACCGTTTGTCACGTTCGCCGAGATCGTTCCCGAGCCCGTGAGGCTGCCGCCCTGAAGGTCGACTCCTCCGGTCGCGCTCAACGTGCCGCCGACGAGGACCGTCGTTCCAGCGTTCTGCGTGTACGGCCCGCTCCTCGTCAACGTCGTCCCCGCCGCGACGCTCACCGTGCCCGACGTGGCGAACGGTCCGTCGCCGATGGTCATCCCGCCAGAGACGGTTTGCAGCTCGCCGCTATTACTGAAACCCAGCTCGTTGGGATCGATGACCAGCCCGTTGGGTTGATCCGCCAGGATTGTGCCCTGGTTGAGCATGCCGCCGCTGTTGGCAAGCAGCTGGCCGGAGCCACGGATGGTGTGGCCCGCCGCCTGCGTCAGCACCGTGTTGTTCGTGAGTATTCGATTGGCCAGGAACAGGGCATTGTTCATAACGATGCTGCCGCTGCCGGACACCGTAACCCCATCGACGAAATCAATGTCCGTAGGCGCGCCGCCGGTGTTCAGCGTCCAGGTTGCATTGTTGACCAGGGCGCCTGTGACTTTCGCAACTTGTCCGCTGTCCTGCCGCACGCTGCCGCTGGTGGTCACATCCGTGAACGCTCCGCCCTGCGGAACGACCGCCCCAGCGCCTTGGCTGCGGACCAGGCCCCCAGCAATTGTCGCATCGCCGCGAATCTGTACTTCCGACCCGTCGAGTGCTTCGATCGTTCCGTCCGTGTTCGTGAACACGCCGCCCGCGAGGACTAGAGGCCCGCCGTCGGCCTGCATGAGACCGGTGTTGACGAAGCCAAGATCGTTGGGATCGACCTGCAGCCCGTCGAGTTGATCGACAATGATGCTGCCGTGGTTGATCATTCCGCCGCTGTTCGCGAGCAACTGGCCGGATCCGCGAATCGTATGCCCCGCTGCCTGGGTCAGCACCGTGTTGTCGGTCAGTATCCGGTTGGCCAAGAACAGGGCGTTGTTCATCACGATGCTGCCAGTGCCGGATAGTGTGATGCCGCCGCTGAACCACATGTCCGTCAGCGATCCCGTCGTATTCAGCGCCCAGGCCCCGTTGTTGACCAAACCGCCGGTGATGAGGACATCGTAGTCGTTGTCTTGCCGTATCGTGCCGCTGGTCGTCAGGTTGGTCAGCGTCCCACCTTGCGGCAGCACGAGCCCGGTACCCTGACTGCGAACCGTGCCTCCGACCAGGGTGGCCCCGCCTTGAATCTCCACCGCCGAATCATCCAGGGCCTCGATAATTCCCGCCGTGTTGGTAAACACACCAGACACCAGCATCAGGGGACCGCCGTCGGCTTGTATCAGGCCGGTGTTGACGAAGCCGAGGCCGTTGGGGTCGACTTGTAGCCCATTGACTTGGTCGACGATGATGGTGCCCTGATTGATCATCCCGCCGCTGTCGGCGAGCAATTGACCCGAGCCGCGAATCGTATGTCCCGCTGCCTGAGTCAACACGGTGTTATCGGTCAGAATCCGGTTAGCCAAGAACAGGGCGTTGTTCATCACAATGCTGCCGGTGCCGAGGAGCGTGATGCCGCCGCTGAACCACATGTCCGTGAGCGATCCGGTCGTGTTCAGCTCCCAGGCCCCGTTGTTGGTCAGGCCGCCACAGACGACCGCGTCTTGACCGTTTTCCTGGCGCACCCTGCCGCTGGTGGTCACGTTCATCAACGTCCCACCTTGTGGCAGCACCAGCCCGCCGCCTTGGCTGCGCACCGTGCCGCCGACGACGGTCGCCCCGGCTTGGATCACCACCGCCGAATCCTCCAGGGCCTCAATCGTTCCACCTGAGTTGGCGAACGTGCCCCCGGCGAGAGTGAGTGGGCCGCCGTCGGCTTGCATCAGGCCGTCATTGGTGAAGCCGATCTCGTTGGGATCAATCACCAATCCGTTTGGTTGGTCGACCACCACCGCCCCGTGGTTCACCATGCCACCGCTGTTCGCGAGCAATTGCCCTGAACCGCGAATCGTATGGTTCACCCCTTGGCTCAGCACGCTATTGTTCGTCAGGATTCGATTCGCCAAGAACAGGGCGTTGTTCATCACGATGCTGCCGCTGCCGGACAGGGTGACGCCGTCGTAGAAGAGAAGGTCGGTGAGCTGTCCGCCGGTGCTGACCGCCCACGTGCCGTTGTTCACGACGGCGCCGCCGGCAATTGCCAGCGCGCGTCCGCTAATGTGGTCGAGCGCGTCGCCGTTGTCGATGGTCAGGTTCGTGACCGTACTACTGACATCCAATGTTACGACCGACGCAGTCGCCTTGCCGCCGTCAATGAAGACACTGAAGCTGTCGGTGCCGGCGTTGTTCGGCACCACACCCCCACTCCACTTCGCCGTGATACTCCACGCTCCAGAGCCCCCGTTCCAGGTCGCATTGAGATTTGCCGCCGTTGCCACGCTAGTGAAGGTCGTGACGAAGAGCAGCGACACCAATGATCGACATCGCGGACCGATTTCCGCACCTCGCCTCGCATCCCAGGTAGGCAAGAGGCGGACCGAGCCGGCCAACCTCGGCGCGGCTCACCAATGGCTGGCCCGGTTCTAGTCGATGCTAAAACCGCATTTCCTTCTATCCCCAGGACCGCGACGCGACGTCGACGCGAAGTCAACTGCTGACGAACGCATCTGCGCGTCACCACTGGATGCGCTCGGTCGATTACATCAGCTCACGGTGCGAAGCGGACCTTTCTGACCGCATGTGCGGCGACCTCGGCGTGGCTGATGTGATACTCGAACGTTTCACCGTTGATCCACCCCGGCATCAGATCACCGTAGTGAACGCTCGGATTGATACGGTTGAAATTCTGCGCTGCCTTGCCGCCGGGGTTGCCGTTCTGCCCGCCGGGCAGCGCATTGACCGCACGGACGCCGGCGGGATCGAGCACGGCGACGAAGCGTTGCGACGGTCCGTCCGAGTACGTGAAGCTGCTGCCGGTCAAACTATAGTTCGCCGGATCAACGGTGAAGCGGCCACCGCCCGCAGCGAACGGACCAAGGTCGAAGAACGGAATCCCGGCTTGACCGAAGAAGTGTTGCAAGCGCACTTGGTGGATCTTGCCCCAGAGCCAACTCGTTTGATCGGCCGTTGCGAAGCTGTTCGCCAAGAAGCTCAAGCCATCCTGCAGCGCGCCGAGCAGAATCTCATCACGGGTCTCCACTTGCGGCGTGTTGCGATTGTCCCATAGCGTGCTTTGTCCATCGGCCCCTTTGGTGTGCACGATCAGGCCGGGCTCAGTTCGATCGGTGTCCTCCAGAATGTGCAACAACGCCTTCGTCGCGTCCTGACCGCCTGGTACACCCACGCCGGTATCGGCGAAGTCGTCCGCGAAAATCTCGGGCACCAGCCGAGTCGTCCAGCCGGCGAAAATCGACGACGCGATCGCGTCTGCCCGCTCGCGGTCCGACACCGGCGTCTGGCGCGGCGGCACGTCGCTGCGAAGATCGGCAGGATCAATACCCGAGACCATCCGATACGGCGGCGTCTCGTTCGTTCGCGCCCCCCACGATCGGAGTCGGTCGAGCGCCGCCTGCATGTCCGCGGTCACCAGATCGGGGCGATTCTCCGCGGCCGTCAACAGGAAGGGAACGAGACGTGCCGCTTCCTTACTCGATGTATCGTACTGATAACGGGACATGTCGGCGGCGGAGATGAGGGATCCCGACGCGCGATCACCGGCACTGTTCGACAGCATTTCTTGAATGCGCTGTTCGCGGAAACCGAGGTCGAACGAGTAGGCGAAGTACGTTGCGTCATTGAGCGGGTCGTTGTCCAGCGTGTTGCCGACTTGATCGTTGTTCGCCGTCGACAAGAACCCCTGGGGCGGGTTGGTGGCCTGCGGAATCTTATCTTCAGGCAGCCAGAGAGTGTTGCCCTGCCCGTCCGTGAGCCACTCCGCATCACCGGTCCCCGACATCGGCCGGAACGGAACCGTTCCCGCCGGGCGTTGCGGTACCAAGACGTACGGGAAGTAGGCGATATCGCCGTGAACGTCGCCCCACACCCAGTTCTGCCCGCCGACCGCGAAGCTCCTGATCGCGGCCTTGAATTCGTCCACGTCGCCGGCGCGATTGAGATCGAGCAGAAAGCGTTCGTCGTTGGTAATCTCATGCCCGGTCCAACGGAAGCTCATGTCGGTTGCCGCGAGACCCTCGACGCCGTCGGTCAAGTCGGGATCCGGAACCATCGGTCCATGATGTGGAACCACCTCGATCGGAAAGATTCGATCGGCTCCACCCTTCATTTTGAAATGCTCATCGATACGCAGGACAGGAACTTGATCGCCCTTGAAGAGCACGGTGCGCGGCGAACTGGGATAATCGGGCGGCGTGGTCACGGTTTCCACGTACACGTCGGTGACGTCGAAGCCGGAGACAGTAGCGCCCCAGGCGCCCTTGTCGTTGTGTCCGAGGATCACGCCGGGAAGTCCCGGAAAGTTGACGCCGTTGACCCGCTCCGGTCCCCGCGGTCCGGTGGTGGCTTCGAGTTGCTGCATGAACCAAATGGGGGGATTGAAAAGCTGCAGGTGCGGGTCATTAGCGACCATCGCGAAGCCGTTCGCCGACAACGCGGGCGCAACGATCCAGTTGTTGCTGCCGACGCTGGTGTGGCGACTTCCAAACGGCCACGCGGCTGCAGCGTGGGCAAGTAGGTCGGAGACGGCGCGGAGAATCCGCATCGGTGGCAACACCACCGGAGCCGGCGCGGAACGCGCCCTTGCATTCGATCGCTGTGCCGACTGCCCAACCGGCAACACCGTCGCCGGCGCCGCCGGCGCGGAACGAAATACGTCGGCGCGAAGCGCGGCGGGCAGATTCGGATTCGCGTCAAGGCTGGCGCGATCAATCTCGTCTTCAAGTGTTTCCGACAGGCTCCAGGCCTGCAGTCGAGCGATCGCGATGGTGTCTTGCGGACGCCAGTCCTGCAGATCGTTTGCCGTTTGGTTCACCAGGAACATCTCGTAGTCGGGCGGCAACGTCGCGCCATTCCTGCCCGCACGCAGATCGGCCAACCAGGCATTGATTCCCGCGGCATACGCATTGAGCAGTTGTGCGATTTCCGGGTCGACCGCCTGCACGTGCTCCCACAGCGCCTCCTCCAAACGCCGGCCATCACGGGTGGTGAACTCCGTGCGCATGACCACGTCGGTGCTGAGCGTGATGGCTCCAAAAATCTCGCTCAGCCGCCCTTCGGCGACACGGCGGAACGCGTCCATCGACCAGAACCGCGATGCCGCCACCAAATAGCCCTGCACGAACACAATCGAATCCAGGTCCGGACCATAAATATGCGGAATGCCGAGTTCGTCGGTGACTGCATCGGTCTGGCCGCCGAGTCCAGGCAAGTGGATCGTCTCATCGACCGGCAGGCCGGCGATTGGGTCGGAGGGGGTCGGCGTCGGCAGCAGCGCGGTTGCGGTGACCGTCGGCACTTCCGTCGGCGTCGCGGTTGACGTCAGCGCATTTGTCGCGGTCGGTGTAATCGTGGCGTGCACCGGGGTGGAGTTGGAACCGCCGCAGCCGGTGGCCGTCACCACCATGGTGCTGAGAATTACGAACGCGATCGATTGCCACGATATGAAACGCATGCGTCCCCCTTTTCCCGATTTCGGCGCCGCGTTGACGTTGGCCCAGACTCATTCTGTTAGTGCACAGGCGGGGTAAGGGCAAGGCGCTGCGGACGGTTCCCTGTCGCCATCATGCATCGATGAACCGCGGACCGCGGATCACAACTCGGGCGCTTCCGCGACCCGCATACCCGCAATCCGCTGGTCATCTGAGGCCATGCCCTGCAAACCAGCGTCACCAAGCAGGGAACCGATGTGTCGGCTAGACATCTAGCTGATGGAGCGCGACCTCCGGGCGCGCTTGCAATAGGTGACCACCTACGTCTGCCGACTGTCCGAATGCGCTCGGAGAGCGCGTTCCACCACGTCGCTGCGTCGGGAGAAGTCCGACAAATCACAGCGCTGCATAGCGCACCTCGACCCCGGCGCCCGCGTACCCAGCAATCGCGGGCGAGCCAGCCCTGGACACGAGGGCGGCGCCGCGCAACATCTTGCAACCCGGCCGCACATGCGCGATGGGATCGGCACGGAGGACAACGATGCAAGCACGGCGTCTCGGTACACTGGAAGTGTCCGCCATTGGTTTGGGCTGCATGGGGATGAGCGAGTTCTACGGCCCCGGCAATGAGGCCGAGTCGATTGCCACCATCCATCGCGCGCTCGATCTCGGCGTCACGTTGCTCGACACCGCCGACATGTACGGCCCGTACACCAACGAGGAACTGGTTGGTCGCGCGATCCGCGATCGGCGACAGCATGTCGTCCTCGCGACCAAGTGCGGCATCGTGCGCGATCAGACCAACAAGATGGTACGCGGGATCAACGGCACGCCGGAGTACATTCGGCAGGCGTGCGATGCGAGTTTACGGCGCCTCGGCGTCGATCACGTCGATCTCTACCAACTGCACCGCGTCGATCCGAACGTGCCGATCGAGGAGAGCGTCGGGGCGATGGCTGAGCTGGTTCGTCAGGGTAAGACTCGTTTCATCGGGCTCTCCGAGGCCGGCAGTGCAACGCTCCGCCGCGCGCATGCGGTGCATCCGCTGGCGTCGGTGCAGTCGGAATACTCCCTGTGGAGCCGCGACCCCGAAGCCGACGTGCTCGCGACTTGTCGCGAACTGGGCATCGGTCTTCTCGCGTATAGCCCCCTCGGTCGCGGCTTTCTGACCGGGCAAATCACCAAGTTCGAGGATCTCGCGCCCGACGACTACCGCCGGTTCTCGCCGCGCTTTCAGGGCGAGAACTTTCAGAAGAATCTCGATCTCGTGCACCACATCGAGTCGATCGCGAAGGAGAAGCACTGCACGGCCTCGCAATTGGCGCTCGCCTGGGTGTTGGCACAAAGCGACTTCATCGTCCCGATTCCCGGTACCAAGCGACGGACGTATCTCGAAGAGAATCTCGGCGCACTCGAGGTGACGCTCCGCGCCAACGATCTCCGCCGCATCGACGATGCATTCCCCGCCGCAGCCGTCGCCGGCCTGCGTTATCCGGAAACCATGATGCAGTTCGTCAATCGCTGAACGAAGCCGCGCCTGCCTCTGCGTGCTCCGCGGCCTCGGCGCGCCATGCGCATCCTCTTCACATTCGCCGGCGGCAGCGGTCATCTGGAGCCGTTGATCCCCATCGCACGCGCAGCCGAAGCCGCGGGCCACACCGTCGCGTTCGCAGGTCGACCTTGGATGGTCCCAACGGTTTTGGCGCTTGGATTCGCGGCCTTTCCGGCTGGATCGGACGCGGGCCTCACCCCGCGTCGCCTCCCTCTCGCGCCTATCGATCTGGAACGCGATATTCGAGCCGTCGGCGAGGGCTTCGGCCGCCGCATCGCGCGCGAGCGTGCCGCCGACCTTCTGCGACTCTGCCGCGACTGGGCTCCGGACCTGTTCGTCTGCGAGGAGATCGACTTCGGCGCCCTGATAGTTGCCGAGCGGTTCGCCACGCCGCACGCAACCGTCATCGTCATCGGCGCCGGTGGTTTCGTCCGCCCCGAGGTCGTCGCCGGGCCGCTCGCCGAAATTCGAGCGGAGCACGACCTTGAACCCGATCCCGCTTTGACGATGCCGAGCCGTGATCTCGTTCTCTCGCCGTTTCCGCCGAGTTATCGCGATGCCGCCTTTCCATTGCCGGCGACCACACACTTCGTCCGATTGCCGTCGCGCGACGACCCTCCAGCAGCGTGGATCATGCGTAGGGACCGCGCACCGCTCGTCTACTTCACGCTCGGCACCATCTACAACGTGGAATCCGGCGACCTATTCCAGCGGGTACTCGCCGGCCTCCGTGATCTTCCCATTTCTGTGGTCGTGACGGTCGGGCGCGACATCGATCCAGCGGAGCTCGGGCCGCAACCGGCCAACGTTCACGTCGAGCGGTTCATTCCCCAAGCTACCCTCCTCTCTCACTGTCAGCTCGTGGTGTCGCACGGCGGATCCGGCAGCGTCTTGGGTGCGCTGATGTACGGCCTGCCGATGGTGCTGATCCCGCTCGGCGCCGACCAGCCGCTGAACGCCGCACGATGCGAAAGTCTCGGCGTGGCGTTGACGCTCGACGCAGTGCGCATCACGTCGCCGGCGGTGGGTGAAGCCGTTTCGCGCGTGCTTGCCGACCCGGCTTACCGAGGCGCTGCGCAGCGCCTTCGGGACGAGATCGCCGCGTTGCCCGGGCCGGATCATGCGCTCGCGTTGCTCGAACAGCTTGCGCGCGCGAAGTAACCCACCTGACAGCCCGCACCCGCCTTGCGTCACGCGCGACGCCGATGGTACTGTCCGCCGAGAAAGGGGCTGATCGATGGCACGACCCGTATACGTCCTCGGCGGATTTCAGACTGACTTCGCGCGCAATTGGAACAAAGAAAGTAAGCACATCGTCGCGATGATGCGCGAGGCGGTGCTGGGTGGTCTCGCAGCAACCGGTATCGACGCCACGGAAGTCGAAGTCGGTCATGTCGGCAATTTTGCCGCCGAGTTGTACGCCATGCAGGGACATCTCGGTGCCTTCCTCGTCGACATCGATCCGGCCTTCTCGGGCTTGCCGACCAGCCGGCACGAAGCGGCATGCGCCTCCGGCAGCATCGCGATCCTAGCCGCATCGGCCGAGATCGAAGCCGAGCGGTACGATCTCGCGATGGTCGTCGGCGTCGAGCAAATGAAGACGGTCGACCCGGCCAAGGGCGGCGATTTTCTGGGAACGGCCGCGTGGTACGAGCGCGAAGCGAAGGGCATCGAGTTTCCATTTCCGAAGCTGTTCGGCAAGCTCGGCGACGAATACGACAAGCGCTTCGGTCTCAAGGACGAACACCTCGCGCACATCTCGGCGGTCAACTACTCCAACGCCAAGCGCAACCCGCTGGCGCAGACACGTAACTGGTACATGACCGAAGACCACGCCCGCTCGCAGGACAAGTTCAACACGATCATCGGCGGTCGCATCAAGGTGTCGGACTGCTCGCAGGTCACCGACGGTGCAGTCTCGCTGTTTCTGGCGTCGGAAACATTCGCCAGCGCGTACGCCAAGCGTCGCGGTATCCCGCTCGATTCGATCCCCCGCATTCAGGGTTGGGGACATCACACCGCCCCGATCGAGTTCAGCCGCAAGGTCGCCGAAAGCCAGACCGACCCGTATGTTCTCCCGCACACGCGGGCGGCGATCCTCGACGCCTTCAAGCGTGCCGGCATTTCGCAATGCTGGGACGTCGACGCGATCGAGACGCACGACTGCTTCACCACCTCGGAGTACATGGCCATCGATCACTTCGGTCTCACCAAGCCCGGCGAGTCGTGGAAGGCGCTCGAAGACGGGACGATCGAGATGGGCGGCAAGCTGCCGATCAATCCCAGCGGCGGCCTGATCGGCTGCGGCCATCCGGTCGGTGCGACCGGCACTCGCCAAGTTCTCGACGCCTTCAAGCAGGTTCAGGGGCAGTGCGGCGAGTATCAGGTCGACGGCGCCAAGCGGATCGCAACGCTCAACATCGGCGGCAGCGGCACGACGAGCGTGGCGTTCGTGGTCGGAAAGTAGTCTGGTAGAGGAGATGCTTCGAGGCGGATGGCCGGGTGGTCATCCGCCTTTTTCTATGGACGCTGAGCCTCGAATGCACCGATGCCTCGCGCGTGCGTTGGTTGTCGTGGTGATCTGGGTGTCGTTGCCGTGCCTGGTTGCCGCCGACTCGATGTCAATCGGCACAGCACCGGTGTCGCAGGGCAGCACGAGCGTCCGCGCCGGTAGTCTCAGCGTGCGTGAAGGCAGCTCGGGGTCGATGCGTTCCGAATCGGTCCGCGAAGGCAGCATCGGCAGCGTCCGTAGCGGTCCATTCTCGGACGTCAAGGCGGGATCGGTGGCCGACAGTGTCGGCGTGGACTCTGGGCGCGGCTCGATCGGCGAGATCTCGGCCGGTGCGGTGAAAAAAGACACGGATCAGCCGCTGGGGGAGCGGATTTCGCAACCGCTGCATCAACTCCAGCCATTGCGCGAACAACTCAAAGCCATTCAGCCACTCCAGCGCTCTGCGGCAGCAGCGATTGCGCGAGACGAAGCCCCAACACCCATCGCTGATGACGTCGAAGCGCCCGCGGTCCAAGCCGAAGAGCAGCCGGCGGGCGAGCCCGAGGGGACCGAGCCGGTCGAGCCGGATTCTGGGGCGATGCCGGATTCCAGCGCCGCGTCGGAATCCGACGACTGAGACACCGCTGCCTCGCGTAGATCGCTCTGGAGCCGTCTGGTAAGACGTCGCCATGGAGTTGCGCGACGCGGTCGCGATCGTTACCGGAGGTGCGCGTCGCCTCGGACGCGCCAGCGCGTTGGCGTTGGCGCATGCCGGTTGTCACGTCGTGGTCAATCATCATCGATCACCTGAGGCGGCCGCGGACACGGTGCGCGACGCTCACGCGATCGGCGTACGGTCGGCTGCATTCCAGGCCGACGTCGGCGATCCCGAGCAGGCGCGCGCCTTGGTCGAGTTCACCCTTGCCAGCTTCGGTCGGTTGGACGTTCTGATCGCCAACGCGGGCGTGTTTCGCCGCACGCCGCTCGCCGAAACCACCGACACCGATTGGGACGACATGCTGCGCGGGAACCTCGACACGTTGTTTCACCTCGCTCGATTCGCCGCGCCGCATCTGCGCGCACGCCACGGCGCGATCGTCGCGACCGCCGACGTGGCAGCGATCCGGCCGTGGGGCGAGTATGGGCCGTACGCGGCTTCGAAGAGCGCGCTGGTCGGTTTGGTTCAGGGGCTCGCCGCCGAATTGGCCCCGGAAGTTCGCGTGAACGCGGTCGCTCCCGGGCCCGTGTTGTTCCCGCCCGATTACGATCCCGTGCTTCGGCAGCGCGAGATCGATCGCACCGCGCTTGGTCGCGAAGGGTCCGCCGACGACGTGGCTGCAGCGGTCGAATTTCTCGCGCGCTCCGACTACATCACCGGCGTCGTGCTGCCCGTCGACGGCGGCCGGTTGCTCTACCGAACGTGACCAGCGACGCATTCTGGACCGGCATTTTCGGTCGTCCCGCTCCGGTTGAGGTTGAGATCGGCGCCGGCCGCGGCGCGTTCTTGTTTGCCGCGGCAGCGGCGGCGCCCGAGCGGAACTTCCTTGCTATCGAACATTCCTACTCCCGCGCGCGCCATCTCGAACAGACCGCGCTGCAGGCGGGCCTCGACAACGTTCGCGTCGTGCGCGCCGATGCAAGCTGTGTCGTGACCTCGCTGCTTCCGGATGGCGCGCTGATCGCATTCCACATCTACTTTCCCGATCCGTGGTGGAAGCGCCGCCACCATCGCCGGCGGCTGTTCACCCCGGCGTTCGTCGCCGGACTCCACCGCACGCTGGTTGCAGGCGGTCGTGTTCAGGTCGCCACTGACGTCAGTGAATACTTTGCCCTCATCACGAAATTGCTCTCGGCGAAATTCACCTGCGCCCCGCAGGCACCGGCCTTCACCGCGCCGACCCGTTTTGCAGAGAAGGCGCTGCAACGCGGCGCTGCAATTCACGCCGCGTCATTCATCAAGCGCGATTAGCGCTTGCCGGCTTCGATGATTGCGCGCACTTTGCCGACGATCGCGTCGGCGTCGATCCCATGGGCCGCCATGAGTTCGGCCGGCTTGCCCGAACGCGACACGACTGCCACCGCAAGCTTATGGACGCTCACCCTCGCTGTGGCGAGCGCGCTGAGCACCGCGTCGCCGAGGCCGCCGTCGTAGAAATGATCTTCGACGGTGATCACGATATTGTTGGTCGCGCGCGCGGCGTGTAGTAGACCCTCGCGATCGATCGGCTTCACGCAGTAGGCGTCGATCACTCTGACGTTCACGCCCGCGGCCTTCAAGCGATCGTATGCCCTCAGTGCCTCGAACAGGGTTACGCCCGCGGCAATGATCGTGATTTGATCCCGGTCGCTCGACCGCACGACCTTCGAACCGCCGATCGGGAACGACTCCGTGTTCTCATAGATGACGGGCGTCTTGGGGCGGGACAGCCGCAGGTACGCGATGCCGCTCACGGCAGCGGCCGTCGCCACCAACCGCTCCGCCGCTACCGCGTCGGCCGGGTAGAAGATCATCGAGCCGGGAACGGCGCGCATCATCGCGAGGTCTTCGAGTCCCATTTGCGACGGACCGTCTTCGCCGATCGATACGCCGCAGTGCGACCCACCGAGCTTCAAGTTGGCTCGCGAAATCGCCGCCATGCGAATGTGGTCGAAGCCGCGGCTGAGGAAGGCGGCGAAGCTGGAGACGAACGGGATCTTACCGCAGGTCGACAACCCGACGCCCGCAGAGATGATGTTCTGCTCGGCGATGAAGCCTTCGAAATAGTGATCGGGATGTGCCTGAAGGAATCTTTCGGCGAAGGTCGAGTTCTTGGTGTCGCCGTCGAGGACGACCACCCGTGGATCGACGTCGCCGAGCTTCGCGAGGGCGGTGCCATAGGCCTCGCGGGTCGCCACTTCGTCACCCAGCTTGTAGCCAGGGGCCGCGATCGGCGGCACCGACGCGGCGGTCATCGCAGTGACGACCCCTGCCGGCGTGCGCACGCGCACCGACCCAACCGCCTTCCCGTTGGCCTGCAACACTTCGGCAACTGCACGATCCAACTCGTCCCCCTTCTTCAGCGGCTTGCCGTGCCAGTTGTCTTTGTTCTCCAGGAACGAGACGCCCTTGCCCTTCACGGTCTTCGCGATGATCGCGACGGGCTGGTCCGTCATCGCCCCCGCGTCGTGCAGTGCGTCGACGATCTCGCCCATGTCGTGGCCGTCGATCGTCACCGCGCGCCAACCGAAGGCAGCAAAGCGCGATCGGTAGGACTCGAGGTTCCATTCGTACATGGTGTGCTGACTCTGGCCGAGGCGATTCACGTCGACGATGGCGACCAGATTGTCGAGCTTGTGATAGGCCGCAAATGCCGCGGCTTCCCACACCGATCCTTCCGCGGTTTCGCCGTCACCGAGCAAAACGTAGACGCGATAGGGCAGGCGATCGATGTACTTTCCGCTGAGCGCGACACCGGCCGCGATGGACAGGCCTTGACCGAGCGAGCCGGTCGCGCCGACGGTGCCGGCGAAGCGCGGAGTTGGATGCCCTTCGAGATCGCTGTCGTAGCGGCGCAGCGTTAGCAAGTGCTCGACGGGAAACGCGCCGGCCTCGGCCCACGCGGCATACAGCAGCGGCGCGGCGTGGCCTTTGGACAGAACGAAGCGGTCTGCTCCCAAATGCTGCGGGTTGTTCGGATCGTAACGCATGACATCGAAAAACAGCGCAGCGACCAGATCGGCCGCCGACAGACACGAGGTCGGATGCCCTGAGCCGGCTTCCGCCGTCGCGCGCAGACAATCGATGCGCAATCGCGCGGCGCGTGCGCGCAACTCGTCCAACGTCGCCTGTGAAGTCGTCATTGCCGTGTCAACTCGCGTACACCGATCGCGCTCCAGCTCATACGCCCCGCTTGCCCAACCCACCATCGTCCGCCCCTCCCCTGCGCGTTCGCCTGCGCCGTCCTTTACATCAACCACCTGCCATCTGCTGAGAAGGCGTCACAGTCCGCGTGATCGCCTCGCGGAACCGCTTACCAGAATCATCCCGTGAGGCCAAGGGACGGTTCGCGCCCGAGTCCCACGTTCGTCGCGACCGGATAGCGTCCAGAAAAACAGCCATGGCACACCGACCCGTCGGGATTGGCAGCGCGCACGACGCCGTCCAAGGAGAGGTAACCGACGCTCTCGACGCCGAGGATGCGCGCAATCTCCGCTTCCGTGCGCCCGACCGCGATCAGTAAGCGCTCATCGGGAATATCGACGCCGAAAAAGCACTCGTGACGAAGTGCCGGTGCGCTGATGCGCAGATGGATCGCGCGCGCGCCCGCGTCGCGCAGCATCTGCGCCAGCGCGCGGATGGTGGTGCCACGCACCAGCGAGTCGTCGACCAAGACGATGCCTCGACCGCGCACGTCGGGCGCATAGACGTTGTACTTGATCCGCGCCTTGAGATCGCGCGTCTGTTGCTCGGGCTCGATGAAGGTGCGGCCGACGTAGTGGTTACGAATCAGGCCGTTGACCAGCGGCAGGCCGGCCTCGCGGGCGAAACCCGTCGCGGCAAAGTTGCCCGAGTCGGGCACCGGCACTACGCAGTCCGCGTCGGCGGGGCTTTCGCGCGCGAGTTCACGGCCGAGCGCGACGCGAACCTCGCCGACGCTGCGCCCGAACACCACGCTGTCCGGGCGCGAAAAGTAGATCCACTCGAAGACGCACGGGTTGGGCGTGGCCGTTCCAATCCGTCCCGACTCGATCCTGTCGTCGCTGATGCACAGCATCTCGCCCGGTTGGATTTCACGCTCGACTCGCGCGCCGACCAGATCAAACGCGCAGGATTCCGACGCCACCACCCAGCCCTCGTTCAAGCGGCCGAGCACCAGCGGCCGAAAGCCGTGCGGATCCCGGACGGCGTAAAGTGCGCGGCGATGAACTACGAGCAGCGAGAACGCACCGGCGACACGCCCGAGCAACTCGGCAGCACCGTCGGCCCAGCGATCATCGCGCCTCACCGCGTCGAGGGCGTGCCCGAGCAAGCGCGTGTCGGATGTTTGCGGCGGCCAGCCCGGCGCAACATCCTCCGCATTCAGTAAGTTGCCGTTGTGACAGAGCGCGATCGACGACGATCCTTCCCCAAGCCGAACCGGCTGCGCATTGTCGAGCGTCGACGTCCCGTGCGTCGAGTAGCGGTTGTGACCGATCGCGATGTCGCCCGGCAACCCCGCAACGATGTCGTGATCGTAGACTTGATCGACCAAGCCCATACCGACGTGGCGATGCCATTGGGTACCGTCGCCGACGACCATCCCAGACGATTCCTGCCCGCGGTGCTGCAGCGCGTGCAGTCCGAGATAGGTGAGGCGAGCCGCAGCGCGCAGTCCAAAGACTCCGAAAACACCACACTCTTCGCGCGGTCGATCGTTCATGACACGGCCCTCTCAGGGAGCGGCGCGCACCGGCGCCCGCCGCTGCTACGCCGAGGCGTCGGCTGATTGCGATGCCGGTGCGGCGTGCGCGTTCCGCAAGCCGCAAAACTCTTCGTAGTCGATCAACTTGGTCACCGTCGGGTGCTCGCCGCACACGGGGCAATGTTTGTCTTTGCGAAGCTTGTGGATGCGCAGCTCCATGCTCAGCGTGTCGAAGTACACCATGCGGCCGATCAACGGCTTGCCGATGCCGAGCAGCAGCTTGATGGTCTCAAGCGCCTGGACGGTCCCGACCAGTCCCGGCAACACGCCGAGCACCCCTGCCTCTTGGCAACTGGGAGCGGCTCCCGGCGGCGGCGGCTCGGGAAACAGGCAGCGATAGCAGGGGCCCTTGTGCGGGTAGAACACCGATGCCTGACCTTCGAACTGAAAGATGCTGCCGTGAACGTTGGGTTTGCCGGTCATCACGCAAGCGTCGTTGACGAGGTAGCGCGTGGGGAAGTTGTCGCACCCATCGACGATCACGTCGTAGTTCTTGATGATCTCCAGAATATTCTCGGAGCTGAGCCGTTCTTGATAGCCGATGATGTTGATGTCCGGATTCAACGCCGTCAGCGTTTGCCGCGCCGACTCGACTTTCGGCGTGCCGACGCGGTCGTTGGTGTGGAGGATCTGGCGCTGCAGATTGCTCATGTCGACCACGTCGTTGTCCACCAAGCCGAGCGTACCGACGCCCGCCGCCGCCAGATAGAATGCCGACGGCGAGCCGAGACCGCCAGCGCCGATCAGCAGCACCTTCGACTGCAGCAGCTTCGCCTGCCCCTTCTCGCCCACCTCGGGAAGAATGAAGTGGCGACTGTAGCGCGTGAGTTGGTCGGGCGAGAACTGAAACTCTTGCGCCCACGGATAGCCGGCGCCTTTCCAGGCGCTGTACCCGCCGCTCATCGAGGTGACGTTGCGGTAGCCCATTTCCCGCAATTGCTTGGCCGCCAGCAGCGAACGCGTCCCGCCGGCGCAGTACGCAACAATGGGGGTGTCTTTATCGGGGACGGCCTCTTCGACCCGAAGCTCGAGAAAGCCCCGCGGCACCGAGATCGCGCCGTGGAGGTGGCCTTCGCGATACTCCTCACGCTCGCGCACGTCGAGCACCGTGTAACCCCCGCCGTTGGACAGTCGGGACTTCACTTCGTCGATGCCCCACTCGGGCACCGATTGCCGCGCCTCCTGCATGAGGTCTTTGAAGGTTTTCGCCATGGTGCTCGTCCTCAATTCGTGCCGGAATTCGTGTCTATTTATAGCGCTGTGCCCGCGTTGCGTCCATGACCCTGCTGCTCGTGGCCGTCTGCGAGCTGCCGGCGAAGCGTGCGGATGATCCGATCACTCTGTGCCGCGTGTACGATCGCAATGCAGTTGGCGACCAATACCGCCACCATTGCGATCAGCGCCCACTGCAGGTGTCCGCCGACATCGCCGCCATGCAGGACGCTCATCCCCTTGCCGAACGTTACGAGCATGATGGTCGTCGACGCCACCAGGAAGGCGATGGTGACTTTGCTCATCCGTCGTTCGCGCGCGCGGTTCCCTACGGGGCCTGTTCGGCGGCCTGATAGCCCGCCAAGAGATCGTCGAGGAGTGCCTCGCGGCCGCGTTCGGCGATCACCTTGGATCTGCCCATGAGCACTTCCTTGGTCTCGATGAAGTCGGCGCGGTTGTAGCCCCAAATCTTCGGGTGAACGTAGGTGTCCATACGAATCGCGTCGCACGGGCAGGCCTCGACGCACAGACCGCAATAGATGCACCGCAGCGTGTCGATCTCGTACCGCAGCGGGAACTTCTCGACCATCGGATCGGGATGCGCGCCCGCCTCGATGTAGATGCAGTTCGCCGGGCAGGCGGTCGCGCACAGGAAGCAGGCGGTGCACCGCACCGAACTGTCGGCCTTCAGAGTCAATCGATGACTGCCCCGATAATTGTCCGGATAGCGCTTGTGCTGTTCGGGATACTGAACCGTAATCGCCGCGCGCCGGTCTTTCGCGAGCCCGAGAACATGCAAGCCGTGCAGGGTAAGATTGCGCCAGAATCGGTACATCGTGACGGCCAGACCGCGCACAATCTCCGTGACGTACCAGCGTTCCAGCAGCGTGAGGTCGCCGCGGATCGTCTTGGGCTGATCGGCAATCATTTGAGTTTAGTATGAGGCGACCCTGGCAATGTCAAGGTAGCTCAATGCCAGCGATCGCCGCTGGCCGGCGCCTTCGCCGCGAGCCGTGTTTCTTCGAGACGAAACTCGAGAACCTCGCAGAGTTGTTGGGCGCGTGCACTCAGGGACGGCGTCTCCAGCAGCCCTTGCTTTTCGAGCGGCAGTAGGTCCAGCGCATAGCTGAAAAAGTTGACGAGCAGCTCGTCCGACAATGACTGGTCCTGCAGGAGCTTGCGAATCGGCGGTTCCGCGTCGTTGGAAAGGAATTGTTCGAGCAGCGCCATCAGGTGCCGCCGTTGCTCGGCCGCGATGCCGGTGCCGACCACCGCCGGCTGCCACTCGATTTCCGCTTCCCGGTACGAACGACTGCCAGCTTCGCGAATGATCGAGAACTGACGAATGCCACGCAGCAAGATATTCGACCGACCATCCGGCAACGATTCGAGGCTCACGATCCGTCCCGCGCAACCGACGGAGAAGATCGGTGGCCGGCCATAGTAATCCTGTCGCCAGTCGCCCTTCAGCAGCACCATCCCGATGATCCCGTGCGTCGCCTGCGCGTCGCGCACCATTTCCCGGTAGCGCGGTTCGAACACGTGCAGCGGCAGCGGCACGCCGGGGAACAATACGACGTTCGGCAACGGGAAAAGCGGAATGCGTGTCGGCAAGTCCATCTGCTGATGCGGCGGCGCCAGGCTCTTTCATAACAGCTCGGCCGGTTCGTCGAAAGACGATACCGCCGCTTACGGGTGTCCGCGTTTGGCGGAGCAGCGTGGGCAGGTGCCGAAGAGCGTCACGGCTTGCCGCGTGACGCGGTAGCCCGCCCGTCTGAGCGCGGACACGTGCGCGTGCTCCGGCGTGCTGGCCGCCAGGTCGGCGATGTCGCCGCAGGCTTCGCACACAAAGTGCTCGTGCGGATCGACCATGCGGTCGAAGCGAGTGCTGCCCGCGCCCACTTGAACGTGCCGAATATGCCCCTGGGCGATCAGCTTTTGCAGGTTGCGATAGACGGTTCCGAGGCTGATCGTTTTGATGCGCCGGCGGACCCGCGCGTGCACTTGTTCGGCCGTCGGATGATCGTGCGCATCGCGCACCGCCGCGTAGGTCGCTTCGAGCTGGCGCGTTTGCCGTTCGCGCCGGAGCGCCGGATGCGTGGACTCAGTCGTCGCTCGCAAGGTCGGCCGCCAGCTCAGCGCGGACGGCGTCGTCCAACACCGTCGTTGCCCGATAATTGGGATGATCGATGATCAGCCTGATCGGTACGTCACCGGCAATGAACCGCCCGCGTGCCGCGCCATCGAAGTGAAAGCGAACGTACTGCACCGCGCTGAGGTTGTCTTCCGTACTGCGGCCCGCTTCGAACTCCGCAGGAATGACTAATCCG
Source organism: Binatia bacterium (assembly GCA_035541895.1). Taxonomy (GTDB): domain Bacteria; phylum Desulfobacterota; class Binatia; order HRBIN30; family JACQVA1; genus DATKMK01. The sequence goes on along the minus strand of DATKMK010000037.1, from coordinate 28,082 downwards.
TCAACCTCCAGCCGTACGGCTCGATCGATGCCGATCAGACTCACCAAGCGCGGTCGAATCTGGTCCTGCTCGGTGATCTCGATCAACATGGTACTGCTCAGCTCGCCAGGGTTTGGAATCAATTGGTTGTAGCAATCGAGTTCGCAGCGGACCTTGTCGAGATCGGTGATGTGCTCCGCGCGCAGCATCTCCTGGATCTGGAACCGCACGGTGTCGCGGTTTTCGAACACGAATGTAATCGCATCGCCGACACTGACGCGCCGGCGCTTCTTCAACTCGATGATCTGCCGGCGAAATGCGTCGCGCTCGCGCTCGTAGCGATCGAGGCCGGCGACTTCATCCAACGCAATTGGCTTCATATGAATCGGGTGAACCGGCGGGGAGCGGTCCGCTCCCCGCCGCCCGGGCACTAGAGCGACAAGCCGTCGAGGCCCTTCTGAAAGCGGCCGGCGTGCGACTTCTCGGCACGGGCCAGTGTCTCAAACCATTCCGCGATCTCGTCGAATCCTTCCGAGCGCGCGGTCTTGGCGAATCCGGGGTACATCTCGGTGTACTCGTAGGTCTCACCCTGGACCGCGGACTTCAGGTTCTTCTCCGTGTCGCCGATCGGCACGCCCGTGCAGGGGTCGCCGACTTCCTTGAGGAAGTCGAGATGGCCGAAGGCGTGCCCGGTCTCCGCTTCCGAGGTGTCGCGGAACAGGCCACCGACGTCGGGATAGCCTTCGATGTCCGCGCGGCGCGCGAAGTACAGGTAGCGCCGATTCGCCTGCGACTCTCCCGCAAATGCCGACTTGAGGTTCTCGTGCGTCTTCGTGCTTTTTAGGCTCTTTGCCATTTCGTCCTCCTTATCAGGAACAGTTCTTGATTAGTTATGGCGAATCGATCGTCGTATGTCAAGGTGGCCGGAACCGTCTTGCGTCGGCGGCGCGAACACCGTAGACCACCCGAGCAATGAAAACGACCTCGCACCGCTCGCGGGTCTGGGTGTCGCTGCTCATCGTGGGCTCGCTGCAGTTCGGCGCCTGCAGCAAGAGCGAATCGCCGCGGCGGGCGGCAACGCCGTTGGACCCGTCGACTGTTGGCTCGATTGGCGGGCGGGCCACATTTTCCGGCTCCGTTCCCGAGCCGCGCCGGATTGAGCTGCGCGGTTTCGCCGAATGTCAGGCACAACACGCGGGACCGTTGATGCTCGACGACGTGCTAGTCAAGGACGGCATGCTGCAAAACGTCCTCGTCTACATCAAGTCGGGTTTGGGCGATCGAGTCTTTGCCGTTCCCGAGGCGAGCGTGGTGATCGATCAGCGGGGCTGCATGTTCGTGCCGCGCGTCGCCGGCGCGCAGACCGGCCAGGAAGTCCGCTTCATGAACGCCGACCCCCTCGCGCACAACGTCCACGGCCTTCCGAAGCAGTCGAGCCCGTGGAACTTCAATCTCGGCGTCAAAGGCGCCTCGCGAACCCTGGTGATCGACAAGCCGGAGAACGTGATTCAGCTAAAGTGCGACGTGCATCCGTGGATGAGCGCGTACCTCGGCGTCTTCGACCACCCCTACTTCGCGGTCACGGATGCCGCCGGACACTTCGAGTTGCCCGCCGTACCGGCGGGTCAGTACGTCGTCGAGGCGTGGCACGAGCGCTTCGGCACTCGTACCGCCACGGTGACGGTGGCGCCGAAGCAGAAAGCGGAGGTTGCTTTCAGCTTCTCGAACTAGAAGCCCTTGACCTTGCCCGCAATGTCGTACAGGTGCCGCACGAGCTGCCACCCTATTGGTACAATCGCAGCGACGATGAGCACTTGAAGCAACGGGCTCGCCGCCCAGGTCGTCGTGTGTTGGTTGAGCATCACGAAGACCAACGGCACGGACATATACGTGTTGTGGCGCGAGCGCAGTCCCGCCAGCGCAACCAGGCTGGCATCCGCTGCCTCGCCGTTCTTGGTCGCGGTGATGATCTTCTGCTGCGCCGGCCAGATGCGGAACCACACATTGAACGCCATGATCGTTCCGAACATCGCGCCGAGGTGGATCGAGTAACCACGATAGCCGAATCCGGCCCAATACTTCATCAACAACAAGATCAGCGCCGCGAGAATGGCGCCGCCGATGAAACCACGTTGCAAGTCCTTGAGCGGGCCGCTGTAGAGATTGTCGTAGACGAACACGCCCAAAAACACGACGGCCAGCATCACCAATGCGCCGATGCCCCAATTCGGCTTCGACGGATCCTCGAACAATGCACCGCCGTGGTAGAAAACGATCAGCAAGAGCAGCACACCGGTGACCCAGGTAAACGCGGCGCCCCACCGAAACCAATACAGGGCGCGGGGCATCAGCTCCGGCACGACCTTCTTCTTGGTCTCGGCGTCGATCGTCGCCGCAAACGGCCCATTGACGAAGTTGAAGAAATACAGATGTCCGATCCACACGATGCCAGCAACGACATGCAGCCAGCGGAAAATTCCCTGCAGAATGTCGACGATGTCCATCGCTGTCCCCTCCTACAAGCCCAACGTCGCAACACTTGGACGCTGCCGCACGCGCTCGATCCACGCCGCCACTTGACGCAACCGCGGATCCACTTCCACACCGAGCTGCGGCAGAATCAGCACGCGTGGTGCAAACGCGACGTCAGCCAACGAAAACTCGCCGGATAGAAAATCCTTGTTTTCCAAGGCAGCCTCCAGGCGAGCCAGGCCGCGAAGCAGTTCGGCTTGATACTTCTTTAGACGCTCCCCGTCGCGCTCCGCCTCGGGCCGTGCCAGATCGGCTAATACCCGGTCGGCCACCGGCAGGAAGGAGTTGTCGCAGTAGTCTTCGAGCATCCGCACACGCGCCCGCCCCGCCGAATCTTCCGGCAGCAGATGCGGGTGCGGATATTCATCTTCCAAGTATTCGTTGATGATGGTCGAGTCGTAGACCACCAAGTCTTCATCGACCAGAACCGGAACTTTCCCGTACGGATTGAGCCTGAGGAACTCCGGTGTGCGCTGCTCACCGGCGCGCAAATCGACAAAGATGCGCTCATACTCCAGCTCTTTTTCCGCCAGAACCACCCGAACCTTCTGGGAAAACGGGCAGTCCAGGTGGTCGTACAATTTGATCATCACCACCCCCTACAAACCGCGCAGGCTGTCGCCGACGCGCCGGCGACAATTGCAGAAAACGCTGCCAGTGTCTACCCGATCGGTCTCATTTTGCGTGCGTCCAGGCATGGTACGAGCTACGCACGAGCGGGGCGGATTCGACATGACGGAAGCCAAAGGGCAAAGCCTCGTGCCGCAACTCAATGAATTCCTCGGGTCGGAGGTAGCGGTTCACCGGCAAATGCTGCGCCGACGGACGCAGGTACTGTCCCAGCGTCAGGATGCTGCACCCGACGGTCCTGAGGTCGGCAAACACCGCGAGCAGTTCATCGCGAGTCTCGCCCAGGCCAAGCATCAGCCCCGTCTTCGTCCGTAGCTCGGGACGGCGGCAATGCGCCCGTCGCAGCACCGTCAGGCTGCGCTCGTAGTTGGCCCCGGCTCGGGCTTGCTTGTACAAGCGAGGGACCGTCTCAACGTTGTGGTTGAAGATGTCGATCGGTGAATCGACGACCACGTCCACGGCAGCCGCGTCCCCCTGGAAGTCGGGTACCAATACTTCCACCGCGCAGTCCGGCACTCGCGCTTTGACCGCCCGCGCCGTGGCCGCGAAGTGGTGCGCGCCCCCGTCGGGCAAATCATCCCGATTGACCGATGTGATGACGACGTGCCGCAAGCCGAGTTGCGCAACCCCCTCCGCCACTCGCACCGGTTCGTCCGGATCGAGGATGACCGGGCGTCCATGGGTGACCGCACAAAACGCGCAATTGCGGGTGCAGATGTCGCCCATCAACATGAACGTCGCGGTCCGCTGTCCCCAGCACTCGCCGATGTTGGGACAGTGCGCCTCTTCGCACACACTGTGCAGCCGCAAGTCGCGCAACAGGCGCTTCGTTTCGTGGAACGCTTCTCCGCCAGGGGCACGCACGCGGATCCAGTCGGGATGCTGCCGGCGGATTCCGCTCTGAACATCCGTGGTGCTCACGCCGCGACCTCCTCGCTGCGATGATCGCCAAATTCCCGTTGAAACCGGCGCCCGAGCGCCGCAGCTACATCATCCAACCTGGGCAGCGGCTTGCAGTGTTCCGCCAGCGACGTCAGTCGCAACCCCGGCATCCGGCACGGCACGATGGCCTCGAAGTATCTCAAATCGGTGCTCACGTTGAGGGCGAGCCCATGGAAGGTCACCCAACGACGAATGCCGACTCCGATTGAAGCAATCTTTGCCTGCCCGCCGACCCACACCCCGGTCGCGGTCGGATGCCGATGCGCGTCGACTCCGAAGTCCGCGCACGTACCAATGATCACGTCCTCGAGCCGACGCAGGTAACGATGCACGTCGCGATCCGCACCGCACAATTTGACAATTGGATAGGCGATCACCTGTCCCGGGCCGTGAAACGTGCCGCCGCCGCCGCGACTGACACGGAAGACCGGGACACCCAGGCGCGCGTCGGCGCCGCGCAGATCGGCTGCATCCGCGCCGCGCCCGAGGGTGTACACCGGACCGTGCTCCACCAGCAGCAGTTGATCGGGCAACCGATCGGCCAGCCGCGCTGCGCGCAGTTCTTCCTGCAGCGCCAGCGCCGCGCCGTACTCCATCCGGCCGAGACGCCGAATTTCCACGCCCCGCGTCGTCACGCGATCACCAACGCCACCGGGTTCTCCAGCAGCCGCTTGAGTTCTTCGAGAAATTGCGCGCCTTCCACACCGTTCAGAATACGGTGATCGCATGAGAGTGTCACGCGCATGGTCTGCCCCACGGTGAGCTTTCCGTCGCGTACCACCGGCCGCTCCTTGATCGCCCCGACTGCGAGAATGGCCGCCTGCGGGGGATTGATGACCCCAGTGAAGTCATCGACATCACGCATGCCCAGATTGGAGATCGTAAACGTCGCTCCGAGCATTTCTTCCGCCGCGAAGAAGCCGCCCCGCGCCTTCTCGTTCAGCGCGCGCGCCGCCGACGCAATCTGCCCGAGTGTCAACCGTTCACATCCCTTGAGCACCGGCACCAGCAAACCGTCCTCGACCGCGGTGGCAATACCGATGTTGACGGCGTCGTTGAACTGCAACGCGTTGTCCGCCCAACTGGCGTTGACACGCGGCTGTCGTTGCAGCGCAATCGCGACGGCCTTGATGATCACGTGCGTGACGCTGACCGATTCCGTCACGACGCCGGTCTCCCGCAACGCGACGCGAAGCCGCAGCGCTTCGCCCATGTCGATCTCGTTGGTGACGTAGAAATGCGGAATGTCGCGCATCGCCTCGGTCATTCGTCGGGCGATCGTCTGCCGCATCTTCGACAGCTCAACCCGCCCGGTGGGCGGCGGTGCGCTCTGGACTGGAGGCGATACCGCCGCTGCTGTGGTGCTTCGCGCGGCCGCGGTCACATCCCGCTTCTGGACGCGTCCGTGCTGCCCAGCTCCGGCGATCGTCCGCAAGTCGACACCGCTTTGCTGCGCGACACGACGCGCCAGCGGTGTCGCCTGCGGCGTCGGCGACTCGACAACGGGATCTGCAGATTCGGCAGCCGACGCAATCGGCTCGACGACCGCTTTGGGCCTCGCGGGCGTCTTGGCGACGTTCTGCTCTCCCGGCCCGGAAAGAATTGCAACGATCGCACCGACGCGAGCGGTTTCTCCCTCCGCGACTCGAATCTCTGTTACGGTGCCTGCGCCGGCTGCCTCGAGTTCCATGTCGGCTTTATCGGTTTCGACTTCGGCCAGGATCTCGCCGGCAGTCACCCGATCTCCGACTCTCTTCAACCACCGCACGATGGTCCCTTCCTCCATCGTGTCGGTCAGTTTCGGCATCGCTACCTCAATCGCCATATGTCACCGTGAGCGATTATAGGCAGAGCGTGCGTGCCGCCGGAAGGGGCCCTTGATCGGGGCTATGCGCCCGGCTCACCGGCACCGAACCCGGGCAGCGCCGGCTGTCGAATCGGCGCGAAGGAACGCCGATGCGCCGGACAAGGGCCATAGCGCCGGAGTGCGTCGAGGTGCGCCAGCGTACCGTAGCCCATGTGCTCGGCGAAACCGTATTGGGGAAACTCCAGCGCCAGCTCGACCATCTGGGCATCGCGCGTGACCTTGGCGATGATCGAGGCCGCCGCGATGGAGAAACTGCGGGCATCGCCCTTGATGATCGGCAATTGCGGGACGTCGACACCGGGGATCGTGCGGGCGTCGACGAGCAGATGGTCGATCGGCACATGCAGCGCAACCACCGCCCGCCGCATTGCTTCCAACGCGGCGCGATAGACATTGAGACGATCGACTTCGTCGACCGTCACCATGCCAATCCCGATCGCCAGCGCGCGCCGACGAATCTCGTCGGCTAGGCGTTCGCGAGTTGCCGCGGTGAGGCGTTTGGAGTCGTCGACACCGGCGATGCGTACATCGGACGCGAATACCACGGCGGCTGCCACCACCGGCCCCGCCAACGGACCAACGCCTACCTCATCGACACCCGCGACGTACCGCCACCCCTGGCGCCACAGTTCTCGCTCAGGTCGCAACAACACGCCGAGTCGCGCCGCTTGACGGCGCCGCCGCACGCCCACACAACCCTCCCATGGCGCTCTTACGACCGCATATGACCTCGGTCAAGCACCACACCTCGCAGATAGAGGACCACCTGGCTCAGCGCTGCGCCGCCGAGATCAATTGCGCTGTCCAGCAGCGACGGCGTTCGGCTCGGAACGAACATCTGGTGGGCTTCATCCAGCAACGAGTAGATCGCGGCGATTGCCAGTGATTGGACCATCCAACGCGGACGCCAGCGCGGTGGCCGACTGCGCCGCGACGCCCAGAATAGGAGCAGACCTAAGACAAAGAATTCCGTGACGTGCGCACTCTTGCGCAGCACCGTGTGCCAGAACAACAAGCGTGCGTTCGAGATATGTGGAAACAGCCACCGCAACAGCGGATCGATGTAATGTCCGGTGTTGCTGGCCGAGAAGGCGTCGCTCGAAAGCAGCGAGATCACCCCCATCCAGGCGATCGCGACGCCCCAATAGCGCCCAAGCTGCACCCACGTGGCCGCTGTTTGACTGGAAGCGGAGGGCCGCTGCCGCACCTGCTGCCGCACGGTTGCGCTCATCCTCGGATCTCTCGCGGCTCTCCTATCCAGTTCGCAGCAGAAGCGCCAGCGCTAGCCGCTTCGAGTCGACATCGGCGCACAAAGCCAATATGAAAGAGCCTCTTCGGATTCAAAAAAATGGCGCGCGCGCTCCTCGTACTGCTGCTCGGGCTCTTACTCCTGGGGCCGTTGCTTTGGTGGCTTCGCCACCGCCCGCCGCAACTGCCTCAGCCGACGGCAACGCCGTCGCCGGTCGTGCGTACACACGGGGTCGCGGCGGGCTCGCCGACGCCGCTTCGCTTCCGCTTGGCCGGGGTCGCAACCAGCGGCGATACTCCTTATGCGGTCATCGAAGATCCCGCCGGCGTCACCGCGCTGTATCGGCTCGGCGAGAGCGTTTTGGGACTGGGACGGCTCGCAGGAATCGAGCCGCAAGAAGTCTTGATTGACAGCGACAGCGGGCCGTTGACGCTGCGCTTACAGCCGGCACCAAGTCCGTCGCCGGCACCTAGTGCGACTCCGGCGGCGCGGACGCCGACGAAGCGGCGGGCGACGCCGACACCGTCTCCGGCCGGCAGCGAGCCAGAATCGCCGCCTTCAAGCGTTCCGGATCGACCGGTTTCTTGAAGATCACGCTCTCGAGGCCTTCGAGGCGACTGCGCTTAATCACGTGGTCGCGATCGTAGTAGTAGCCGGTCATCAAGATCACCGGCGTCTGGCTGCGCCGCTTGATCTCCATGAACAGATCGTAGCCGTCGAGATCGGGCATCACCACGTCAGTCAGCACAAGATCAACCGGCGTATGATCGAGGATCTTGAGCGCCTCCAGGCCGTCACCGGCGGTGACGACACTGCACCCTTCGGCGGTGAGTAGATCCCGCAGCGACCGCACGACTCCCAGGTCGTCGTCGACAACGAGGATGCGCAAGCCCGCCAGGGGTTGGTCGCGGCGTCGTCCATTCTTTTCCGCCAGAATGGTCATCTGCTGGCCCGACAGGTACTCGGTGGTTTCGTACGCGCCCCCGTGGGCCAGGTCCACCAGGCGATTGATCACGTTCTGAATCTGATTCACCTCGCGCCGAATCGCTTCCCCGCGTTCTTCTTCGACGACCGCGCGTTCCTCCGGCGCGATCTCGTGAACGAACCGCATCAGCAATTGCGCTTGGTTCAGAATGACTTCCAACGGGCTGTTGATCTCGTGACAGAGCGCCACCGTCACTTCACCCAGCGTCGCCAGGCGATCCTTGCGTCGTATGTCGCGCAGATCCTTGGCAAATCCGATCGAACCGATCTCGATCCCCTCGTCGTTGCAGAGAATCGAGCCGGAGATCGCGACCGGCAGTTGTTCGCCCCAACGGTTGACGAAGGTGGTCTCGAAGTTTTTCACCTTGCCCGGCCCGCCCCACTCGGTGCTGCGCATGGCCTCCATGACCCGATGCGCCTCCTCGTGCGTCGGATAGAGTCGTAGCACGTTCGCGCCGAGGATCTCGGCGGCGGTGTAGCCGAGATTCCGTTCGGCACCGTCGTTGTAGAAAATGATCGTGCCGCTTCGATCGACGGCGACCACGATGTCGGGTGACGACTCGATCAGGCGCTCGAAATACTCCGGCGGAAAGTGATTGAGACGCGTCGGCGTCATCGGGCCACGCGGCGGCGTGGTTGGCTTCGACATCAAATGTTCACCTGTACTCTAGTGCGGGTCACGGAAGCCCGCCGGGCGCACGAAATGGTCGTCGCGTCCCGGCGGCACGGGCACGCGTTCGCGTTGCTTTCGGGTCAGACGCAGCAACACCTTCATCGAGTTCTCAAACGCCTCGATCGGCTGCACATCCAGCAAGCCATCGCGCACCACCGCATCGAACACCTCTTCGCCCTTGCGACTGCGCAGGATCGTAATCGTCCAGTTGCTCGCGCCGACGCCGCCACAAGAAATATCGGCGAGCTCGGCCGAAAAATCACCGCAGTGATGGCACTCCGGGCGCGCGTACTCCTGCGACTTGCGCAGGTTCAGCTCGACCAACGTGCCGTCGTGTTTGAAGATCTGCACCTTGCCCTTGACGTTGAACTGGCGGATGTCGCTGAGCGGAATGCCCAAACCGTTTTGGATGGTGTCGATCATCAGACCGTCGAAGCTGAACACCTCGCTGCACAGCAGGCCGATATTGAAGGCGACCCGATCGCCGTAGCCTTTGAGGAATTTGGTTTGGCGTTCGATGTGTTTCGCTTTTTTTCGCCCGTTGTCGAGATAGGCGGCGTCAACCAACTGCATCTTGCGCACCGGTGTGATCTGACACGGCACCCCAACGAAGGCGACCTTCGTCAGTCCCAACTTCTCCACGTCCGCCAGCGCCAAATTGTTCGGGCAGTACGTGTACCACGACGACGCGCTGCCGATGATATCTTCGACCGTCGTGACGACCTTCGGCATCGGCTCGCACGGCTTCGCCTTGTCGACACTCGAGACCACGGCTCCGTCGATGCGATCGGTGCGCCGCAGCCACGCGAGCAGCGTGGTAACGACGCCGCCATCTTCGCAGCGTTTGAGCACCTCGGGATCTTTCGATCGCGCGGCAACGATTCGGCGGTACGTGCCGAACGCACCCTGATAGCGGCGATGGTCGGCGGCGTCTCCGTCGAACACGCGGTCGCTGAGATGATGCTCCCGTTCGCCGATGCGTGGACAGACCTGTGCACAGACGTCACAGCCGATGCCTTCGCTGATCCCGCAGTGATCAAACGCCGCTGTGGCTTTGGCGACCTGTTTGGGCTTGCCGTCGACGTAGTCGATGACGTTGTGCGGACACACCAGCACGCAGGAGCCGCACTCGCAGCAGCTTCCATACGCCACCACCTCGTTCATCATCTCCCTGAAGCTTGGATGCATCTCCCATCCTGCTGAAAAAAAGGCAGGACGCTTTGGTCCCGCCGGCAAAAACCATAGACCCCGTGCCGGAGAGTGTCAACGATCGTCGAGCGTTTCCGCGGCGCCCCCCCGCGGATCTCGGCGGCGATGGGTCTGCACCACCGTGCGTCCAGCGACATCGATGCTCGTGGTCACGGCGCCATCCAGATCGGTTCGCAGCATCTTTACCGCATGTTCGGCGTAGGTCCGCAGCGTGCCGACGTGCGGAAATCCAAAGCGATTCGCCAGCCCGACCGAGGCGACCGCCCAGCGCGGCGCGACCGCGGCAACGAACGCCGGCGTACTCGACGTCGCACTGCCGTGGTGCGGAACCTTTAAGATCGCGCTGGTGAGCTGCCCGTCCGTCGCCGCCACAATTGCCGCTTCAGCATCGCGCTCGATATCCCCTGGAAACAGGACCCGACGACCCGCATACTCCAGTTGAAGAACCAACGAACGGTCGTTTACCGACACCGATTTCGCCGCCGCCGGGCTGAGGACCCGCACTAGCACGTCGCCGCAGTGTCGCTGCATATTCGCAGTCAATGTCACGCGCGCGACTTGGCCTTCGTCGAGTGCGGCTTGCAGTGCGGCGAAGTGCACGCTGGTGGCGGCGACATCGCCCGTCGACCAGAATTCTCGTGGTGCGAATTCGCGCGCCACAAACGTCAGCCCTCCGTAATGATCCCACTGCGGGTGACTCATGGCCATGATGTCGACGCCCGCGATCTTGCGACTCCACAGGTACGGAGCGATGAGCCGCTCCCCGACATCGAAGGACCCGTCGCCAACTCCACCGCCGTCAATCACCATGACCGTATCGGGTGGGCATTCCACGACCGCGCTGTCACCCTGCCCGACGCTGAGGAACGTGACGCGCAGATCGCGGTGATGCATTCGTTCCCAGTACCACCATGAGCCGTCTGCAAGCGCGAGTACGCTAATCAATCCCAAGCCGGCACGCCGCGCCCGTCCGCTCACGCACAGCGCCGTCAGCAACGCTCCATAGAGAAGACCCAGCTCGAAGACCGTCGGTGACACAATGCGCAACGCCGCATGGGGCACGGCTGCGAACAACTCCACGGCGCGGTCCCCAAGCCACAGACCCGGCCATGCCGCGATGACGGCCGCGCGTGCCAGTGTCGTCGAAACGGGAAATAGCAATGCGGCCGCCAGACCGCACGCGACCGCGACGGTACCCAGCAACGGCACCACCACCGCGTTGGCTAACAGCGCGATCCACGACACTTGGTTGAAGTGAAACGCGGTCAGCGGTGCCGTTCCGACCAACGCACTCGCCGACACGGCCAGATACGCAGCCGCCGGCCGCAGCCAGCGGATCACACCGCGGCGCAAGCGAACCAGATGTCGGTCTTCCCAGTGACGCCACCATCGTGCGAATCGCGTCATCATCAGCACCAGGAAGAGTACCGCGACGAACGAGAGCTGAAACGACACATCCAAGACGGCACCGGGCTCGATGAGGCTGATCAGCAGCGCCGCCGCTGCCAGACTGACGAGAAAGTCCCGCTGCCGATTCACGAGCACGCCACCAACGAAGACCAGCACCATGATCACCGACCGCAGCGTGGCCGGGTTGCTGCCGGCGATGCCGGCATACAACAGGACGAACATCGCGCCCGCCGTGACGGACAACTTCGGCACATTGGCCCGTAGCAGCAGCCACCGGCTGCGCCCCAGCAGCCAGCGCCATAGCGCGTATCCGATCGCGGCAACCATGCCGACGTGGAGCCCCGATATCGACAGCACGTGATTTACACCGGCGTTGACGAATGCCCGCTGCAGCGGTGCCGGCACTGCCGCCGCATCGCCGATGATCAACGCGCGCAGGACCTCGCGCTCGGGTGGCGGCAGCGTGTCGTTGATCAGCGCCCCAACACCGCGCCGCCAACGGATCAGCCACGGGCTGTCCGGCACACGATCCACCAATTCAAGTGCCGCATCGTCGGCGAGAAAGGCGGTCACGTACAGCCCGCGTCGTGCGAGATAGGCTTCGTAGTCGAACTCGCCCGGGTTTCCAAAATTCCGCGGCCGGCGGAGCGCAAGTCGCGCGCGCACGGTATCTCCCGCCAGCCACGCGCGCTGCGGATCACGAACCGTCAGCAGAATCGAGCCGAACACCGGATGCCAGCCACCGTCGGCACCGCTGCGTGTCGTCTCGAGGACCAGACGGATCTGGCGATCCCGTGTACTCGGATCGCCGGCCACCGTCGCCTCGAGTGCCACCGAATCCCCTCGCCCGACCTTGGCGTACGTCGCGATATGTTCGTGCGGCAGCGCCGGCCACAACTGACGTGCCGTCGACCAGTTGCCCCACACCGCGACAAGCGCGGCCATCGCCAGCAGACGCACCGGTCGCCAGACGGCCGCGAGCAACCCCGCAGCCGCAAGGGCGACCGCGACGCCCGTCGTCGCAACCATGCAACCGCCAGCCAGCAGTTGACCCGACAGTAGCCCGACGGTGAGCACCACGAGGGGCGGCAGCGAAGCCGATCTACCCGCGCGTGTCGCTTGCATCGCCATCCGGGCGGAGAGCCGCGTTCATCCACCGTCAGATTCGCCTGGCCGTGAATCCGGCGCGTACGTCGCGCGCAGGTGGCGATGAATGATCTCGGCCAACACCGACGAGATGCCGGTGACCTCAGCGATCTGTGCGGGGGTCGCCTGGCGCAAGCGGCGCACGCTGCCAAAGTGCCGCAACAATCGCTTACGCCGCTCGCTGCCGATGCCCGGAATGGCGTCGAGCGCGGAGCGCAGGCGCTCCCTGCGTCGCAAGGCCCGATGATAGGTGATCGCAAAGCGATGGGCTTCATCGCGCACGCGCTGGAGCAGAAACAACGCCGTCGAGTTCCGCCGTAAGATGACGGGGTTCTTGCGGCCAGGAAGAAACACGCGTTCCTCGCTATGACGCACCTCGCTGGCGCGCGGATCACTCTCGACGCGCATCTTCGCCAATCCGACCGCGTCGACTTCGCTGAGTTCCAGCTCGCGCAGCACCTGGACGGCGACGTTGAGTTGGCCGATGCCCCCATCGACCACGAGGAGATCCGGAAGATCGCCGTCGCGCTTGGCGCGGCCATATCGACGCGTGAGGACCTCGTACATCATGCCGAAGTCGTCCGCTCCGCTGACGGTTTTGATGCGAAACCGACGGTACCGCGCCCGATCGGGTTCGCCCTCGTCAAAGGTCACCATCGAGCCGACTGCGAGACTGCCCTGGATATTCGAGATGTCGAAGCACTCGATGCGCTTCGGCGCATTGCGCAAGTGCAGCTTGGCGCGCAATTCCTCGAGCATGCGATCGTGCTGATAGTCGGCATCGCGGCGGGCGTGAAAGCTTTGGCGCGCATTCTCGCTCGCCATTTCGATCAGCCGGACCTTGTCGCCGCGCTGCGGTCGCATGATGCTGATGCTGCGCCCTTTGCGTTCGCTCAGGTATTCTGCGCGCGTTGCCGCGTCGTCCAGGTCGACCGGTAAGAGAATCTCGTCGGGGACGTAGCGATCGCCTTGATAAAACTGTGTCAACAGTTCCGCGAACACATCGATGTCGGGAAACTCGAAGTCGGCGAACTGATACGCTTGGTTACCCGTGAGCTTCCCGCTGCGAACGAACAACACCTGCGCCTCGATGAAGCCGCCTTCACGGTAGAGACCGAAGATGTCCTGATCGCCGCCCCAGTGCGACAGCGCCTGCTGCGGCTCCTGGGTTTTCTCGATGGTCTTGATCTGATCGCGGATGCGCGCCGCATCTTCAAAGCGCAGCGCGACCGCCGCCGCTTGCATCTCCTCCCGCAATTGTCGCACCAGTTGCTGACTCTTGCCTTCCAGCAACAGCATCGCCTCGCGCAGATGCTGTTGGTAGACATTCGGGTCGACCGGCAGGCAACACGGCGCGAGGCAGCGCTTGATCTGATACTCCAAACACGGGCGCGAACGATTCCGAAACACCCCGTCGCTGCACGTGCGCAACGGGATCACCTTCCGAATGGTGTCGAGCGTCTCACGCACGCCGGCCGCCGACGAGAAGGGGCCGAAATACTTGCTGCCATCTTTCACGATCTTGCGCGTGACCACGATCCGCGGCCACGCTTGCTGCACCGTTACCTTGACGCTGACGTACGACTTGTCGTCCTTCAGCCGAATGTTGTAGCGCGGCTTGTACTGCTTGATCAGATTGTTCTCGAGGATCAAGGCCTCCTTGTCGTTCGCCGTGACGAGGGTGTCGAAGTCCGTCACGCGCTGCACGAGGAAACGCACCTGCACGCGTTCGTCGCCGCCGCGAAAGTACGTCCGCACCCGGCTGCGGAGGTTTACCGCCTTGCCGACGTAGATCACCTTCCCGTGCTTGTCCCGCAGCAAGTAGACGCCCGGCGCGGCGGGAAGGGTCGCCAACTTCGCTTCAACAGCAGCCGGAGCCGGAGGCGCATCAACGACCTCCGCGGCTGCGCTCGATTCCTCCTGCGACTCCATCCGTATCCGAGTTGAGATCTACGCGCGTGGATTATAGCTCGGCCGCTCTCGACGCCAAGCCGTCGAATAGGACCCGACGCCAACGTCTTCGCGAAAAGACGTTGCTCGCCGTGATCGCGTCTGATAAGAGTGCTTCGCGTGAGTCGGCGCGCGAAAATCCTTGTGGCAATCTTTGTGGCCACGCTGTGCACGGCCGCTCGGGTATCGGCCCAGCGAGCGGCCGAAGCGAGTGTCGCGCGCGACCCGGCCAAGAGTGCCGAGTTGGCGCAGCGATCCCTGGACTTGTTGAAGCTGGCTGAAGAAGGCGATCCGCCATCGAAGGCGGAATGTTACACGCAAGGCCTCGGCTTCGCTCGTCAGGCCGTCGCGCTCGACGATCGCAACGCCGACGCCCACTTCGCCGTGTTCGCCACCATGGGGCGCCTGATGCTCGAGCACGGCGCCACCCCGAATCCGTTCAATCTCCTCAAGATCAACCGCGAACTGGACCGGACGCTGGAACTCAATCCGCGCCACTCCGACGCGCTGGCGTCCAAGGGGGGACTCGCCCGTCAATTGCCGACGCTGCTGGGCGGCAGCCTCTCCAAGGCTGAACGATACTTGCAGCAGTCGATCGAGATCGATCCGACCGCGGTCGGCGCGCGGATTGAATTGGCGCGCGTGTATCAAGACATGGGACAAGAGCCCAAGGCGGTTTCGCTGCTGCGCACCGCCGTCGAATTGGCCGAGCAACAGGGGCGGACTCGCAAACGGGCCGAAGCAGAGCAACTCCTCGGTCAGCTTCAGCAATAGGACTAATCGAGCTTCATTTTCGCGGTAGCGTTTCCAAATACGCCACCACGTCTTCAATCTCCTCGGCAGACAGCTGTGACGGCGGCATCGCGGTTCCGGATTTTCCGTTCTTGAGGACCTCGCGCACGCGCTGGAGATTGGCGTTTCTCCAGTACTCCGAGCTCGCAAGGTTGGTCGGCGGCGGCTTCAACGCGGCGCCGACCGGACCGTCGCCCTTTCCTTCCGGGCCGTGGCAAAACGAGCAGCGAGCGGCAAATAACGCCTGGCCCTTGCTGACGTCCCCGGCCAACGCCTCGCCGGTGAGCACCAAAATCAAACCACCATTCACGATAGCGCGCCGCATTCAGATCTCCTCCAAAACGCCGCGATTAGAACCGGATCGAATCCGGGCGGTCAAGTCGCGCGCGCCACTTTGACTCGCAGGCGTCCATCTTCTAGGTTGGCCGCCGTTTTGTGTCGCGATGACTGCGCGCTTCCGTTTTAGTTACCCGTCGTTCCGGTGGATCTTCGCGCTCGGCAACGCAGTCGTGTGGTTCGTGATCTTGTTCAGTCTCGGCGGTCTCGTACACGACCATTTCGCCGAAGACACCGGGTTGTCTCGCGAGGGCGCTCTGTACTTCTTCACCCTGACGCCCTTTGTGAGCAGCATCCTTGCGACGCAAGGTGCAGTCGTCAACTTGCGCGCCCAGTATCTCATCGGGCGCTTCACCGCGCCGCCGATCCCCGGGGCCGCGCCGCCACCTCCGGCAAATGTCTGGCTCGTCTCGATTCGCAGCGGCTTACCTTTGGCAGCGATGCTGGTGCCCATCACGCTGATGGGGGGTCTCTTTCTGCCGGAGAATCTTTCGGACCGAGCAACGTCGGTCGTCATGGGAGGGATTGGGGCCGCGGCAACGCTTGTGCTCGCGGTGACGGTCGCCGACAGGGAATTCCGGAGGTTCCACTACCACCTCGGTGGTGTGCGCCCGCGGGTCACCTCGACGTTCCACTATCTCGGGCGCTACATTGCTGCCCCGTGGGCTCTGATCAACGTTGCCCTCAACGCCATCTTTGCCTGGATGCTCTACCACCAAGGGCCGGGCCACACCGATGTGTTCGTGTCGATTGAGGAGTTGCGTCACGATCTCAGCACCAGCGCCCTCATGATCTGCCTGTTCACGGCCCTGCCCGTTGTTCCGGAGGTCGAGACGGACTTCGCCGCCGGGCTGACACCGACGGTCGTGCGCAACCAGTCAGTCCGGCCGTTGTGGCAGCAGCTCGCCGCCGCCGCATGCCTTGCGGGTGGTGTTTGGTTAATCGTGACGGTGGCCGCGCAGCTCACTCGAAGCCAGGGCGTGCCGCTCGCGCAGACCATGGCCGTGAAGGCCGTCGGAGGCGGGTTCCTCGCGGCAACTGCCGCCGTCCTTAGCGGTCGGTGGACGCTCTCCAAACGCATCCAGCAAGCCGCTTTGCAGCGCGCGGTGCCGACCATCCGCTGAACTTTTGAAGGGAGACGCGCGGAGATGAATCGACGCAATCAGATCGCGATGACGCTGGAAGAGCAGAAACGCTTCGTCGCGACCGCAGAGACGATCATCTTGACCTCCATCGACCAGCACGGATATCCGCACTCGGTCGCAATGTGGTACGCCGTTGACCCCGACGGTAGCATCATCATGACCACCTACGGGAAGTCGCAAAAGACCTTGAACCTGCAGCGCAACCCCAGGGTCGCGTTGCTCGTCGAGTCGGGAACTACCTACGATCAACTCCGCGGCGTGTTGATTCGCGGACGGGCAGAGATCATCCCCGATGTCGAGCGCTGCGTGCAGACGCTGGTACGGATTCACCAGAAGATGGGCGGTGCCTTGCAGCCTGGAATCGAAGACGCCATGCGTGCGCAGGCTCGCAAGCGTGTACTGATCCGGGTGGTACCGGAGCGAGTCAGCAGTTGGGATCACAGCAAGCTCGGCGGCGTCTACTGACGCCGCATCGTTGGCCTAGCTTGCGACCTCTCCGCCACCCTTGAGTACTCGCGCTGCCACCCCAACGCAGCGCGCCGAACATCCCTATTTCTAGGAACTTAGGCCCCCTGCCGGATTCGCAGTGCTACCGGCTGTTGGCACCGCGTTCCCGCGAGTCGCGCACCGCCGCACGCGCGACGAGCACGGTGCGAGCGGCACGGCTGTTGGAATGCAGTGGTGCAGGCCCACATCTTCGTGGCCGACAGACGAAACGGGGGGGAGGCGATGAATCTACATAATCCGACCAGGGCGAATCGTAGCGCCACACCATGGTCTCGCGTGCCGGTGATCGTCACCGACCTGCACCAGTCGTGTCGCGAGATACTGACGATGCGGCTGGGCGAGTCCCAACCGCGCCTGCTCCCGCGCCGCCTGCCGCCCGATGCGGCCGCAATTGTCGACTGCCTGCACGAGGATCGCCGCGCCGTCCTGGTCCTCTCATGCTGCGACGGCTCCTTGCATCCCCTGGCACTGTTTGCGGATGTCCGCGGACGCATGCCGGCTGCGCGCGTGGTCGTCATGACTGGGCTCGGGCACATCAGCTTCGAACACTTTGCCCGTCGTCTACGGCCGGACGCGATCGTCCACTCGTTGTCCGAGATCGCGCCCGCGATGGACCGGCTCAACGCCGCCACCCTGCGGCCGCACTGGTTCGGTCACATCCGTCCGCTCACCCCGCGCGAGACCCAGATCGTCGAACACGTCGCCGCCGGGCTCCGCAACGCACAGATCGCCAATCTGATCGGGATCGCCGAAAAGACCGTCAAGGTCAATCTCACCAACATCTACGGCAAGCTCGGCATTCGAACCCGTGTGGAGCTGTCGGCACTCGCTCCCGAGTTGCTTTCGCTCGCAACTGAACGGCGGGCCGCGGGCATGTAGGACACACACGTGCCGTGGGCCCAGTCGATCAGCTCAAATCTCGCCGGCCGCAACTCCATGAGCCCCCCAACGGAGTGGACCGACGGCCAATTTGATTCCACGGTCGTCGCCCCGCCGCTGGGCCGGCTGGTTGGCCGCAGCACGGCCATCCAGCGCTTACGACGACGCGTACAGGCCGTGGCCATGCGCGATG
This sequence comes from Binatia bacterium, assembly GCA_035541895.1. Lineage (GTDB taxonomy): Bacteria > Desulfobacterota > Binatia > HRBIN30 > JACQVA1 > DATKMK01. Next base: position 9,659 of record DATKMK010000037.1, on the reverse strand, counting down.
TCCGGACGTTGATCATGGGGCCATCAGGCAGCGGCAAAGAGCTCGTCGCCGAAGCCATCCACGCACTCAGTCGCCGACGCCTCGCGGCATTCGAGGCGGTCAACTGTGCAGCCCTCCCCCGAGACCTAGCCGAGTCCGAGTTGTTCGGGCACGAACGGGGGGCCTTCACCGGTGCCGGTGCCCGGCGCCGGGGCCTGTTCGAGTTGGCCGACGGCGGGACGATTTTCCTCGACGAAGTCTCCGAACTTCCACTCGATGTCCAAGCCAAGTTACTGCGGGTGCTCGAACTCCTGCGTTTCCGTCGCGTCGGCGGCGAAGAAGATCTGCGGGTTGACGTGCGGGTTCTGGCCGCGAGCAATCAAAATCTCACGGCGCGCGTCGCGACCGGGCACTTTCGCGGCGACTTGTTTCACCGGCTCGATGTGGCGACCATCGTCGTCCCGTCGCTTGCGGAACGCCGAGAGGACATTCCTGATCTCGTTCGCCACTTCCTGCGACAACTCGGGGCGCCGCACGTCCAGGTCAGCACCACGGCGCAGATGCAGCTCCAGTCGCGCGAGTGGCCGGGCAACGTGCGCGAACTCCGCAATACGATTGAGCGGGCGTTGGTGTTCGCCCGCGATGCCGTCATCGATTCGATCGAGGCGCGGGACCCCGTCGAGCCGCCGGTTACCTCGTATACACCAACGATGGATGTGGCGATTCAAGGGGTGGTCGCAGCGTTCACCAGCGCGGTGGACTCCGGCTCTCCACCGCGCAATCTCCTCACGACGATCGAGTGTGCCCTGGCCGCCACGGCGCTCACGCTGGCACGCGGCAATAAGGCGCTCGCGGCGCGTTGGCTCGACATCGATCGGAAGACGCTGAGTCGCCGGCTTGCAAGCAAGCGGACGCGGCCGGCGGTGGCCGCGCGGGAGGATCTCTAGGCTACCCCGCCGTTACGCCTCCGCCTCGACGACGATCGTTACGTGAGCATCCACGCGCGATGCGAGGTGAATCGGCACCATGTGCTCGCCGAGGGTTTTGATCGGTTCGGCCAACCGAATGCGACGGCGATCAACCGGCTGCCCGGCTGCGGCCATCGCCTTTTCGATGTCCTGATTGGTGACCGAGCCGAAGAGTCGGCCTTCCTCCCCCGCGCGCGCCTTGATGGTCAGACGCAGCGCGGTGATCTTTTGCGCGGCGTTGATAGCGGTCTGCTGCTCGCGATCGCGCTTTTCGGCGGCGATGCGCTTCAGATGGTCCAACTCTTTCACGTTGCGGCGATCCGCGACCACCGCCAAGCCGCGCGGCAGCAGATAGTTGCGAGCGTATCCCGGTTTGACTTTGACCAGGTCTCCGGTTGTGCCCAGATGCGGCACCTCTTCGCGCAGGATCACTTCCATGACTCAGTACTCCTTCGTCTCATAGAATGGCCGGCGTCACTCATCGACGTCGATCTCGGTCGCAACTCCCAAGCGGCGGAAGTTCACCCACAAATCGAAAACGCCCAGCAACAGGACAATGAGCAACAACGGCTGTTGCGTGATGATCAATGCGTACGTGGCAACCCGCAACCCGCGCCCGAGGTGAAAGCGCTCGAGGTAGAAGCTCACGATCGCCAACCCTTGGCAGAGATAGCAACTCGCCGCTACGATGAAGGCATTCGCCGCCACGATCCAAACGCCGGGACCCGGAATGAACATGCCGAAGCCGGCAACGATGAACGCCCAAATCAACGTCGGCGGGGCCGACCAGATTCGCAGGTCGCTGGCACGCAGCCAGGGCAAGAATCCTCGCACGATGAGCACGTTGAGCAGCATGGTAAAGGCGCCCGCAGTCGCCAGCGCTGCGGGCAAGATCGCCAGCACCGCTCCGATCGTCCCGTCGCGTGCGGCCGCCAGGTCGGACGCGACATCGTCGGTGATTCCCAGCCCGCGCGAGGTCGCTACCGCGAGATCGAAGCTTTCCTGCAGTCGGTCGCGCACGCCGGCGACGATTTGCGCCGGAGAACCGAACTCGGCCAGCAGGAGAACCATCACCGCGACGCTCCACGCCGCGGCGCCCAGCAGAACCGTGCGTTCCACCGACCACCCGCGCCGGAGCGCGGCCGTAGCCGCCAGCGTCGGGGCTCCAAGTGCGAGCAAATATGTCAGCGCCGGCTCCACGCCGAGCAGCAGCGCCGCCAGCATCGTGCTCAGCCCCACGCAGGCGACCAAGGCGCCCTCGCCGTGCCGTCCGCCCAGGAGCAACCCCGGCAGCGGAACGAACGGAAGCAGCACGGTCGACACCGGAGCCCCGACCAGCGCGGTGACGTACAACCCGCCGGTTGCGGCGACGGCAGCGCCAACTGCGGATGACCCTTGCACGGCGAGCGACGCTCCTACGTTTGTGACGACGAGTACGGCACCAGCGCCACCGTGCGCGCACGCTTGATCGCGACGCGCAGCCGCCGCTGATGCCGCGCGCAGTTGCCGCTGATGCGGCTGGGAACGATCTTGCCGCGATCGGTGATGAAACTGGTCAACGTCCGCGTGTCCTTGTAGTCGATGACCGCCTCACGATCCGCGCAAAATCGACAGACCTTGCGCCGACCGGGGCCACGCCGTCGGAACCCGCCGCCACCGCCGCGATCCTCGCCTCTGGGACGGCCCCTGCCGCCACGCTGTGCTTCCGCCATTGCTGCCTCCTTACTCGGCGCCGAATGCCGGCGCTGCCTCGGGGCGCGGCGCGCGTGGCGCGCGCTTGCGGCTTGGCCGCTCCTTGCGCTTGACCTCAGCGGCGCGCACCGACACGTATCGTAGCACTTCGTCCGCAATCTTCAGCGTGCGTTCGAGTTCCTTCACCACGTCGCCGCCCCCGGCATACTCCAATACGATGTAGTAGCCGCGTCGCTGCTTCTCGATCGGGTACGCCAAATCGCGCATCCCCCATTCGTGTACTGCGCCCGGCTCCCCACCCATCGATTGGATCAACCGCCTGGCGCGATCGACGGTCTCTCGTACTTGCGCCTCCGGCACGTCGGGGTGCATCACAAAAAGGGTTTCATATCGCTGCATGGATTCGCCTCCTAGTTCGCACGCGCGGGAGTCGCCCCGCGCTGATTGAATCGGTTCATTGTCGCAGTCACACCGTCGCTGATGAGCATCTCCACTGCGTCACCGGCGCGTACGATCGCTTCTGCGATGAGTTTCTCTTCATCGGGTGCAAACGGCTCCAGCACGTGGGCCGCCGCATCATGGCCGGGAGCCGGCCGACCGATACCCACTCGAATGCGGAAGAATTCGGTACCACAGCGCGCAGCGATCGACTCGACGCCGCGGTGGCCGCCGCTGCCCCCACCGCGCTTCACTCGCAGCCGGCCGCAAGGCAGATCCAGATCGTCATGAATCACCACAAGCTGCATTGGATTGGCTGCGTCGGTCTCGATTCCATCGGCAGACCGTTCCAATTCGGGCACCGTCGCGACCACCGCGTCACCACTCAGATTCATGAATCGCTGCGGCTGCATCAACATCACTTGCGTATCGCGATAGGCGCCGCGGCCAATGCACGCCGAATCGGCCGGTGCCAGCGCAATCTGCCAGCGGCGAGCCAACTGTTCGATGATCATGAAGCCCACGTTGTGCCGAGTGGTGGCGTAGCGTCGGCCCGGGTTGCCCAAGCCCACGACGACGTACATTCCGCCTTACGCCGCGCCGCCCTTCCCTTCGGCCTTGGCGGGTTCCGCCGCGGGCGCCGCGCCTTCTGCTGGCGCCGCACCCTCGGCCGGCGCCGCCTCGGCCACCTTGACTTCCTCGACCGTCGGCGGCGCAACGGTCACGAGCGCCACATCGCTGTCGTAGACCAGCGTGACGCCGGTCGGAGCCTGCAACGCGCTGATGTGCACGACGTCGTGGATGTTCAGCGGCGTCACATCGACCTGAATGAAGTCCGGGATATTTGCCGGCAAGCATTCCACCGTGACTTCACGCTGCAACGGCTGCAGGATCCCGCCTTCGATGATCCCGGCCGCCTTGCCGACGAAATGCAGTGGCACGTTGATCCGCAGCGTGGCGCTCTCGTCGACCTCGTAAAAATCGGCGTGCAAAATATCGCCACTGACCGGGTCGAGTTGCACGTCTTTGATCAGCGCCAACTTCTCCGTAATGTCGACGGACGACGAGCGGAGTTTGATCAAGTGCGTCGAGCCCTCCAAGCCGGCGAGCTTGGTGGCGTATTCCTTCGCGTCGATCGCGACCGAGAGCGCCTGGCGCTTCGGGCCATAGAACACGCCCGGAACTTTGCCATTGCGTCGCATCCGACGCGCGGCGACCTTGCCGACCTGCGCGCGCGGCTCCGCTCCCATTTCCACTGTTTCCATGGTCCTTCCGACTCCTGTTGGCTTTTCAGTCGAACAATGAACTGATTGATTCTTCGCTGTGCGTGCGCCGAATGGCCTCCGCCAGCAGCGGCGCGACTGAGAGGACGTGAATCTTTCGGCACCCCCGTGCCGCATCCGAAAGGGGAATGGTGTCCGTGACGATCAACTCTTTCAGCACCGATTGCTCGATGCGTTCGATCGCCGGACCGGACAGCACCGGATGCGTACAACACGCATACACGTCCGTAGCTCCCGACTCGCGCAACGCGGTGGCCGCCGCTGCCAGCGTGCCGGCGGTGTCGACAATGTCGTCGACAATGATCGCCTTCTGACCTTCCACCTCACCGACGACGCGCATTTCGGCCACCACATTCGGTCGCGGGCGCCGTTTGTCGATGATCGCCAAACCCGCGTTGAGGTGCTTGGCGAACGCACGCGCGCGCTCAACGCCGCCTGGGTCCGGCGACACAACCGACACTCCGTCGCCCGGAATCCGTTCGCGCACGTACTTCAGCAAGACTCGCGTCGCGAACAGATTGTCGACCGGAATGTTAAAAAAGCCCTGAATCTGACCCGCGTGGAGGTCCGTCGTCAGCACCCGCGAGGCGCCGGCGGTCGTGATGAGATCGGCCACCAGCTTGGCGCTGATCGGGACGCGCGGATCGACCTTGCGATCCTGCCGCGCGTAGCCGAAGTACGGAATGACAGCGGTGACCCGCTTGGCCGATGCTCGTCGAAAGGCGTCAAGCATCAGGAGCAGTTCCATCAAGCTGTCATTCACCGGCGTACAGGTCGACTGCAGCACGAACACATCGCCGCCGCGCACATTGTCGGCGATCTTGACGTTGATCTCGCCGTCGCTGAAGCGGCGGACTTCAGCGGCACCCTGGGGGACCCTGAGTTCTTTGCAGACGTCACGTGCCAACGCTGGGTTGGAGTTGCCCGCAAATACCTGAATCTCGTCTTTGACCCGGTTCCCCATTACTCTCTTCTGCCTAGCGCGCCGCGACGCCTTTCATCCAATCACTGGGCGGGAAGGATTCGAACCTTCGATACCGGATCCAAAGTCCGGGGCCTTACCGCTTGGCGACCGCCCATCACGCGATTGCCGGCGACGCGTCGATCGTTTGCGCCGCAACCGCCCAATAGCCTCGATCACAGATCGCCGCCGCTGCCGTTCTCGCCGCATCCAGCGACGGCCACACGCCAAACACCGCCGACCCGCTTCCGGTCATCAGCGTTCCGTCGGCACCGAGTTCCTGCAGCAGTGTCTTGACGGAACCCACATCGGGACACACCTCGACCGCTACAGCCTCAAGGTCGTTCACCAGCAGTTCTCGCAACGGACTTCTGCCGGCGGCGAAGTCCGCGATACTAGTGGCCAAATCCCGCTTTGTCAACGAAGCCTCCGGTTCGCGGACACGCTCATCGAAGCGGCGATAGATCGCCGCAGTAGACAAGCCCCTTGCAGGTCGCGCCACGACCATGGCGATCCCAGGCCAGCCATTGAGGACCGACACCTGTTCGCCGATCCCCTGCACGCGGGCCGGGCGCCCGTGGACAGAGAACGGGACGTCCGCGCCAAGCTCAGCACCCCAGGCCGCGAGTCGACCGCGCGTTCGACCGCCACTCAACATTTCGTTGAGCGCGAGCAGAACGGCTGCCGCGTCACTGCTACCGCCGCCCAGCCCGCTGCCCGCCGGGATTCGCTTGTGCAGGTCGATCGACACCGCGGCACTCATGCTGCAACGCGCCAAGAACAGTTCAGCCGCGCGGTACGCAAGATTTCCCGGGCCGCTCGGCACTGCGGCCTCGTCGCATGCGACCGTGATCGACCTTCGGCCCCGAGGGTCGACCCGAATGAACAACTCGTCGTACAGATCGATCGGCGTCATCAGGGAGTCGAGCAAATGGTATCCGTCGGCGCGTCGGTCGACGATGCGCAGCGCAAGGTTGATCTTTGCGGGCGCCAACACTCGCGCGGTGCGCGCCGCATTCATCCTTGGCGCGCTCCGATCGCATTGACCCCCTCACCCCACCGTGCTAGCTGCACCGACATCTTTCCTCAATTGCCCCTGTGGTGAAAAGGATATCACACAGGTCTCCGGAACCTGTAGTCCGCGTTCGATTCGCGGCGGGGGCACTTTGCTCTTCAAAGCGACCAGCGTGATTCCAGATTCCCGCGACGACTGATCGCGCGGTTGGTCGGCAATGTCGCCAACGATGGGGGCTTGATCGACGAACTGATCAATGCGGTCAGCGCACACCCGACGCCTCGACCTTGAGCGGGTACCAGCCGGCGGTCCGCAGGCACTCGCGCAGACCGACCGTGACCACGGTCGCTGTCGGGTTCGGGCGATGCGCCTCGCCGAGCTTCTCGACGCACGCAGTGATCGCCTTGTCCAAGCCGTTGGCAGTTCCGCCGAGCTTCCACCAACTCGCGACCTCAACCCTCTCCAAGGCGTTCGCCGGTGGAGGTTCTCGTGCAGCAGGCGGCGCCGCCGGCTCTGCGTCGGCGGATGGCGTGGGCACAGGACCGGCGTCGCCGGTCATTACCGGGACGTCGGAGAGCGCGGGCTGCACATCTTCTCGAGTCGCCACGAGCTTGGGCGGCTCAGCTGCTCGCTCGTGGGCGACATTGCTGCTCGCGACAAACGCGCCTCGAGCCTTCATGCACTCGACGTAATCTGCCTCGTCGGTGTTCGCGCTGCGGCAGGCGCGCTCGTCTGCTCCCATCGCTTCCGGCGACGCCCCGGGCTTAAACGTCACGGTCGCGCAGCCGCCGCACGCGACAAGCACCGTGAACAGAATTGCAGGTCGAGTCATTGCAACACTCCCTCGTGCACGATGAAGTCGACGATGGTTCTCACGCCGGTGCCGTCGCGCAGGTTCGTGAACACGTACGGTCGCTCGCCGCGCATGCGACGGGTGTCAGATTCCATGACTTCGAGTGAGGCGCCAACGTGCGGCGCCAGATCGATTTTGTTGATCACCAGCAGATCAGACCGCGTGATGCCGGGGCCGCCCTTGCGCGGAATCTTCTCGCCTTCCGCCACGTCGATCACGTAGATCGTCAGGTCTGCCAGCTCCGGACTGAACGTCGCCGCCAAGTTGTCGCCGCCGCTCTCGACGAGGATCACGTCGAGCTGGGGAAAGCGTCGACACAACCCGTCGATCGCGGAGAGGTTCATCGAGGCATCCTCACGAATTGCGGTATGCGGACAGCCGCCGGTTTCGACCCCGACAATGCGGTCGGGCGGCAACGCCTGACTGCGGATGAGGAATTCCGCGTCCTCGCGTGTGTAGATGTCGTTGGTCACGGCCGCAATCTCGAAGCGCGAGCGCAGTTGCTTGCACAGCGCGTCCATGAGAGCGGTCTTACCCGAGCCGACCGGGCCGCCGATGCCGACACGCAGTGGTGGACGCGTACGAGCTAAAATGGTCGTCATCGATCGCCTCTAGCTCGCGCTCGGTTCCTTCAGGAGCGGAACAACCGTGTGTACTGCGTTTCGTGTAGGCTGCTCGCCACGGCGACGATTGGGAGCGTACCGCCGATGTCGTCGTCGCTCCGCGCGAGCGCCTCCTCGCACATGGCCGGAATGCGCCCCGCGAGATCAAGCAGCACTTGCTGGCCGGCCATTTGGCCGAGCGGGATCAGCTTGACGCCGGCGACCACTTGACTTTCGAGCCAACTCCACGCGAGCGCCTGCGCAGCCGGCGCCAACGCGATGTTCCACGCGGCTGCGGCCACAGCCATGAGCGCAGCGAACGGGGTATCGCCGCGTGTCAGCCACGCGCGGGCCGCGGAGACGCCGAGTTCATCCAGCAACTTCGCCAAGGCACGACCGCGATCGCAATCGTCGACGATCAGCTCGCGGGTTTCGCGACGCGCGATCAGCTCGCGGCTCCATGCGAGTTGCGCCGTGTCGTCAGCCGTGCGCGCGGCGTCGTAGAGCCGAGCGAAGATCGGCACATCAACCGCTCCGAACGAAAACCTGAGTTGATCGTCCAACCACTGCGCCAGCGAGGCCGCGTCACTCACCCACCCCGCGGCAACCGCCCATTCGAGGCCTTGCGAGTAGGCGTACGCACCGACGGGGAGGGCCGGGCTCGCAAGCTGCAGCAGCCGAACCAAATTCAGATCGGTCGCGGGCTGAATCACGAGCGTCGCTCGGGGGACTTGAGGGGCGTATCCGCGCCCGACTGATGTGCCGCGTCGCGTCGATGGTTGCCGGTGTGACTGTGATACGCACCGCGCTCGGGTTCGAAGCGTGCGACTTCCTGCGTCACGGCAAGCCCGAGACCATGGACCAGTTCATCGAGCACGTGATCCGGTTGGTAGCGAACCCAACCCGGCCCGAGCTGCACTCGAACGTGCCGGTTGCCCAGGTGATAGCAGGCGCGCGCCAGCCGGTGCGCATCATCGCTCCGGGCCGTCATCACGACTTCGGTCGCCGCGCGCACGCACACGGCGGTGCCGTCGGCAGCGCGCAGACAATCGCCGTCGTCGAGGACCGTGCCGTGCGGCAACACCAGCGCCGCTTCGCGTCCGCTGTCGAGTCGTACACGCTGGCGTCCCTTTTGCCGCAACTCGTACGGCAGGGTAACGGTGTCTTCGGCCGCGGCAACCGAGGTCACCTTCTCGATCAATTCGAGTATCGCCATGGGCCGCTCAAAACAAAAAGTAGCGCTGCGCCAACGGAAGCTCCCGCGCCGGCTCGCAGGTCAGCAGCTCGCCGTCGGCGCGCACCTCGTAGGTGCGCGGATCGACCTCGACACGCGGTTGATAGCCGTTGTGAATGAGGTCTGCCTTACGCAGCGCGCGAGTTGCGCGTACCGTACCGATCAGGTTACGGAGCCCGATTTGCTGCGGCACTCCGGCCGTGATCGCAGCTTGCGGCAGGAAACTCATACACGTCGCGTTGCGCGCGTGCCCAAGCGCGCCGAACATCGGCCGGTAGTGGACCGGCTGCGGCGTGGGAATGGAGGCGTTCGGATCGCCCATCGGCGCCATGATGATGGTGCCCGACTTCAGCACCACGTCCGGCTTGGCGCCGAAGAAGGCAGGGGACCACACCACGAGGTCGGCGAGCTTGCCCACCTCCACGCTGCCGATCTCGCGCGCGAAGCCCTGCGCGATGGCGGGATTGATCGTGTACTTGGCGACGTAGCGCTTGACGCGCACGTTGTCGTTGTCGCCCTGCTCCTCCTTCAGTCGCCCGCGCTGCTTCTTCATCTTGTCGGCGGTCTGCCAGGTGCGGATCACGACCTCGCCGACCCGGCCCATGGCCTGGCTGTCGGACGACATCATGGAGAA
>DATKMK010000036.1:0-40166 GCA_035541895.1 Binatia bacterium | reverse complement strand
AGTTCTGCGCGCACCCGCTGCCTTCACATCCATCGTCCGGTCATGTCTGTCGACGCATACCACAGAAGTCGTAGGAGAGGCGATGCTCGGGGCGCGGCGCCCCGGCTCCAATCGCCGCCGACATCCGCGAAGCGATTGCCGGTTCTCTCTCTACCGTGGCGCGAACTCCTGCTATTATATGGCGAACCCGCAGGATGACGAAGGGGTCTGCCACTCGGCTTGATCTATTTGTGACGTCGGCGAGCCCACGCTGCAGTTAGCCGGAGCCCCATGCCCGCCAACAGCACCGCGATGAACGTGTAGTACGCCAATACCGGATGCTCGGTGTTCTTTCGCCCGACGCTGTCGATCAGGCAGAGGAAGAAGATTGCCCAGACGACCCAGATGCCGGTGGTGTGCAATCGCTGCCAGGCGATCGGGCTCAGGCGCCGCTGCAGCGCGTCGACCGATGTAATGGTCAGCAGCGCGACCAAGATCAAGCCGGGAATCCCGATGAAGAAGTCGGCGTCGGTGACCATCGGCGGCCGCGATGGTGCGTGCAGCACGAACAGCCGCAGGATGAATCCCACGTGGATCGCCATGCTGAATCCGAAAATCACCCCGAAGGCGCGCCGGCGACTCAGCAGCCACGCGCTCGCACGCGACAGGCGCAGTTGCTGTAACGGCGACGCGATGAACGCCAGCATGAACCACGCGAACGATAGGCGCGCCGTCGTCCGCAGCGCCAGCTCGGTGCCGGAACTGTCCGAACCTGCGAGTAGCACCAGCGCGCCCGCGATCGTGCCGTTGAGCAACGTCGCGCCGGTGATCAACGCCAGCTCGTTCGCCGGCGGGGTTGGGATTGGGAGCCGCACCTTAGCGACGCCGGAGGAGCGCCTCGCGCACCAGCACCAGCCGATCGTTGCCAAAGTACATGTCGTCGCCGTCGACGAACATCGTCGGTGAACCGAAGCCGCCGCGCGCGATCAGTTCGTCGGTGGTGGCGCGCAGCTTGTCTTTGTAGGCGGCCGCGTTGATCTTGGCGAAGAAGTCCGCCGGATCGAGGCCGACGCGACGCACGACGAGATCGAGCACGGCGTCTTGCGAGATGTCTTCGAGTTCACCCCAATAGGTTTCGAATACCGCTCGCGCGTACGCGGGCAAGCGCTGCGCTTCGAGCGCCACCAAGCAGCCGCGCATCGCCTTGACGCTGTTGACCGGAAACACCGGTGGACTGCCGATGCGCAGGCCGTAAGAGCGCGCCCAATCTTGCAAGTCTTTGAGATAGTACCGCGCCTTGGCGGGCACCGGATGCTCGCGCAGCTCGTAGACGCTGCGATTCACCGAGTTGAACACGCCGCCGACCAGGATCGGCCGCCACTCGAGCGTCGCGTCGGTTTCGGCGGCGAGCGCTTCGATGCGATGGAATGCCAAGTACGTCCACGGACTCGAACAGTCGAAGAAGAATTCCAGTCGCGCCATCAATCGCCTCCAGCGTGCGGCGTTCAGCCCACGCGATCACGAACCAGCGCCGAGGGCGTCGCGACACTGGTGAGCCAGAGCTGGTGTACCGCGCGCGTCGCACCGACGTGGAGGAGGCGACGCGCGGCCGGTGTGGCGGGAAAGTTGGCCATGCTGACTTCGACCAGGATGACGTAATCGAACTCCAAGCCCTTCACCTGCTCGATCTCGGTTACCTCGACGCCGGGCGCAAACGTGAAATCCTGCTGCTGCACCCAGCGCACGCGCGGCACTTCGCTGGTCACCAGCCCGCGGTGGTACAACCCGCTCAATTCGCTCGACGGCGTCAGCAGCGCCACCGATGCCAAGCGCTCGCGCGCGAGTAGCTCCTTCAACGCGTCGGCGAGAAACGCCACGCACGCGCCATGATCGGTGAAGCGGAAGAATTCGACCGCTGGTCCCGATCGCATCGTGATCGGCGGCGCCTCCTCTTCGCGCAGATCACCGAGTACGTCCGCGGCAAACTCGGCGATCTCGCGTGTGCAGCGATAGCTGACTTGCAGGGTGTTCACTTCGGTCCCTTCGAGGCCGAGGTCCTTGAAGAATGTCGCCCACGACGTGAAGCCCGCGTCCTTCATGACGTGCTGCTGGGTATCGCCCGCGAGGGTGATGCTCTGGCGCTCGTCGAGGCAACCGAGCAACACCTGCACCTCGACCGGGGAGAAATCCTGCACCTCGTCGATAGCGATGTGGCGGTACTGCAGCGGTTGCTGCTGGCGCGACCGCAGCGGCCCGACGCGCAACTGCCAGGCGCGCAACAACAGCGCGTCGTCCTCCGGATCGAGCGCCGCTTGTACCGTATGGTCGCCGGCGAGGAAGGCCGTGACTTCATCGTCGCGCGTTCGCTGCCACGCCGCCGCGCGGGTGAGCTGCTCGGCAGTAAATGCACCCGGCGCCACCTCGCCGAGCACTGCGTCGAGGAAATCCGCCTGGCACAACACGCTGGCCCAGTCGTCGATCGCCTGCTTGGGTGTGGGATCGCCGGTCACGCGCGCAACCTGCCGCTCGAGCGCGGTCGCGAGGCCGGCGTGCACCTTCAGTCGCTGCACCACCGCCGGCGTGTCGTCACGCCGCTCGCGCGGGAGCTTGGGAAACAGACGCTGCGTCTGCTCCGCCGCCCACTCTGGGAAGGTGCGCACGTGGACGTGCTCGACGCCGAGCGCCGGCAGCACGTGGCTGACGTAGTCGCGCAAGGCGCGCGAGAAGACCAGCACCAGCGTGTGCGGCGAATCGATGCTCGGATCGTCGTAGGCGAGATAGGCAATGCGATGCAGCGCCACCGTGGTTTTGCCGGAGCCAGCAGTGCCGCGGATGACCACGAATCCTGACGACGGGCGCGTGATCAATTCGAATTGCGCTGGATCGATCAGGCCGGCGATGTCGGGCAAGTGTTTGTCGACGCGCCGGCGGCTGCCTTCGAGATCGGTGCCGAGTCGGCGGTGAACGCCTTCGCCCTCTTCGTAGGCGCGCAGCGCCGCGCCCTCGCCGCCCGCGAGCCGTGCGCGTTCGGGCGCGGTCCGTTGCCAGCCGTCGGCGGCGTCCGCATCGGAGGTGAAGATACCCTCGGGCGCATCGATCCGTTGCAATGCACGATCGCGGATCGTCACCGTCCGCCGCGCCATCACCTGACCGTTGCGCGCCCGGCCGGCGATTTCCTCGTCGTACTCGTCGCCTTGCCGATAGCGATAGAAGACGCGCGAGATCGGTGCGTTGCGCCAGTCGACGATCGACACCCCGCGCTGCAAGCGCGTTGCTTTGCCGAGCAAAATATCCTGCTCGCCGCCTTTTTCGCGCAGACGCAGATGCGCGAAGTACGGCGAGTCGCGACTCACTTGCGGCGCCGCCCGCGACTTGCGCAGTTGATCGAGCAACGCCGACTGTCGATCCCACTGCTGCAGCAGCGCCGCGTGATCTTCGGTCTTCTCGCCTTCGCGCAACATGTCGCGCAGCCGCCGGAGGTCTTCGACCACCGACGCTTCGGATGGGAACACTGTCGCCGGAGCTTCGTCGAGCGTGCGCTGGACGTGGTCCAGAATCGAGAGTTCGTCTTCGACGATCGGATGCGGCACAGTAGCGAACGATCCTAACGGGTTGCGCACGGCAGGCATAGCCCGGTCGTGTGCTTTTCAGCCGGGCTCGGCACGGGTAGAAGCGAGGGGCCGATGGAAGAGCGCCAACTCGGGCGAACCGGCTTGATCGTGTCGCGCCTCGGGCTCGGACTGGCTGCGCTCGGACGCCCGGGTTACATCAATCTCGGCCACGCCGAAGATCTCGCCCGCGACTACGCTGTCGCGGCGATGGCCGCGCGCACGCACGCCGTGCTCGATGCGGCGTGGGCCGCCGGCGTGCGCTACTTCGATGCGGCGCGCTCGTATGGCCGCGCCGAAGAGTTCCTCGCGGCATGGCTCACCGCACGGGGTATCGCGCCGGTGTCAGTCACCATCGGCTCAAAATGGGGATACACCTACACCGCCGACTGGCGGGTCGATGCCGTCCACCACGAAGTCAAGGAGCATTCGTTGATGCGGCTGAACCGTCAGATCGCCGAAAGCTGGGCGCTGCTCGGCGCGCAGCTCGATCTGTATCAAATTCATTCGGCGACGATCGAGAGCGGCGTGCTCGACGATCGCGCAATCCTGGAAGAGCTGGCGCGCTTGCGGAGCGACGGACTGAAGATCGGGTTGTCGGTCAGCGGACCGCAGCAGAGCGAGACGCTGCGACGCGCGATGCGCATCGAGATCGATCACGAGCGCGTCTTCGATGCGGTGCAAGCGACGTGGAACGTGCTCGACCCCTCGGCCGGGCCGACGTTGCAAGCGGCGCACGATGCCGGCATCGGCGTCATCATCAAGGAGCCGCTGGCCAACGGACGGCTGACGGCGCGCAACCTCGATCCACACTTCGCCGATCGCCGGCGCGTGCTGGCAGGCATCGCGGATCACAACGGCCTCACGGTCGACGCCGTCGCGCTCGCCGCAGTGCTCGCGCAGCCGTGGGCCGACGTGGTCCTCAGCGGTGCGGCGACGGCGGCGCAACTCAATTCCAACCTCGCGGCCCTGACCCTCGAGTTGGACAGCACAACCCTGGGCCGGCTGCTTGCGTTGGGCCAGCGCCCCGACGAATACTGGCGCACCCGGAGTCGGCTGCCATGGAACTGAGCCCGCAATCCAACATGACTGGAAAGACCTGTCTCATCACCGGCGCAACCTCCGGGATCGGCCGAGCCACCGCCAGGGCGCTCGCTGAAATGGGCGCGCAGTTGGTGCTGGTGGCACGCGATCGCTCGCGCGGAGAAGAAACCTGCGGCGAGATTCAGCGCGGCACCGGCAATCGGCAGGTCGAGCTGATGATCGCCGACTTGTCCTCGCAGCAATCGATCCGAGAGCTCGCTGCCGAGTATCTCGCCAGCAATCGACCGCTGCACGTGCTGATCAACAACGCCGGCGTCGTCAACACTTCACGCAGCCTGACAACCGACGGGATCGAAACCGTGTTCGCGGTCAACCATCTCGCGTACTTTCTGCTGACGCATCTGTTGCTCGACCGCCTCACGCAGAGTGCCCCGGCTCGCATCGTCAACGTCGCCTCCGACGCGCATCGGTTCGGCGGCATCAATTTCGACGATCTCCAAGGCGCGCGGCGCTACCGCATCATGCGGATCTACGGCCAGTCGAAACTGGCGAACATTCTGTTCACTTACGAACTGGCGCGGCGGCTCACCGGCACCGGCGTCACCGTCAATTGTCTTCATCCCGGCGCGGTGGGCACGCGTCTAGGGCACAACAATGGCGCCTGGGCGCGCGCGATCATCGGGCTGCTGCGCCCGTTTTTCCGCACGTCCGAGCAAGGGGCGGCGACTTCGATCTTTCTCGCATCGTCGCCGACGGTCGAAGACGTCACCGGCAAGTATTTCAGCAATTCTCGCGAGACGCGGTCATCGAAGGCATCGTACGATGCGGCGGCGGCACAGCGACTGTGGGACATCAGCGCGCAGATGACCGGAGTCGAGTCTCAGCCCTGATCTGACTCGTCGATTCGCGCGGCTCCGGCTTCGCGCGTCATCTCGATCATCGTGCGGCGGAACCCGAGCCGTTCGAACAGTCGCTGCGCCGGTTCATTTTTCGCGGCGGTCCACAGCATGACGCGTGGAACGCCGCGGTTGATGAGCCAAGCGGCCGCCGCTTCGATTAGTCCAGTTCCAATCCCCAGGCCGCGCGCGCCGGGATCCACGACGACGTCATGGATGAAACCGGCGGCGTCGCGGAGTTCCTTCCATGACTGCGGCTCGACGCCGGCATAGACGTAGCCGACGACGGTTCCGGCACGTTCGGCGACGAACACCACGACGTCTGGCCCCCGCAGTTGGGTACCGAGGAAGTGGGCGTATCCATCCTCGATGCGCGGGCCCGGCGTTAGGAATCGTTGGGCGTCGAAGGCGTGGTGCGCGCGCACCAGCGCGGCGCCATAGCGTCCAAGAGCGGCGGCATCGCGCGGCTCAGCGCGGCGGATGAGAATCGGATTGTCGCTGGTCATGCGTGCAGCATACGTCGCCGGCAGCCGTCGCGCGAGGCTGCAGCACAGAGGCTGAAGCGCCACCGGCAGTGGACACGCAATCGCGCTTGCAGCATGATCGCGGCCGATCAGGCATGTCGCATCGAATCGAGCACGACTGGCGGCGCCGACTGCAGCGCGCCGTGCCCTTCGGTTTGGGGCACACCAAGCCACATCACTTCCGCGACATGGCGCGCGTGCTGTGGAGCAATCGCGACAATCTGCCGTACGCGTGGCGGGTCTTGAGCCGCGGCGTGTGCGACGGCTGCGCGCTCGGAGTCGCCGGGTTTCGCGACTGGACCATCGACGGCGTGCATCTGTGCATGACGCGGTTGAACCTGTTGCGCCTGAACACCATGCCGGCGATGGATGTCCGCCGGCTCGAAGACGTCGCCGCACTGCGCCGGCTTCGCAACGATCAACTACGTGAATTGGGTCGCTTGCCGTTCCCGATGTTGCGACAGAAAGGCGATCGCGGCTTCCGCCGCATCGCGTGGGACGACGCGTACCGACGCATCGCGCAGCGGATTCGCGGCGCCGATCCAAAACGGCTCGCGTTCTACTTGACCTCGCGCGCGATCACCAACGAGACCTATTACGTTGCCCAGAAGGTCGCGCGCTTCTTCGGCACCAACAACATCGACAACGCCGCGCGCCTGTGTCACTCGCCCTCGACCGGCGCGATGAAGCAATCCCTCGGCGTCGCCGCGACCACGTGCAGCTATCGCGACTGGTGGGGCACCGATCTCATCGTCTTCTTCGGCGCCAATCCCGCCAACGACCAACCGGTCACGATGAAGTACTTGCATGAAGCCAAACGCCGCGGAACCAAAGTCGCGCTGGTGAATCCGTATCGCGAACCCGGCATGGAGCGCTATTGGGTGCCGTCGACGGTGTCGAGTGCGTTGTTTGGGACCGACGTCGCCGACTATTGGTTCGGCGTTTCGACCGGCGGCGACATCGCATTTCTCTACGGCGTGCTCAAATGCGTGCTCGCCAACGGCTGGTACGACCCGTCGTTCACCGCCCAGCACACCGAAGGATTTGTCGAGCTGCAAGCGGCGACAGAACGACTCGATTGGCCTGCGCTGGAGCGGCAATCGGGTCTGTCGCGCGCGAGTATGGACGAGTTCGCGCGCCTGATTCGCGATGCGCGCACGGCGGTGTTCGTGTGGAGCATGGGCATCACCCAGCACGCCTTCGGCGGCCAGGCCGTGCAGATGATCATCAACCTGGCGCTGACGAAGGGCTACGTCGGTCGCGATCGCTGCGGCCTGATGCCGATCCGCGGGCACTCCGGAGTGCAAGGCGGCGCCGAGATGGGCGCATATTCGACGGCGTTTCCCGGCGGTCGAGCAATCAACAGCGAGACCGCCGCGGCGCTCTCGTCGGCTTACGGATTCGAGGTGCCGGACGCGCTCGGGCTCACCACCACCGAGATGGTCGAAGCCGCGGCGCGCGGACAGTTGGAGCTGCTCTACTGCATCGGCGGCAACTTTCTGCGCACCTTGCCCGATCCCGACTACGTCGCCGGCGCGCTGGCGAACGTTCCGTTGCGTGTCCATCAAGACATCATCGTTACCGACCAAGTCTTCATCGAACCGCGCGACGAGGTCATTCTGCTGCCGGCGAAGACGCGCTACGAACAAGACGATGGCGGC
This sequence comes from Binatia bacterium, assembly GCA_035541895.1. Taxonomy (GTDB): domain Bacteria; phylum Desulfobacterota; class Binatia; order HRBIN30; family JACQVA1; genus DATKMK01. Next base: position 32,454 of record DATKMK010000036.1, on the reverse strand, counting down.
ACCGAAACCATCACCGAGCGTCGCGTCGTGTTCAGTCCGGAAATTCCGCGCGCGGTCGGCGAGGCCCGCGCCGAGTGGAGAATTCTGCGCGAGCTTGCCGTCGCCACCCACCCCGAGCGCAGCCACCGGCTGGGGTGTGGTGATGGGTGGGCAATCCGCGACGAAATTGCACGGATCGTGCCCTTCTACGACGGCATTCAACGTCTGCGCGACCGCGGCGATGCGTTTCAGTATGGCGGTCCGCATTTGTGCGCCGGCTGGCAGTTCCCGACCGCCGACGGGAAGGCTCACTTTCACGCCGTGCCGCTGCCGCCTGTCGACCGGCCGGCGGGCGTCTTCGACGTCAGCACGCGCCGCGGCAAACAGTTCAACACCCTCATCTACAGCGACACGGATCCGCTCACGGGCGCGGCCCGCGACGCCGTCTTCATGAATCCCGACGACGCCGCGGTGTTGCATCTCGCCAACACCGATCGGGTCGCGCTGGTCAACGAGCACGGTCGTCTCGAGGGCCGGGTGCATCTCGCGCCGATCGCCCGCGGCAACCTGCAAGTGCATTGGCCCGAGGGCAATGTCCTTATCCGCCGCGGGCCGGTTGATGCGATGGGCGGTGTGCCGGACTACAACGCGCAGGTGCGGGTCGAAGTATCGCCAGCGCAACAATAGCCGGAGCCGCCGGTCACACCGGAGCGGCAGACTGCTCGCCGGTCTGCGCAACGCGCCACTTCCAGCGAGTTCCAGGCGGGCGGGAGGGTTCTCTGGGGGAGGCGATCGGGAGGCGAACGGTCACGGTGGTGCCGCGATCGACTTCGCTGCCGATCTCGACGGTGCCCCCGTGTGCCTCGACGATCGCACGCACAATGAAAAGGCCGAACCCGGCGCCGCCGCGGCTGGCGCGCGCTTGGAGGTGATACTTCTCGAACAGCTTGGGGAGATCGGCCGGCGCGATCCCCGGACCGTTGTCGGCGACGCGCAGCACCAACGCCTCCGGCTCGCGTTCGACGGTTGCGCGCACCCGGCCGCCGCGAGGCGTGAACTTGATGGCATTGTCGAGCAGGTTGGCGACCACGCGCTCCATGTACACGGCGTCGACGTTGACCGGCGGCGGATTCGGCACGGCCGTGAGTTCCAAGGTGATGCCCTTGAGATCGCCACCGCAACGCGCGAAGTCGATCGCGTTTTCCACCAACCGCGCCAAGTTCTCCGGGGCTCGTCGCAATCGCAAATGACCGGCCTCGATGCGCTCGACGTTGAGCAGGTTGTGCGACAGGGTGATGAGATGGTGCGCGCTGGCATGGATGCGACGAACGAACTGCGCTTGATCGGGCGTCAACGCACCCGCATGCCCGTCGAGCAACAAGTCGGCGATCGACTGAATGACCGCCAGCGGATTCTTCAGGTCGTGACTGACCGTCGAGACGAACTCCAAGCGCGTGCGCTCGCGCGCGTGTGCTTCGTCTTCGACGAGATGACCGAAGAACAGCGCAGCCACGACGAAGAACGGGATCCGCAGCAAGTAGCCGCTTTGCAGCAGATCGTTCAGGGCAACGACGCGCGCAAGGGTCATCACGTGCACCACGCCCGCCAACAGCGCGGCGGTCACGACGAGGTGGAGCCGATCGCTGAGAGCCGCGATGAACAGAATCAGAAAGTAGAACAAGAAGAATTCGCTGCCGGCGTTGCCGGTCAGCGCCAATGCGACGGAAGTCGCGCCGGTGTCGACGAGCACGACGCCAACGTCCAGCGTATGGCGCGAGCGCACCCGCGGGAGCAGATGCGCCAGCACGAGGTTGCTGGCGAAGTAGCCGGCCACGAACAGGGCGACGCCGGCACCCGCCGGCTCGAGCCGACTGAAGAGCAGCAAGTAGGACGTCGCGATGATCAGCACCCATCGCAGCAAAATCAGGGTGTCGATTCGGCGTACTGCGGCAGTCGGTTCAGCGGTTGGGGCCATAAGGCAACTCCCGGCGGGTCATCGACGCAAACGGCGCCCGTTCGCTCGACTGGCGGTGAGGAGGAAGAGGTGTGCGAGGTGGCGGTCGAGTTGCTCACTTCAAACGAGCATAGCTTGTGCCGATGGCGCTGCGGTCCTTCACCCGCGCCTTGCGTGCGATCGCCGTTCAGCTTGCCGCCATCGCGTGAACAGATCGACAGGGGGATGACACTCTCCCGAAGAATCCAACCGATATTCCATGGCATCTGCTGACCAACGAGCGCAGGTTTCCTGACCTTGGTCAGTTGAAGCCATGTGCGCGCGCAACTCGCCGCGTCGACCCGGTATCGACTCGCTGGTAGCCAATGGAGGCATGGGATACCGATTTCCCGCGATCTATTTCGAAGCGACGCGCCGGTGCAACCTCCGCTGTCAGGCCTGCATGACGGGGAGCAACGACGCGCAAGTCGTGCGCGGCAGTCAGCCGCGCGAATTGACGCTTGAAGACATTCGCGACCGAGTACTGATCCCGGCGCAGAATCTCGGCGTGCTCGCCGTCGGCTGGAGCGGCGGGGAGTTTTTGCTGCGCAAGGACGCAGTCGATCTGCTGCGGCTCACCGTCGATCTCGGCTATCAGTGCAAGATTTGCAGCAACGGGGAATTGCTCACGCGCGAACGCTTGCAACAGGTCAAAGAAGCGACCCGCGGCAAGGTTACCATCGCGCTGGGGTTGAATTCGATCGACGAGCACAACAACGACACGCGCGACGCAGCGCCGGATCGCACGCTCGAAGTGCTCGATCTCTGCGACGAACTGAAGATCGACCGCCACGTCATCGTAACCATCGGCAAGCACAACACCGACGCGTTCGAGCGCACGGTGAAGTATCTCGTCGACCGGCGCATCTCGTACAATCGGTCACCGCTGGTTGGCCGCGGCTCCGGCCGCGAGTACTTCCGCCGACATGCCTTCTCCCGCGACGACCTCGAACACGCGTTTCATCCCGCGCTTCGCCGGCACGTGAACGGCTACGTCAGCTACACGCCATTTTTCCTCTCGCCCGAGTTGCACGAGCAAGTGTCCGGCGGGGCGCGCAACGGCACCGTGCCGCACAACCCGCCGATCGGCTGCTGGGTCGGCACGTGGCTCACCATCAACGCCGAGGGTGAGGTGTCGGCCTGTCCGGTGCTCCTCGATGTGCTGTCGGCCGGCAACGTGCGCGATCGCCCGCTCGATCAGCTCGTCAACGAGAGCCCGCTGTTCGCGAAGCTGCTCGATCGCACGCAGCTCAGCGGCAAGTGCGGTCGCTGTCGCTACCAGTTCACTTGCGGCGGTTGCCGGGCGATGGCGTACTTTCACACCGGCAATGTCATGGGCGAAGATCCCACCTGCTTCTTCGAGCCCATCGACGCCGACACCAAGAGCGAGCACGAAGAGGAAACCAACCGGCGCTTCAAGAAGTATCTAATGGTGGCCCGCTACGTCGGGCTGTACAAGCGACCAACGGCGACGACCTGACGTAGGCCGTCTCACGCCGGGACGACAAACACGTCGGCGGCGATCCCCGCCTCGATCGCGATGTCGGTGCCGCCGATGCGGATCATGAACGTCGGTTGGCGTTGGTGGAGATGCACGCGCGCTCCGGGAATGACGCCGAACGCCGCCAGCCGGTCGAGCCGCCGATGCGAGCGCGAGGCGACGAACACGATGCGGAAGTCGGCGCCGATCGCGCATTCGCTCAACGGAGTGACCAACGGCCGCACGTCGCGGGTGAGCGTGTCGCAGCAACGACCGCGCGGAATCGGCCGGTTGTGCGGACACACCGGCGGATGGCCGAGGAACGCACACACGCGGTCGGTGGCTTCCTCCGACAGGATGTGAGAGTGCTCCAGTTCACACGCGGCGGCCTCCATCGAATCGGTGTCGACCTGGATCACGTCACAGAGCAGCCGCTCCGCGAGCCGATGGCGGCGCATCACCGCGGCGGCGCGTGACTCGCCGGCAGCGGTCAGATCAACCGCACCGTTGTGCCTGCTGATCCAGCCCCGACGCTGGGCTTCCGCCAACGCGGCCGATGGATCGAAGTCGAGCGACGCCGCCGCGGATCCCGCCGAGGTGGAGCCGCCTCGCTCGCGTGCGACCCACAGTCGCTCCAGCACTTCCTCAATCTGCGGTTCGAGGGCGGTCGCCATATCGATGGAGTCAAGCGGCACGCAGCCGGCGCGTCAACCAACGCGTCAACCGCGACGGTCGCGGTAGTTCGTGGGCGCAGTACGGACAACTCAACCGGCGGCAGCCGCGTTGAAACGGGCACGCGACCCGACAGGCTTGTCCTTCGGTCTCGGTGTAGCGCGTCTCGCACACGGGACAGACGATGAAGGGTTCGGCGCGGAGGTGTTTCATGACAAACCCACGGCACGCAACGCGACGTTCACCGCGCCGCCGATCACGAACGCAAACGGGAAGATGAACCCGCTCATCGCCAGCGCCGTGCGCACGCCGTGCTCCTTGATGATGATGAAGAAATTCGCCACGCAGGGAACGAACAAGGTGATCGTCACCAATGCCACCACGGTTTGCACCGGCGTGAGCATCCCCTGTTGGAAGAGCGCGTAGATTCCTGCCGATCCATAGTCGCGCCGGAAGAATCCGACGAGGAAGACTTCGGCGGCTTTGGCGGGTAACTGCAAGATGCCGACGACCGCTGGCTCGGCGATGCGCACGATGTGCGACAGCGCACCGGTCGTATCGAGGACGAACAAGACGAACGTGCCGAGGACGAAGATCGGAACCGCTTCGCGCAGGTACCATTCGAGTCGGCCGACGGTCTTGACCAGGATGTTGCTCAATTGCGGACGTCGCATCGGCGGCAGTTCGAGAATGAGGTCCGATTGTTCACCCGGCAGCAGCCGCGCCGCCAACCAGCCGACGGCGAACAGCACGCCGAGTACGACGCTGCCCCACACCAGCGGCGCCCACATCGGCAACGCGCCGAACAGCGCGAGGATGACGCCGAGCTGGGCCGAGCACGGCACGCCGAGCGCGAGCAACAGGGTCACCAAGACGCGCTCCTTGCGCGTCTCCATGATGCGCGCAGTCAACGTCGCCATCGTGTCGCAGCCGAGCCCCAGCACCATCGGCAGCACGGCCTTGCCGTTGAGGCCCATGGCGCGAAAGACGCGGTTCACGATCACCGCCAAGCGCGGCAAGTAGCCCGAGTCTTCCAGCACCGAGAACGCGAGAAAGAACGCGGTGACGATCGGGAAGATGATGGCCAAGGCATAAGTCAGCGCCACCGTGACCAACCCGTAGGGTCCGACGAACATGTCGCGCACGAGATGCAGCGGCCAGGCAAGCGATGTGCTCGTGGGCGCCATCACCGACACGGTCGAATCGATCGTGCCGATGACCGCCGGGTTGATGTATCGGCCGAACACCGTCTGTTCCAGAAACGCAACCGCCGTTCCGGCCGCGAACACGCCGACAAATTGGTAGATGAGGTAGAGCACCACGAACAACACCGCGATCCCGGTGCCGCGGTGACTCGACCACTGCCCGACTCTCGTGCGCAAGGAAGCCGATTCGTGAATCAGGACGCCGCCGGCCAACAGCGCCAGCCATCCCATCAGCCGCGCCACCAACACCGCCGCCGTAGGGATCAAGCCGAGATCAGCGGCAAACAGCAGCAGACATGCAGCGAACATCGCGGCGCCGACCGCCAGCTCGGCGGGTGCCGGGCTGGCGCTGGCTTCGGTCTCGACGATCGCCGCGCGCATCACCTCGCGCGCCAGCCGCTCCGCGGTGTGCACACGTTGGCGCTGGAGTTCGTACGCGACGTGACCGCCCATCTGAGCTTGGAGTTCGTGCCGCGTCGCCTCAATGGTTGCGCGTGCCGACGCCGACAGATGTTCGGAGAGCCACGGTCGCAACGTGTCGTCCCCGGCGAGGCACATGAGTGCGAGCCACCGTTGCGACACCGTGTGCCCGGCCAAGAGGCGTTCGATCCGCAGCAGCGCGCGATCCACCGGCACCGGGTAGTGGACGCGGTGAGTGCTGATCGCCGCGCGCGGCACCGCATCGCTCAGTTCGTGCAGTCCGAGACCGCTGACGGCGACGGTGGAGACGACGGGAACGTTGAGTTCGGCTGAGAGCTTGGCGAAATCGATCCGCAGTCCGCGATCGGCCGCCTCGTCCATCATGTTGAGCACGAGGACAAACGGAATCCCGGCATCGGCGAGCTCCGACGACAGCACCAGCGCCCGCGCCAGGTTCTTCGCGTCGGCGATCTGCACCACGACGTCGACGCCCGCGAGCAAAATGTCGCGGGTCACCCGTTCGTCCTCGGACTGCGGGGTTAGCCCGTTTACCCCTGGGGTATCGATGATCTCAGCGGCGGGCACCCCGCGCGCCGCGGCGCGAGTGACTTCAACGGTTGTGCCCGGGTAGTTACTGACCGTCGCATAGGCGCCGGTGAGCGCGCCGAAGATCACACTTTTGCCGACGTTGGGGTTGCCGACAAGCGCGATGCAGCGGGGCTGTGCATCGCGCTGCGGCGCGGCGGAGCCTTCCACCACCCGCAGGTCGGCGCGGCGGCGTGCACTGGAGGAGGACATCTACGCACCTGCCGACGGCTGGTAGCCGCACCAGGGATCGGTGGCGAGATAGTTCCCGGTCAGCGCATAAGCGCGCGAGCGCGACCCGCCGCAAATCGCCCGAAACTCGCAGCGCCCGCAGCGTCCGAGCAATGCATCGGGATTGCGCAGCGTCCGGAACAACTCGGAGTCGCGATAGATTTGCGGCAGCGGCGTGGTTCGCACGTTGCCCGCCGACACCGGCAAGAAGCCGCTCGGAAATACCTCGCCGGTGTGCGACACGAACGCGAACCCGTTGCCCGCGTTGACGCCACGCGGCGCGAGCCCGACGGTGTGGCCCGGCCCCTCCGATCGCTGCAGCAACTGCGGAAGCGCCGCCTTGTCACGCGGCGCCGCATGCCCAGTGCCGTGCCGCTGGGCCTCCTGTTGGGCCACGTAGCGACGGTAGTGCGGCGCTTCGGTGATCTTGACGACGTAGCGCGATCGGCGCTGCACCCGATACAAAATCTCGAACAGCTCCTCGCACTGATCGGGCGTCAAGCCGCCGAGCGTCTCGCCTCGGCCGACGCCGACGAGGAAGAAAACTTCCCAAAACACGATCCCGAGCCGTTCGACCAAGTCGGCCATCTCTTCGAGGAACGGCGCCGATTGGCTGCACAAGGTGGTATTGATTTGCAGTGGGACCTCCCAGCGGTGAGCCCATTCGACCGCCTGCATCGTCTTGGCGAAGGCGCCGGGAACGCCGCGAAAGGCATCGTGTCGCTGCTCGTCCGGGAAATCCAGGCTGAGCGCCATTTGATCCAAATTGACGTCCTTGAACTGGCGCAGCAGGTCTTCGGTGAGCCGCGCCGTTGCGGCTGGAATCGTCCCCATTCGCAGGCCGAGGCGCTTTCCGGCCGCGATGAGTTGGAAGAGATCGGGCCGTTTCACCGGGTCACCGCCGCTCAAAATGAAGACCGGCGTCCCCATCGCGGCGGTCTCGGCGAGTAGTTTCTCGCCCTCCTCGGTGGTCAACTCGTCGGCATTGCGCAACGGCTGGGCCGAGGCACGGCAGTGGCGGCACGATAGATCACAGGCTTGGGTAGTCTCCCAGATGACCAAAAAGGGGGCCTTGGCAAAGTCGACGTTCGTCGGATGAGTCATTGGCCCGCGCTTTCGCATGATCCGTACCGGCTTCGAAGTCTAGTCGAATCCGCTACCGCCCGCATGACGTGTCGCAGGCATGAGAAAGCCCAGAGCCTGTCGAGAGTCAGATCGGTTAATGACCTGGCTCATCGTCTCCCTACCGACCAACCGGTAGGAAGGCGCCGACGAGACGGGTGGGTTCATGGACAGCGCAGCGATCATCAAGCAATTGACCGACATCTCCCGTCGCGAACTCCTCGCACGCGGCTTGACGGTGGCCGGTTGGGGAACCTTCGCGAGCGTGCTCGGGGCCGGCGCCCTCGAAACGGTCAGCTTCTTCTTTCCGCGCGTCGTATTTCATCCGGCCAGCACGTTCCGCATCGGAACTCCGGCGGCCTTCATCGGCGGCGCCGAGAGCGCCGACGCGTACGGCGTGATGTTGATCGACGAACGCTGGAAGGCGAGCCAGCGCTTTTTCGTCGTCCGGGAGCGGGACCGGATCTACGCGACCTCGGCCCGGTGCGCCCATCTGGGTTGCACAGTCAATTGGTTTGCCGACCAGCGGATCTTCAAGTGCCCGTGCCATGGCAGCGAGTATCACAGCAACGGCACCAACTTCGCCGGTCCCGCTCCCCGGCCCCTCGATCGGTTCCGGATCGAGCTCAACCTCGACGGCCAACTGGTCGTCGACACCAGCATCGTGTATGCCCCAGACCGATTCAACATCGATGGCGCCTTCGTTGCCGTCTGAGCGGCAGAGCGAGTCGACGGCGCGCAAGAACGCCGACGGCAAGTTCATCGGCCGGCGCGCCAAGAAGCCCAAGCTGCTGGCGGTGATCACCGACGCGTGCACCGGTTGCGCCGGTGCGCCGGTCTGCCAACCCTACTGCCCGGTCGACGATTGCATGCTGCTGGTAGCGGCCGACGATGCCTTTCCGTATGGGCGCATCTGGATCGATCCGTTGAAGTGCGTCGGCTGCAAGAAGTGCGTGAGCCGCGGGCCGGACGGGACGTTTCTCGACGCCTGTCCGTGGGACGCGATCGCGATGGTTCGAACCAACGAATGGGAGAGCGCGTATGGCCAGCTCCCGTACTGACACCGCCTTCGGGCGCTTCGCCGAGGCGTTGACGTCGTCGCAGCTCTACCGGTCGGTGTTTCGCCACGACTATGTCGACTCGGTGCGTAACCGTGCGCTGGAAATCACCAGCAACGTGTTCCTACATCTCCATCCGATCAGCATTCCGCGTCACGCGTTGAAAGTGACTTTCACGTTCTGCCTCGGCGGTCTGACCTTCTTCCTGTTTCTGGTGGAGACCATCACCGGAGTGCTGTTGATGTTCTACTACCGGCCGGTACCCGACTACGCGTATCTCGACATGAAGACGCTGGAGTACGCGGTGCAGTTCGGATTGACGCTGCGCAACCTGCATCGCTGGGGCGCGCATCTCATGGTGGTGTTCGTGATGCTGCACATGCTGCGCGTGTTCCTCACCGGCTCGTATCGGCCGCCGCGCGAGTTCAACTGGGTCGTGGGTGTCAGCTTGTTGGTGCTGACGCTGCTGCTGAGCTTTACCGGGTATCTGCTGCCGTGGGACCAATTGGCGTTTTGGGCGGTCACGGTGGGCACCAACATGGCGGCGGCGACGCCGCTGATCGGTGCCGAGGGTCCGTTCCACAATTGGTTCGGTGTCACGCCGATGAACGACGCCCGCTTCTTGCTCTTGGGCGACATGAAGGTCGGCGGCAACGCCCTGCTGCGGTTCTACGTGTTGCACTGCGTCGCCCTGCCGCTCGCCGCGATCGTGTTGATGATGGTGCACTTCTGGCGTGTCCGAAAGGACGGCGGCATCTCGCGGCCGCTCTGACCAATGGCAAGAACAGCTATGGACGCACACACGGCCCCAGTCAGCGCGCAAGATTCCGCTCCGCGGTCGGTTGGCTCGTCCCTCGTCACTCGTCACTCATCACTGATCACCGACCCGGTCGCTGTGTTTCCCTACCTGGTCTACAAGGAATTTCTCGCCGCCCTGGTGGTGTCCATCCTGCTCTTGATCTGGTCGCTCGGCATCGATGCCCCGCTGCTGCCGGAAGCCAATCCAGGTAAGACGGAGAATCCGGCGAAGGCGCCGTGGTACTTCGTGGGGTTGCAAGAACTGCTGGTGTACTTCGACCCGTGGATCGCCGGGGTCGCGATTCCGACGCTGATCATCGTCGGCTTGATGTCGATCCCGTACCTCGACACCAGTCGCAACGCGACCGGCACCTACACCTTTTCGGTGCGTCGCCTCGCGCTCAGTCATTTCCTGTTCGGCTTTGCCCTGTGGTGGATGTTGATTGCGATCGGCCAATTTCTGCGCGGACCGAATTGGCAGTTCTACTGGCCGTGGCAGGATTGGTCGATCGCCAAGAGCGCCGAAGAAAGTTTGTGGAACGTGCCGTGGTGGATCGGGCTGCCGGCGCTGGTCGCGTACTTCGCGGCCGGTCTGGCGCTTCCGAAGCGCCGATGGCCGTGGCTGTTCGAGCGGCTCGGACGGAGTCGCTACGTGGCCGCCGTCACGTTCACGCTGTTGATGTACGGCATTCCCCTCAAGATTCTGCTGCGGCTGCTGCTGCGCGTGAAGTACGTGCTGGTGACGCCATGGTTCAATGTGTAGCTGCAACGGCCGTGAAGAAGCGCACCCGAAAGGGTGCGGCTGCAGGCGGAATCGAGTCGAGGGTAGCCGCCGGCTTTAGCCTGCGACCCGCCACTATTCCGATCTACGAAGGAGAGTCGCGATGATGCGCGGTACTCCCGGCATGCGGCTGGCGATGGCGATTTTCAGCCCGATCTTTCTATTGCTCTGCGTGGTCGCCATTCACAGCGAAGAGACGCATCCATGGATGCGCTACCAGGAAGAGTTCAATCAGCTGTACATAACTCGCGCGACCGCCAAACTGCAGGACGCGGCGGCCCGCAACGATGCGGCTGAGAAAGGGCGCTGGCAACGTGTCGTCGACGACCTCTCGCATGCGAAGCCCGAGATCGCGCAGATCTACCTCGATGAACTGAAGATCGCCGATCGTTGCACCTCGTGTCACCGCGGCATCGACAATCCCTTGTTCCAAGACGCGCCGCAGCCGTTCCGCACCCATCCCGGCGATCTGTTGAAGTCGCACGACGTCACGCGCTTCGGTTGCACGCTCTGCCATCAGGGCCAGGGCCCGGCCACGACCACCGCGGGTGCGCATGGCACCGAGGCGAATTGGCCGACGCCGCTGCTGCCGCGCCCGTACATGCAGGTGGGCTGCGCGCGCTGCCACGAAGTCACCGAAGGCCTGGCGGCAGCCGACGTCGTCAGTCGCGGTGACGGCTTGTTCATGGAGAAGGGGTGCTACGGATGCCACGACGTACGCGGCCTGACGTATCAGCCGAAGTTCGCGCCGCCGCTCAACGCGCTCAAATCGAAACTGGCTGACACCACGTCGTGGGTCTACAACTGGATCAAAGATCCGCAGCACGTCAGCGCCGACACGGCGATGCCGAACTTCCTGCTGAAGGACGATGAGGTCGGCAAGATCGCCGCGTTCCTGCTCAGTCTCCCCGAAGTCGGCACGCAGAAGCCGGCGCCGGCGCTCGATGGTGCATCGGTTGAAGACGGCGAGCGCCTATTCACCGAGCGCGGTTGTCGCGGGTGCCACGCGGTAAAGGCCGACGAGCACAGCGTCTCACCGCGGGTCCCGCATCTCGCCGGCGTGGGTTCCAAAGTCACTGCGGCGTGGCTCGATCGCTGGATCGCCAATCCGCGCGAGTACAACCCGGACACCGCGATGCCGAAACTTGAACTCACCGACGACGAACGGCATGCGGTGGTCGCGTACGTGGCCACGCTCAAGCGTAGCGAACCGCTCCCGGCGGCGCCTGATCTCAGCCAGTTCAACGCCGACGAAGGCAAGCAGTTGGTCAAGCGCTACGAGTGCTTCGGTTGTCATGCGATCCCCGGCTTCGAAAAGGTGCGTCCGTCGGTCCCCAATCTCAGCGACTTCGCCCGCCGGCCGACCGACGAGCTGGACTTCGGCCGTACCACCGACGTGCCGCGCACGAAGTGGAATTGGCTCGAACGCAAGCTGCGCGACCCGCGCGCCTACGAGACCGAGAAAATTCGGCTACTCATGCCGAAGAGCGCCATCACCGACGACGAAGCGAAGGCGATCATCACCGCCGTTCTGGCGCTCGACAGCCCGGCGCTGCCGGCCGCCTTCTCGAGGCGAGCAACACCCGCGCAACAAGCGCTACGCGAACAAAGCTGGATGGTCGCGCACCTCAACTGCAACGGCTGTCACCGGTTGAATCAGCGCGACGCGCAGATCGCCCGCTACTTCGAGCGCAAGAACATGGCGCCGCCGACCCTCGACGGCGCCGGCGCGCGGCTGCAAGGCCAGTACATGTACCAGTTCGTGATGGAGCCGAAACCAGTACGTCCGTGGCTGAAGATGCGCATGCCGTCGTTCGGCTTCACCGAAGCGCAAGCGCGCAACCTGGTCGAGGGCTTCGCGGCCGCGGCAACGGTGAGCAATCCGTACACCTATGTCGCCAAGGACAACATTCCGGCCGATCACTTCCAACGCGGGGTCCGCCGCTTCAATCACTACAAGTGCATGCAGTGTCACCCCACGTCCATCGATCAAGGGTTGCCGGAAGGCGTCGACCCGGAAGACCTCTCGATCAACCTGATGCTCTCCAAGACTCGGCTCCGTCCCGAATGGATTCGCGATTTTCTGGCGCGCCCGAAGCAAATCGCCGGCGCACAAACCCGTATGCCGACCGTGTTCTACTCAGTCGAAGGCGATCCAAAGGTCGAAGACCCCCAGAAGGACATCGCCGACATCACCACCTACTTGATGGGCATGACCGAACCGCCGGAGGTCACCTTGCAAGCGCAAGCTGAGCAGAAGGCCGCCGAGGTCAAGCAACAGCAGGCAACCGACTGGAGCAAGGTCGAGTACTAGCCGGGCGCGGCTGCGCCTCGCACCGATCGCATACGCCGATGGCCGATGGTCTGACGGCGAACAACGGCTTCCGACCCCGGCACAGCGAATGATCACGACTCGACGCGTCGTGTGGTTGGGCGTAGACGGGTGAGGACAAGGAGACTCGTCGTATGGAAGAGCGTCGCATCCAACTGTCGACCCGTGACCTGCCGGAGGCCTGGTACAACCTCGCCGCCGACTTGCCCGAATCTGTGCCGCCGCATCGCCATCCCGCAACCGGACAACCGGTCACCGCCGACGACATGCGCGCGATCTTTCCGCCGGCGTTGATCGAGCAGGAAGTCAGCACCGAGCGCTGGATCGCGATTCCCGAGCCGGTGCGCGAGCAGTTGACGCTCTGGCGCCCGACGCCGCTGGTGCGCGCGCGCAATCTCGAACGTCACCTCGGCACGCCGGCGCGCATTTACTTCAAGAACGAGTCGGTCAGCCCCGCCGGCTCGCACAAGCCCAACACCGCGGTCGCGCAAGCCTACTACAACAAGATCGCCGGCATCGCGCGCTTGTCGACCGAGACCGGCGCCGGCCAGTGGGGATCGAGTCTCGCGTTCGCCTGCCGATTGTTCGGACTTCAATGCAAAGTCTACATGGTCAAGGTAAGCTATCATCAGAAGCCGTATCGGCGTTCATTGATGCAGTTGTGGGGCGCCGACGTGGTGGCGTCGCCGTCCCGTGACACCGAGGCGGGACGCGCAATCTTGGAGCGTGACGCCGAGTGCTCCGGATCACTCGGCATTGCCATCAGCGAGGCGGTGGAAGATGCGGCGACCCGCGCGGACACCAACTACGCCCTCGGCAGCGTGCTCAATCATGTCTGCCTGCATCAAACCGTCGTCGGATTGGAGACCCAGAAGCAGTTGGCGCTCGCAGGCGAGCGGCCGGACGTGATGATCGGCTGCGCCGGCGGCGGCTCCAACTTGTCGGGGCTCATCTTTCCCTTCGTCGCCGACACGCTAGCCGGCCGAGGGCCGCGGCTGGTTGCAGTCGAACCCGCGGCGTGCCCGTCTCTGACGCGTGGGCAGTACGCCTACGACTTCGGCGACACCGCCGGCATGGCACCGATGGCGCGCATGTATACGCTCGGTCATACCTTCATGCCGTCGGGCATTCACGCGGGCGGACTCCGCTATCACGGCATGAGCCCGATCGTTTCCCTGTTGCGGCACCGCAACGTCTTAGCGGCAGTCAGTTACAAGCAGAACGAGGTCTTCGAAGCCGCCGTGATGTTCGCGCGCACCGAAGGCATCTGTCCGGCGCCCGAGACCGCGCACGCGATTCGGGCGGCGATCGATGAAGCCCTGCGATGCAAGGAAGTCGGACAGGGGCAGTGCATCGTGTTCAATTTGTCCGGCCACGGCTACTTCGATCTGGCGAGCTACGACAAGTATCTCGCCGGTGAGTTGGAGGATTTCGAGCTGCCGCAGCGCGAGATCGATCAAGCCTTGCAGCAATTGCCGACCGTACCGTCGGATTGAAGCTCCACTTCAGATCGTTGCAACCCGCAACAAAACCGCACCGGGTGCGTTTAAGGCGCGAGGGTGCATCCATGACGCGTTCACGCACCTCGATAGCGCTGGGGTTACTGCTGGTCTACGCCGCGACCGCGACCGTAGCAGCTCCGCTCTATGCGCAGGAACCGCCGCCCCCGCCGCGATCGGCGCCACCACCACCGCCGCCATCCTACTACCCACCGCCACCGCCGCCGTATCCGCCGCCCCCGGCTGTTTGGGTTCCGGTCGCACCGCCGCCACCGCCGCTGTCGCCGGCGATGCGGGCGATCTACGCGCCGTTTTACGTGGCCGGACTGACACTTCGCTACGGCTTCTACTACCTGCTCATCGCGCCGTTCGAGGTGTTTGGTCGCGCGTTGACCTACGGCGTCAACGGCGGCGTCGATCAGGAACCCGACCACAACAACGGTGAACACAGATGACGAGAACCAAGGCAACGGTCATCACAGCGCTGGTGATCCTCTTCTCCGGCAGAGCCTGGGCGAATGACGAGCCACCGCCGGTAAACGCCATGGGACGCACACCAGCACGCCTCAGCTTCCTGGATGGTGAGGTTTCATTCTGGCGACCCGGGGCGAAGGATTGGACACCGGCGCGCGTCAACATCGCGCTGGCGGCCGGCGACGCGCTTTACACCGGTCACGGCGCCAACCTGGAGTTGCAGATCGGCGCGCGGGCATTCGTCCGCGCCGGACAAGACACACAATTGGGTTTGGAGAATCAGGAACCCGACTTCGTTCAATTCAAGGTCACTGCCGGGCATGCATCGCTCGATCTGCGCGGGCTCGCGGCAGGACATACCGTCGAGATCGACACCCCGAACGCTGCCTTCACCATCGAACGCGTCGGCTACTACCGAATCAACGTCGATGACGCCGGCACGACCTTCATCACCCGCCGTGGCGGACGCGCGACAATGACTCCAGCGGGCGGCGAAGCCGTCGGCATCAATCCGAGCGAGCAGCTGGTCATCGAGGGCACCGAGACGGCTCGCGTGGAGAGTTATGTCGCACCGGAACTCGACGACTGGGATCGCTGGAACTACGACCGCACGGATCATCTGATCGACACAGTGAGCAGCCGTTACGTCGCCCCTGGGGTCTACGGCATCGACGCGCTCGACCACTACGGCAACTGGCGCATCGTACCCAGCTACGGCTCGGTGTGGATCCCCGACGGGGTTGCCGCGGGCTGGGTGCCATACAGCACGGGACGATGGATGTGGGATCCATTCTTCGGGTGGACATGGGTCGACGATGCGCCCTGGGGCTGGGCGCCGTTTCACTACGGGCGCTGGGTATACGTCGACAGCTACTGGGCGTGGGCGCCCGGCCCGGTCGTGCGCCCGGTGTACGCGCCGGCATTGGTCGCGTTCTTCGGCGGCGGCGGTTTCGCGGTGCACATCGGCCTCGGCGTGCCCGCGGTCGGGTGGGTCGCACTCGGGTGGGGCGAGCCGTTGGTGCCGTGGTGGGGTCCGGTCGGATTCGTCGGCCGACCGTGTTGGCACGGCTGGGGTGGTCCGCGGATCGTGAACAACGTCGTGATCGAGCACACGACCATCGTGAACGTGAACGACATCCACAACTATCGGAACGTTGGCGTGCACAATTCAGTGATCGCGATTTCGCGCAATCGGTTCGGCCAGAGCGTGATCCAGCCGTCAGCGTTGACCAAGATTGACGCCCACGGATTGGAACCGATCCGCGGGGCATTGCCGGTCAAGCCGGTAGCTGCGAGCTTGGCTCCGGCGGAGGGTCGCGGCCAGCGACCGCCCGAAGATGTGCTACACCGCGGCGTGGTGGCGACGCGGCCGCCACGGCAGTCCGCGCCGGCGTTGCCCAGTGGCGTACAAAAGCCCATGCCGGCGCTCACCGCACCGGCGCCGCGTATCGTCTCACCGCCGCCACGTGCCGCCGTACCGGCGCGGCCACCGCTCGGTCATCAAGGCGACATCGAGCGCAGCCGACCGCCCGAGGCCCCGCGCTTTGAACGGCCGCCGGAAGTGTCTCCGCCCGGACGCGTCGAACCGCGCGCACCAGTTCCGCCGATGAGCGGGGGACAGCCGCAACCGCCGCCGCCCCCTCAATATCGCTCGGCGCCGCGCGAGCTGCCGGGCGAGCCGGCGAATCGCCTGCCGCCGCCGCGGGCTCGTTCGGTGCAACCGGCCGAACCACGCGCTCAAGCCCAGCATCCGAAACCGCGAGCTGGTGCACCGCGCGCGGCCGGTCCACCGAATCGGTGAACCAGTCAGCGTGCGTGCGATTCGCGAATCGTGATAGTGAAGTCGCTCAGCAGGTGCTGGCGTACCCAGCGCGCGAACCATGACGAGACGTCTCCCGTCTCGTCGTTGGCCTCGGCCAGTTCGGCCATCGCTTCGCCGAGTCGTCTCCCTGCGATCAAGCCCGACAGAAGACGCGCCTCGTTCACGTCGATCGGCTCGCATCGGACACCGAAGCCGACGCGCCGAATCAGCACCGGCTCGGCGTGATCGGTGAGGTCGATGTCGATCGCGCTGATCGGCGTCTCCCGCGCGTTCCACAGCGTGAGGATGGGCCACGGCGAGCACACCACCGCCACCGACGGCTGGAAACGCACCACTGCGTTCGCCCACTGTTCCTCGGTCCACGCCGCGAGCCGACTCGGCGCGAATGGCACATCGTCGCGCGCGTGAAATGCCCGCGCGACCTTCCATTCGAGTTCCGCGAGATCGGGGAGGAAGGGAAATCGTTCGGTCAAACAGTCGGTTCGCAGGAAACTGGGCAACTCGGTGCCGAGGTCGTTCAAGTTGTACGACCGCACTGTGAGCGCTGGAAGGTAGCGCGCAACCAGATCGTGCGTCGCTTCGTGACCGATCAGGTGCACGAGCGCCGGGAACGATTCGTCCAGCGCGTCGTGTGCGCGCGCTGGATAGCCGTTGATGTAAACGTCGAGCCGCTCGCGAATCTCGCCACGCGGTGGTGCGGCAATCAGATCCCGCGCAAGCGGGCCGGGGGAGCGCACGATCTGCGACCCCAACCATTGCTGCGTTTCACGCAGCGTGGGCGGCCGTTCGACAGGCGACGGCATCGATCTCCTCTGCGATCGCTCGGGCGTGCGCCGCCTCGGCGCACACGCGTGCAAAACTCGGGATGTCCGCATCCCACTCCACCAGCGTCGATACTCGGCCGAAGCGGTGCACCGCGTGCGCGTACAATGCCCACACCTCGCGGCTCACCGGCGCGCTGTGGGTGTCGAACAAGTAGGCGCCCATGTCGCTGAAACCGGCGAGATGAATCTGCGCGACGCGGTCGCGCGGTATCGCGTCGATGTATCGAACCGGATCGAATCCGACGTTGTAGCTGCTGACGTAGACGTTGTTCACGTCGAGCAGAATGCCGCAGTCGGATTCGGTGGCGAGGGCGGCGATGAAGTCCCACTCGCTGATCGTCGAGTGTCGATACGCAAGGTACGTCGACGGATTTTCAAGCACGAGCCGTCGACCCAATTGGTGTTGGACGACGCGCACGCGCTCGATCACGTGCGCGAGCGATTCATCGGTGTACGGCAAGGGCAACAAGTCGTAGAGACTGCGGCCGTTCACGCCCGTCCAACAGAGGTGATCGGTCACCAGCGCCGGATCGATGCGATCGACGAGCGCGCGCAGATTCGCAAGGTAGCGTCGGTCGAGTGGATCGGTGCCACCGATCGACAGCCCGACGCCGTGCAACGCAACCGGCCGGTCACGCCGGACCCGTTCGAGTACCCAGAGCGGGCGCCCGCCGGTGTCCATGTAGTTTTCGCTGATCGCCTCGAACCAATCGCAGCCGCTCGCATCGGCCAGCACGTCGTCGTAGTGCTCGCTGCGTAACCCGATGCCGAAGCCAAGTGAGGGGAACATGGTTGCAGGTGTTGGTGTTAGTGACTGATGTTGGTCGGAGTTGGTCGGAGCATGGCAGCGAGTTCCGACCAGTCACCAACACCAGTCACCACTCACCACCTCACTTTTCCGTCAGCCGGCCGCCTTCCATCTTGAGGCAGGCTTCTTTGGTGTCGGTCTCGACGAAGCTCTGGCCCTTGCAGCCGTTCTTGCCGGCGCAGGCGTGGCCGGCACCGGCGCAGCCGCCTTGGCCCTTGCACTTGTTGGCGCCGTAGCACTTCACCTTCTCACCCTTCTCCTCGGCGGCCTGAGCGGTACCCGCCAAGGCGCCGACCGCGAGCAGTCCGGCGACCGCCGATGCCAACAACACCTTCCCTCGGTTGATTGCCATTCTACGTTCCTCCTTTCTCCTGTGATGTACGCATTGCGCACGCATTCGGATGCCGACGCCGCGCGCCGGTTTCATCACCGGCGCCGGGCATGGTAGGCGAAGACACCCCACCGAGCCCTTGGCATCGGAGCACGCATGGGAAACGTCACGAACGCGGAAGCGAAGCGACTGGAAGAGGACGCGCGGCGCGAGAAAAACTGGAAGCGCTGGGGACCGTACTTATCGGAGCGACAATGGGCGACGGTGCGCGAGGACTATTCGGCCGGCGGCGACAGTTGGGGCTCTTTCCCGCACGATCACGCGCGCAGTCGCGCGTATCGGTGGGGCGAAGACGGCCTGCTCGGGATCACCGATCGCGAGTGCCGCCTGGCCTTCGCCGTCGCGATGTGGAACGGGCGCGATCCCATCCTCAAGGAACGGCTGTTCGGCCTCACCGGACCCGAAGGCAATCACGGCGAAGACGTGAAGGAGTGTTACTTCTACCTCGATTCGACCCCGACACACTCCTACATGAAGGCCCTCTACAAGTATCCGCAGGCTGAGTTTCCGTATTGCCAACTGGTTGACGAGAATCGCCGTCGCGGCAAGAGCGAACCCGAGTTCGAACTGGTCGACACCAGCGTGTTCGACGACCAACGCTACTTCGACGTGACCGCGGAGTATGCCAAGCGGGAGACCGACGATATCCTCATCCGCATCACGGTGGCGAATCGTGGCCCGGCGCGCGCGACGCTCCATCTGCTACCGACCTTGTGGTTCCGCAACACCTGGTCATGGGGTCGGACCGGCGAGGGCTACGCGCCGAAGCCGCGCATCGAGCGACGCAGCGATGCGGCGGTGCTCGCCGATCACGCCACGCTCGGCCGCTATCGCCTCGAAGCGCAGCCCGTCGACGGTCCTGCCCCGCGCTGGCTGTTTACCGAGAACGAAACCAACACGTCGCGACTGTATGGCGTCGAAGGCGGACGCTACGTCAAGGACGCGTTCCATCGTTACCTGATCGATGACGACGCTGCGGCGGTGAATCCCGACGCGGTCGGAACTAAAGCCGCCGCCTACTCTGTGCTCGACGTGCCGGCGGGCGCTGAGGTGTGCGTGCGCTTGCGGCTGTGCGCCGACGAATGTGCCCAGCCGTTGGCCCCGAAGGAATTTGAACGGGTGTTCGCCGACCGACTGCGCGAGGCGGACGAATTCTACGCCGCCCGCATGCCGGCGACCGCCAACGACGAAGAGCGCCGCGCAATGCGGCAGGCGTTTGCGGCCTTGCTGTGGTCGAAGCAGTTCTACCATTACATCATCAAGCACTGGCTCGACGGCGACCCGGCGCAACCGCCGCCGCCGGAGAGCCGGCGCGACGGGCGCAACCACGAGTGGGGGCATCTCTTCAATCGCGATGTCCTCTCGATGCCGGATAGCTGGGAGTACCCATGGTACGCGGCGTGGGATCTCGCCTTCCACATGATCCCGTTCGCGCGCATCGATCCCACCTTCGCCAAGGATCAACTCGTCCTGTTCTTGCGCGAATGGTACATGCACCCGAACGGGCAGATCCCCGCCTACGAGTTCTCGTTCTCCGACGTCAATCCGCCGGTCCATGCCTGGAGCACCTGGCGTGTCTACAAGATGACCGGACCGCGCGGCGGGCGCGACCGCGTCTTTCTGCTGCGCGTCTTTCAAAAGCTGCTGCTCAATTTCACGTGGTGGGTGAATCGCAAGGACATCGAGGGCAACAACCTGTTCGCCGGCGGCTTCCTCGGCCTCGACAACATCGGCGTCTTCGATCGCTCCCAGCCGCTGCCGACCGGCGGACATCTCGAACAAGCGGACGGCACGGCGTGGATGGCCTTTTACTGCGCGACGATGCTGTCGATGGCGCTCGAATTGGCGCGCGAGTACCCGGCCTGTGAAGACCTGGCGTCGAAATTTTTCGAGCACTTCGTGGCCATCGCCGACGCGATGAACGAGTTCGGCGGCACCGGCTTGTGGGACGAACTCGACGGCTTCTACTACGATCAACTCCATCACGACGGCACGCACATCCCGCTGCGGGTACGCTCGATGGTCGGCCTGCTGCCGCTGATCGCGGTCGAGGTGCTGGAACAGGACGTGATCGACCGATTGCCGGGATTCAAGAAGCGCATGCAGTGGTTTCTCGACAATCGCCCGGACTTGGCCGACCACATTGCGTGTATGCCGATGAGCACCCGCGGTGAAACTCATCGGCTGCTCGCGATCCCGAAGCGCGACCGTCTCGAACGCGTCCTGCGCTATCTCCTCGACGAGAACGAGTTCCTGTCTCCGTACGGGATTCGCTCGGTATCGCGGGTGCACCGCGACAACCCGTACCTGTTTCATGCCGATGGGCACGAATACCAGGTGCGTTACGTGCCGGGAGAATCCGATTCCGGCTTGTTCGGCGGCAATTCCAACTGGCGTGGGCCGATCTGGTTTCCGATCAACTATCTAATCGTCGAGGCGCTGGAGCGCTATCACCATTTCTACGGCGACGAGTTCCGTGTCGAGTGCCCGACGGGTTCGGGACGCTTCATGCATCTCGGCGACGTGGCCCGCGAGATCGCGTCGCGTTTGGCGCGCCTGTTTCTTCCGAACGAACATGGCCAGCGCCCCTGTCACGGCGACGATCGCCGCTTCGCCGACGATCCGCACTGGCGCGACTTGCTGCGCTTCAATGAGTATTTCCACGGCGACAGCGGTCGCGGCCTCGGCACCAGTTTTCAAGGTTGGACCCTGCTCGCCGCGCGCTGTGTGGAGGAGCTGGCGCGGGGAAGACAGGGCTGATCGCTCGTCCTGTAAGCTCCCGATGACCTGCCGACACTTCGTGGCTCGGTTGGGTGAGTTCGTGGCCCGCGAATTCTTCTCGCTTCGAGACCCCGAGCTGTTGCAACACATCGTCTCGTGCCCGGCCTGCCCGAGCTACGCAACGACGTACTGCTCCGCGATTCGCCTCGCGCGCGCCGCGCTGCGCGACCGTGAAGTTCCGGAGACACTGCCCACAGCACTGAGCGATCGAATCATGGCTCAGCGTCGCTGTTGAGTTGTGTGGAATTGCAGTTGATCGGGCAGTAGAAATGGGAGGGCGCATGATGCGCCCTCCCCGAGCGTGGCGACGGTCAGCCTTCTTCGCCGGCCTTCGGCGTCAGGTGGCCGCCCTTGATGCGCAGGCAGACATCCTTGGGCAGGTTGATGTGCCCTTTGCCCTTGCACGCGTTGTGGCCGGCGCACTGGTGACCCTTGCCGCTGCAATCGCCGGTGCCCTTACACTTGTTGATGCCGTAGCAATGCACCTTGTCGTCGGTGCCTTCGGCGGCTTGCGCGAGGCCGGCGCTCGCCGCGAGCAGTCCGGCGACAGCCGAAGCCACCAGCATCGCGCTCAGCTTGCTCGATCGTGTTGCCATGCAGTTCTCCTTTCGCTTGCGACGGGTCTCGTCGCATGGGTTGTGGGAGATCTGATGCCGACGCGAGGCGGGTGTTTCTTCGATGGCGGGGAAACGCGGCCCTCTGGCCGGAATCGAAAGAGCCACATCGCGAGGAGTCACGCATGACCAGAACGAGAATCGGCAGTCTCATTGTCTTCAGTGCAGCACTGTCGTTCGCGACAGCGAGTTTTGCTCAAGTGGTCGAACGCAAAGCGCTCACGCTGTCCGCGGCCAAAAGGATCGTCGCGGCCGCAGAAGCCGACGCGAAGGCGAAGAACCAAACCGTTGTCATCGCCGTCGTCGACGACGGCGGACACGTGTTGTTGTTGGAGCGGCTCGACGACACGCAGGTTGCCAGCGTCGAGGTGGCGATCGGCAAAGCGCGCACGGCGGCGATCTTCCGGCGGCCGAGCCGGGAATTCGAAGAGCAAATCAAGAACGGTCGGCTGGCGTCCCTGGTGCTGCCGGGGGCCACCCCGCTGCAAGGCGGTCTCCCACTCGTGTACGAGGGCAAGGTGATCGGCGCAATCGGCGTGAGCGGCAACACGCCGCAACAAGACGAGGACATCGCCGCAGCCGGTGCCGCGGTGTTCAAGTAGGCCGTCGCACCGCGGTCAGATCTTGATGAAGATCCGCCGGCGGTAGAGGATCGATAGGATCGCCATCCACATGAGCACGTCCGCCGTCGCGTACAACACCGACGCGTGCGCGCGAGATGCCCACGGCAGGAAACACGTTTCAAAGACGTAGGTCTTGAGCAGCACGATGCTGCCGTCGGCTCGCGTCACGTGCGTCGTGATCATCACCCGATCCAACAAACTGGGCAGCAGATACGCCAGGATCGGATTGGTACCGAGAACGAAGAACGGCACCGCCCAGCGCACGCACCCCTGCACTTCGATGAGCCAGTAACACAATGCCAACAGGTTGAGCGCGACGCCGCCGGTGAACACCGCGTACGAGCTGGTCCAGAGGTCCTTGTTGATCGGCAACCACGCGTTCATGACCAGGCCGAGCACCACTGCGAAATTGCCGGCGACGAACAACCCCACTACGCGTTCGAGTTGACCGCGCGGCGATCGCAACCAATGACCGGTCAAGACACCACCGAGCGTGGTGGCGACGGCCGGAACGGTGCTCAAGATGCCCTCCGGATCCCAGTGCGCGCGAAACATGTGCCCGCGCAACACCAGCTCATCGATGTAGGCGGGCAAATTCGCGGTGCGCTGCAACTGACCGGCGCCGTAGCCCGGTATTGGTACCCATCGGATGAGCCCCCAGTAGCCGAGTAGCAGAGCGCCGGCCGCGATCGCCTGGCCCCGCATGGTCAACAACAGCGCGGCCAGTGCCGCCAAGCCGTAGCAGAGCGCGATGCGTTGCAGCACACCCGGGATGCGCCAGCTTTCGATCGTGAAAAACGGGAAGCCGTTCAAAAATAGCCCAAGGGCGAAGATGATCAGTGTGCGACGCACCAGCTTGGGGAGTTGCTGCGCGCGGGGCTCGCGGCGCCCTTCGGCAGTCGCGAACGAGAACGTGATGGCGACCCCGACGATGAAGAGAAAGAAAGGAAAGACCAGATCGGCCACGGTGCAGCCGTTCCACTCGGCGTGACGCAATGTCGGATAGACGTGACGCCAGGTGCCGGGATTGTTCACGAAGATCATGGCGGCGACCGTGAGCCCGCGAAACGCATCGAGCGAACGGAGCCGCGCGCCCGCGTCACTTGGGCTCACGACTCGGCTCCTCGCGCGGCGTCTGTGGCGGCAGCGGGTGCCGGCCGCGATGCTCGATCCAGCGACCGATTTCGAGCGGCGGCGCCGGACTGAGCACAACGAACGGCTCGGTCTGGCGCACGAAAGCCGCGAGCACCGCCGGCATCGCCTCTTGTTGACTCGTGTATTTGGCCAGCGCGGCGCGCTTGGTGGCGATCTCCTTCGCATTCAGCGTCAAACTCGTGGTGGTGAGTGCGTAGTGGTGAAGCCCCGCGGGCAAGACGAGTGGCGTGTCTGATCCGATTGCGGCCGGCGATGCCGCGTTCCATCCCGGCGGCCAATCCGGCCAGTGGACAAGGTACGCGAGCAAGCGCGGCGGGACCGCATGTTTTCCCTGACTCGCGAGATAATCGTGCAGTGCCAGCAGCGTAAAGAGACCGGTCGCGTGATGGTCGGGATGTTTGTCGACCGGGTCCGGCAACACCACGATCGTCGGCTTGCTATCTCGTAGGGCGTTGACCAATTCACGGCGCAGGTCGGCGCCGTCGTACGGCACGTCGGGCTCGACCGCTTCGTCGTACGGCGGATCCGTCGCCTGCGTCGTCGCCGATCGTTCGGGCCGGTCTCGCCACCAATGTGCGCGCAAGAGATTGTCCAAGCCGCCGTCGGGAAACCCGAGAAACTGCAACCGTGCAGCGCCACCGGGATCCAGGACTCGCATGACCGCGCGGGCTTCACGCAAGCGGCGCTCGCCATACTGGACGTACGCGCTCGGCCGCGGCTGCGGCAATCCGGTCTCGTGGACGACGGCTTCGACGTAGCCATCGCCGGCGGTCACCAGCACGACGCGTACCGTGCCCTGGTGCGACCGCACGCGCTGAATGAGGCCGCCGGCGCCGAGCGTCTCATCATCCGGATGCGGCGCGATGACGAGCAAGCGTTCATGCTCGCCGATGACGAGCGGGATTGGGGGCGGGCTAGCTTTGACGTCCGCGACCGCGCGCTGCGGTGCGGCGAGGAGGATGAGCACAATGAGCCATGGCCACATCCGCACCAGGCCAACCTAGCGACAACTGCACAGCCCTTCAACGGACCGGCGGCGCATTTGGATAGTGATACCCAGGGCTGCCGCGACGAGGGCTACTCGCCGCATGGGCTTACAGCGAGCGGCGATCGCTACGGCGACCCGCTCCCGCTCGCACCACGTCGGCTGCCGCACCGGAGTAACCGGTCGCTCTACGGAGGCGCCACTGCTGCAGACCGCGCCGGACGTAGGCCGGGTCCATCCCCGCCACTTCGCAGACGTGATGGAACGAAAACACATCGCAACGATTCGCTTCCATGATCCAATCTTCGGCATCACGGAACGCGCGACGGCCTTCGGCGTCGGTGGCGTGCAGATACTTCTGGAAGCACATGATCGCCTCTTCGAGCACCGCAAGCAACAGGCGTTGTTCCGGCCTATCGACTCCGCCAACCGCGAACTTTGGTGTGCGTCCGGTCATAAAACCATCCACTAAAGGCGTGAAACCTACCCAGCTTGATGCACGTCGAGGTGTCGAGAGGTCACGCACGCGTCATTGCCGAAATTCTTAGGTGGGCACCGCCAGACGAACAATCGTCCCAACAGCGCATTCGAAGTCCGCCTTTTGTGTGAGGGCACATTCAGCACCGGCAGTCGTGGCTCCCCGACGGCGGGACTCATTCAAAAGTTCCAGGCAGATTCCACCCTTCTACGAATTGCGTCTCCTGACGCGAACGAATACGTGACCAGTGCAAACGCTAAGATTCGGCTCTTGTTTGCGAAGGGGGGGGCGGGGCCGCTGGAAGGAGAGCCGTCCATGCGTCTCAGAAGCCTCGTTTTCCGTTACCCGTCTCTGATCCTCCTAGCGCTCTTGCCGTTCGCGGCGGCGTGCGGCGACGACAATGACAACAACGGCGAACCGATCGTTCCGAGTTCGACGCCGCGCTCGTCTGCGACCATCACGGTGGCTCCGCCTCCCGCCGCTACCGACACGCCCACCGGTGTGCCCACAAACACCGCGACCGAGCATATTCCAGCTTCACCGACTCCGACTCACACCGCTACAACGCCTCCCGACACGACGACACCGACGTTTGTGCCCAGTACGCCCACGCCAACGGAGACGGAAATCGAGCCGGAAACACCAACTCCGACCGAAACGCCTACCGAGGTAGTTCCCGAGGAAGACACCCCGACACCAACTGGGACCGCGACCGATACCGCAACCGACACACCGACCCCGACGGACACCCCGACTGCAACCGAGACGCCGACCGCGACGGAGGCGGTCGTCGACACCCCGACCCCGACGCCGTGAACGTGCGCGCGAAGCCGACTGACTGGGGTTGAAGCGATCGGATGTTTACGACGGGCGTTCGTGCACGCCGATGATACCGACCCTGGCGGCGTACAGCGTCAACTCCACCCGGTCGCGAATGTCGAGCTTCTGAAAAATGTTGTTGAGGTGAGTCTTGACCGTCACCTCGCTGATGAACAACTTCTTCGCCACTTCGGCGTTACGCAATCCGAGCGCGACGTAACGAATGATCTCGCGTTCACGCGGCGTGACCGGATCGCGGCTCGCGGCGCGGAGTTGTCCCACCGCGTAAGTCTGGAGCGTGGGCGGCATCCACGCGTTTCCGTCGGCGGCGGTGCGAATCGCCTCCATTAAACTCTTCGCGGCGAAGCGTTTGAACACCACCGCACTCGCCCCCGAGCGCAGCGCGTCAAGTGCGTCCTGGGGTTGTTCGCTTGCCGTCACCACCACCACGCGCACTTTGGCGGCCAAGGTCGAGATGTCGGCGAGCGAATTGCGCTCCATCCCGAGATCGAGCAGCACAATGTCGCACGGGGTCTCCTCGACCATGCGGAGCAGGTCGCTCGCGCTCGCGGTCTCACCTACAACGGTCAGATCGCTATGCAATCGCAGCAGCGACGCCAATCCTTCTCGAAAGAGGGCGTGGTCGTCGGCGATGATGACTCGCAGCGGTTTGTCCATGCGCAACAGCCTCAATGATGGGGGATGGTGATCGCGATGTGCCCTCCGACGGTGTCAGCGCGCACGACGCGCATGGCGCCGTCGAGTTCGGCCACGCGCGACGCCATTGACCACGGTAACGACTCGGACGGCGGAAAACCGATCCCGTCATCGTCGATGTGGATTTCGACGATCTTGTTTGCGGTGCGAACCGCCAGCGTGCCGGTGCGCGCGTGGGCGTGGCGAACGATGTTCCGGGCGCCCTCGCGCAGGATCTGGAACACCTGTTCAACCAACTCTGGTGATCCGTCAAACGCTGCCGAGACCTCGAAGTGCGGGGCGGCGGTCGTGCCGGCGGCCACGCGGCCGGTATCGTGACCGAGGAGCAACGCCATATAGCTGCGCAGGTCGTCATACTCGCGATCGACGCTCGCCTGCAGCTCCGTCAACTCCTGACTGGCTTGGCCGGCGCTGCCGCGGCGCAGTAGCTCGCGGCAGGTTTCGATGCGCAAACTGATGCCGGCCAGCGCTTGCGCGCGTCCGTCGTGCAAATCGCGCGCGATCTGATGCCGCTCGTTGGCCGCCGTCAGGGCTCGAATCCCCGCCTCCAAGTTGAGTCGCTGTTGCGCCAGATACGCCACGAGGTAGCCGATGATCGCGAGATAGACCGGGCGCATGATGAAGACGTTTCCCTCGTTCCAGCCCGAGAGCAAAATGAGCCCCACGTACAGCGCGGCGGTGATGACGGTCACTCCCATGGCGCGGCGAAAGCCGTCGCGTAATCCGGTCCCCACCACGGCCAACGCGAAGAAGGCGAAGAACGGGCTGTTGGGACCCTCGGTCAACACCATGATGACGATCGCAAACAAGGCGTCGGCCAGCGTCGTGAACGTCCGGAGCTGCGTCCGCGGTATCCAACGCCATTGCTGAGCCGACGCCACGGCCAGCCCGTACGCGAAGTGGGCTGCGAGCGCCGAGAGCGCGGTGGGATCCATCGTGAACGTACCCGCCGCAATCGGAATCCAGCGCGACACGAATGGCTCGGTGGGGTCGATGAACACGGCGATAAACGCGACGCCGGAGAGCAGGATGCGACACCGTGCAATACTGTGTTCGATATCCGGCGGCGCCTCGTGACTCATGTGAAAGCCTGCGGTTTCTGTGTGTCCCACGGTAGAATGTCCTCGCCGCTTCCGACATGTCCGCTTTCGTTCCGATGGTCAACGCCCCGAGGCGTCGCTTCGAGCCGCAAGTTGCCGGGGGGAAGCAACCTGTGGCTCGATGGAACGACGGCGATCTCCAACTGCGGGATTCGCGCGAGCGAATCGCCCTGTGACACTCGGGCGACCATTGCGCCGGTTGGTACGACACACGGATCGAGGCAGCAATCCTTCCATAGGTAGATTTTCGATCCACCCCTGAGCCGAGCGACGGTGCCGCGGGTCTGCGTTCTGTGCTCCGCTCCGCGTAACCGCTCGCGGTCAAACGCATCGAAGTTGCAGAGGTACTTCGATGGCATCAACCACGACCAGCTCAGTGACGCTTGCCGCGGTCGCCTTTGCGACCGCTGTTTCCGCTCAGATCGTCGACAAGAAGAGCCTTACTCTCGACGGCGCCGACAAGGTGATCGCGGCGGCGAGCGCGGCGGCGAAACGGCTGAATGCGCCGGGCGGCGTGATCGCCGTGGTCGATGACGGCGGAAATCTCATCGCGCTCGCCCGCCTCGACGGGACGTTCGCCGCCGGCGCGACCATCTCGATCGGGAAAGCGCGCACGGCCGTGCTGTTCAAGACACCGACGAAGGTGTTCGAAGACATCATCAACAAAGGCCGGACCGCCATGACCGCGCTCAACGATTTCACGCCCCTCCAAGGTGGCGTCCCGATCGAGGTCGACGGCGCCATCGTCGGTGGCGTCGGCGTCAGCGGCGCCGCCAGCGCGCAGCAGGACGAAGAGCTGGCCTTTGCCGGCGCCGCGGCCGCCAAGAACTTCGCTGCCAACACGCCGCCGCCGCCGGTCTCGTTCTTCGACGCAGACGCCGTCACGCAGGCCTTCGCCAAAGGTGCGGTGCTCTTCGACGGCACCGGTCGCAATTACATGGTGCACGCCAGTCGCCGCAACCAAGCCGGGCAAGTCGAGATCCACGCGAAGGACACTGACATCATCTACGTGCTCGACGGCAGCGCCACCTTCGTCACCGGCGGCACCATCGTCGACGGCAAGAGCATCGAGCCCGACGAAATTCGCGGCGCGAGCATGCGCGATGGCGACACGCGCCGCATCGCCAAGGGCGACGTCATCATCGTCCCCAACGGCACGCCGCACTGGTTCAAAGAAGTGCCGACTGCGCTGACGTATTACGTCGTGAAGGTCCGTTAGGGCCGGAATGGTGACGAACATGAACATCTGCATGCGCGCACTGATAGGTCTCGCGTTGCTCGCCGGCGGCGCCGGCACGACGCGCGCCGAAGATGCGGCGATCCCTTCGGGCGCGCCGCAAGCGACCATCGACCTCGCTACGAACGGGGGCGTGAAGCTCATCAAGGGCCAATGGCGCTACAGTGATACCAAGATCATCACCGCCGACTTCAGGTCTGCGGGACCAGACGGGCAACCGACCGGCAAACCGATCAAGACTTACGACTACACGCCGCACGCTGGCGGCGCCGACTTCGACGACTTGAAGTGGCCGGCGATTGCGCCGCCGACGCTCAGCCAACGACGCGCGACCGGCCGGCTGTGTTTCAACTGGTATCGCATCAAGCTCACGATTCCCGACCGTATCGGCGACTATGATCCGACCGGCGCCACCGTGGTCTTCGAAACCTCCGTCGACGACTACGCCGAGGTGTGGGTCGACGGCGAGTTGACCCGTGCGCTCGGCCAAGTGGGCGGATCGGTGGTGGGTGGGTGGAACGCGACCAATCGATTGGTCGTCGGCCGCAACCTGAAGCCCCGGCAGCAGATCCAACTCGCGGTCTTCGGCGCAAACGGGCCGCTGTCCAATCCACCGACGAACTTCATCTACATGCGCTTCGCCAAGCTGGAGTTCTATCCGGGCACGCGCGGTCCGGTCGCCATCACGCCGAGCGAAGTCAACGTCGAGATCGTGCGTAAGGACCCGGCAATCGAGGCGATCGTCGGACCCAACCCGAAGATCTTCAAGCTCGCCGAGGGCTTCAAGTTCACGGAAGGCCCGATCTGGGTCCGCGACGGCGGCTATCTGCTGTTCAGCGATCCCAACAGCAACATCATCTACAAGTACACCGCCGACGGCCAGCTTTCGGTGTTCCGCCAGCCGAGCGGCTACGAGGGCGCCGACATCGCCGAATACGGGCAGCCGGGATCAAACGGCCTCACGCTCGACAACCAGGGACGCCTCACCGCCGATCAGCACGGCAACCGGCGCGTCATCCGAATTGAACCGGACGGGAGCGAGACCGTGCTAGCGGATCGCTTCGAGGGCAGGCGGCTCAACAGTCCCAACGACCTGGTCTACAAGTCCGACGGCGCGCTCTACTTCACCGATCCGCCGTTCGGCCTGCCAAAATTTTTCGCCGACCCGCGCAAGGAACTGCCGTTCAGCGGCGTCTATCGAGTCGCTGACGGCAGGGTACAGCTTCTAACTAGCGAACTTACCGGACCGAACGGTCTCGCATTCTCGCCCGACGAAAAATACTTCTACCTCGCCGATTGGGACGAGAAGCGGAAAGTGGTGATGCGCTACGAGGTACAATCCGACGGGACGTTGGCAAACGGGAAAGTCTTCTTCGACATGACCAGCGCCCCCGGCGAAGACGCCCTCGACGGCATGAAGGTCGACCAGCAGGGCAATCTCTACGTCTCCGGTCCCGGCGGTCTGTGGGTATTGTCGCCCGCCGGCAAACATCTCGGCACCATCATCGCCCCCAAGCACGTGCACAACATGGCGTGGGGTGACGAGGACGGGAAGACGCTCTATCTCTGCGGCCGCAGCGCGCTGTACCGCATGCCGCTCAAGGTCGCGGGCGTGCGTCCATAGCGCCGCCTTTTCGAGGGAGTGTCCGAGGCGGTGACCCATCCACGAAACGCTCGGCCCGCTCCGACATCAAACATGCAAGAGTCCCTGAGAAAGGAAAATCACCATGCGCCGCATGCTTGAACTCCTCGATTGGCTCGCGAACGTGGCGGAGCGCGTCGGCAACTCGTTCAGTTGGCTGTCCCCAACGATCGCGCGGCTGACGGTCGGGCTCGTGTTTTTGAACTCCGGCTGGGGCAAGCTGCACGATCTCGACAAAGTCACCGGCTTCTTCACCGACTTGGGCCTGCCCGCGCCGTGGTTTCAGGCGCGGCTGGCGTCGACGACCGAGTTGGTGTGCGGGGCGCTCTTGCTGATCGGCCTGGCCACGCGATTCGCCGCGCTGCCGTTGATCATCACCATGCTGGTCGCCATTCGCACCGCGCAGTGGGAGCAGGTCGACGGCATCTCGAGTTTGGTCGGCCTGCTCGAATTCTCCTACATCGCGCTGCTCGTCTACCTCGGTACGTACGGGCCCGGACCGCTGTCGCTCGACGCCGTGATCGCGCGGCTGCGCACGCATGAGTCGACGCCGGTGCTGAACGGCCGCCCGTCGCGCGCCGCTGCGTAGCAATTGCGCATGCCCGCCGAATCGCACTGGCCCGAGTACGTCATCGAAGCGACCCTCTTGGGTCTCTTCATGGTGTCGGCTTGTGCGTTCACCGTTCTCTTCGAACATCCGGCTTCGCCTGTGCACGCGATGATTCCCGCCCCGTTTACCCGCCGCGCGCTGATCGGCATCGCGATGGGCGTCACCGCGGTTGCCTTGATCTATTCGCCCTGGGGCAAGCGATCGGGCGCGCACTTCAATCCGTCGGTGACGTTGACGTTTCTTCGACTCGGCAAGATCGAGGCGCGCGACGCCATCGCCTATGTCGTCGCGCAGTGCATCGGTGGCATCGCCGGCGTGACGTTGATGTGGTTGGCGCTACGCGGCTGGCTTGCTGATCCCGCTGTCGAATTTGTGGTGACGGTACCGGGTGGCGGTGGAGAAGCGGTGGCGTTCGTCGCCGAGTTGCTGATCTCGTTTGGCCTGATGGCGGCCGTGCTGGTGCTCTCCAACAGTTCCTATGCGAGTCGGACCGGGCTGGTCTGCGGCGCGCTGGTCGCCGCGTACATCACGTTCGAAGCGCCGCTGTCCGGTATGAGCATGAATCCGGCGCGCACACTCGGCTCGGCCGCGGTGGCGCAGGTGTGGACGGGTTTCTGGATCTACATGGTCGCGCCGATCCTCGGGATGCTCGCCGCAGCCGAGTTGTACGTGCGCGCCCGCGGTGCGCATCGGGTCTTCTGCGCCAAGCTGCATCATCAAAGCCCCGCGCGCTGCATCTTTCACTGCGGCTACGCCGCGACTGGGCGGAGCTGACATGCGTCGAGCCCGATGCGCGGCGGCGCTCGCGCTGTGGTTGCTGCTGGCGGCGGCGGCATTCGCCGCGCCGCTTGTGACCGGCGTCGATGCGATCGGGATGACCGTCAGCGACGCCGACCGGTCGATGGAGTTCTACTCGAAGGTGTTGGGCTTCACCGTCGCGTCGGACGTCGAAGTGGCCGGCGATGCCTACGAACGTCTCGAAGGCGTGTTCGGTCTGCGGATGCGCGTGGTGCGCATGCGGCTTGGCGACGAGGCAATCGAGCTGACCGAATACCTCGCGCCGCGCGGCCGGCCGGTTTCAATTGATTCGCGCAGCAACGACCGCTGGTTCCAGCACGTCGCCATCATCGTCAGCGACATGGATCGCGCCTACCGCTGGCTGCGCCAGAACAACGTTACGCACGCATCGAGCGGGCCGCAGCGTCTGCCGGATTGGAAT
>DATKMK010000035.1:0-2684 GCA_035541895.1 Binatia bacterium | reverse complement strand
AGCGCTACGCCGATCGCGCGGCGTATCTCGCGCGCGTGGCAGCGGTGATCGACGAGCTGGTGAGGGCGGGATACGTGCTGGATGAGGATCGGGAACTGTTGCTCAGGCATTGCGCTGCGCATTTCGATTGGGTGATGGCGGAGGGAACGTCACGATGAGCATCACCGTCGCGGTCGAACGAATTCGTCAGGAGACCACCGCCCGCTTCACGTTCGCGCCATATCTGCTCACAGTCAGCGACGATGGCGGGCCTCATGCCGTGGCGGTTGATGCCGCGTGGGAACACGACAGTCTCGCCATGGCTGTCGGCAAACGCAGCGCTCAGAACGCGAGCGCACGGCCGCAGGTGAGCCTGCTGTGGCCGCCGAACGAGCCGGGCGGCTACACGTTGATCGTTGACGGCACCGCGGCATCGATCGGCGACGGGCGCATATCGGTGACGCCGACGCGCGCCGTGCTCCACCGCCCGGCGACCGAACCCGGCTCGATGAAACCGGGTTGCACGGCGGATTGCGTTCGCATCCTTGGCTGACGGAACCGGTCGCGGCTGCACGACGAAACTCCGCGTTCGGAATCGGTCGGATCGAGGCGCATCCGGTGGACGCAGGAGAGATCGAACGCGTGCTGTCGGCTAGATGCGCGAAAGCCGTTCGACGGTGTCGGGATAATGCTTAACGAGATTGATCAATAGGGCAGCTTGCGCGTTTGGCCGCGCGCGACCTTGCTCCCAATTCTCGAGCGTGCGCGCATTCGTGCGCAGATAGGCGGCAAAGAGCGGCCGCGAGAAATTCAACCGCCGCCGGATTGCGATCAGTTGCTTGGGCGTGAGTTCCGGCGGGGGCCGGATCTCGGCGATGTGCGTGCGCAGCGTTCGTTTTCCTTCGCGTTCACTTCGCAACGCCGCAAATCCCTCGCTCAGTTCAGCGAAGAGATCACGCTTCCCGACGGTGGCGTTTGGCTGTCTTGCTCTTCGTCATTGACGCTTCCTCACCGCGAGTTGAGTACCTCATCGGCATCGATGGCGGGAAGCTCGCCGGAACGATATGCGAGCAGTCTCGATTGAGCTTCGTCGGCCCACTTCCGCTCGCGATCCGCGTCGCTGGCATCGATTGTCTCTAGCAATGCATCGACTAATGCGGCGCGCTCAGCCAGCGGCAGATGCTTGGCTTTCTCGAGCAGATCTTTGGTCGTGTCCATCATGCGCTCCAGTATGCGCGGAGAATCGTGCCGTCATCGCAGGCCGATGGTCTGTGGCAGATGAGCGCCGAGCGGCGTACGAAAATCTCCAGCCACGACCCTCCGTCATGGCAGCCGGAGGTCACGCCATCGTG
The DNA here is from genome assembly GCA_035541895.1 of Binatia bacterium. GTDB lineage: Bacteria > Desulfobacterota > Binatia > HRBIN30 > JACQVA1 > DATKMK01. The sequence goes on along the minus strand of DATKMK010000035.1, from coordinate 1,353 downwards.
GTTCCTAGGTACGAATCTCGCGCGGAGTGGGCGCGCATCCATCCCGATGAACTCGAGCGAATCTGGACGGATGTCGCGACGACGGGGTACGTTTTCGCGCATTGCGCCGCTCGAGTAGGAGCACGACGTTGAACTGGGTGACATCAGCGCACGCGCTTGCGAATTACCGACTGTGGGTGCGCTTCGACGATGGCGTCGAAGGCGAGGTGGATCTCCGCGATTTCGTGATGAACGATCGGCGCCCGATCGTCACCGCGCTGCGCGTGCCCGAGGCGTTCGCCGCGATTCGCGTCGAGCACGACACGGTCGTGTGGGAAAACGGCTTCGATCTGGCGCCGGAGTACCTTCGCGAAAATCTGCGTACCCGCGCTAGCGCCCGAACGGTTTGTCGGGCTTTCCGAGGATACTCCGAACGGAGCCCTCAGCGACTCGCGTCCGCCGACCGTCTTCGCAGCAATTCCCGAAGCGCATCGTTGACAGCCTCTGCCGTCGGGAAATCCTTCGAGAGTTCCGGGTCGATCGACACGGTGACGCAGTCGTGTGGCATGCGCTTCGCGTATTTGCCACGCACGCCCTGCTTGATCAGCTCAGCCGGATACTCCGGCCTCAGATCATCGTCTTTAGCTTTCATAGGCTTGCCGCTCTTGCCGTGTCATCGGCCGCGCGGAGATGAGACGAAGTCTATCACCGCGCTCCGTGAATCCGACGACGAGGCAACGGCCACTCTTCGTTCGACCAAAGGTCAGGTAGCGCGCCTCGCCCAAGGAGTGGTCCGGATCGGCAACCGTCGACGAATGATCGTCACCGAACACTTCGACCGCTTCCTGAAAGTGGACGCCGTGTTTGCGTTCGTTGTCGCGGGCCTTCCGAGGGTCCCACTCGAATTCCATTTGAATCGGCCGTGGCGATGTTGCGGCTCGCTGAACTCACAGCGATACACACGAGCACGATGCCGTGCTCGTCCGTCGACCGTCTGTGGCATAGAAGCGCCGCATCGAGTAGGAATTCGTCAGATGCGGCGAAGAGTCTCGTGTTACGGGTAGCTCACCCCATCCCCAACAACCGCTCCACCATCTCCCCCTCCACCCCCATCGCCGCCGCCCCCATCGCCGCCGAAATCCGCCCATTCATCACCAACGACGCCACCCGCTGCTGCCACACCGTCGCACTCTCGCGCGGCAGCGCCGGCCCCGGCTCCGTCTCATTCCATCCCTTCGCACGAAACGTGCGCCACAGCGCGCGAAACGTCGCGTCGTCGATGCGCCCGACGTCGCGCAGCCGATACAGCCACGCGGCCATGCTGAGGCCCCACTCGTGCTTCAGCAGCACGAGTTCCATCGGCGCGACGGCGGG
>DATKMK010000034.1:0-3262 GCA_035541895.1 Binatia bacterium | reverse complement strand
GCGAGCGCAAACAGGTGACCGTGTTGTTCGCCGACTGTATCGGTTCGACGGCGATGGCCGAGCGCCTCGATCCGGAAGACGTTCACGGCATCATGGATCGGTGCTTCCGCATGTTGGCGGAGCAAGTGCATCGCTTCGAGGGCACGATCAATCAGTTCACCGGCGACGGCATCATGGCGCTGTTCGGCGCGCCGATCGCACACGAAGACGCGCCGGAGCGCGCGGTGCGCGCCGCGCTGGAGATGCAATCGGCCCTGCAGGCGTATCACGACGAACTCCACCGCGAGCGCGGCATCGACTTCCGCATGCGCATCGGCATCAACACGGGGCCGGTGGTGGTCGGCAAGATCGGCGACGATCTCCGCATGGACTACACCGCGATCGGCGACACGACGAACCTCGCCGCGCGGTTGCAGAGCGCAGCCGCGCCGGGTTCGGTGCTGATCAGTCAGAACACCGCCAAGCTGGTTGGGGCTCGCTTCGTGCTGCAACCGGTCGGCGCGCTCCAACTCAAGGGCAAGTCGGCTCCGGTCGAGGCCTTCGAGGTTCTCCGTGCCGCGCCGCGCGCACCGCTCGTGGCGCCGTCGGAGCACGGGTTGACACCGTTGGTCGGGCGCACGGACGAGCTGGCGATTCTCGAAACGATTTTCCGCCGGGTGATCGCCGGCCACGGGCAAGTGGTGTTCGTCGCCGGTGAGGCCGGCATCGGCAAATCGCGCCTGCTGCACGAATTTCGCCAGCGCCTGCTGGGTGAACCGACGACCTGGCTGGTGGGGCGCTGCATCTCGTTCGGACGCGGCATTCCGTTTCTGCCGATCATCGACGCGGTCAAGTCCGCCTTCGGTATCGAAGAAGCCGACACCGATACCGACATCATCGACAAGATCGAACTCGGCCTCACCGCGCTCGACGCTCAGATGCTGGCCGCCGCGCCGTACCTGCGCGCGCTGCTCGCCGTGGACCCGGGCGCGCCCGAAGTGGCGGCGATGGATGCGGGCGCGCGGCGCTTCGCCACCTTCGCGGCCCTCAAGCAACTCCTGCTGGCGCTCGCTCGCCGGCAGCCGTTGGTGGTGTTGATCGAAGACCTCCACTGGCTCGATCCCGCGTCGGAGGAGTTCCTCACCTACATCGTCGACTCCGTGGCGACGGCCCGCATCTTGATCGTGTGCACCCATCGCCCCGGTTATCAGTCGCCCCTCGGCGATCGCAGCTACTTTCAGCGACTGAGCGTGCAGCCGCTGCCGCCCGGTGAAGCCGCGGCGATCGCCGCCGGCATGTTGTCCGCAGGGTCGCTGCCGGACGACGTGCGGACGCTCATCACCGAGAAGGCCGAAGGCAATCCGTTCTTCGTCGAGGAGGTCACCAAGTCCTTGCTCGAACTCGGCGCGCTGCGCCGCGACGGCGACCGCTACGCGCTGGACCGCGCGCCCGACGAGATTGCCATCCCCAATCGAATTCAGGACGTCATTATGGCGCGCATCGATCGTCTCGGTGACGAACCCAAGCGCGCCATGCAGATCGCGTCGGTCATCGGCCGCGAGTTCGCCGTGCGGCTGCTGCAGCGCGCCACCGAAGTGGGCGATCGCGTGACCGCGCTGGTCGGCGAGCTGCGGTCGTTGGAGCTGATTTACGAGAAGTCGGGGGTGCCCGAGCTGGCGTACATGTTCAAGCACGCGCTGACGCACGACGTGGCCTACGAGAGTCTGCTGCTGCAGCGACGCAAGCAGCTCCACCACACCATCGGCGACGCCATCGAAGAACTCTACATCGATCGGCTGACGGAGTATTGGGAAACCCTCGCGCACCACTATCTGCGCGCGGAGGCCTGGGACAAGGCGTTCGACTATCTGGTCAAGGCCGGCGACAAGGCGCGGCTCGCCTTTGCCAATCACGAGGCGGTGGAATTCTACCAGCAAGCGTTGGACGTCGCGTCCCGTCTCGACGTCGGCCCGGCCCAGCGCGCCGCGATCTCAGGCAACAAGGCGTGGGCGCACATGTGCATCAGTGAGTTTCCCCAAGCCATCGATGCCTATCGCGACGCCATCCGGCTCAGCCCCGACCCCGTCGATCGGGCCAACCTCGCGACCTATCTCGGCGTCGCGCACTGGTACGCGCACGAGTTCGATTCCGCCCTCGAAGTCGCCGAGGAGGCATTCCGCGTCGGCGATGCCGCCAACGACCCCGTCATTAAAGGCGGCGCGTGCGCGATCGTCGGTGTGGTGCGACTGGTTCGTGGTCAACTCGAAGGATGCATGGAATCGATGGCGGACGCGGCGCGCCATATGCGGGACTCCGTCAAGCATCCGCTGCTGGGTCCGTGGGTGGACTCGTCGCTGGCGCTGCACGCAAATTGGCGGGGCGACTACGCCGCCGCCTTGCGCCACATCGAGCCGCTGCTCGACGAACTCCGCGGATCGAATCAACTGTTCGCGCTCGTCCAAGTGTCGAGCCACTGTGCCATCACACTGGGTAGCGCCGGCCGCTACGCGCAGGCGCTCGCCTTTTTGAACGAATCGATCGCGCTCACGGAGTCGATCGGCGACCGTTTCTGGCGCGCCCGCATGTGGAACACGCGCGGCTGGGTGCTGCAGGAGTTGGGCGCGTTCGAGGCGGCGGACGAAGCGAACCGCCGCTGCATCGAGATCGCCCGCCAGCTCGGCTCGCTGCGGATGACGCCCGAGTTGATCGGCAACGCCGCATGCAACTTGGCGGACGCCGCGCTGGCGCGCGGCGACCTGGCCGGCGCCGAACCGTATCTCGCAGAAGTTGCGGCCATCCTCGGCGATCCGCGCAATGAGTGGATGACGTGGCGGTATCGCATGCACTACGAGCTGGCCGCCGCCGAGTTGGCGTGCGCCCGCGGCGATCTCACCCGTGCGCGACTCCTGACTGAATCATGTCTGGCGGCGGCTCACCGCACCGCGTCGCGGAAGTACACGGCGAAGGCGACGCGAATCCTCGCGGCGTGCCACCTCGCCGCCGGCGACGTCGCTGCGGCCGAGCCGCTCACCCATAATGCACTGGAGGTTGCCCGTGCCGTCGGGAATCCCCCGCAACTCTGGCACGCGCTCGTTGCCCGCGGGCGGGCGTTGCACGGGCTCGGTCGACGGGACGAAGCGGGGCGCGTATGGAAAGAAGCGCAGGCCGCGATCGCGTCGGTCTCACAGCAATTGCCCGCCGAGGTGCAATCGGCGTTGCAGCACTCTCCGATCGCGGCGAGCGTGGACGAACTTTTGAACTAGGTCGAAAGCAGCGGCGCCTT
>DATKMK010000033.1:0-5175 GCA_035541895.1 Binatia bacterium | reverse complement strand
GCTGGAAGCGCATGCGACCATGAGTCATACTTGCGGCGGGAGGTGTGACGATGCGATTCGCTACCATGGCCGAGGTTACCAAAGGGCTGCCGACATATTTGGCGCGGGCCAAGAAAAAGAACGAAACGATCATCGTGACCCAGAACGGCAAACCGTGCGCGATGATCCAGCCGATCTCCGAACAGGACCTGGAGCGCCTAGGCTGGCAGCGACTGACAGACGATCGGCTCCGGGCGGCATGGGACGGAGAAGACGATGCGCTCTACGACTACCTGTAACCGCGGAGATGTCATCGTCGTCAACGTGCCCTATTCGAATCATTCCGGGCTGAAACCGCGCCCGGCGTTGGTTGTCAGTCCGGCCGCCTTTCACCGCCGCCTTCCCGACGTGATCGTGTGCCCGATCAGTAGCCAGCCGCGATACCACCGCCACCCTGGACCGGGTGACCATCCCCTGGGCGCATGGCAGGGCGTTGGTCTTCGGTATCCGAGCACCGTGCGCGTTTCCAAGCTCCTCGCGGTCGACAAGCAGATCATCAAGCGCGTACTCGGAACGGTTCCCCCGGCGGACTTGGCGGGGGTCGATGCCGCGTTACGGTCAGCCCTTGGGCTTGCCTGATTCGGCCACTCCGCTCACTTCGGCCTCGGGCAGTTTGTACCGAAGAGTGACGAGTGAGCAGTGACAAGGGACGAGAATTGGTTCGGCGAGCCATCCGGCCATTGAGTCATTGAAGGATCAAGGGTGAATGATGCGCGATGAAGGATGCGGATGGGGATTGGGACCGCCACTCTTCCTTCCGCTCTGCTCCCAAAGGAAGATTGTGGTATCTTCAGTCTCGCATTGGAGAATCGGGCATGAAGTCATCACACGCGCTCCCGCTTCCCGCACCTGAGGCATTCCGGCCCGCACCGTCCGTGCTCCGCCGCGTCCACGGCTTGCGCCGACAGAAGGGGAAGATCGCGGCAATTGAGCCCCAGTCTGGGGACTACTTCCTCGCCGACAACACGATGGCTGCGCTGCAGCTGGCGCGACAGCGTCACCCGGACGCCGTCTTTTACATCGTCCGCGTCGGCCACCGAACCGCTCACGTTCACCATAGCCCAAACCGCCGGATCGGCCGGTGACGCTGCGTGGTCGCATCGTTGACGCGACTCCCGTCATCTACGGGCGCACGTCCAACGGGCGTGCTGCATCTGGGGTCGCGCGGCGACGTTGCCTTGGTGATCGACACGGGTTTCGCAGGCAGCATCGCGCTGCCGCTGGCCGTCGCGCGGCGGCTCAACCGCCGGTTTGTCGCAGTTGATACGTACAGGCTCGCAACCGGTATCGACATCGAGCTGCCGATGTACATTGGTTCCGCCCAGATCGCGGCACACCGCCTCGATACCTGGTTCATCATCGGCGATGCCCTCCTCGGCATGGAGTTCCTCGAGCAAGTGTGCTCAGGCGTGCACGTGGACTTCGAAACACGATCGGTCGAGCTTGCCCTCAAGTGACGCGCCGCCCGCTCGCCCCAGGCCACTCCGCCCACTTCGGTCTCGGGCAATTTCGTGCGTGCAGTGACGAGTGAGCAGGGACGAGTGACGAGCGGGGAGGAATTGAAACATCGGGCCGTTGGCGATGAAACCATTGCCGATTGAATGATTGATCCGACATGAGTGATGAGCTGGAAGTCCTGAAACTCGTCGCCTCGCGTCTGGACGGCGCGGGCATCGCGTACATGATCAGCGGCTCAATGGCGATGAACTATTACGCGCAGCCGCGCATGACACGCGACATCGACGTCGTCGTCGAGCTGAGTCCTGCCGACGCCGACCGCGTCGTTCAATTGTTCGCCGCCGATTTCTATTGCGACCCCGACACCGTGCGCGACGCCATCGCGCGCCGGTTCATGTTCAACATCATTCACTCGGATCTCGCTGTCAAAGTTGACTTCATCGTCCGCAAGGCGACCCCGTATCGCGAAGCCGAGTTTTTCCGCCGGCGTGAAGCAACGGTGGCCGGCGTCCGGCTCTGGCTGGTCAGCCCCGAAGACTTGCTCTTGTCCAAGCTCGCGTGGGCGAAGGACAGCCACTCGGAACTTCAACTCAGCGACGTCAAGAACCTCATCGCTTCCGTTCAGATCATCGACTGGCCATACGTTGAGCGCTGGGCTTCGGAACTGAGCGTTGCTACGCTGCTCGCGGAGGTTCGCACGTGACCGATACCCCGACGGCGGTGAATGACCTGTATCGCCAGCTCCTGATGCGACACTCCGGGTCGGAACGCCTGGAGATGGGCTGTCGGATGTTCGACACGGCCCGCGCCCTCATGCGCGCCAGCCTGGGTGATCCGTCGGGCACCGACCGCTCGCCCGAGATGATGGCGCGACTCTTTCTGCGCACCTACGCCAGCGACTTCGATGCCGCCACCCGTGAGCGGATCGCTGCGTGGTTGCGGACTGACCGGCGCTGATCCACTGCGGCGCGCCGGTTCGGCAGCGTTCAAAGTTGTACGCCGCCCGCGCGCGGGCGGCTCGTCGCACTCGGCGCCCGTGTCCCCATGGTCCGTGGCGGCTGGTTTGCTCCCTTGTGCCTCGATGCCGCGCAACACTTACCTCGTCTGCTACGACATCTGCGACGACAAGCGGCTGAAGACGGTCTACAAAACCATGCGCGACTTCGGCGATCACCTGCAGTACTCGATCTTCGAATGCCAGTTCACCCCCAGCGATCTGGTGCGCTGCCGGCACGTGCTCAGTGAGATCATCGATCACCGCGAAGACCAAGTGTTGTTCGTCGACCTCGGCCCGGTAGAAGGTCGCGGCGACCGCGTGATTACCGCGCTCGGCAAGGCGTACGCGGCCATCGATGCGCCCTGTATCGTTGTCGATGGGGAGTCGTGAGTGGTGACTCGGAACCCGTGACTCGTGACTCGTGACAGAGGAGCAGTTATGGCCGATTCGTTTGCCGAGCAATCTGATTCGCCGGAGGATAGTCGCAAAGGTCCCGTACGGGCGCGGCGGCGCGCCATCGAGCTGCCGGAATATCTGCCGGCGCGGATGCTCAACGAGTTCACCTATTGTCCGCGACTGTTCTTCTACGAATGGGTGGAAGGCGTGTTCGCGCACAGCGCGGACACGATCGAAGGCGCGCTGCGTCACGAGAAACTGGAGACGAAGGAGGACGCACTGCCGCCACCGGCGAACCCCTCTGAATCTCCCCTTGGCAAGGAGAGAACCAAAGAGGGGTCGACTGCTGAACCGGAGCCCGGCGACGTCATCCGTGCACGGTCGGTCGAGTTGGCGAGCGAGACGTACAAGGTGATCGCCAAGATCGATCTCGTCGAAGCCACTGCCGGCGTGGTGTCGCCGATCGACTACAAGAAGGGGCGTCCGTGCGACGGCGACGATGGCCCCGAGCCGTGGCCGGCAGATCGAACGCAAGTCGCGGTGCAGGCGCTCATCCTGCGTGACAACGGCTATCGCTGCGATGAAGCGGTGCTCTACTACCACGCAACCAAGCAGCGCGTCCGCGTCGCCATCGACGATGCGCTCGTGCAAGCGACCGTGCAGGCGCTGCACGCGGCGCGAAGTCTAGCCGAGTCCGGGCGGATTCCGCCGCCCTTGGTCGACAGTCCGAAGTGTCCGCGCTGCTCGCTGGTCGGGATTTGCCTGCCGGACGAGACTGCCGCGTCGATGTCCTTGCCGGCTCGCAATCCCATCGAACAGTTGGCGCTGTTTCCGTTCGATGGCGAGGACGATCGTCCGCTTCAGCCCGCGGGCGAACACCATGGTGATGTGCGACGCCTGGTGCCGGCGCGCGACGATCTTCGCCCACTGTATGTGACCGGGCACGGCTTGACCGTGGGGAAGTCGGGCGACGTGCTGCAGATCCGCGACCGGCAGAAGCTGGTGCAGGAAGCGCGAGTGAACGAAATCTCGCAAGTGAATGTGTTCGGGAACATCACGCTCACCGCGGCCGCCGTGCAGGGGTTGTGCTGGGCGGAGAAGCCCATCGCCCACTTCTCGTTCGGCGGGTGGTTTTACGGGCTCACTGCGGGCCTGGGCCTGAAGAACGTGTTTCTCCGCCGCGATCAATTTCGGCGCGCGGAAGACGCGAACTTCGGCCTGCGGGTGGCGCGTGAAATCGTGGCCACGAAGGTCCGCAATCAGCGCACCTTGCTCCAGCGCAATCACATCGAGCCGCCGGCGCCGGTGCTGCAACGCCTCAAGCGGTTCGCCGATCAGGCCGGGCGTGCGGGCGCGATGGAGGAGCTGCTCGGCATCGAAGGTAGCGCGGCTCGACTCTACTTCGAACACTTCAGTGGCATGCTCAAAGTGGATGGAGGCGCAGTGGATTCACTCCATGCGCCGACACCCATCGGAGCACCGGGCGCCTCGCGCCCGAGCGCACGGGGGCACATTGTCACGGACGGCGAGCCGCCGCCGGCGTTCGACTTCGCGCATCGCAATCGCCGGCCGCCGCGCGACCCCGTCAACGCATTGTTGTCGTTCGCGTACAGCATGCTGGTCAAAGACCTGACCATCATCTGTCATGCGATCGGTTTCGATCCGTTCATCGGCTTCTATCATCAACCGCGCTTCGGCCGCCCCGCGCTCGCACTCGACCTCATGGAGGGTTTCCGGCCGCTGATCGCCGACTCCGCGGTGTTGAGCGCGATCAACACCCGCATGGTCACGACCGACGACTTCATCGCCGTCGGCAACGCCGTGTCGCTCACGCCGGCGGGCCGGAAGGGATTCATCCGTGCCTACGAGCAACGCATCGACACGCTGGCGACGCACCCGTTGTTCGGCTATCGGGTCAGCTATCGCCGCATCTTGGAGATTCAAGCCCGACTGCTGGCGCGGGTCGTGACCGGCGAGCTGCTGCGCTACCCGGGCTTCGAGACGCGGTGAGAGGGTGAGTGTGAGATAGTGCGTCGTGAGTGGTCGGAGGTCGAGCATATATCGCCGCGTGCTCGCGAGCGGCGCGGTGATCGCGAAAAGTCGGTCGCCGCTCGCATGCAAAAAACGCCCAGTGGTTCGCTGCTTGTGCGATGTGGTCGAGATCGCTATGGGTTGGTGGCGCGCAGCGCGGCGGGCCGCTCGCAAACGCCGTCAAGGATCTTTGAAAATCCGCTGCTTGGAATGACAGCCCACTCCGCGACCAATTGGTCGCGGCCCCATTGAAG
>DATKMK010000032.1:0-22514 GCA_035541895.1 Binatia bacterium | reverse complement strand
GAACGCCACAAACTGCGCCATCCCCGCCTCCGCCAGCACCTTGGTGATCGCCGCCGTCAGCGTCGTCTTCCCGTGATCGATGTGCCCGATCGTCCCCACGTTCACGTGCGGCTTCTTGCGCTCAAATTTCTGCTTCGCCATCTGATCTATGCCTCATCTTGCCGAGGTGAGTCGCGATGCGTCACGACAGAGCCCAGGAGCGGAATCGAACCGCCGACCTCCTCCTTACCAAGGAGGTGCTCTAGCCGACTGAGCTACCTGGGCGCATCGTGTGCCGACACCTGCCGAACCAACACTCCTTGCTTCACAAAAGCGGGAAACGGGATTCGAACCCGCGACCCTCAGCTTGGAAGGCTGATGCTCTAACCAACTGAGCTACTCCCGCGCAACCGACATCATCTCCTGTTCGAGTCATGGTGGAGAGGGGAGGATTCGAACCTCCGAAGGCTGTCGCCGGCAGATTTACAGTCTGCTCCCTTTGGCCACTCGGGTACCTCTCCGTTCCTATGGAGCCGATGGCCAGACTCGAACTGGCAACCTACTGATTACAAGTCAGTCGCTCTACCATTGGAGCTACATCGGCCAAACTGCCAGAACCTTCTGCTAGAAACCTCCCGCGTGGAGAACCGCCTGGCGCAAAAAGTGCTTCCTAGCAACGTGACTACGCCCTGTCAACATCGGCTCAGACGTTCTCAGAATTTTCCACCCGGTGACAGCCGGCCCTTCGCGTTGCCAGTGGTGCGAATCCGACTATAGTGCCGGGCGTGACGCCACAGAAATCGCCGCTTCCTCGCACGGCTAGGGAGGCGGAGACCGAGATTGTCCGACTCCGTAAGGAGGTCGAGCACCACAACTACCGCTATCACGTGCTCGATGCGCCCGAAATTTCGGACGAGAAGTATGACGCGTTGTTTCGTCGCCTCCAGGCGATCGAGGACGCGTACCCAGCGCTGCGTTCCCCCACCTCGCCCACGCAAAAGGTCGGCGCACCGCCGGCCGATAAGTTCGCCCCAGTGCAACACACCGTGCCGATGCTGTCCCTCGGCAACGCCATGTCGCCAGAAGAGTTTCGGGAATTCGATGAGCGGGTGCGCCGCTTCCTGAAATCGAACGATCCGGTCGAATACGTCGCCGAGCCAAAACTCGACGGCCTCGCGGTCGAACTAGTCTACATCGACGGCACCCTCCAGGTCGCCTCGACGCGCGGCGACGGCACCACCGGCGAAGACGTTACCGCCAACGTCAAGACCATTCGCAGCGTTCCGCTCACTTTGCGGCACGAGCGAGGCGCGCCGCACATTCCCTCGCGGCTGGAAGTGCGCGGCGAAGTGATCTTTCCGAAGGACGCGTTCGAGCAACTCAACCGCGAACGGGTCGAGCAAGGCGAGCCGGCGTTCGCCAATCCCCGCAACGCCGCCGCCGGATCCCTGCGCCAGCTCGACTCGCGGATCACGGCGCAGCGTCCGCTCGATATTTTCTGCCATAGCCCCGGCCAAATTGACGGCATCCGCTTCGACTCACAGTGGGAGTTCCTCGCGGCGCTGCGGGGGTGGGGCCTGAAGTCCAATCCGCTCAATCGGCGCTGCGCCAACGCCGAGGCGGTTCTCCGCTATCACAGCGACATCGCCGAGCGCCGTGCAGCATTGCCGTACGAAGTCGACGGGGTGGTCGCGAAGGCGAACCGCTTCGACCTGCAACGCCGCCTCGGCGAAGTCTCGCGCTCGCCGCGCTGGGCGATCGCGTTCAAATTCAAGGCCCAGCAAGCGCGCACGCGCGTGAACAACATCGTGCCGTCGGTCGGCCGCACCGGCGCCATCACGCCGGTGGCCGAACTTGAACCAGTTCAAGTCGGCGGCGTCATCGTGTCGAACGCGTCGCTCCACAACATGGACGAGGTCGAGCGCAAAGACGTGCGCATCGGCGACACCGTCATCGTCGAGCGCGCCGGCGACGTGATCCCGTACGTCGTCGGCGTGGTGACCAGTGAGCGCTCCGGCAAGGAGCGCACGTTCCACATGCCGCCGAACTGTCCGGTGTGCGGCAGCAAGGTCGTGCGCGAAGAAGGCGAGGCCGCGTACCGCTGCATCGGCATGAGTTGCCCGGCGAAGCTGCGGGAGACCGTGCGCCACTACGCCTCGAAGCATGCGCTGAACATCGACGGCCTCGGCGAGAAATTGGTCGCCCAGTTGATCGAAACCGGTCTCGTCAAGAACGTGGCCGACCTCTACGATCTCACCGCCGACCAGCTCATCAATCTCGAACGCATGGCGGAGAAGTCGGCCCAGAACATCGTCGACGCGATCGCCGGCAGTAAGAAAACTACGCTGGCGCGCGTCATCAACGGACTCGGCATTCCGCACGTCGGCGAGCACATGGCGGCGGTGTTGGCGGAAGAGTTCGGCAACCTCGAGACGCTGGAGCGGGCCAGCGAGGAGGAGTTGTTGGCGGTGCGCGACATCGGGCCGGAAACCGCGCGCGAGATTCGCGCCTTCTTCGACCTCAAGCAGAACCGCACGGTGATCGAACGCCTACGGCGCGCCGGCATTCGTCCGACCGCCGAGCGTCGGGTTCGCGGCGGCACACTCGCCGGCAAGACGTTCGTGCTCACCGGCGCGCTGTCCATCCCGCGCGACGAGGCGGCCCGCTGGATCGAGGCCCGGGGCGGCAAAATCACGTCGAGCGTCTCCAAAAAAACCGACTATGTCGTGGTCGGCGAGGAAGCCGGCTCGAAGCTGGACAAAGCGCGCAAGCTGGGGGTTCGCACCCTCGACGAGCGCGAGTTCCGCGCACTGGTGGACGAGTGAGTTCGCCGTCTCCGAACGGCGGATACGCGCGTTACGCGCTGATCATTCTGTTCCTGATCAACGCCCTCAACTACATTGATCGCAACATTTTAGCCGCGCTGCTGCCCCTGATCCGCGCGGAGTTCGGCGCGAGCGACGCGTGGCTGGGCTTGCTCGGCTCGTCATTCATCTGGGTCTACATGTTCGCTGCGATCGCGTTCGGCTACGTGGCCGATCGCAGCGCGCGCAATCGCATCGTCAGCTACGGCGTCGGTTTGTGGTCCGCGGCAACCGCCTGCTCGGGGTTTGCCGGCACGTTCGGCATGTTGTTCGCCTGCCGCGCGCTGGTGGGAGTCGGCGAAGCCGCATACTCCAGTGCGTCGCCGGCGATGATCGCCGACTACTTTCCGCCCGCCCGCCGCAATCGTGCCCTCAGCTTGTTCTACATCGCGATGCCGGTGGGATCGGGATTGGGGTACGTCTTGGGCGGGTGGCTCGGCGATGTGGTCGGATGGCGGCGCGCGTTCTATTTCGCCGGCGCGCCGGGGGCGCTGTTCGCGGTGGCGGCGTGGTCGCTGCACGAACCGCAACGTGGTCGCTACGATCTCGTCACCGAAGCGACGTCGCTCCCGTTCGCCGCTGCGGTGCGATGCATCCTGCGGATCCGGAGCTACCTGTGGACCACCGCCGGTCAGATCCTGTTGACCTTTTCACTCGGCGGCGTTGCGGTCTGGCTGCCGACGTATTTCGTGCGCATCTATGGCATGAGCCTCAACGACGCCGGCGCGTTCTGCGGCGGCGCACTCATTCTGGGTTCCCTGATCGGGACGGTGGTCGGAGGACGGTTGGCGGACGCGTGGAATCGGCGATCACGCAATGGGCTGATTCACACGATCTCCACCGGGCTGGCGATCGGCGCGCTGCTGCTGCCCTGGTTTTTCTTCGTTCGCGATCCGACGCGCCTTTTCCTACTGCTGGTCACGATCAACTTCTTCCTCTTCTGGCACACCGGACCGATCAACACCCTGATTGCGAACGTCGCCCCGCCGACCGTGCGGGCGACGGCGGTGTCGCTGCAAATTCTGTTGATCCATTTGCTCGGCGACGCCTTCAGTCCGGGGTTGATCGGTCTGGCAAGCGATGCGTTGCAGGCGCGAGGGATCGGCGAGGCGGATGCCCTCCGGGCGGTGCTGATGGTGCTGCTGCCAGCACCGTTGCTGTTGTCCGCGATGCTCACTCAGGTCGGTACCCGTTGGGCACCGCAAGACATCGCGGCGGTCGTCGGGCCGCACCCGCTCGATGCGAGCCCGCCGCCAGCGCACCTCCCCGCTTCCCATGCCGGGTCAAACAGCGCTACGGTAGAATCGCGATGAGCGACGAACTCGGCGAGTCGTCAGCCGTTCGATTGCGAGCAATCGTGAGCGGCCGTGTTCAAGGGGTCGGGTTTCGCTACTCGACGCTCGACGAAGCGCGACGGCTGGGCCTGACCGGCTGGGTTCGCAACCGCCTCGACGGGAGCGTGGAGCTGATTGCCGAGGGCACGCGCGAACGGTTGGAGCGCCTGGCGATCTGGTGTCACGACGGTCCCGGTGGGGCGCTGGTCAATCACGTCGAGACGCAGTGGGCAGAAGCCACCGGCGAATTTTCAGGCTTCACGATTCATCGCTGAAAGGAGCGCACGATGAGCAACTTGAATACCGTACTCGGACCCTGCAGCCCGTCGGATCTCGGCGTGGCGCTGATGCACGAACATCTGATGATCGGCTGGCCCGGGTGGGACGCCGACGCCGCCGCGCCGGCGTTCAACCGCAAGGAGACCATCAAGCTCTGCATCGACCACATGCAGGAGCTGAAGGCGCTCGGCATGCGGACGCTGCTCGATCCGTGCCCGATCGATCTCGGGCGCGACGTCGAACTGATGGCCGAAGTGGCGCACGCGACCGGGGTGAAGATCATCTGCGCCACCGGCCTGTACAAGGAAGAGTCGGGCGCCACCCCGTATTTCAAGTTCCGCGCGCAATTCACCGATGTGATCAAGGAAATGACCGAGGGCTTCGTGAAGGAACTCACGGTCGGAATCGGCTCGACCGGCGTCAAGGCCGGCGTGATCAAGGTCGCCAGCGGCGCGCACAAGATCACCCCCTACGAAGAGACGATCATGCGCGCGGCAGCGCGCGCGCACAAAGCCACCGGCGCCCCGATCACCACGCACACCGAAGACGGCACGATGGGACGCGAGCAGCTCGACATCTTCGCTTCCGAAGGCGTCGACCTCAACCACGTCATCGTCGGCCACTCGTGCGGCAGCGCCGATCTGAAGTACCACACCGACATGCTGGACCGCGGCGCCTATCTCGGCTTCGACCGCTTCGGCCTCGACTTCCTGCATCCCGACCGCCTGCGCAAAGCCGCATTGATCGGCTTGCTCGGCATCGGCTTCGAAAGTCAAATCGTCCTGTCGCACGACACCGTGTGGTGCTGGCGCGGCCGCGCACTCCCGGTGCCCGAAGCGGCACTGGCGACCTGGAAACCGACGCACGTGTTCAAGAACATCATCCCGGCACTGCGCGAAGCCGGCGTGAGCAATGAAAAGATCGACGCCATGCTGGTCGGCAATCCGCGGCGCTACTTCGAGGGTGCGTAGGGGAAGAAGGCGGCGCGGAAAGGCCTCCACCCTCCTCCGTGGCCCGACGTGGCCACAGCGGCGGGGACCTGGTCGTAATCTGCGTGCGATCCCGCTCCGAGTCAGGTGAAACGCGATCTCCGAGCGCGTTGGGGCGGGGTTCCCCGGAACTCGGTCGCGCGCCACCGCTCCTACTGCGCCGTTGACCCATACCGCGCGCACGTGCGATCGTGCTGCATGAGCGGCTGGACAGCCATCGCGCGAACCTGGTTCGAGCAAGCGCAAACCGACTTGCGCGCCGCTAAAGACAGTGCAGCCTCCGGACACTTTGAATAGAGTTGTTTCCAGTGTCAGCAAGCCGGCGAGAAGGCGCTCAAAGCCTTGATTTACGCCGGCGGCCGTACGTCGATCATCACGCACAGCTTGCGACGATTGCTCGCCGAATGTCAGACGCTGGACCCGTGATCGGCGATGTCCCGGGGCGCGCGTTCGACCGTGTCGGCGAAGTGCTGCGTCGCACCACTCTACCCGGTCGAGCCGATCCTCGTATCACGCGAAACGTATGAGCGACGGTGCCGTGAAGGCCATCCGCTCTTCAGTCGCATCCAGGCCGAAGCTATCCGCATCGGTTGAGTACCCACGCTGACTCGGACGGCCTCGTGAGCCGTGGCATCACGACGGCGATGTCGCGGGTGTGCAGTCCCTCGACGTGGAGTCGGGCAATCGCCGTGTCGAGATCTTCAGGCGGCGCGCTTGGCACCAGTCGCCTCGTGCGGAGAAATTCAGTCCAGGTTGCGCGACCCGCTAACTTTCGGGCGGCTCGCCGGGTTGGTCCGAGTGTTGTGGCTGGTCGAACGACCCCGGGTCGCGGGTGGCTACCGCGGTGCGGACTCGCCCCCCCCGGCCCCTGCCGCGACGAGAACGCGTTCCTCGGGAGTGTTGTTGACGTGCCGCAATCGGCGATCCGGTCGTCTCGTCTGGCGCGAGCTTCACTACCCGCACCATCCCGTTTGGGCTCACTTCGAGGTCCTTCAATTTACGCAAGCGAGTGACCAGCCGCGGCGATCCGGGAGGACGGGTGAAACCTTCGGCCTTGAGCGCGTTGGCGAGTACGTCGAGATTGACCCAGCGTTGTGAATCTCCACCGGTGAGTCGACCGATCGTGGTGATGATTTGTTCGTGCGACGCCGCGTGAGCATCTTCGTGCTGTGGCGGCACTGGACTCGGCACGGGTTGGACGTTCGGCGGTGAGACCGCGGCCGGACGTGACGATTTTGCTCGGCCGCGACGGCGCCGTCTCGGCGCGCGGTCGGCCGGCGGTTGAGCGAGCGACGAGGAGGTCGACGATGTGCGATGGGTGATGCGTTGGAACACGACTCCGCGAGCCGCCGCTGCATCGCCGACGGCGTCGAACGCCCGATCATCGGAAACGATATCCAGTCGATCTCCGGGCTGCGCTCCGCCCAGCCAGCAACCCGCGGCGACCGCAATCCACAGGTCACTCCAATCGCGGACGCCGGTCGCCGGCGCGCTGTGCACCAGGTTTGCGCCGAGGCTGGCGAGTCGCCGCGCGAGGCGCTGTCCGACGGACTTCCAGTTTCCCGCCGCGGTCAACTCGGTTGGCTGTGCGACTCGATCGATCTTCAGCGCGTCCACCACTCGCATCAAATCGACTTCGCTACTGGTGTTCTCGACGTCGATGAAGATCGCTCGATGGACAGGCCGCGGAACCGAGTGAGCTGCACCCGCACTCTTGGAAGGTCGCGCAGCAACCTTTCGGGTCGACGCCGAGCGTGCCTTTGTGGCTGATTTTTTCTTGGCGGAAGATGTTGGCATTGCTGAGCTCGTAAGATCTCTGTGGCCACCTATCACGATCTGGTGCTTCGATCTCTCAAGTAGCGCAAGATGCGAAAGTGAATGTACGTCGCCAGCGCCGCAATCGGGATACCGAGCGCCAGTGCCACCAGTAGGTGCTGAGCATCCTCACTCATCACTCTTATCACGACCGAGGGTCCGCCGCTCAAGTTTGCGGATGCGCTCATCGAGTTGCTGGATTTGTTGGCGGAGTTCGTTGATCTCTGCGGAACTGCCTGGTGGCGTGTCATTGGACAGCGGCGCCCCGGCGACGACGGTGATGTCGGCGGCATCCCGCACCTCGATCTCGCGCGTTCCACGAAACGATCGTAGCGCCCCTCGAACGGAGATGGTCTTGCCCGCGTAGAACTTCTCCGGCGACGGCGGAAAACCGCTGAGCCAGCCGACGACGAGAACGACCTGCGGCGCGCTCGGGTCGTCCAGTCGCAGCCGGGCGACACCACCTTCGACGTCGGCGCTCGTGACGGTCCCGCTCACCTCCACTACCTCACCGGACACCGAGGAGGGAATGAGCGCCGCCAAGACGAGCAGCGTGTTCCACCGCGCCATCACAGCGTGAATTCCTTCGAGTACCCCCGTCGCGATAGCGCGGCTGCGGTTCGAAGTCGAGTGGCCACGTTCCTTGATCGACTCACCCGCGACGGATCTGTTCTATCAGCACTCGTTTGCTGAACTTGCCGGGCCCGCTGCTGGGAATCTCTTCGACGAATCGAATCTCCGCCGGCACCTTGTGCGGCGCCAGGTGCTGGCGCGCGTAGGTGCGAAGCTCCTCGGTGGTCAAGTTGGTTCCAGGAGATGGTACAACCACCGCAACCAACCGCTCTCCTTGGTCGGCATCGGGCACACCGATCACGGCGACGTCACGGACGGCGTGATGTGCCTGCAGTTGATTCTCAATTTCCACTGCGCTGATCTTGAAACCCCGAGTCTTGATGATGTCCAACGAGATCCGACCGGTGATACGAATTGTGCCATCGCCATCCCGTGCGGCCAGATCGCCGGTGCGAAAGTAGCCGCCGACGAATGCGCGCGCCGTCTCTTCGGCCCGATTCCAGTACCCACTGAACAAGTTCGGCCCGCGCACGAGCAGTTCTCCCTGTTCGCCAGGCGCGACGTCGCGGACGCTGCCGCCATCGAGCGCGTCGGCGTCTACGATTCGCACGTCAATCCCCGGCAGTGGATGTCCGACCGACCCCGCGCGCCGCGGTCCGTCATACGGGGCCGAGATCATGAAGAGCCCCTCGCTCATGCCGAATCGTTCGAGAATTTCGTGCCCGAAGCGCTCACGGAACCGCTCAAACGTAGCCGCCGTCAACGGTGCAGATCCGGATACCCACAAACGCATCGACGACAGGTCGCAACGGTCGAGCGCCCCGGCCGGTAGAGCAACGAGTCGGTTGTACATCGTCGGAACGCCGAAGAAGAGCGTCGCTCGCTGCGCCGCGCTGTCGGCAACTGCCTCCTCGGCAACAAAACGTGACCGCAAGATGATCGTGGACCCGGTCAGCAGCGATCCCAAAATGCCGAGGGCGAGCCCGTGCAGATGAAAGCACGGGAGCGTCAGCAGCAGTCGGTCCCCCTCCGTCCAGCGCCATGCGCGCGCCACGGTGGCCAAGTTCGTGCTGATCGCACGGTGCGACAGAATGGCCCCTTTCGGGCGTCCGGTCGTACCGGACGTGTACACGATCATCGCCGGCTCGTCAGCGGAGCCGCTCGCGGGCTCTAGTGTGCCACTCGCTCTCGGGAGGTCACTCGTAAGCCACCGCACCGATGCGGGAAGATGTCCGTCGATCGCCTTTCTCACCGCCGGATCTGCAATGACAACGCGCGCGCCAGAGTCGCCCACGACGTAGGCCGCCTCACGAGCCGTATAGCCGGGATTGAGCGGCACCAACACACAACCGGCGCTGAACACTCCCAACATGCCCGCAATCAACTCCGGCGAATTCCGCAAACCGAGCACCACCCGCTCACCCGGCACTACGCCCAACTGGCGGAGACCCAATCCCACTCGGGCGGATTCCTCTAGGAGCCACGTGTAGGATAGTTCACTGCCGCCCCACTGGACTGCCGGGGCGTCGCCTCGCTGCTCCCCACGCAAGCGGATCAAGCACTCAATTCTACTTTGCACGCACGCTTCCTTGTCAACGCAAGACCACTCCGGACAAAAAAAGAGGGCGGAACCTTTTGGGTTCCGCCCTCTTCTCTCGCTCGTAACTACGATGCTTTACGGCAACTGAATGATGTCCGGATTCGGTCGGACGCTCGACTGGTAATGCACGTTGACATCATCTTGTTGGCCAGGTTCACCCGTCGGATTCGCCATACCGTCGAGGATGGCATCGATTGGGTTTGTCGTCGACGCGGTTGTCCAGTATTCGAGTGCGACCGCGATCAATCCGCTCCCGAGCGGTGACACGCGTGTTTGTCCGGTGAGCGTGCCTGTGATGCCCGCATTGAAGATCGAATTCTGCGGCTGTGTGGTGTCCGTGAACGACAACGCTGTCGCACGGAAACACTGCACCGTGTTGCTGGTCGAGAATCGCTGCTCGAATTCGTTGAAAACCAAGTATTGCGCAATCGCGGTACCGGGGATCTGCTTCAACAGGTCCTCAGAACACGGCACAAACACCGGCCAGGTGAACGCCCGACGAGTCGGTGTGATGCCTGGGACCGGGTTCTGCGCTGAATCGAAGAAATGGTCGAGAACCAGCACGTTCGGGCACCCTTCGTATTCGCCGCCGTTGTTCGAGAGTGTTAGGCGGCTCGGAATGCCGTCGTCGTTCGGATTGCTCAAGCCACGAATGCCAATCGCGTTGTACTTGCCCACGTCAACCCGAGGCGGTGCGCCCGCTGCGACATTTTCAAGCGTCGCTTCGCCCTTGAGCACGTTCGGATCGTTGTCTGGCGCAAAGATCCCGCTTGGCCACGGATCGCCGCTTGGGGAGATCGCAACGCACTTCAATTCTCCAATAAAGGGAGTTTCAGGCACCGGCGGAATGCGCGTTCCTGCATTGCTTTGAAGCCGCGTCCCGGTCGGATCGGTTGGATCCTTCGGGCCCCGACGGCTCGTGCCGTCGATCGGAATACAGGGCTCACCGAGGGCGTCCGACTTGCAGAAGCTCGACAGTCCATCGCTTGCTTCCCACGCAATCGGCTGACGCGCGGTGATGAATACTCGGAAGTCCGTTTCATTCCACCCAGGCAGGCACAGACCAAAGCTGTTCCCCTCGAAGCACTGGGCGCCGGTCGAGCAGATAGCTCCATTGTTCGTGCAGTGGCCGTTGGCGTTGAGGTAGAAGCAGTGTGCCTCGATCGGCTTGGTGCTGGTGTTGCTCAATTGAATGAGTGTGTCCTGTGCGAACGGGCCACCCACATTGACGATCGGGTACACAACAATCGCCGCGGCCTTGTCTGATGTCACATCAGCGCGGACGACCGACGGGGCGGTCGCCAGGAGCATCGCCGCTGCCGCAAACGTCCAGCCTACCCATCTTACCTGTCGCATGTTCCTCTCCTTTCCCTACCGTCTGGACGTGGAGCCGTTACAAATTGTCGCCATGCTGGCCCGCGGGGATCGTAATCAGGTCTGGGCCAACACGGTCGCCTTCCTGATGCGGATTGAACGCGCCCGACGCCGTCTTCGTTGAACCACCGATCGCCACTGCGTGGAACTCCTCCGCGACGATCAGGAAGCCGGACGCGCCGTTGCCACCGGCAGGCCGCATCCGCGTTTGCGCGTAGTCCGTCTGCAAGGCTTCGCGAGTGAACGCGTTGGAGATGTCCTGCAGCGAGAAATTCCCCCAGCAGCTCACCGTGGTGGAGGCAGAGAAGGCAGTTTCGAATTCGTTGGTCACGGAGAATTGGATCGTAACCGGCGTCGGCACCTGCGTCTCGAAGTTCTCAGTGCAGGGAACGATCGTCAGTTCGGTGTTCACCCGGCTTGAGGTCGCGCTTGTGTCTTCGGCGATCGGGTCGGTGGCGCCCTCAGCAAAGTGATTGAGAATCCAGGTCTGCGGGCAGGCGGCGTACTCAGGTCCACTGCCTGGATCGTATGTGCACGGGGCGGTCGTGCCGTCCCCGCCGAGGCAAAGGATGCCGTCGTTGTCGACAGCACCGACACCGTTCGGATCGGCCTTGATACCGATGGCGTTGTACTTCGCCACGTCACCGTTGTTGCGGCTGCCGGTGTTTACAAGCGTCGCTTCGCCCTTCAGATGGTTACCGGGCAGGGCGTTGAACTGGGCATCACTGCCGGGGCGGCCGAACTGGTCAGTTTCGATGCACTTCAATTCACCAGTGAAGTTCTGCACCGTCTGCGGCACCAGACCCGGGTCAATACCCGCATCTTTGCAACTGAAGTTTGTCTTGGTGCACGGCGAATCCGTGGGGTCGAATTTACGACCGGTGGAGGCCACCCACACCGTCGGCTGTTGCCGAGTGAGGGCGATGTCGAAGTCCGTCTCCTGCCACAGTTGCGGATTGAAAATCGGGTCGAAGGGCTTCGAAGGATCCGCGAGCCCAGCGTTCACGTAGAAACAGTGGGCGTAGACCATCATATTGCTCGTGTTCGCGATCTGGATGATGGTGTCCCGGGTTCCTGCTGCGATGACCTTGGGCCACACCAGGATCGACGCGCCCTGCTCGGTTGTGACGTCGGCGCTAGCTACTCCAGCCAGCAGCCCTAGCGCGCCCGCCACCGCCAGCGTACGCCTCATGAATCCGACTCGCTCTCGCTGCCTACGCATTACCCTCCTCCTTTCAATCACTCAGCGCCGAAATGGGCGTGGCGCAAATACCCCCCAAATTGGTGTCGGCCTTATATCGACGGGGTGCGAACTTGTCAAGTCAAAAGCAGCCTTTCCGCTCAGCTTGGGGGCAACCAAATGAAATCCGGCTGGGGCCGCCGGCCCTGGGAATGCAGGTTGAAGGCCGACGTACTCACCGCCTTGCAGTTCGCCAACGTGCTCCCGGCATCGCAACGAAACTCCCGCGCGACGCCAATCAAGGTCTGGCCGTATCCCGAGGTGTCGAGCGCTACCCCGCGAATGCGGGTCTGGGCGGTCAACGTCCCGTTCACGGCCGCACTGAAGATCGACTTGATGTTGGTGGTCGTGTCGATGTTGGAGAGACGGAACTCCTTGAAGCAGGTCACCGGCGTGCTGGTCGAGAAGCGCTGCTCGAACTCGTTGAAGACCAGGAACTGCACCGTCACCTTTTGCGGGCTTTGGCGCAGATAGTCCTGGCTACACGGCACCAGGGTCAAATCGGTGACCACGGGATATCCAGAAATCGGGTCACTCGCCCCGTCCAGGAAATGGTCGAAGATCAGAATGTTCGCGCAGCCGTCATACTCCGGCCCGTTCGGACACAGCGAACTCGTCGGGCATTTGTCGACGCACGTCTCGTTGGTCGGGCAGTCGGTGTCCTTGAAGCACGAGAGGCTTCGCGTCACCTTGCACTGCCCTTGTCCCGGCGTGCAGCCACCCAGGCACAAGGTGCCGTCGTGATTATTCGGGACGGCACAGACGCCGTTTCCGATGCCAGCACAATTCGCGTTCGTGCTACACGCGTTTCCGTTGGCACATTGCTTCTGCGTGATGGCGAGCAGACCGACACCATTGTAACCGTCGGCGTCCACGGTTGTCGTAACCGTGGGTGGGGTTAGGCCGCACTTGCCGACCAGATTGCACGACGGATCCGCACCCGACCCTGTGCAAGAACTGCCCAATGCGCCCACAATACACATCGCACCATTGCACTGCCCTGCGACACCGCACATGGTGTTCCCGCTGCACGCCGATCCCACCGCACCGCTGCTGCAGACTTGCGTCGAGGGAACTTCGCACGTCCCCGCCACCTTGCAATCAGTAGAAATCGTGCACGATTTGGCGGTGTTTCCCTGACACTGCATCGCGGTACACACGCCAAAGTCCGCGTCACAATCCGAGTCGCTCGCACATGGTGCGCCGACGGTTCCCGCCGTGCACTGTTTCTCTTGCGCAACGCACTTGCCGCAATCCGAGTCCTGCGTGCACGCGTGTTGGCCAAGCTTGCACACCTTGGTGCTGGTATCACACGCGCCCGTCGACGTGCACTGCGAATCAGCCGTGCAGCTCGTTCCGGTCGTTGTGGCTGCACCCGACGTGCACACCTTCCCCGTCGGAGGCGTCGAGGTCTGCTGATTGCGCACGATGGTGGCTTCACCCTTGAGGTCGTTCCGTTCGATCGGCGCGTCGCTGTCATCGACCGCGATGCATTGGAGGTACCCGACGAATTGATCATGCGGCGCCGGAAGGATGTTGCTGCCGGCGTTGCTCTGATTGCCTGGGCCGACCCGAGTCACGCCGTCGAGCTGGAAACACGGGCGATTGGGATCGCTGGCCGGATTCGAGCGGCAATCGCGCATGCCCTGTGAGATCAGCCAACCGACCGGCTGCCGAGTCGTGATCACCAGCCGGAAGTCGGTCTCGTTCCACCGGTCAACGCAGGGCACGGTGCACTTCGAGGCGAGCGAGTCGGGGAGACAGGTGGCAGTCGGATTGTTCGGACACAGCGGGCTCGCATCAACCAAAAAGCAGTGAACCGTGAGCGGGTTTTGCGTCGATGTGTTGCTCAGTCGCACCAGGGTATCGATCCCTCTCGATGAGTCGACGATCAGCTTCGGGAACAACACGACCGCCGCGGGCTGATCGGACGACACGTCTGCTCGGGTAACGCCCGCACACGCCAACGCCAACACGATCGCGGCGGCCTTCCGCACGGTCCCCATCGCTCGGCTTTTCATAAGCATCACCCAGCCGCCCGAGACTACGGGCCCTCCGGAAGTGTGATCACGTCGGCGACGGTGCGCTGCCCGATCGTGTGCAGGTTGAACGCGGCATGGCCACCAGGACCGCCGTTCAGTCGATGGTATTCTTCGACGACCCCAACGAATCCTGAGTCGTTGTTGGTGGCCGGCGCCATCCGACTTTGCAAGAAGCGCGAGCCGGTCGTGTTGTAGTCAAAGACGCCGCGCAGGGCGCTGACGTTGAAGTTCCCCCAACACGTGACCGTAGTGCTGGCGGAGAACGTTTCCTCGAACTCGTTTGTCACGAGAAACTGCACGACCACCGAGCCCGGCACTTGGTGCTCGAAGTCCTCGGTGCACGGCATGATCGTCAGCTCGGTCGACACCGACGAATTGTCCCCCAGCGCCGGATCGTTCGACCCCACTGAAAAGCTGTCGAACACCGTGACCTGCGGGCAGGCGTTGTATTCGGCGCCGCGCGGGCACTGGGTCGTCACGCCACCTCCGAGACAGAGCGTGTTATTCGCGTCGTTGGTGTCCAGCCCGATCACAGCGAGCGCGCTGTATTTGCTCGTGTCGCCCTTGGTGAACAGTCCGGTGGAGATCAACGTACCTTCACCGTTCAGATGGTTGCCGCTGATGGGCGCACCGGAGGAATCCGCCTCGATGCATTTCAGTTCGCCGACGAATCCGTCCGCCAAAGGCGGAATGCGTCCGGGGAACAGTCCGGCATCACTGCACTGCGAATTGGTTTCCGTGCATTCGGCGGCGAGCGGCGCCGGCCGCCGGCCGCTGGATGCAATCCAGTGCGTCGGCTGTTGCTTCGTCAACCAAATGTCGAAGTCGACTTCTTGCCAAATCGGCTGATTGTCCCGACTCGGCGGCTGATCCGGGAATTCGAGTTGCGCGTTGACGTAGAAGCAGTGCGCGTGCACCAGCGAGTTCGAGGTATTGGTGAGCTGAATGAGCGTATCACGCGTGCCGGAGACGATCACCTTCGGGTAGAACACGATCGAGCCCGGACGTTCAGTGGTGACATCGGCGAATGCCGGTAGGATGCAAGTGACTGCCGCCAGGAGTGTCCCAACCAACGCGCCCCGCACTGCCCAGTGGCGACCCATCAAGGCCCTCCTTGTCGCGCATTCCCGTTCAGACACCCGCCGCCCTCGCACACACCCCGTCACAGGACTGCGGCTTATAGTTCCCGGCCTCGCGTGTGTCAAGCCAAATCGCAAGAAAACAATCTGCTGGCGCGGCTTTACGACCAGTTCACCGACGCCAACCAGTGCCCGTAGCGGGCGTCCGATCCGTTGACAACTTGCGCGAACGCACGCTGCAGCGACCGGGTGATCTCGCCCGGTTGCCCGGAGCCGATCTGGCGGTCATCGACCTCGCGCACCGGTGTGATTTCCGCTGCGGTGCCGGTCATGAAAACCTCCTCGGCGACGTAGAGTTCGTCGCGAGTGAACCGCTCTTCGCGCACCGCCACCCCGCGATCCGCCAACAGCGTGATCGCGGTGTCGCGGGTAATGCCCGGCAACACTGACCCCAAGGACGGCGTCTTCACCACCCCCCGGCGGATGACGAAGATGTTTTCACCGCTGCACTCCGCCACGTAGCCATCGGTGTCGAGCATCAAGGCTTCGTCGTAACCCAGCCGTCTCGCTTCCACGGCCGCTAGGATCGAGTTGACGTAATGGCCGACGGCCTTCGCTTTGGTCATGAGCGTGTTGACGTGAAAGCGTTGGAACGAAGCGGTCTTCAAGCGCACGCCGTTGCGCACGCCTTCGTCGCCAAGGTATGCGCCCCAATGCCAGGCGACCACGGCTACGCGTACTGGGTTGCGGACCGCCGCCAGGCCCATCTCGCCTTCACCCAAGAAAACGATCGGTCGGAGGTAACAGGACCGCAAACGATTCACCCGCACAGCATCGAGACACGCTTGGGCGATCTGCTCGCGGGCGAACGGGATCGTCAGGCCGAGGATGTGCGCGCTGTCGAATAAGCGCGCGATGTGTTCGGGCAACCGGAAGATCGCCGACCGCTGCGGTCCGCATTCGTAGCAGCGGATCCCTTCAAAGACACCGAGTCCGTAGTGCAAGGTGTGGGTGAGCACATGCACCTGCGCCGCGTCCCAGGGCACGAACCGGCCATCGAACCAGATCTGTTCGCTCTTCTCCATGTCGGGGACCCCACCTATCAGCCGCCCACGTTCGCGGCGCCTCGATCGCCGGTCGCGACGTCGCAGATCTCGGCGACGCCATGTTCGGCGATCCAATGCGCCTGATCGCGCAGTGCGCGCTCGGCCAGTTGCGCGCGCTTGTCGCGCCCCCGCGCCGCGTTGGGGAGCGGCGGGAATACGCCGTAGTTGGTGTTCATCGGCTGGAAGTCTTGCCGAGTCCGATCGGTGACATACGCCAGCAGCGAGCCGAGGGCGGTCGTTGCCGGCGGCACGATTGGCAAGGCGCCAGCGGCGATGCGCGCGCAGTTCACACCGGCAAGCAATCCGGCGGCGGCGGACTCGACGTACCCTTCCACCCCGATCAGTTGGCCGGCGAGGAACACGCGCTCGCAGCGTCGCAGTTGCAGCGTGGGGTTGAGAACGCTTGGCGAGTTGATGAAGGTGTTGCGATGCAAACTCCCCAGCCGCACGAACTCGGCGTGTTCAAGCCCGGGAATCATGCGACAGACGCGCCGCTGCGCCGGGTAGGTCATCTTGGTCTGGAAGCCGACGAGGTTGTACAACCGTGCCTCGCGATCGTCTTGCCGCAGTTGCACCACTGCGAACGGGCGGCGGCCGGTACGTGGATCGATTAAGCCCACCGGCCGCATCGGACCGAACGCCAGCGTATCGGGCCCACGCCGCGCCATCTCCTCGATCGGCATGCAGCCCTCGAAGTAGACGCAGCGCTCGAAATCCTTGGTCGGCACCTTCTCCGCGTCGAGCACCGCGCGCACGAAGGCATAGTACTGCTCGCGCGACAACGGGCAATTGAGATAGTCGTCGCCGCCCTTGCCGTAGCGCGAGGCGGAAAACACTTGCGCCCGATCGATGGACTCGGTGGTCACGATCGGCGCAATCGCGTCGTAGAAATACAGTTGGCGCTCGCCGAGGCGTTCTTGCAAGTGCACCGACAACGCCGGAGACGTCAACGGTCCGGTCGCCACGATGACCAATCCCTCGTCGGGGATCGCGGTCAGTTCCTCGCGCACGACTTCGATCTGCGGCGTCGCCAGAATCGCCGCGGTGAGTTGCGCGGCGAACTGCTCGCGATCGACGGCCAGCGCGGCGCCAGCGGGCAGACGCGTGCGATCGGCGACCCGCATCACCAACGACCCGAGACGGCGCATCTCCTCTTTCAGCACGCCGACGCCGCTGTCGAGCGACGCGCTGCGAAACGAATTCGAGCACACCAACTCGCCGAGCCGATCGCTGTGATGCGCTTCGGTGGCGCGCTGCGGACGCATTTCGAACAGGCGCACACGCACGCCGCGGAGCGCGAGTTGCCACGCCGCCTCCGCGCCGGCGAGCCCGCCGCCGATTACCACCACCGGAGCGCGGAGTGTGGAGTGCGGAATGTGGAATTGTTCATCAGAAGGCATCCGGCTTCCTACTCCGCACTCGTCAGACCGCGTCGGTTTCCGGTTCGCTCACCGTCTCTTGATACTTGCAGCCCTCGACCAAGCACCGCCGCACCGTCCCGGCGCGCTTGGTCGTCTTTTCGACGATGAAGGGCGCCTGGCACACCGGACACGGCTCGGGAATCGGGCGATCCCACGTGGCGAAGCGGCACTTCGGGTAACGGTTGCAACTGTAGAAGGTTTTCCCGTTGCGCGACCGCTTCTCCATGATCTCGCCTTCGCGGCAATCGGGACATTGCACGCCGGTCGGCACCGGGCGCACCAACGAGCGCACGCCTTTGCATTCGGGATATCCGGTACAGCCGAGGAACTTGCCGAATCGACCGAAGCGCAGCTTCATCGGCCGGCCGCACACGTCGCACTTCTCGTCGGTCACTTCGTCTTCGACGATCTGAAGATTGCCCTCGGGATCACGGGTGAAGTTGCGCGTGTACTTGCACTCGGGATAGCGCGAGCAGGCAAGGAACTCGCCGCCGCGTCCCCACTTGATCACCATGTCGGCACCGCAGGTCGCGCACTTGAATTCGGTGGGATGCCCCTCGCGCTTGACGTCGCGCATGCGCTCGTCGGCGTGTTCGAGGTCGCGTTGAAACGGCGCGTAGAACTGCTGCAGCGCGTTCCGCCACTGCTCCTTGCCTTCCTCGATTTGATCAAGCACGCCTTCCATCCCGGCGGTGAACTCGACGTTCAGAATGTCGGGAAACGCATCGACGAGCAGATCGGTGACCAAAAACCCGAGCTCCGTCGGTCGCAGTCGCCGCGACTTGTCTTCGCTGACGTATTCTTTGTTGAGGATCGTGCTCATGATCGACGCGTACGTCGACGGCCGCCCGATCCCCTTCTCTTCGAGTTCCTTGATCAGTGTCGCCTGACTGAAGCGCGGCGGCGGTTGCGTAAAATGTTGCTCGGGCAGCAACTCGTGCAACGTCAACCGCTCGCCTTCGCGCAGCGGCGGCAACGTGCGTTCGGACTCGTCGTCCTCGTCGTCTTCTTTCTTGTTGGCCGGCTCGTCGTCGCGCCCTTCGGTGTACACGCGAATGAAGCCGTCGAACTTCATGATCTGCCCGCTGGCTCGGAAGCTGGTGTCCGCCGCGCTGATGTCGACGGCGGTCTGATCGAACACCGCGGGAACCATTTGACTGGCGACGAAGCGATTCCAGATCAGCGTGTACAGCGCGAGTTCCTCCTTGGACAAGAACGGCGCGACGCGTTCGGGCGGATACTCGGTCGAGGTCGGGCGAATCGCCTCATGCGCGTCCTGCGCGCCCTTCTTGCTTGCGTACGTGTTGGGTTGCGCCGGGAGGTATTCCTTTCCAAAGCGGCCGGCAATCAGCTCGCGCACGGTCTGGACGGCCTCGGGCGAAACCCGGATCGAGTCGGTTCGCATGTAGGTGATCAAACCGACCGCACCCTCGTTGCCCAGTTCGATGCCCTCGTACAATCGCTGCGCGATGCGCATGGTCCGACTCGGCACAAAACCCAACTTACGTGAAGCCTCTTGCTGCAGGCGTGAGGTGATGAACGGCGGCGTCGGAAACCGCCGGCGTTCCTTGCGCTCGACCTTGGCGACGGTCCAGGTGGCCTCGCGTAACCGTGCGACCAGCGCCTGCGCGTGTTGGTCGTTTTCGACGTGAAATTTCTCCGGGTCGAGTCGCTGATCGCCGATGCGCGCCAAGCGCGCGTTGAAGGTCGGCGGCTGCTCGCCGTCGAGCTGCGCGGTGATCGACCAGTACTCGATCGGCACGAACGCTTGGATCTCGCGTTCGCGCTCGCAAATGATGCGCACGGCGACGCTTTGGACGCGGCCGGCGGACAGTCCGCGGCGCACCTTCTTCCACAGCAGCGGACTGATCTGGTAGCCGACCAGTCGATCGAGGATGCGGCGGGTTTGTTGCGCTTCATACAAGTTGCGGTCGAGTTCTTGCGGGTGCTTGATCGCTTCTTGCACCGCGCGTTTGGTGATTTCGTTGAACAGCACGCGATGAACCTTGCCGCGGGCGTGCTTGTCGCGAATCCGATCCGCGATGTGCCAGGCGATCGCCTCGCCTTCGCGATCCGGGTCGGGAGCGAGGAAGATGTTGTCCTTGTTTTTCGCCGCCTGCCTGAGTTCGGTGACGATTTTTCCCTTGCCGTGGATCACCTGGTACTCGGGCTCGAACCCGTTGTCGATGGCGACGCCGAGTTTGCTCTTGGGCAGGTCGACGATGTGTCCGACCGACGCCTTCACTTGGTAGTCGCGGCCCAGGTACTTGCTCAGCGTCTTCGCCTTGGCCGGCGACTCAACGATGACGAGATTTTTTGCCATGCGGGCGTCTTCGGGTGTCTTAGTGTCGCGCCGGGCGCATCCCACGCGGCTCGGCGCCGCGCGCGCTGTAGTATTTGCCGGGCAGTTGGTGCACGACGCCTTTGAGTTCAAGCGACAGCAAAATCTCCAGCACCTGGCTCGCGGTGAGCCCGCTGCCGTCAATCAATTCGTCGATATGCCGCGTCTCACCACCCAACGACGCGAGCACCCGCGTTTCGGCGGCGTCCAACTCCGGTGCGGGCTGCTGGCGCGCGCGCACAGCGAGCAGGCGCGGAGCGATTTCTTCGAGGATGTCTTCGGCGCGCTCGGTCAGCTTGGCTCCGTCGCGGATCAATTTGTGCGTACCGCGACTGCGCGCGCCGACAGGGCCCGGCACTGCAAACACATCGCGCCCTTGATCGACGGCCAGTTGCGCGGTGATCAGCGAGCCGCTCTTCTCGGTTGCCTCGACGATCACCGTCCCTAACGCCAATCCCGCGATGATGCGGTTGCGGCTGGGGAAATTCTCCGCGTCGGGTTTGGTGCCCATGAGAAATTCGGACACGACCGCTCCGTGCTCAGCTATCGCCATGAACAGCGCATGATGCTCACTGGGATACACGACGTCAATGCCCGACCCCAAAACCGCGAGCGTGCGCCCGCGCATTTGCAACGTGGCGCGGTGGGCCTCGGCATCGATGCCGCGCGCCAATCCACTCACCACGGTCACGCCCGCGCGCGCAAGTCCTTCGCTGATTTCCCGGGTCACTTGCAACCCATAAGTCGATGCGCTGCGTGAGCCGACGATCGCCACCGCCACACGGTCCGTCGGATCGAACGCGCCGCGCACGAACAAAAACGGGGGCGGATCGTGGATCTGGCGTAGGTTGTCGGGATAGTCAGCGTCGGCCCACGTCACCACCCGCGCCCCCGCCCCCTTCGCCTGCGCCAGTTGGCGCTCGACGCGCGCCCAATCGTTGAAGCCGCGAATCGCCGCGGCGACGTCGCGACGGACGCCGGCGCACTCGAGGGCGTGCACGCCCGCAGTCAGCGCCGCGCGCGGATGACCGAAGGCACGCAGCAGGCCCTGGTAGAGCACGCAGCCGACGCCACGTACCAGCTTGAGGGCGATCCACGCGGCGAGGTCAGCGTCAGGAGATGCATCAGGCGTCGGCATCGAGAACTCGGTGTGCGAGGATCATCGGCGAGCCCCTCGGACGGTCCGGGGGTCTTAAGTGCAAACTTGAACTGTCGCGAGTGCCCCCCATAGACTCGCGCGCGTCAACGGGACTGCCTGTGCTCGCTACCGTGCTTTCGAGTGCGCTGCAAGGGATCGACGCCTTGCTGGTCGAAGTCGAAGTCGACATCGCCGGCGGCTTGCCGCAGATGGCGGTGGTGGGTCTTCCCGAAGGCGCGGTCAAGGAAAGCAAAGACCGCGTGCGCTCAGCCTTGAAGAATTGCGGCTACGACTTCCCGCAGCGCAAAGTCACCATCAATCTCGCCCCCGCCGATATCAAGAAAGAAGGCTCAGCCTACGATCTCCCAATCGCCCTCGGTCTACTGGCGGCCAGTGGCAAGCTGCCGCCGGATCGATTGCGCCAGTACGCCATTTTGGGCGAATTGTCGCTGGACGGACGAGTGAAGGCTGTGCGCGGCGCGCTGCCGACCGCGAGTTGCATCCGTGAAAAGGGATTACTCGGCGTCGTGCTGCCGGCGGACAACGCGCTCGAAGCCGCGGTGGTCGAGGGAGTCGCCGTGATCGCGGTGCCGACATTGGCCGAAGCCTTCGAATTTCTCCGCGGTGATCGAACGATCGAGCCGACTCGCGTCGATCTCGCCAAAGTCTTCGAAGAGCACGCACGCTACGATGTCGATTTCAATGACGTGAAGGGGCAAGAGCACGTCAAGCGCGCGCTCGAAGTGGCCGCCGCTGGCGGCCACAACGTCATCATGGTCGGGCCGCCCGGCTCGGGTAAGACGATGCTGGCGAAGCGACTGCCCACGATCTTGCCGCCCCTCACGCTTGCCGAGGCCATCGAAACCACGCGCGTGCACAGCGTGATGGGATTGATGGACGGCCGCGCGTTGGTGGGGACGCGGCCGTTTCGCTCACCGCATCACACCATCAGCGATGCCGGCTTGATCGGCGGCGGGACGATTCCCAAACCGGGCGAGGTCAGCCTTGCGCACCACGGGGTCCTGTTTCTCGACGAGCTGCCCGAGTTCCGCAAGAACGTCATCGAAGTCTTGCGCCAGCCGTTGGAAGAAACACGCATCACGATCTCTCGCGCAGTCGGCTCGATCACCTATCCTGCCAACGTGATGCTCGTCGCGGCGATGAATCCGTGAGGTTATGTTGCCCTTCTGTCAGTTCTTGGGTGGAGGCGGGGAGGTAGCAGAGGTCGATCTCCACCTCGCCATCCAACACGGTTATCTTGCTCGTGATCTGCTCAATGACGTGGCGCTTCTCGTCATACTCAAGGTCGTTCCACCGGCCGTGGAGGTCCCTGGCTTCGC
>DATKMK010000031.1:0-60370 GCA_035541895.1 Binatia bacterium | reverse complement strand
CCGGGTGCACGGCGCAGATGCGGTCGAGCGTGCGGCGAATTTGATTGGTGACTGCTTTGCGCACGCGTTCGTTGAGATCCCCCGCCGTGCGCGGCCGGCCGCCGAGGCCGTAAGCAGCCGTGAGTTGTTCGCTGAGGCTCTGGATTTCATGCTGCAGCCGTTCCGCCTGCCCGAGATCCCCCGCCGCGCTCGCCTCGTCGAGTTCCTGCCGCGCTTCTGCAAGCCGCTCTCTGTATTGCGCCGTGGCGCGCGCATCGAGAACCGTTCCGAGGTCGCCTTCGACGGGCAAGGGTCCGGCGCCGTTGGGCGCATCACCCGGAGGATTCGTCGTGGCGAGGTCGCGCACGTGCACATCGCAGCCGGGCTGGGCGAGCAGGCGGGCGATATAGTGCAAGCCCTTGGTGTCCCGCAGGCGGGCGGTCTTGCCGCGGTAGGACAGGGTCCAGAATTCACCCTCTTGGCGGAAGAGGTTCGCATCGGCTGCGACGCCCGGGAATGAATTCCCAGGCTGAGTCTCGGAAGAGTCCCCTGAAGGGGACTCCAATTCGCTGGTTGCAGGCGGCCCTTCGACGAGGCTCACGACAGGCTTCAGCCGACTGCGGTCGACTGAGCCGGGGAATTCATTCCCCGGCGATTGCGCCGGTCGTTGCACCTCCGTGCCTTCCTGCGGCTTCCACTCCTTGCCCTCGCGCAGCAGATGCTCGGCGCACCGAATCCAGCCGGGCATGCCGATCTCGCGAAACTGGGCGAGCGTGGCCTCGAGCAGCGGCGCTGCGCGCTTCGCGTCACCGGGTTTGCCGCGGCGCACGTACATCAACGCCTCGTCGTAGTCGACGATCGCGCGCAACGGGCGGGCGCCTTGCTCGTCGAGGACGGTGCGCGCCATCGCAAACCACTCGACGGCCTCGTCGTACCGCCGCTGCAGGGCGCAGAGCTGGGCCAGCGCCAATCGGCTATCATACATCGGGCCGCGGAAGTCCGACGGGATGACCTTGTCCCGCAGGTTGCGCTCGACACACTCCGCATGGTCGAGGCGCTCCAGGGACCACAGCGTGGCGGCGGCGTGGCACGCTGCCGCCGTGTAGAGGTTGGCCCACGCCGGTGCGCGATCGAGCGCAGCGGGCAGCGTAGCGAGCATCTGGAGCGCCGACTGTGTCTGCCCGAGCCGGCCGAGGATCACCGCCGTCGCGGCCCGGATCGCCGCCAATGCGTGGAGATTTTCCGCGTGGGGTTGCGCTGCAAGATCCACTGTTGGAGAAATCAACTCCGCCCAGCCTTGATTGACCACCATGCAGCGCTCAAACCGGTAGGTCGTCAATCCGAGTGCCGCGCGCGGGCCGACACGGAACCTGTTGCTGAACGCGGCGGCGCGTCCGAATGCCTCATCGGCCACGGCAATGTCTCCGAGGGCAACCCGGCAGCGGGCTGCGAGCAAGCTCAAGTGGGTGGCCGAATTGATTTGCCCCTCACGCTCACACCGCGTTGCCCACTCCTCCAGCGTCGCGATGGAGCCCCGAAAATCGCCCGTCAACATGAATCCGACCTGGCGCCAGCGACCCAGCTCTTCATGTCGTGACGCGAGTGCAAAGAAGGGCATGATGCCGGTCAGGTCATCGGGTGACATCGATCGGGCAAGGGCGCCCATCTCGTGGCGTTCCGGACAGTCGAGCGGAATGCCTGGATACCCCGGGTCCTCCTGCTCGCGCCGCGTCACGTCGTAGTTCGCCAACCGCAGCCACGTGAGATCCCGCCGCTCGCCGATGTACGCCATCCCCTGGCGCGCGACCTTGAAGGCCGACCGGAGTGAGCCGGCTTCGACGAGACCGACGGTCACTTCACCCAAAAAGTCAGCCGCCGCCGCCGACCCTTCGGTCGCCGCGATCAACTCGCCAGCCTCATGCGCGACCCCTACCGCCTCGTCGAAGTTCACCACCCATGTCAGCGCGCGAGCCAAGCGCCCGAGGAGCCGGACTGGTCGCGGCGCGCTCGGCGGCGTGAGTTCCACGGCGATGCGCAACAGGCGCACGACCTCGTCATGCGCATACATCGCCTCGGCACGGTCGGCCGCCGCGACGGCATGGGTGACGCCCCGTTCGGCTCCGGGGAGATCCTTGCTGCGATGATACTGCTCCGCAATGGCGCCAGCGTGCTCGCCGGTCGAGTCGCCGTACACCTGCTCCATCGCCTCCGCGATCTGGCGGTGCAAACGCGCGCGGCGCGGCGGGCTGAGCTGCTCGTACAGCGTGTGCCGCACCAGTGCATGCGTGAAGTCGCAGGTATCGGCCTGGCCGCTCGGTACCAGCAGCTGTGCCGCCAGCGCCTCGTCGATGGCATCGAGTGCTTGTACTTCGGTCACCCCGGCGACGCGCGCTGCTATGTCGAACCGGAACGCCCCGTTGAACGTCGACCCGACGCTCAATAGTCGATTCGCCTCCGGCGAGAGGTGCGACAGACGCCGCGTGATCACCTGGCGCACACTGTCCGGAATCCCCATCTCGCTGATGGCGACACTCGCCGTCCAGCGCCCGTCCTGGCGCAGGATCTTGCCCTCTTCGACCAGGTGCAGCAGCACCTCGCGGATGAAGAAGGGATTCCCGGAAGTCTCCGTCCGGATGGCCGTGACCAGCGCCGCCGGCACCTCCTGGTCGGCGATGGTCTCCAGCAACTGCGCGACCTCAGCGGTTTCCAGCCCGGCGAGCGCCAGGTGCTCGTAGCGCGTCTCGCGCGGCAAGGCGCCGAGCGCTTCCGCGAATGGATGCGTGCGGTCCACCTCCACATCCCGATAGCCGCCGAGCAGCAGGATGCGCTGGCGGGCGGCGCAGCGTGCCACGTGGCGCAGGAGCGCGATCGTCCCCTTGTCTGCCCAATGCAGGTCGTCGAGCATGAGGACCACGGGTGCGCGGACTGACAATGCAATGAGGAACTGGGCCACCGCATCGAGCAGGCGGAACCGCTCTTCATCCGGTTGCAAGGCGATCGGCTCCGGGATGTCCGGCAGCTTCTCGCGCAGCCCCGGCGCCAGGCGCGCCAGGGGCGCGGCTCCCAAGCCGAGGTCCTGGCGCAGCTCTTCGGGGTTGGCCTCGCGGGCGTGCGCGGCGAGTGCTTCCGCAAACGGTTCGTACGGCGGCGCCCACTCGCCCTCGTAGCAGCGCCCGGTGAGCACGCGCGCGCCACGCTCGCGGGCCAGCTCGGCGAACTCCTCCAGCGTGCGCGTCTTGCCGATCCCCGGCTCGCCCGCCAGCAGCACCAAGCCGCCGTCGCCGGCGCGCGCCTCCTGCAGCTTCTGGGTGAGCTTGGTCAGTTCCGCGAGCCGGCCCACGAAAGGGGGACGGGTGAGCAGCGCGGCCGGCGCATCGTGCTGGTAGAGCACTTCACTGGCAGCCACCGGCGCCGCCACGCCTTTGAGCGCCAGCGCGCCACAGTCACGAAAGGTGAACGCCTGCCGCCCCGCCAGCAACCCGGTCACCAGGACACTACACAGGATCTGCCCACCTTCGGCGCGGTCGCACAAGCGACGTGCGATGACCACCGCCAGGCCCATGTAGTCCGTCTCGTCGCGCAGCGCGTCGCCGACGTGCAAGCCGACCCGGATCGCCAGGCGTTCGGCGGCGACGCGCCGGCGCGCCGCCTGCTGCATCTCGATCGCACAGCGCACTGCGTCGGCGGGCGACACGAACACCGCCATCAGCCCATCGCCCAGCCACTTGACCTCCTGGCCGCCGTGCGCCGCGACGGCAGTTTTCAAGAGCTTGTGATGCGCTCGAAAGATGCGCTGCGCTTGCTCGTCCCCGGCGCGCTGCAAAAGCTCGGTCGAATTGACCAGATCGGTGAACAGCAGGGTGACCGGACCGGCGGGTGTCATGTGTCAATGCCCCGTGACTCGGCCGAAAGCTAGCAGAGGATGGGAGAAGGACAAACGGGAAGAGCCAGCGTTCCTCCGAGCGCCTTCGCACGCCACTCGACCGGTTACCGCGGGCGGGTACTAACCGAGGTCAAGTTCAAGCTGAAACTACTGGCCGAGCTGTACTCGGAATCGAGCTCTTGAATCTCTCGCGCGATCGATCCACGGGTGGCACGAGAGGCCGCACGGTACGCGTCTCGCAGCGCTCGGCGCTCCGTCGTTTCCTGCAGGACGGATCCCGCGGCGCACGACTTCGACGTTACTCTTCAGCTTCAAGCGCACCTTCAACGACTGCACCAGCCGTACCTCCGCCGGCGGCAGGGTGATGCTCGACTTGGCATTTGATTTCATACTTTTCGAATACCCCACCCCTCACGCCCGGCGCAACCACGCGCGGCGTTGTCCAAGGTGGCATGTCGCCCAAGTAGCTCCGCACAACGGCGCCGCGTTCTTGCAATCCGCGATTCGTGCTCGTCGTTCATAGGCGCCAGGTCATTGGGTGCTCGAGGCGGTAGCCGCACACGATGCCGGTGCGCAACGCGTTGGTCAGGTGGCGGGCGAGATCTGGGTGCACGGCATCGATTCGGTCCAGGGCACGGCGAATCTGATTGGTGACCGCTTTGCGCACGCGTTCGTTGAGATCCCCCGCCGTGCGAGGTCGCCCGCCGAGCCCGTAGGCGGCGGCGAGTTGCTCTGTGATGGCCTCGATTTCCAGTTGCACGCGCGCCGCTTGGCGGAGATCGCCCGCCGCAGTTGCCGCATCCAGTTCGTGACGGGCTTCAGCGAGGCGTTCCTTGTACTGCGCGGCGGCGCCGGCGTCGAGAATCGGTCCGAGGTCGCCTTCCAAGGTCAGGGCCTCGGAGCCTTTGCCGCCATTGCTCCCCTGATTCATCGTAGCGAGGTCACGCACGTGCACATCGCAACCAGGTTGTGCGAGCAAGCGCGCAATGTAGGATAAGCCCTTCGCGTCCCGCAGGCGGGCGGTTTTGCCGTGGTACGCCAGCGTCCAGTACTCGCCCTCCTGTTGAAATACACATTGAGGTTCCGGTGCAGACCCCTCGATCGGCGAGTCCGCCATCGTCTCCGATAGCGCCGGTATGGCCTCCTCCTTACCGAGCAGTAGACTAGGCGGAGGTTGGCGTGTTCGCGGTGTCTCATTGAGCACAAGCAGACGATCGGAGATCGCGGCGGCAACGGCACCGAGTAGAGCAAGATCAGTCGCCGTGTAGATGTCGCCGTCGCGCTTCGGTCCGAGACACCAGAACGCAGCGAGTTCGGTCCCACGGCGGATCGGCACCAGCACCGCGACGTCAAGAGTCTCGATCGCCGCGCGTTCGAAGGGGCCCAGCGACGCCGCCTGACGCGCCGTCCAGCGCTTTGCCGCGAGCGGGGTGGTGCGCTCCTGCAGTGCCGCGATGAGCGCGCTACGTGCGGCGAACGCGGGGGACGCGCTTCGACCGCGCACTGCCAGCGGCGCAAACAGATCGCCCGTGCGAGCGTAGAGGAGAACTAGACTTGGCTGCAGCAACGCGTCGAGTCGTTCGACCATCATCTCTGCGGCTTCGTCTATGCCTGAGGTATGTGAGATCTCCTCAAGCAACCGCTCAAACCCTTGCTCAAGCGTGGCGCGCGCGGGGAACAGTCGCCGATCGACCCATGGCGCCACAGCCCGGTGCACGGGAACGAGGAGGGCCGCAAGGCCGAGGGACACGAGAACTTGGCCAGCGAATGGAGCGAATCCGAGAGTGTCGCTGACCGCGCGCGAGGCTGCCGGGACCACGCCGAGCACCATGGCAACGCCGAGCACGGCCAGTATGCTGTAGGACAGTGTGGCGCTAAACAGCCGGTCGATATCCAAGAACTGGTAGAAGGCGACGGCCACCAGGAGGCCGAGCGGGGCCGCCACCAGTGCAATGTTCCAAACAGTTGCGAGTGCGCCAATCCAATCGGGTGCGATGCCGAGCGAGAGGGCGATGTTGTAGGGGCCACTCGGCAGCAAGGCCACGTAGACTCCGTAGATCACCCACTTGATCTGGCGGCGCCCCTTAGAATCCGCGCGTTGGTAGACGCGCGCCATCGTCACGAGAAATGCGATGGTGACGCCCAGGCCTACAAGCCCTCCGATGGAGATCGCGGCCACCCCGGGATCAGGCAACCAGAATTCGGCTGCGCTCGATGCCGATTGCAGCAGCGCGAGTATGCAGACCAATGCTCGCTGCCTCGGACTCCACAACCGCAGGCCTGGGAGGAACTCGCTGAGGCTCCACAGATAGAGCCCCTGGGCCAACGGGAGCATCAAGACATCGCTGAAGATCTCAACACGTGGTGCTGTCGGGACCGTGAAGTACGGCATGAAGAAGAAGGCGAAGAGTATGCTCACCACGTAGTAGCGCCGCGCGAGATGCCAGTGAGGTGCACGCACGAGTAAGAGCAAGGCGGTCCCAACGCCAGCCACGACGGATGGAAACGCGGCCCACCACGGAGGGTCCACCGAAAAACAGTTGTTTCCCGGCACGAGTTCCATGTGAACATCGGAACGCGTGTCGCGGCGTTCGATCGTCAGCAGCATAGAACGCGCACCTGTTTGTGCGGCTCGCGACCAACGCAGCATGAATCCAGCGGTAGAGACGCCACGAAGGTCGCTGCCCTCCAAGCGCACGAGACGGTCTCCCACCGCGAACCCGTCCGCGCCCACGGAGGAGAGAATGCGTTTCACCACTGGATACGACTGCGGACCAGGCGCCGACGTCGGCAGGACCGGCGCGATCACGAAGTCGCCCCGGATGCCGCCGATGACGGACATCACCAGGCCGAGCACGAAGATGGGCAGCGTGGTGCCGAGCAGGAGCCAATCAACTGGCGCGAGTCGTCTCATCACTGTCGTTCCGCGGCCGGCGAATTGACATCCAACTCGGCGCGAAAAGCACTTATCGCCCTCCGATACCAATCTATGGTTGGCGAGTCTCGGGAATCACTGCCGGTTTGTCAATTCGAGCGGGTTACGGCCGACGGCCCGGCCTTTCGGCGAGTTCGCCGGACGGAGAGTGACGATACGAAGCGAGGTCTTGGATGAACCTCTCCGCTACTTGCTGTCCGCTGGGTTTAGGAGCGCGCGCAGCAGATCGCTGGTGGTCACGATGCCGATCAGGCGTCCGTCGTCGACAACCGGCAGGCCGCCGATCTTATTGTCGAGCATCAGGCGGGCCGCCTCGGAAACAGATCGATCTGACCTGATGGTGATAGGATTCTCGACCATTGCGGCATCCACGTGCGTGCTTGGCCAATAGCCGGCGTGGCGCTGCAAGTCGCGATCGGTGACGATGGCGATGAGCGCGCCGGCGGCGTCGACGACCGGTAGGCGGCGAAACCGGCCGCGCTCCATTTTCTCATGCGCCGCAGACAGCAGATCGCGCCCACCAATCGTCTCAGGATGCGGGGTCATGTAATCGCGCACCATAGCGGCTCCCTCCGCGCGCACAGCCGGCCGCGCGTTTCACATAGTAGATCAGCAGCAACCGTGCCCGCCCATGAGCCATACTCGACTTGCTCCGCCGGCAGGCAACGTGACCGGAGCGTAGCGAATCTGAGAATGTTACGGTTCGCCGCGTTGAGCGGTGTGAGAAGTCCCGCAACCGGGGAAGGCACAACCGGCGGACGCGTCCAACAGGGTCAAACCGGGCGCTCGCCAGCGACGGTGGTGCGGTACAGTTCGCGCCTGTAGCCGTCATAGTCGTTGAACGCTTGATGGAGACATAGCCGATTGTCCCACATGACGAACATGCCGACTTCCCAACGCAGGCGGCAGGTAAAGGCAGGCTGCGTGATGTGCTCGACAAGAAACTTGAGGAGAGGCGCCGCCTCTTGCGGCGTCAGCCCCTCGATTCCAGCCGCGTAGGTTTCGTCGCAATAGAGCGCCTGTTCGCGAGTCTTCGGGTGGGTGCGCACGAGGGGATGGAACGAGCCCTCCACTTTGCGCTCGAGATCGTCCGGAAGCGTCGCCATCCCCTTGGTCTGCGCGAGTCTTCCGATGGCATTGTCGCTCGGCGCCGCATGGGCACGTGCGGATTCGAGGACGTTGCCCATCGACATGTGCACCTTCAAGCCCCTCACCACCCCCTGCATCGTCGGGCTCAATGCCCGATACGCGAGCGCGCTGTTCGCCCAAATGGTGTCGCCGCCAAAGGGCGGAACCTCAATCGAACGTAACAGGCTGATCGCGGGCGGCTCGGGCAAGAAGGCGGAATCGGTATGCCAGCCCGACCCGAACAGAAGCCCGGTGCGTTCATCGGCCTCTTTGATCAGCGGCTGCACCTCGGGGAATCCCGGGACGCCGCGGGTGTACGCATCTTCGGCAAACGCGCCGAAACGGCGGCTGAACGCGGATTGATTGCCGTGCGTCATGTGCTGCTGGCCGCGGAAATAAATCATCTTGTGCCGGAACAGCGCCGCTTCGATCTCGGCAAAGGTCGCGTCGCTGACGTTCGCGCAGTCGATCCCCGCAATCTCCGCCCCCATGGCGGCAGCGAGCGGGTGGACGTCGATGTGCTTGTTCGCCGCCGGCGCGTTGTCGAAATGCTCATGTGGTGAAAAGATCACGGCGTCCCTCCACGACCTCATCTGGTTTCCGACAGAAGACCCGCCGGCGCGGATTGCCGGCGGAAGCCGGATGGTAATTGGGACGCATACGTTTGTACAGCGACTCCTCTCCACGCGGACAACTCGTGCGATTCACATCGCGGATCAACGGCAACCCTGCCGGTCCATGCTCCGTACGCGGGTTGCTGCGCCGGCCGGCAACGTGACCGTAGCGCGGCGAATCTGAGAATGTTACGGTTCGCCGCGTTGAGCGGTGTCAGCAGTTCCGCAACAAGGAAGGCACAAATAATGAGATTTGACGGTAAGGTTGGTTTTGCCAGTGGCGGCGGCACGGGCATCGGGTTGGCCTGCGCGCGAGCGATCGTCGCCGGAGGCGGGCGAGTGATGATCGCCGGTCGGCGCCGCGAGGTTTTGGAAACCGCCGCGGCTTCGCTCGGCTCGGCGGCGGCGTGGGTACAATGCGATGTCACCAACGACGAGTCGGTCGACGGCGCGATCGCCAAGACGATTGAGCGGTTCGGCTCCCTGCATGTGGCGGTCAACGCCGCCGGCGGCGGCTCGATCGGGAGCGTGCTCAACGCGACGGCGAACGAGTTCGCTCACACGATTGAAACCAACTTGACCGGCGTGTTTCGCTGTTTGCACGCCGAAGCCCGCGCCATGAAGGCGGCGGGAGGTGGGAGCATCGTGAACATCAGCTCGATTGCCGGCGCATTGACGCATCGCTGGATGAGCGCGTACTGCGCCTCGAAGGCGGCGGTGAACATGCTGACGCGCTGCGCCGCGGACGACCTGGGGGAATTCGGCATTCGCGTTAATGCGGTCATGCCGGGCTTGGTCCCGACCGATCTGGCGTCGCCGCTGGTGCACAGCGAAATCGCGGTGGCGGATTACTTACGCTGCATGCCCGTATCGCGACTCGGCACAACTGAAGACATCGCCGCAGCGGTCAGCTTTCTACTCAGCGACGAAGCGAGCTGGATCACCGGGCAAGTGCTCGGCGTCGACGGCGGACACACGATTCGGCGCGGCCCGGAATTGGTCCCGCTGTTCTCCCAATTTCTGCCGTCGGAGCGTTAACCGCCCCGAGTGTGATCGGAGACGAAGTCCGGCGCGGCTACTTTTCCTGAATGCCGCGCAAGTAGTCGGCGATGAGCATGACCTTGCCACGCACGTTCGCTTCCGGCGACATGACCGACGCACCGACGCCTTCGCGACGGAAGGTCTCACCCCACACCGGCATGGCGCTGTCTCCATGGGCACGAACGGTCTTGGTCCCGTCGATTCCCTGTACTACGAGCAGCATCGGAAACTCACCGTGATTCTGCTTCGCGAGTTGCGTGAGATCGGTCGGCTTCGGCTGCATGAAGCCGGAGACCACGCCATCGCCTTTGGCGCTCTCGCCGTGACACGCGCTGCAATACTTGAGGTAAGCCGCCTTGCCTTGATTGGTCTCGGCTCGCAACGGCGCCGCAACCAGGGTCGTCAGCGCGGCCGTCCCGATGAACAATCCCCACATCGACTTCATCGTGTGCGACATCTCGAACCTTCCTTTCTTGCCTTTCTTCGCCAGTGTCGTCTGCATGTTCAGCGCACTGGGACCACTGCATCCAATTGGCCTCCGTATCCAAGTCATATGCCGAACTCGCTCAATCGCGCCGATGTCGGGCGACCCGGCGAGGTTCTCACCGGTGTGAACCCCCGGGCGGGAACCGTGGAGACTTTGAGAGCTACGTCGTCGCGGTACGGGCATCGTGCAGCGCCCGGACCACGTCTTCGCGCGCGATGATGCCGACGACTCGACGGCCATCAAGGACCGGAAAACTCTTCACGCGAAAATCGACCAGCGCCTGCAGCACCCGGGTCAGCGGCGCCGACGCCGCGAACGACACCACGTCGCGGGTCATGATGCGCTCCGCCGTGAGCGCAACCAACTCCTCGTACTGCGGCACGACGGTCTGCGGCGTAAAGACGAATGCTTTCAGCAAATCGAACTTGGTCACCATCCCGACCAGCGCACCGCCGTCGACTACTGGCAGGCCGTTGAAATCGTAGGTCGTGAAGCGATCCTCCAACACGTCGAGCCTGGTGTCGAGCGTAACCGTGACGGCCGGTGTCGTCATGTAGTCCGCGACGTGGGCTTCGAGGAAACGGTGCATGGCTCAGGTGTTCGGTTCGCGCGAGGAAAGCTGCAGCTCGTCGATCTTGCGATAGAGCGAGGCGAGCGAGACGCCCAACTGCTTGGCCGCCGCTTTCTTGTCGTGGTGCACCTTGGCCAGCACGCCCTGAATGTGAATCTTCTCGAACGCCCGCATGGCATCGCGGAGGTTATCACCGGCGGGCGGCGGCACGTCGGCGTCTTGTTGCATCGTGCGCGGCAGATCGCGCTGGGTGATCCAGTCGCCGTCGCCGACGATCATCGCGTGTTCGATGACGTTGTCGAGCTCGCGAATGTTGCCCTTCCAAGGTTGGGCCATCAGCAGCTTCACGGTCCCGCTGTCGGCGCCTTTGAAATGCTTCTTGAGCTCCAGATTGTGAATGCGGAT
This sequence comes from Binatia bacterium, assembly GCA_035541895.1. Taxonomy (GTDB): domain Bacteria; phylum Desulfobacterota; class Binatia; order HRBIN30; family JACQVA1; genus DATKMK01. Next base: position 49,327 of record DATKMK010000031.1, on the reverse strand, counting down.
GAAGTGGTCGATGAGGGCGGGGATCGCTTCGCGCCGTTCGCGCAGCGGCGGGATGTCGATGCGCACCACGCTCAAGCGGTAGTACAGATCGTCGCGGAACTGTCCGGCTTCGACTTCGCGCAGGAGATCGCGATTGGTGGCGGCGATCACGCGCACGTCGACGGTGATCGGCGTGGTCGTGCCGAGCGGCAGGATCTCCTTCGCCTCGATGGCGCGAAGCAGTTTCACTTGGAGATTGAGCGGGAGATCGCCGATTTCGTCGAGGAAGATGGTCCCCAGACGGGCGCGCTGGAACAAGCCTTCCTGATTGCTGATCGCACCGGTGAACGCGCCGCGCAGATGGCCGAAGAGTTGGCTTTCGATCAGCTTCTCGGGAATCGCGCCGCAGTTGACCGGAAGAAAAATCCGATCGCGCCGTTCGCTGAAGTGATGAATCGCACGCGCCACGACCTCCTTGCCGACGCCGCTCTCGCCGGTGATCAACACGGTGCTGGGCGTCGGCGCGACGCGTTGGGTCAGGGTCATCACTTCCTGCATCGCCGCCGAGTGCCCGACGAATCCGTCGAGGTCCCACTGGCGTTCGGCTTGGCGGCGCAAGAATTGGTTCTCCCACGCGAGCTGCCGGTTTTGCAGCAGGTACTCGATCTTGTGCAGCACATCGTCGATCAGCACGGGCTTGATGAGATAGTCCTGAGCCCCGCGGCGCAGCGCCTCGACCGCGGTCTCCACGGTGGCGTGCGCGGTCATGAGGACCACCAAGGTCTGTGGTGCGACCTCGCGGGCGTGCTGCAGCACCGCGATGCCGTCGGCACCGGGCATGCGCAAATCGGAGAGCACCAGATCGATTTCCTGCGAGTTCAATGCCGCAATGGCTTGCGTTCCGTCGGCCGCCTCGGTGATCTGATACCCCTCTTCTCGCAATACCTCAGCCAGGTTTTCGCGCACCGCCGCTTCGTCGTCGGCGATCAGGACCGTTCCTCTTCCCCGAACCTCGCCATTTCCCATGCCGCGATACTAGGAAACTCCTCACGTGGCTGCAACGCAGCCAACTAATCGGGCTCGGACACCTCGGGCAGGTGCGATTTGACATCGGAGAGATCGAGCAAGCGGCAAAGGTAGCGCATACACGCGGATTCCGTCAGCAGCCCGACGAGATCGCTGCCTTCGACCACCGGCAGACACCCGATTTGTTTGTCGATCATCAGCGTCGCGGCGGAACGGACCGAGCTGTCGGGCGCGACCGTGGCAACCGGGTGGGTCATCACCTCCGAGACATGAATCTTGAGCAGCCAGTCACGTTCGGCCTTCGGACGCAATCGGAGGACTGACGAGATCGCCGCGCGGAACAAATCCCGTTGCGAGACGATACCAACCAAACGTTTGCCGGAGACGACCGGCAGATGGCGGATGCGGCCGAGCCGCATAATGTCGTCGGCCAGGCTGAGATTGTCGGTCGAATTCAAAGTGACTACTTCGGTCTCCATCAGGTCGCGAACGGTCATCATGACAATATCGTCCTCCGCCTCGTAACCGTAACCAAGTTGCGTGCCGCGAGCGACTGAAGTTGCGCGAGGCCGCTGCGTCACGCGCGTTCGAGCCGATTGGTTCGCCGATCGGGTCGCCCTCCAAATTCATTCTCAAGCTTGGGAAGGATGTGTCAACCGACCGGCTCGGTTTGAGAAAGACCAGCGGTCAGGTACCGTGCTGACAAGCGACATCTAACCGGGCCGACGGTGGCGGCATTTTTGATGTGTGCCCGATCGGGCGTGTGGACAAGGAGGAAGCCGTATGACGACCACCCTCAGTCGACCAACATTCCTCGCGGCGCTTACGCTACTGATGACAATGGGGCCTGCCGCCGCCGAGTATCGTGAGATTGTCGTGCTGGACGGTGGAGCGATCCGAGGCACCGTCCGCGTGAGCGGCGATGTGCCCAAGCTGCCGCCGCAGCCGGTCTTCAAGGAGCACGAGACCTGCGGCGAGACGCTGCCGGACGAACGGCTGTTGGTCGGAGCCAACGGCGCGCTGCGCAACGCCGCGGTGTTTCTAGTCGATGTGCGCACCGGAAAGGCGGTGCCACGTTCTCAGCCGGTCACCATCGACAATTTGAAGTGCGCGTTCGTTCCGCACGTACTCACCGCCAGCGCCGGACAGCAAGTCGAATTGCACAACAGCGACCCGTTCATCCACGACGCCCATGCGGTGCTGGACTCGCGCACGCTCTTCAACGTTGCGATTCCCAAAGGGCGTACTGTCCGCCGCACGCTCATCGAACCTGGCCTGGTCCACTTGAATTGCAACGTCCGTCACACCTGGATGCACGGCTACATTTATGTGACCGAGCATCCCTATCACGCCGTGACAGATGAAACCGGACAATTCCGAATCGAGGACATTCCACCGGGGACGTACACCCTGCGCGTCTGGCATGAACTGCTCGGCAGCGTCGACGGCCAGGTGGTAATTGAGTCGGGCAAGACCGCCGCGGTCGACATGGAGCTGCAGGCTGCGGCCAAGGAAACCGCGCAGTAGGGCAGGTTGGATCACTATACTCGGCGGTGATAGAAGTACCTTCAGTTTCGGAAGCGGCTTGACGTCAGGTGAGCGATCGGCCGGGTGCGATGGATCACTTCGACAATTCTCGCGCCTAATAATCGCGGCACCTCGGCGAACAGCATCGCTTACAAGCGACGCTTCAAGCCGGCGTGGCACACCAACTGCTCGATATCTGGCGCGGTGGCTCCGCAGAGAGAGACCGCCGAGCCGCGGGAGGTCGCAATGGTGTTGCAGCAACTCAGCAGGGTGATCCAGACGGAATCGGTGCGGCGGATCACATCGATTCTCGTTGCGCAACGATCGGCGACGTGACGCGGTCATCCTCATGATCAATCCAGAGACTAGTCGACGGTCCTTTCTCGGCCGTTTGCTCGGCGGAACCCTGCTCGCCGGTGCGGCGAGCATCATCGGCACCATCGCCGCGTACTTGTTCGCTCCGGGCGAGGTTCGATCCAGCCTGGGACCCCAACGCGTCAAGGTCGCGAAGGCCGCCGACATCCCGCTGGGATCGGGCAAGCTCACCCTGGTGAACGAAGAGCCGGTGTGGGTGGTGCATCTGGCGCAAGGCTTCGTCGCCATGTCTGCCGTGTGCACGCACAAGGGATGCACCACCAAATGGGACGACAAGCGACGGCTGTTCAACTGCCCCTGCCATGACGGCCGCTTTGACGAGCGCGGCAATGTGGTCGCGGGGCTGCCGCGCCGGCCGTTGACGCACTTTCACGTAGCGCTGGTGGGCGATGACGTCTATGCCTCGCGCGGACAAGAACGACGCATCTAGCACGCCGTCGTTTTTCGGTCCGCTCGCCGACATCGTTCGCGGCGAACTCGATCGGCCGGTCGCGACGCGGGTCAATCCGTGGCGCATTCTCGGTGCGTTGGCGTTCTTCTTCTTTTGCGTTCAGATCGTCACCGGACTGCTGCTGATGGTGTACTACCAGCCGTCGGCCGACGGCGCCCACTACAGCATGCAGATCATCGTCGATGAGATCCGCTTCGGCTGGTTGGTGCGGGCGCTGCATTGGTGGAGTTCGGACCTGCTCCTCATCACCGCCTTCCTCCATCTGATCCGCACCTACTTTGCGCGCGCGTATCACGCACCGGCCCAAGTGAGTTGGATGTCTGGCGTGCTGGTGCTCGTGGTGCTCCTTGCCTTCGGCTTCACCGGCACGTTGCTGCCGTGGGACCAGTTTGCGTACTGGAGCGTCGACTCGTCGCGACAGACCATCGCCGCGATCCCATGGCTCGGCGGCCTGCTCCTCAATCTATTTTGGGGCGGCTGGGATCTCGGCCAAGAAGTGTTGCTGCGCTTCTACGCGGTCCACGTCGGCATTCTTCCAGTCATCGCCATGGTCCTCTTGGGCGCACACCTTCTAGCGGTGTGGCAAACCAACATAAACGGGCCGGCGCTATCTCCGACTCTCTCGCGGGCACATCCACGTGTGGCCGCGGACGTGCTGTTGACTGTTTTGATGGTCTTCATGCTCACCCTCGGCGTCCTGGTTTCGTTGGCGACTCTGTATCCGCCGCCCCTGCTGGGACCCGCCGACCCGCTCGCCCCGCTGGCCGGGGTCCAGCCGCGCTGGTACTTGCTGCCGGCGCGACCGCTGCTCCGCAGTCTCTCGGGGACCACGGCCGCAGTCGCGGTATTCATGCTGTTCCTGCTCACGCTGTTCGTCCCCTTCATTGATCGCGGCATCGATTCAAGCACCCGGCGCGTGGTTCGCTGGCTGCTTGGTCTCGCCACCGTTGCGGCGTGGATCTTTTTCGCCGTCCGCCAATACCTCTCGTGACTGCATGCTCCGTTGGCTGCTCACCGCACTACTCATGATCGGCGCCGCACCGGCGCACGCAGAGGAGTCTTGCGTCACGTGTCATCCCGACGTGAAGACCGACTACGATCAGAGCATCCACGCCAAGCACTTTAGCTGCACCGCCTGCCACGGAGGCGATCCGTCGATCGTCAGCCAAGAAGCGCACGCCGTCGCCAAGCAATACATCGGCAAGCCGTTGCGCAAGAACATTCCGGCGCTGTGCGCGTCGTGTCACGCCGACACCAACCGCATGCAGCCGTATCATCTGCAAACCGACCAGTACGCGCAGTACCAGCAATCACGTCACGGCGTCTTGTTACAGCAAGGCGACGATAAGGTCGCCGTGTGCTCGGACTGTCACAGCGCGCACCGCATCGTGCCGCGCGACGAGCCGACCAGCCCGGTGGCGGCGCGCAACATTCCCGACACCTGCGGTCGCTGCCACGCCGACGCGACGTTGATGGCCCCCTACAAGCTCCCAACCGATCAAGTCGAGAAATTCAAGCGCAGCGTCCATGGCGTGGCGCTGCTGGTCGAAGAGCATCCCGCCGCGCCGAGCTGCGTCACCTGCCACGGCGCGCACGGCGCAGTCGCGCCGCAGATGGGAACGATCCGCACCGTCTGCGGCCACTGCCACGCGCGCACCGCCCAGTACCTCGACCAAGGGCCGCACGGGAAAGCGGCGGACGAAGGCAAGCTCTCCGAGTGCGTGAGTTGTCACGGCTATCACGACACGGCCGAACCCGACTTGACCTTGTTCGACACCGCCTGCCCCGCGTGTCACGCGGCCGACACGCCGGGATTCACTGTCGCGCAAAAATTGAAGACGGTTTTGAGCCAAGCCAACGATGCGCTGCAAACCGCCGACGCCGACATCGTGCGCGAGCAACGCATGTCACCGCTGATCGTCCGACTGCAACCCCGACTCAATCAAGGCTGGGCGTACTTCCGCGAAGCGTTGCCGGTTCAGCACGCGCTCGCTCTCGACCGGGTCGGCGATCTCACCCGTTCGGCCCGCTCGATCAGTGAAGAGGTCCAGAGCGCAGTCCACGGCGCGTCGCAGGAGCGGCAGATTCACTACCTCTTCCTCGCCCTTGCGTGGATCTTCATCTTGCTGGCGATGGGCGTGACGTACCTCTATCGGCGGGAACGGGCGCGCCGCCGAGGAGCGGCCCCCGACTCGTAGCGACCATGCGATCCGGTGCTTATGCGCGAGCGAATAACGACCTGGCTCAAACGCGCGGCGGTCGCGTTGGTCGTGCTGATCCCGGGCGGCGCGGCGTTCACCTTTCTCGCCGTCGAGGTGACCTCGCAGCCGCGCTTCTGCGGCACCTGCCACAACATGCGCCCGTACTACGAGTCGTGGAAGACGTCGACGCACAACCAGATCGCATGCGTCGAGTGCCACATCCCGCCTGGCATCGAGTCCGAGGTTCGCAAGAAGTACGAGGCGCTGTCGATGGTCGCGCGGTACTTCACCGGAACCTACTCGACAAATCCGTGGACCGAGGTCGACGATAAGAGCTGTTTGCGCAGCGGCTGTCACGTCAAGCGCGTCCTGCTCGGCCGCGAGGTCTACAAGGGCGTCCTGTTCGATCATCAGCCGCATCTGACCGAGCTGCGGCGCCAGAAACAACTCCGCTGCACCAGTTGCCACTCCCAAATCGTGCAAGGGAGTCACATCGCGGTCACCGCGAGCACCTGCTTCCTCTGCCATTTCAAAGGCGTCACCCTCAACACCGAAACCGCGCGCTGCACGCTCTGTCATGCCATCCCCGAAAAGACGATCACCACCGCCGGGTTGTCGTTCAACCATGCCGACGTCAAGCGCTACGGCATGAACTGCATGTCGTGCCACGAAGGCGTCGTGAAGGGCGAAGGCGAGGTGCCGCGCGAGCGCTGCTTCACCTGCCACAACGACACCGCGCGGTTGAACCGATACGGCGAAACCGAGTTCCTCCACCGCACGCACGTCACCGACCACAAAGTCGAATGCCTCAACTGCCACATCGAGATTCGTCACAAGATCCCGGCGCGCGAGGAGGCCTTGGCGACCGAATGCCGCAGTTGTCACAGCTCCGGAGCGGGCCACGCCGGCGTGCGGGAACTCTACCGCGGCATCGGCGGCCAGGGCGTTCAGCCGCAGCCGGCGCCGATGTACCTCGCGGGCATTCGCTGCGAGGCCTGTCACAATCGCCAGCAAGGCGATACCGCCACCGCCGACGAGGTGAGTTGCATGAAGTGTCACGGGCCGGCGTATCTCACCATCTACCGGGGTTGGAAGACGGGCCTGCAGTACCGATTCGACGGCGTGCGCGCGGAACTGAAGGCAGCGACGGACGCACTTTCCGGCGTCGACGGTGATGCCGCGAGCAACTTGGCCGCGGCGCGCCAGAACATTGCCTTCCTCGAAGCGGGCAAGCCGATCCACAATCCCAGCTACGCGGTGAGTCTGATCGAAAAGTCGCATCAAGATATTGTCGCGGCATTGGCCGCCGCCGGCCGTCAGCCGCTCGCGCGTCCGTGGATGGAGGCGCCGTACCAGATCGCGTGTCTCAAGTGCCATTTCGGCATCGAGTACCAGTCCGGTCCCGCCTTCGATCGACAATTCGCGCATCAGCCGCACATCATGACCGCCCGGCTGCGGTGCACGAGTTGCCATGGTGATCAGGATCATCATGGGACGATGAAGCTAACCGCGAGCGACTGCACCACGTGTCATGAGCGCACCAAGCGATCGATGGCGGGCGTGACATCCGAGCAATGCCTCACGTGTCACACCGCCGATCTCGGGACCGTATCGGACCAGGTTACCTTCCCACACGAAAAGCACATTGCGGCGGGTTTGGATTGCGAGATGTGTCATCAAGGGGTGGCCGATAAGCCGCACCGTGAGTTCGCCCGCTCGGCGACGGCGGTGCCGAAGTTCGGCCACGAGTTCTGCAGCACCTGTCACGGGAGCGATGTGTTGGCCGCCGACGGCTCGATGCCGGACGGGGCCAATTGCGCAATGTGCCACACCAGCTCCTAGGAAGGAGTGTGGACCATGACGGTCCTTCTGCTCGTTCTCCTCTTTGCCGCCACTCCGGCGGTCGCCGACGACCTCGACAACGACGCCTGCATGACGTGTCACGGTATGGAGGGGTTCGCCGGCCCCGATGGCCGTTCACTCGTGGTCAACGCGGAACACTTTGCCGCGTCGACGCACGGGTCGCTGACGTGCGTTACGTGCCATACCGACGCGACCGCGATTCCACACGAGGACAAACTCAAGAAAGTCGACCTGCAGACCTGCGCGATCTGCCATAGCGACGCGGTGAGCGCGTACAACGAAAGCGTGCACGGCAAGGCGCGTGCAAGCGGATTCACCGAGGCGGCGGTTTGCGGTGACTGCCACGGCAACATTCACGAGGTGGTGCCGCACACCGACCCGGCGTCGCCGGTCCACTTCTCTCATCTCGCCGCAACCTGCGCGCACTGCCACGCCAACGCCGCGTTGGCCGAGAAGTTTCGGATCCCGGTCGTGCAACCGGCCGAAGCCTATCTCCAAAGCGCGCATGCGCGTGCGGTGGCTCAGGGCAAGCACGCGGCGGTGTGCTCCGACTGCCATGGCTCGCACAACATCTTGAGCAACACAGACCCGCGCTCGACCATTCTGCGCGCCAACGTCCCGGAGACGTGCGGCAAGTGCCACGCCGAGATTCTCGCGACCTACCGCGAGAGTGTCCACGGCGAAGCCCTGGCGCGCGGCGTCAACGACTCCCCGGTGTGTACCGATTGCCATGGCGAGCACCGCATTCTCAGCCCGGCAGACAAGTCGTCGCCGGTCTCCGCAACCAAAGTTGCAACCGAAACCTGCGGCCGCTGTCACTCGAGCTGGCGCTTGAGCGAAAAGTACGGCTTCGACGCGGAGAAGGTCTCGGCCTTTCGTGACAGCTACCACGGCCTAGCGGCGCGCTCCGGAAAGACTACGGTCGCCAACTGCGCGAGCTGTCACGGGGTGCACGACATTCGTCGCTCATCCGATCCGAAGTCGTCGATCAACCCGGCGAACCTCGCCGCCACCTGCGGCAAGTGTCATCCGGGCGCGGGCGCGCGCTTTACTATCGGGTCGGTGCACGGATCGAGCAACGCCACGGGCACATGGATCGCCGGGTGGGTGCGCTGGATCTACGTATGGTTGATCACCCTCACCATCGGCGGGATGTTCGTGCACAACGCGCTCGACTTTTCCACGAAGATTCGGCGCCCGCGCACCGGCCCACCGCCGGTGCCGCCCGGACAGCCCGAACGCATGACCCGCTCGCTGCGCTGGCAGCACGGCCTGACGATGACGAGCTTCTCGCTGCTGGTCTACACCGGCTTCGCACTGAAGTATCCCGAAAGCTGGTGGGCAACCCCGCTGGTCTACTGGGAGGGCCCGCTCGGTCTCCGCGGCCTCACGCACCGAGTCGCTGCGATCGTGATGGTCGTCGCGCTGGTGTGGCACATCGGACAACTACTGGTTAGCCGGCGACTGCGAAGCTGCATCGTCTTCGGCATGATCCCGTCGCTCCACGACGCCAAGTTCCTCTTCGGTACGCTGGCGTACTACGCGCGCTTGCGGCGCACGCCGCCACACAGTGGAACGACCTTCAACTACGCCGAGAAGGCCGAGTACCTCGCGTTCATGTGGGGCTCGGTGGTGATGACCGTGACCGGATTCGCGTTGTGGTTCTCCAACCTGACGTTGCAGTATCTGCCCGGCTGGGTTCCCGACGTCGCCACCGCGGTGCACTTCTACGAGGCGATCCTGGCGTCGCTCGCCATCCTCGTCTGGCATTTCTATTGGGTCGTCTTCGATCCCGACGTCTATCCGATGGACTGGACCTGGTGGGACGGTCATCCGCCGAACCAACGCGTGCTCGAACGTTTGCCGGAGGAACACGGACACGAATCGGAGACGAAGTCGCCGACGAAATAACGGATGAGGTCCTCGATCATAGCGCTCACGTTCGCTGGTCTGCTCGCCGGCTGCGGCGATGGCGGAGTCGTCATCTTCAGCTTCAACTCCGGCTTGATCGAGAGTGATGCCACCTGCACCGGCAGCGGAGGCCAGTTTCATCTGCGCGAGGCGAGCGGCTTGACCGTGCTGGTTGTGCTCACGGGCAACTCGACCATCATCCTCGCCGGCGGCGGTCACGGAAACTGCGGCGACCTGCACGCCAACACGCCGGTGACCGTGCAGGGCTCGCAGCAGGGCACCCGTATCACGGCGCAGACGGTTACCGTCCAATCGACGTGACTAACGACCCAGATACTCCTTGGTAAAATCCGAGTCGGGGATCTCCGCGCCATAGTTGATCTCGGTGATCTGAATGTGCGACTCGAGCGTCCCCGTCAGGTCCTTCATCCGCTGGTCCCGCACCGTCCAGTAGCCGCTGATCTTCTCGACCTTGTCGGCGGTCCATTCCTTGATGGCCTGCCCCTGTTTATCGAAGAAGCGCCGGCGCACCACGATCAGGTCCTTCGGATCGACGGCGTGGATAACCTTCCCGTACACTTCGTTCGTCGGGTCCTTGGGGACGCTCTCGACCAGCTTGCATGCGCGTCCGTCGATCTTTTCGTCGCCCACGAAGGCATAGGTGAACGCATTCAGATCCGGTTGAACGACGTCTGCCAAGTAGAAGTTGGAGCCGAGGAAGCGCTCGGCGCGCATCTTGTTGCCGATCAGAACCGGCACGTGGGTCGCGATGTAACGCATGTACTGCACCGGCGGCTCGCCGACGCGCTCCTTCAACAGAAAGCGCACGCCGACCACATAGTCGGGCGCGACCGCTTCGAGATACGTGTTGCGCGCGCCGTCGACGATCTTGTGTTTGACCATAAGTTCGCGGTCGCTGCGCGCGTCACCCGTCAACTTGATGCGGGCGGTGAACGACACCTGCGGCAACGCCTCGAGCGTCCGCTGCACCAGATCGCGCGCCGCGGAGTCATCGGCCCGGACAATTGTCGAGCTGCACACCGCAGCGCACGTCACCAACAACGCGCTCCACTTCGGTCGTCGAATCGTCGCGACTCGCATCCCTCACGCTCCCTTCCGACTGGGCCGGCGACAGATAGCCCGATTCCCAAGTTCGAAACAACTGCCGCCGCGAGCGCAGCGGCACTCCGACAACTCGTCCTCGCTCAAGCGATCTAGCTGCGGCTCACTGCTCGCGAATCACCAGTCCCGCCGGCAGCGACTCGTCGAGGACCCGGGCACGTTCCTGAGCTTCGAGCGGGATGAACTCGGTCACCAGCTTCGCCGCGCGAGTGCCACCGGGAAGATCGCGCACGTGGTCCGCGACGCGCCGGCGGAGCGCCGCATCGAGGTCGCGCTCGCGATCGTCGACGTACCGAGCGAGTTGCACCAGCGCGAACACTCGCGTCTCCGGTTTCAATGCGTGCGGTGCCAGCAACTGCTCGACCCATTTCGCCGCGACCTTTCCATTCACCACGCAGTTGAGCGGACCGTTGAACGGCGCGCGCGCACCGAGGCGGCCGAGCGCCCACAACGCGGCGGCGCTGCCCTGCCCTTTCTCGATTTGCGCGATCAGTACGTCGCCCAGCTCGGCCTTCGCTTCAGCACCGAGCTGCTCGCAACTGCCGAGCAACTGCCAATACTCGCGAATCTCCTGTGGGCCAACGCGCGTCTTCAGCTTTTTCTTCAACCGCGGCAGCAGCGCCGGTGCGACCTCGTTGAACACCTGCTGCTGCTGTGCGCGGCTGAGTCCACCGGCGACGCGCTTCCACATACTCCACCATTCGGCGCGATTCTGTACCGCCTTCGGAAATCGCAGGCCCGCGGTGAACAGCTTCCACAATTGCTCGATGCGCCACGGATCGAGTTCGTGGCCGAAGCCCGGTCGCAGCAGAAACCCGGCGAGATTCAACCAGCGCGCCTCGTGAGCCGGCGAGCTACGGCGCTGCGGCTCGCCGGCCAGCAGCGTGTCCCACAGCTTGCGAATCGCCGGCAACGGCCAGGCATCTTTTGCGGCTCCCAGCGCGCCCTCCAGCGCCGCGGCGAGTTTGACCGGATCGCCGCCGCTCGCGCCTTGCGCGGGAAACACCGCGCTCAGCGCGGCGGTTGCCGCATCGAGCTGCGCGTCGCTGACGACCAGATCCGCGCTGCGCTCTTCACCGGCATTCTCGTCGGCGAGCGCCGTCGCGTCACGCAACTGGAACTGCAACCGCCACCGATGCTCGCTGCGTTGCGAGTGGCACCACACTTCGAGCGTCCCGACCTCGGTGAGGTGCGTGACGACGTGCACCGGAATACGGGTTGCGCCGACCTTCTTGCCGAAGCGCAGGACGGTACGGATCGGCGGCAGCTCTGCGAGCGACTCGCGCTCGGCGTGTACGAGCTGGCCGGCGTGTTCGCCGCTGCGGGTGCTCGACGCAAACAACGGAAAGCTCACCGGCTGATTCGCCACCACGTCGAATGCCGGGTCGGCGATCTCGATCGGCTCGCCCGGCTCCATGCCGCGATGCACCAAACACAACGCCGGGATCACTGCCTGCTCGCTGGTGATCCCGCCGATGCCGAGATAGTACGATCGCGCCGCGCCACCGCCGATACGCACGCCGCGGCCGCGCCGCACCAGCCCGTAGTACGCCGCACCGCGCGCCACCGCGAGATCGAGATCGACGCTTTCGAGCACCGCCGGCTGCCAACCCGCGTCGCCGCACCAACGACCGACCGACTCGCGCAGGCGCGCGCGAATCTGCCGCGGCTTGAGCGCACCGCCGTTGAACAGGATCGCATCTGGACGGGCCAACTCGCCGCCTCCGTTGCCCGCGTCGCCGCGGTGACGCCGCAGAAACGCCGCAAGATGCCGCGGCACCTCGGGTTCGAGCGCAAACGGCAGGCCCCACTCCTGCAGCCCGCTGCGCGGCGTCTTGCGCGGCGCCGCGTCCGCATCAACCAGTGGGAAGTACCCGTCCATGACCGTGCGTTCTACTTCATCACGCGTCAGCGCCGCGCTCAGCACTCCGCCGACCACCGACTTGCCGCGGCCGGTGAGTCGAATCGGCATCTCGGCCTCGGCACTTTCAGCCAATAGCGTCTCCTTGGCCGTGCGGCAGAGATTGGTCAGGGCATGCCAGCGCTGGCTGTCGAGCCGGCCGCCGAGACGCGGCTCGACGAGCCGCGCCATCGCGATGTCGATGTTGTCGCCGCCGAGCAATAGGTGGTCGCCGACGGCGAGCCGTTCGAGCACCAAGCCGTGGCCGTCGTCGCGCGTGGAGATGAGGCTGAAATCGGTTGTGCCGCCGCCGATGTCGATGACCAAGACCAGTCGGGTCTGCGCCAACTGCTCCTGCCAGTTGCGTTCGTTGGCGTTCAACCAGGCGTAGAAGGCGGCTTGTGGCTCTTCGAGCAGGACGACTTTCGGAAAGCCGGCCTGCTCAGCGGCCGCGAGCGTCAATTCGCGCGCGACTTCGTCGAACGACGCCGGGACGGTGAGGATGATGTCCTGTTGCGCCAGCGGCGCATCGGGATGGTGGTGATCCCACGCCTCGCGAAGATGCCCGAGATAGCGCGCCGAGGCCTCAACCGGCGAGATCTTCCCCACATCTTCGGGCGCACCGTACGGAAGGATGCGCGCGCTGCGATCGACACCGCCGTGACACAGCCACGACTTGGCTGACGATACGAGTCGGCCGGGCACGCGCGCACCTTGGATGCGCGCGAACTCGCCGACTGCGAAGTGTCGCTGCGCATCCCACGGCAGCGCCAACGCCCCCAACGCGATCTCATGCTCGCCGGCAAGGTAGAGAAACGACGGCAACGCCGGCTGCGCGGCAATATGGGCTTCGCTGATCAACTGCGGAATCGCGAACTGCTGGATGGTGCGACTGGTGTCAGTCGCGTCGACGAACGCCACGGCGGAGTTGGTCGTGCCGAGGTCGATACCGATGAAGAAGCGGGGTGTCATTGTCGCGTTTCCGGCCCCTAGTCCCCGACCCCCACCCCCCGCACACTGAATTCAAGTTTCCAGCGATGACTGCCGTCGCGACTGACGAACCACAATTCGAGCACACCGACTTCGTTGACACGCGCGTGCAGGCGCACCGGAACGGTTGTGCCTTCCTGGCCTTGCCAGTCGAGGGTCGCGTCGAGTGGCGGCAGCTCTTCGATGTCGTCCGTCCACGACTCGATGACGGCGCCAACGGCGTCGTCGCGCCGCGTCGACGAACCAAGGAAGCGGAACTCCGCGGCTTCGCCGACGACCAAACCGAACTCCTGCTGCGGCAGTTCCACCTCGCTGCCCTCTTCGAGTCCCTGCGGGACCACGCAGAGCGCCTTGATCGGCGGCCGCATCCCCGGCACCGCGGGCATGGCGGTCTCGATGCCGAGATAGAACGTTCGCGCGGTGCCGCCGCGAATGCGTACGCCACGGCCACGGCGCGCGAGGCCGTAGTACGCCGCACCGCGCGCAACCGCGTGTTCGGGATCACCGCCGCTCAGTTCGCGTAGCTTGTCCGCACCGGCGGCCCGCAACCAATCGTTCGTCACGTCGAGCAGCCGAGTGCGCAGGGCGCCGGCGCGCATGACGCCGCCATTGAACAGCAGTGCGGTCGGCCGCGCGAAATCGTTCGTGGAGCCCGTCGCGGCGTGATGGCGCGACAAGAACTGCGCGAGATGTCGTGTTACGGCTGCATCGGCCGCGTACGGCAAACCCATTTCTTGCACCCCGGTCCGCCGCTGGACCTGCGGCCGATCGCCGATCGCACAGCGCGGGAAAAATCCGTCGACCAGCGTGTGCTCGACCTCCGCGCGCTCAATTTCGGCCCGCAACGTCCCACCGACGACCTTGCGACCACGGCCAAGAATGGCCACCGGAACCACGGAATCTTTCCCGTCACCGAGCAGCCGCTCCTTGGCGGCGCGACAACTCAACGCGAGACCGCGAAACTGCCACGCATCGAGCTGCGTGCCGCTGCCCGCCAGACGCTCGCGCACCGTGTAGGCGAGCGCGAGATCCATGTTGTCGCCCCCGAGCAAGATATGATCGCCGACGGCGACGCGCTCGAGTTGCAACTCGCCGGCTTCGTCGCGCACCGCAATCAAGCTGAAGTCGGTGGTGCCGCCGCCGACGTCGCACACCAAGATCACGTCGCCGACCTGCACCGCGCGTCGCCACTGTTCCCCGCCCGACTCGATCCACGCGTAGACCGCGGCTTGCGGCTCTTCGAGCAAGGTGAGGTTCGCCAATCCGGCCGCTTGCGCGGCGCGCGCCGTCAACTCGCGCGCCACCGGATCGAACGACGCCGGCACCGTCAGGAAGACGTCCTGCGCTTCCAGCCGCGCGCTCTTGTCGCGACCCGCGACCACGTGATTCCACGCATCGCGGAGGTGTTCGAGGTACCGGGTCGAGGCGTCGACCGGCGACAGCTTGGCCACTTCGTCGCTCGCGCCCCACGGCAGAATTGCCGCGGTCCGGTCGGCGCCGGCATACGAGAGCCATGACTTCGCCGACGCGACCAAGCGGCCCGGCACTTCAAGGCCGCGCTTGTGCGCGAACTCGCCGGCGACGAAGTCGCGCCCTTTACCCCATGGCAAATCGAGTGAGTTGGCGGGCAGCTCACCCGCCGCGGCAAGATAAAGAAACGACGGCAACAACGGACGCGGCTCCACCGTGCCCGCTGCCACCACTTGCGGCACGTCGAGCACACGCAACCCGCTGTCCGGCGCGGTCGCATCCGCAAACGCGACTACGCTGTTGGTCGTGCCGAGATCGATGCCGACGATGAAACGGGTCATGGTTGCTCGCCGAAACCAGGAACAAGACTTTACGCGATCTCCACCTCGGCGGGGGCGAGGATGGTGGGATCGGTGGACGACTGCGGAAGGTTGGCCTTGGCGGCGCGCCAACCGGCGTGCTGCAGCGTGCCGCGGAACGGCGGCGTGCCGGTGACATTGCCGGTGAGCCGGATGGCCGCGGGATCGAAGCCGGCGGCGACGTCGACGCTCGCGCCGTCTTCGCGGTCGATCACGCGTTCGAGGGTGATGCGCTCGCGCAGCACCTTGCGGCAGCCCTCGTGAATCGAGCGAACGGCCGCGCCGATTTGCATGTCGCTGTAGCCGGCGATGTCCTCTTCGAGGAAGTCGATCAGGCGGCCCTCGTGTTGCAGCAACCCCAGCAAACGAAGCGCCGCGTCGGGCGACGGCGCGGGTGGTGTTGCGGCCGCTGGAATCGCAACCTCGCCAGCGCGCGAACGCCCTTCGCTCAGGACCGCCGCGAGCGTGGCCACGACCAACGGCGCGGCGGCGAGAAAGACCACGCAGCCCCAGCATTCGTTCCATGCGGCCACTAACGAATCGAGCGACACGTCGCCGTGCCCGGCGCGGGCAAAGACCGCGACGTCTCCGACAGCCAAGACCAATGCGACGAGTAAAATCACAGCGGGTGCGAACCCGCCGCGCGACGATTCCGGCATGAACCTCTCCCCATTTCATTCGCCGTCACCGGCATCCGGTGCGGCGGGATCATCTTCTTATAGCGAATCGTGGTTTCAAAGACAGCGGCCGATCCGCCGCGGCGTCGCGGCAAGACGATGCGGCGCTGGCCCATCACAGCGAGCGCGAATGAAATCGGGACGACGCAAGCAGAATGGCAGTCCCCCCCTACTCTACCAACCCGGTGGTTCGATAGATCGACGCGACCGCATCGGGACCGGTGACACTGAAACCGAGGTCGCGCAGCAAGCCGTCCTCGATGCTGTAGATCAGCCCGTGCACTGACAGCGGCTGGCGACGTTGCCAGGCGTGATGCACGAACGTGGTCGCGCAGACGTCGGCGGCTTGCGCCGCGACATTCAGCTCGCACAACCGATTGAGCCGCGCCCGCTCGTCACCGACGGCATCGAGTTGTGTGCGGTTACGGTCGTAGATCTGATGAATCTCGCGCAGCCAGTTGTCGATCAATCCGCGCTCGTTCGGATGCAACGCGGCCTGCACGCCGCCGCAGCCGTAGTGCCCGCAGACCAGAATGTGCTCCACCTGCAACACTTCGATCGCGTACTGCAGGACCGACAGGCAGTTCATGTCGGTGTGACTCACGATGTTGGCGACGTTGCGGTGGACAAACAGCTCGCCCGGCAACAGGCCGACGATTTCGTTCGCCGGCACGCGGCTGTCGGCGCAGCCGATCCACAGGTACTTCGGCGTCTGCTGTTGCGAGAGGCGGCGAAAAAACTCGGGATCGCGGCTGGTCGTTTGCGCTGCCCAGCGTCGATTGTTCGCGAGCAAGTCCTCCACGAATCTCATCGTCAGATCCCTACTCCTTCTCCGTCGCGCCGCCGACTACCTTCCCACGTCCGTAGTCAGAGCATGTTTTTTCCGAAGAAACAATTGACAGGACGGTTTCATTCTGGCACTTCATTCGGAAACTAGCCTGGGGTGCCTAATGAAATTCGGCGGGGATATGGACCTCGACGCCACCGACCTGCACATCTTGAGCATCCTTCAAGACGACTGTAAGCAGCCGCTTGCCAAGGTCGGCGACCAGGTCGGCTTGTCTCCGCCATCGGTGATCGAACGGATCAAGAAGCTCGAAGAAGCCGGTGTCATCCTCGATTACCGCGCGATTCTGGATGCGCGCAAAATCGGGAAGGACGTGACCGCGTTCATCGGCGTCGAGATCAGTCATCCCAAGCTGATCAGCGCGTTCGAGATCGCGGTCAGTGCGGTGGATGAGTTGCTCGAATGCCATCACGTTACCGGCCAGCACACGTTGCTGCTCAAGGTCAAGACGAGCAATACCGCCACGCTCGAGGACCTGATTCGTCAGATCCGTTCGATTGAAGGCGTCACCCGAACCGAAACCATGGTGGTCTTGTCGACCCATACGGAACGCACGCAGATTTCGTTGCCGCAGGAGGCGGCTGATCACCGGCCGCGACCGAGCGCGAGCGGCGAGCACAAACGCATCCGCCGCAACGGCGACAAGCATTTGGCACACGCGAAGAGGGCACTGGCATGAACACGCACGGACATCGACCGCGACCCTGCCCGCAAGGGCTCTATCACCCGTGGTTCGAGCACGACGCCTGCGGCGTCGGCTTCGTCGCCAACATCAAGGGCGAGCGCTCGCACGACATCGTGCAAAAGGGTTTGCAGGTACTGGAAAACCTCACCCATCGCGGCGCCTGCGGCTGCGATCCGCTCACCGGCGACGGCGCCGGCATGCTGCTGCAAATCCCCCACGAGTTCCTCAAGCACGCGTGCCAATCGCAACGCATCACCTTACCCGCGCCCGACGAGTACGGCGTCGGGATGGTGTTTCTGCCGCGCGACGTGCGCGAACGCAACGTCTGCCTCGAAACCTTCGAGAAGATCATTCACGAGGAAGGGCAGAAGTTTCTCGGATGGCGTGACGTGCCGGTCGACGAAAGCGCTCCGGGGCCACTGGCGCGCTCGCTGATGCCGGAGATTCGGCAGGTCTTCATCCACGCCGGTCGCGGGGTCAACGGTCCGGCGACGCTCGAACGCAAACTGTACGTCATCCGCAAGCGGGTCGAGCGCGCCATCCGCGAGTCAGGCCTGAAGGACTCGGAGAGCTTCTACATCCCGAGCTTGTCGTGCCGCACGATCGCCTACAAGGGCTTGCTGCTGCCCAGCCAGATTCCGGCGTTCTACCGCGACCTCAACGACCCAAGCTTCGTCACCGCCCTGGCGCTGGTGCATCAACGCTTCAGCACAAACACCTTCCCGTCGTGGGACCGCGCGCACCCGTACCGCTTCATCGCCCACAACGGCGAGATCAACACCCTGCGCGGCAACATCAACTGGATGCACGCGCGCGAAAAGATGTTCGCTTCGCCGCTGTTCGGCGACGACATCAAGAAGATTCTCCCGATCATCAACACCGACAGCAGCGACTCCGGCATGTTCGACAACGCGCTCGAACTGCTGACCCACACCGGCCGCTCGCTGCCGCACGCCGTGATGATGATGATCCCGGAGGCGTGGCAAAAGCACGAGAGCATGAGCGACACCAAGCGGGCATTCTACGAATACCACGCCTGTCTGATGGAGCCGTGGGACGGTCCCGCGTCGATCGCGTTCACCGACGGCACGGTGATCGGCGCCGTGCTCGATCGCAACGGCCTGCGCCCGTCCCGTTACGTCGTGACCAAGAGCGGGCTGGTGGTGATGGCGTCGGAGGTCGGCGTCCTCGATATCCCGCCGGAAGACATCGCCTTGAAGAACCGGCTGCAACCCGGCCGCATGTTCCTCGTCGACACCGCGCAAGGGCGCATCGTCGGCGACGAAGAGATCAAGGAAAGCATGGCGGCGCGCAAGCCGTATCGTGAATGGCTCGCGAGCAACCTGGTCAAACTCGCCGAGCAACCCGAGCCTCGCGCCTCAGAGATCCCGGCGGACTACGATGGCGCCAATCTGCTCACGCGCCAGCAACTGTTCGGCTACACGCTCGAAGATCTGCGCATCCTCATGGCGCCGATGGCGATCAACGGCCAAGAGGCGGTCGGGTCGATGGGCAACGACACGCCGCTGGCGGTGCTGTCCGATCGGCCGCAGTTGCTGTTCAATTACTTTAAGCAGTTGTTCGCACAGGTCACCAACCCGCCGATCGATCCGATCCGCGAGGAGCTGGTAATGTCGCTCAAGTCGACCGTCGGCTCGGAGCAGAACCTGTTCGATGAAACGCCCGAGCACTGCCACCAGCTCGAATTGGAAAACCCCGTCGTCAGCAATCGCGAGTTGGCGCAGATCAAGGCGATCCGCAACGGTAGGCTGGCGACCGCCACGCTGCCGATGCTGTATCGCGTGCGCGACGGCGGCGCTGGACTCAAGCAAGCGCTCGACGAGCTGTGCCGGCAGGCGTCGGCAGCCATCGATGAGGGTTTCACGATCCTCGTGCTCTCCGACCGCGGCGTCAACGAAGAGCTGGCGGCGATCCCGAGCCTGCTCGCCACTGCGGCAGTGCACCATCATTTGATTCGGGAGGGCACGCGCACCCGCTGCGGTCTGGTCGTCGAGTCGGGCGAGCCGCGCGAGGTCATGCACTTCGCATTGCTGGTGGGCTACGGCGCCGGCGCAATCAATCCGTATCTGGCGTTCGAAACCCTGATCGACATGATTCGGACCGGTCAGCTCAAGGGCGTCGAAGAAGCCGAGGCGGTCGAGCACTACATCAAAGCCGCGAACAAAGGCTTGCTCAAAGTCATGACCAAGATGGGAATCTCGACGCTGCAGAGCTATCGCGGCGCGCAGATCTTCGAGGCTATCGGGCTCAACCGCGAGCTGATCGATACATACTTCACCTGGACCGCCTCGCGCATCGAAGGCATCGGCCTCGATGTCCTCGCCAAGGAATGCGCGATGCGCCATCATCACGCCTTCGAGGTGTCGCCGTCGCTCGACGGCGACCTCGACGTCGGCGGCCAGTACCAGTGGCGCCGGCGCGGCGAACATCACATGTACAACCCGGAGTCCGTCGCCAAGCTGCAGCACGCGGTGCGCGCCGGCAACTTCGCGATGTTCAAGCAATACAGCGCGCTGGCGAACGACGAGAGCAAGCGCCACTGCACCATCCGCGGTTTGCTGCGCTTCAAGCCCGGCAATCCGATTCCGATCGACGAAGTCGAGCCGGCCACCGAGATCGTCAAGCGGTTCAAGACCGGAGCGATGTCGCTCGGCTCGATCAGCCGTGAGGCGCACGAGAATCTCGCCATCGCGATGAACCGCATCGGCGGCAAGTCCAACACCGGCGAAGGCGGTGAGGATCCCGTCCGCTATCAGCGCGATCCCGACGGCGACTGGCGGCGCAGCGCGATCAAGCAAGTCGCGTCCGGCCGCTTCGGCGTGACCAGCTACTATCTGGTGAACTCCGACGAACTGCAGATCAAGATGGCGCAGGGCGCAAAACCCGGCGAAGGCGGCCAATTGCCCGGCCACAAGGTCGACCAGTACATCGCCAAGATCCGCTACTCGACGCCGGGCGTCGGACTGATTTCGCCGCCGCCGCACCACGACATCTACTCGATCGAGGATCTCGCGCAGTTGATCCACGATCTCAAGAACTCGAACAACCGCGCGCGCATCAGCGTCAAGCTGGTCGCGGAAGTCGGCGTCGGCACCGTCGCGGCCGGCGTCTCGAAAGCCAAGTCCGACGTCGTGCTGATTAGCGGCGACTCCGGCGGCACCGGCGCCTCACCGCTGACCTCGATCAAGCACGCCGGCATTCCGTGGGAACTCGGGCTCGCCGAGACCCAGCAGGTGCTGGTGATGAACGATTTGCGTGGTCGCATCCGCGTCGAGACCGATGGGCAGCTCAAAACCGGCCGCGACGTCGCGATCGCCGCCCTGCTCGGCGCCGAGGAGTACGGCTTCGCCACCGCCGCACTGGTGGCGTCGGGCTGCATCATGATGCGCGTCTGCCACCTCAACACCTGTCCGGTCGGCATCGCCACGCAGGACCCGGTCTTACGCAAGAAGTTCGCGGGCAAGCCGGAACACGTCGTCAACTTCATGATGTTCATCGCCGAGGAGTTGCGCGAGATCATGGCCGAGTTGGGGTTCCGCACGGTCGACGAGATGGTCGGGCGCGTCGAGATGCTCGACGCCAGTGACGCCGTCGATCACTGGAAAGGCAAAGGTGTCGACCTCACTCAAATCCTGCACAAGCCCGAAGGGCCGGACACCGTGGCGATCCGTTGCGTGCAAGCGCAGGATCACGGCCTGGAGAAGGCGCTCGACAACCAGATCATCGAGCTCGCCAAGCCGGCGCTCGAACGCAGGGAGAAGGTCGAGTTTTCGCTGCCGATCCGCAACGTCAACCGCACCGTCTGCACGATGTTGTCGGCGGAGATCTCGCGCCGGCACGGCGCCGATGGCTTGCCGCCGGAAACCATCACCATTCACTTCAAAGGCTCGGCGGGTCAAAGCTTCGGCGCGTTTCTGGCCAACGGCGTGTCGATCACGCTCGAAGGCGACGCCAACGACTATTTTGGTAAGGGCCTCTCGGGCGGGCGGATCGTCATGGTTCCGCCGAAGGAGTCGACCTTCGTGCCGGAAGAGAACAGCATCGTTGGCAACGTGTCACTCTACGGTGCGACCGGCGGCGAGGTGTTCTTGCGCGGCATGGCGGGCGAGCGTTTCTGCGTGCGCAACAGCGGGGTGACCGCGGTGGTCGAAGGCGTGGGCGATCACGGCTGCGAGTACATGACCAAGGGCACGGTGGTCGTGCTTGGCAAGACCGGTCGCAACTTCGCCGCGGGCATGAGCGGCGGCGTGGCGTACGTGCTCGACGTCGACGGCACCTTCAAGACCCGGTGCAACCTCGGCATGGTGGAAATCGATCCGCTCACACCGGAGGACGTCGAGACCTTGCACACGCTCATTCGCCGGCACTACGACTACACACAAAGCGCGAACGCGTGGCGTGTGCTGTCAGGCTGGAAAGAATACGCCGGCAGGTTCGCCAAGGTGATGCCAGTCGAGTACCGCAACATCCTCGCCAAGCAGCACTTGGATTCGGACGCGGCCAAGCTGGCGAGCATCTGAGGCAAAGGGTTATGGGGCTAGGGGCTACGGGGTTAGGTTCGGCCACTCACGAGTCACCAGTCACGAGTCACTAACATGGGCAAAATCACTGGCTTTCTGGAAATCGAACGCGAGATGCCGCAACGGCGGCCGGTCGAACAGCGTCTGCAGGACTGGCGCGAACTCGAAGGCAAGCTGCCGGAAGACAAGCTGCAGCAGCAGGGCGCGCGCTGCATGGATTGCGGCATCCCCTTCTGCCACAAGGGCTGCCCGCTGGGGAACATCATCCCCGATTGGAACGACCTCGTGTATCGCGGCCGTTGGAAGACCGCGATCGAGCGGCTGCACTCGACCAACAACTTCCCCGAGTTCACCGGCCGCGTTTGCCCCGCACCGTGCGAAGAAGCGTGCGTGCTCAACATCAACAACGATCCGGTGACGATCAAGCAGATCGAAAAGCAGATCATCGACCACGCGTGGAAGGAAGGCTGGATTCATCCGCAGATTCCGCCGAAGCGAAGCGGGAAGCAAGTCGCCGTGGTCGGCTCGGGTCCCGCCGGACTCGCCTGCGCGCAGCAACTCGCGCGCGCCGGCCATCTCGTCACCCTCTTCGAGCGCGCCGATCGGATCGGCGGGCTGTTGCGCTACGGCATCCCCGACTTCAAGATGGAGAAGCATCTCGTCGATCGGCGGATGAAGCAGATGGAAGCGGAGGGAGTCAGCTTCATCACGAATGCAGACATCGGCGTGAACGTTCCCGTGGACACGCTGCGCAAAGAGTTCGACGCTATCGCGTTGTGCGGCGGCGCGACCCAGGCGCGCGATCTGCCGGTGCCTGGGCGCGAGCTGAAGGGGATTCACTTCGCGATGGAGTTCTTGCCGCAGCAGAACAAGCTCGTGGCCGGCGACACCATCGCCAATCAGATCAGCGCGAAGGGCAAACGCGTGATCATTCTCGGCGGCGGCGACACCGGCTCGGACTGCCTCGGCACGTCGAATCGGCAGGGCGCGACTTCGGTGCACCAGTTCGAGTTGTTGCCGCAGCCGCCGGAGGGTCGCTCCAACGGCGTGGCGCCGTGGCCGTACTGGCCCATGATTCTGCGCACGTCGTCGTCGCACGAGGAAGGCGTGATTCGCGACTGGAGCATCAACACGAAATCGTTCTCCGGCGACCAACACGGCGTCGTGAAGAAGCTGCACGGCGTCCGTCTCGACTGGGTCACCGAGAACGGCCGTCCCGTGATGCGCGAGATTCCCGGCAGCGAGTTCGAGTTGGACTGCGATCTCGTGCTGCTCGCGCTCGGCTTCCTCGGGCCGGAGAAGCCAGGCCTGCTCACCGACCTCGGCGTCGAGCTGGATCAGCGCGGCAACGTCAAGGTCGACAAGAACTACATGTCGAGTGTGGCCGGCGTGTTCGCCAGCGGCGACATGCGACGCGGCCAATCGCTGGTGGTGTGGGCGATCTGGGAAGGTCGAGAATGCGCCCGCGGCGTCGACGCGTATCTCATGGGCTCAACCGACCTGCCCGCGAGCCCCGATCCGTTCTGAGCAACAACCGGCGCGACTCTCGTAAGCACCCGCGCCCGGGCCGTTTCGGCGACGACGACGGACTTCGGACGACTTTGTAGAGAGACGCCTGTCCCAGGAGAAGGTCATGGCCGAACCTACCACGCCGGATTTCGTTGCCCGACCGTGCGCCCATCCCGAAGCCTATCCCGCCGAGCGCTACGGTCGCTGCGACGAACTCTTCCTCGTTACCTGTTACTTCAACTCGAACAGCTTCCGTACCCGCCGTGAGACCTATGACCGGTTCGCCCAATCGATCCGCGGGTCCGGCCTCAACCTTTTAACCGTCGAGTGCGCGTTCGGCGACGCGGATTTTACGCTGCCTCCCGGGCCGGGTTGTATGCGGGTGCGCAGCCGGGACGTCATGTGGCAGAAGGAGCGGCTCATCAACCTGGCCGTCGCTTCGCTCCCCACGAGCGTCCGCAAAGTTGCGTGGCTGGACTGCGATGTGCTGTTTTCGAACTCGGACTGGGCGATTCAAACGGCGGCCCTGCTCGATACCTTTCCCATCGTGCAGACGTTTAAGACGGCGATTCGCCTGCCGCGCTCCCACACGTCGTACCGCGGTCTCGGCGAGGTCTGGAGCGGCTTCGCCTGGGTCAGCGCGGTCGTGCCGGAGGTCTTCGCGAAGGACTACGCCCAGCACGGTCACACGGGTTTCGGCTGGGCCGCCCGTCGCGACCTGCTGGACCGACACGGCCTGTATGACGCCTGCATTAGCGGCAGCGGCGACCACCTCATGGCCCACGCCATGCGCGGCGACCTGTCGATGAAGTGCGGCCTCTTCCCGACGAGTCCGAAACTGCGCGAACACTTCCGCCAGTGGGCCAAGGCGTTCCACGCCGATGTGTCCGGGCAGATCGGCTCCACGCCGGGAACGTTGCTGCACCTATGGCATGGCGACACGAAGGACCGAAGGTATATCGATCGGCACGAGCAATTGGTCAACCTCGACTTCGACCCCGCGGCCGACCTTCGGATCGGGCGCGACGGGCTATGGGAGTGGGCAAGCGACAAACCGGAGTTCCGCCGGTGGATGAGGGACTACTTCGAGAGCCGCAAGGAAGACGGCGACGGCTGGTAGATGCGCCTCCAATGAGGCATCGGACCGCCGTTGACGCGCGCCGCAAGAAATCAGGGGAGTAGTTCGCCGGTCACCGGCGGTGCGTTGCAGATCGGGCAGGCAGACAGCGGTGGATGCGAGGGCTTGGTGTTCGACGAAGAATTCGTCGGCGAGCAATTGGACCCGGCGCGGTGGCGAGCGTCGCTGAACGGCTATCCGACGCTCGGTCAGTTCTTCGGTATCGACCAGACCGACGCCCGACCGGTCGGCGTCGATGACACGGCAACGTGGTCAGCCGCAACTGGACCGCAGCGGAATGGTCGACCATCAAGGTTGATTCGATCAAGGTGAAATCTCTGGCTAGTGGCCCCACCTGATCTCGGCGCACCACGTGGCGGTGTGAACGGTGTCGTAATCGTGGCTCAACGGTGACACAAGCCGTTGGAGTCGCAGCCGTGGCTCAGCTACATCGGCGCAATGCCACGTTCGTCAGATAATCCGTTCGGCATCAGTCCTTTCATGCGCCGCTTCGCCACGCTGCTGTTTCGCATCACCGGCTGGCGTGTTGAAGGCACGGTCGAGCAGCCGCCGCGATTCGTAATCATCGCCGCGCCGCACACGTCGAACTGGGACGCGGTGATCCTGGTGACCGCGGCATACATCTTCAACGTTAAGCTATCGTGGTTCATCAAGGAAGCGGCGTTCTTCTGGCCGCTCGGACCGATCATCCGCTTCTTCGGCGGCGTCCCGATCGACCGTTCCGCGCGCCGTAACATGGTGGCACAAGCCATCGATCAATTTGCGGAGCGTAATCACTTCATCCTCGCCGTCCCCCCCGAGGGCACGCGCCAGCATTCCACGCATTGGAAGACCGGCTTCTACCACATCGCCCACGGTGCGGGCGTACCAATCGTCCTCGGCTACATCGACTACAAACGCAAGGTGGCGGGCCTCGGTCCGAGCTTCATTCCAACCGGCGACATCGACGCCGACTTCGACGTGTTCGCGGAATTCTATTCGCACATCACGCCGAAATTCCCCGAAGCCAAGGGCATCGTCGCACCTCGACCCCCAGAGCCAGGCTCGGTGAGTTTGTCGGCCTGAGGTTTCGTTCTGGTTCCTCGAACCCGACATCAAGATCGAGCTTTCGGAATCGACTCGGCAGACGGCCGCCCGACCGGCGCGGGCGATCCCGCGGCATAGTCCGACACTGATTCCGTTCGGCAGTCACATTGTACGCGGCCTCATCAATCAAACATCCACGATTGTTTGCGTTAGCGCCGGTTGAGCAGCAACATACCTAGAACGCTTGCTGAGCCGGGTTGAACGCCGGATCGCTCCACACCGTGCACAACCAGTCGGCGTTCCGCGCCTTGCGGCGTGCAACTCGCGCTGCCGAGACTGCCAAGGTTGGGCATCGGTGGAAGTCGCCAAACTGCTCCGACTTTTCAGCTCCCACAGCCATTGAGCGCCGCATTGACGGCCTTCACCAAACAATCCACCGCGACGCCGACGAAGACGCCGAAGGCTGCCCCGCCGGACTAGGATCTGCGAGCGATGACGGACTAGAGCGAGCGGCGGAAGAGCGCCGTGGCCAACGCCATGGTGAGCACCGTAAAACCGGCGAGCACCGCGAGGTCGGCGCCGATGGCGGCCATCCCGGTGTTCTTCAGCACCAGCTCCTTGAAGCCGTGCACCGCATAGGTGAAGGGATCGACGACGGCGATAGCTTGCATCCAGGTGGGGAAGGCGTTGACCGGGTAGACCGCGCCGCTCGGGTAGAAGAGCACGGTCATCAGCACGCCATAGATCGCTCGCGGGATGAGCGGGTCGCTGACGCGCACCATCAGCAGGAACATCATGCTGATGAGCGCCAGCGACGCCGTCACCACCATCAGCAGCATGCGCGCGAGGCGAAAGGGATCGAGCGGATTGGGAATACCGGCGATGAGCGAACCCAGGACCACCAGCACGGTACCGGCGACGATCGCCTTCGCGGCGCCCGAGAGGGTGAAGCCCAAAATCAGCTCGAACTTGCGGATCGGCGTGACCAGATATCCCTCGTGCAGCCCCCGCGCCTTGTCGTCGATGAAGATGATGCCGCCGCCGATCATCGCCGAGACGAAGATCGACAGCACAATGCTGCCCGGCAGCAGGTACTGCACGTACGGAACGTACGGGTAAATTTCTACCACCGACAGCGTCGCCGCGGTCGACACGCGCGGATGCGGCGGCGCCTGATTGTACGGCCCCAGCAGGGCGCCGACCGTTCCCTCCAACGTGGCGGACGCGAACTGGTCGGTGTTGTCCTCGATCAACGCGATGCGCGGATCGGCACCGGCCAGCACGCGGCGCGAGAAGTGCGGTGGGATGTTCAGCACGGCGCTGATCTTGCCGTTGTGCAAATCCCGAAGCGCGCTTGCCTCATCGCTGTAGACGATGGTCTCGAAGGTGCGCGCGTTGGCGGCCACGGCCTGGAACATCTCCTTCAGCCTCACCGCCGGCACACCGTGATCCTGGTCGACCAGGCCGACCTCGAGATTCTTGATCTTGCCGCCGAAGGCATGCCCGAGAATCACCAGTTGCAGGATCGGCATGACGATCGACATCACCACCAGCGTGGGGCTGCGGCGGAAGCGCCGAAGATCGCGTTCGATGATCGCCCAGATGCGATGCATGGCCCTGTCTCACTGCCGGTTGTACATGAAGTCGGTGTTGTAGCGGGCGGCGCTCTGCAGCGCGTCGCGCAACTGGCGCCCGGTGTAGTAGACGAACACGTCGTCGAGCGTCGTGCTCTGCACCGACAGCGACACCACGGCAATGCCGGCGCGGCGCGCCGCCTCCATCACCTCCACGGTGGTGCGCGGCCCGTTGTGGGAGGAGATGCGGAAGACGTGGTCGTCCGCACGCACGTCGGCGACCTCGGCCAGCCCGGCCAACGTATCGGTCCAACCCGCCGGCACGTCGGCGAAGCTCACTTCGAGGATGTTCTGTCCCGGGATCGACGCCTTGAGCTTCAACGGCGAATCGAGGGCCACGAGTTTCCCGTGATCGACGATCGCGATGCGGTCGCACAGCTTGTCCGCCTCGTCCATGTAGTGCGTGGTCACCAGGATGGTGAGGTCGCGCTCGCGCTTGAGGCGCGACAACATCTCCCACACCGCCACACGCGATACCGGATCCAGGCCGGTCGTCGGCTCGTCGAGAAAGAAGATCTTCGGCTCGTGCACCAGGCCGCGCGCGATCTCGAGCCGGCGCCGCATGCCGCCGGAGAAATTCTTTACCGGCTTGTCGGCCCACTGCGTGAGGTCGACGGCTTCGAGCAACTCCGCAATGGCGCGCCGCCGCTGCTCGCGCGGAATGCCGTAGAGCTTGGCGAAGATGCTCATATTCTCCTCGGCGGTGAGGTCGAGGTCCGAGGTCATCGCCTGGGGAATGACGCCGATGCAGGCGCGCACGTCGTTGGCGGCGGTGCGGACGTCGAAGCCGTTGATGCGCGCGGTGCCGCCGCTCGGCGGCACCAGCGTCGTCAGCATGCGGATCAAGGTCGACTTGCCCGCACCGTTGGGCCCGAGCAGGCCGAAGACCTCGCCGTGCGCGACGCTGAAGCTCAGCCCGTCGACGGCGCAGAAGTCGCCGAACCGTTTGGTCAGATCGTCGACTTCAATATCTGCATGAGGCGTCTCGACGCTCATCATCGGCGCGGGCCCTTGTGATCTGTCTCCAGCGGCAGCATGACGTAGGCGGTCATGCCGAGGGCCAGCGACCGGTCGCGATTGTCGCAGCGCAGGCGGACCTCGAAGGTCTTGATGTCGCGCTTGGTGCGACTCACGTCGCGCTGGGTGGCGAAGTCAGCGTCCACGCCTCGGTAGAAGACGGTGCCCTGCCGCTCGCTGCCGGATGGCAAGCGCACGGTCATCTGGTCGCCGATGTGGACCAAATCGATGTAGCTTTCCTCCACGTCAGCGCGCACCCAGAGATCGTCGGGATTGATCAACGTGACGATCGGCTTGCCGGGGCTGACGACTTCGCCTTGCAGCGCCGCGCGCACATCGACGATGCCGTCGATCGGGGCACGGATCTCGGTGTAGTCGAGATGCACCTGCGCTTTCTCCCGCTGCGCGCTCGCGGCGGCGTGTTGGTGCACGTTGGCGTCCAGCGCCGCGCGCCGCGCGGCGACCTGATCGGCGTTCCCCTTCGCCAGCGCCAGCGCTGCCTCGGCCGCTTGTTCCTGCTTGCGCAGCGCCGCCACGTGCGCCTTGGCCGCGTCGTAGGTGGTGCGCGCTTGGTCGTAGGCTTGCGCCGCCTCCACGCCACTGCGGTACATCGCCTCCTCGCGCTCGTGGATCAGACGCGCGTTCTCCGCGTCCGCCACTCCCTGCGCCACTTGCGCGCGCGCCGCCTCGAGGTTCGCGTCCGCCTGCCTCGTCTGGTTTTCTGTCTGCGCCTCCTGGAAGCGCAAGTTGGCCTCCGCCTCGGTCACCTGCGCCGCGGACTGCTGCTCGCTGTCGGAGTAGAAGGCCATGTCGGCCTTCCACTCTTGCGGATGAATCCGCCCCAGCACCTGGCCCCGCGTCACCGCATCACCCTCCTTCGCCAGTAGCTCCTGAAGGCGGCCTTGGATCTCCGAACTGACGATCACGTCGTCGGTGGTGACGATGCCGGTGAGGACCAGATCGCGCACGCGGTTCGTCAGGAAGTAATACAGCGTTCCGGCCGCGACGGCGGCCAGCGCAATCACGATGGGCACGCGCGGCTTCATGATTCGAGGACGTGCGGATCAAGGAACAGGCCGTGGCGGATGAAATCGAGCACTTCTTGTTTCCTTCGCTTGAGATTTGCAGGGCTGTAGGCGTCAGCGTGGCCGAGCACCTGAAGCACGGGAGCGGCCGAAAAGTAGAACACGATCAGTCCGACCACCGAAAGAGTGGTATGACGCGCGTCCGTGCGACGGAACTCGCCGGCACGAACGCCGCGATCGAGCAGCTTCTTGAACGCGGCGCTACGGGGCACAATGTATTTGCGCACCAGGCGCGCGAGCCGCCGCCCGCGCGCCGTCATGAGCTGCTGATATAGCGAGGCGTAGCGCTGGCGCGCGCTGATGAAGTCGAAGTACAGGCTGACGTAGCGCAGCAGAACCGCGCGCGCCGTTCCTGGTGCCGCCAACACCGCGAGCGCCTGCCGGTTGAACTCCTGAAAATGATCATCCATCACGGCTTCGTACAGGCCCCCCTTGCTTTTGAAGTAGTAGTAAAGCAGCGCCTTGTTCACTCCCGCCGCCGCGGCGATGGCATCGATCCGCGCCCCGGCGAGCCCCGCCTTGGCGAAGATCTGTTCCGCCGCCGCGAGGATCGTCGCTCTCGTATCGCCGGCGCGCACCGGCCGGCGCGCGGCCCTTGGCATCGTCAGTCGCTGCATTCGTGAGTTAACTAACTGGTTAGTTATCAATGCGCGCGGCGCAGAGTCAAGGCGGCATGGGCCGGGATGCTCAGCGGTGCCGGATGGGCACCACTCGCGCAGTCGCAGGATCTACTGTCCCTCGTACCAGATCGGCGAGGTCCACGCGCGTTCTTGGATGGTCTTCGCCACCGCGGGATCGCTGCACGAAGCCGGCTGCTGATCGATGGGGAGCCGATTGCAGACGTAGGTGCTCCAGCGGCAGCTCGGGTTCTCGATCACGCGTGCGTAGTAGAACGCTTGCTGAGCCGGGTTGAACGCCGGATCGCTCCACACCGTGCACAACGAGTCGGCGCCCGCGCCTTGCGGCGTGCAGGTCGTGGTGTCGACGGTCGCGCCGTTGTTGGGATCCCCGGCGACGTCGAAGACCTGCTCATGTCGCTCGCCGTTTTCGATCCAGCCCTTGATCACCTGCAATCGCTGCAACAGACCGCCGGGCCGACCGGTCGCGCCCGGATCGCGCAGCGCCGAGATCACGAACGTCGGCGCCGCCGCACCGGACGGACGCGGCGCGAGCGCCCCGCCCATCGGCACGCCGTCGGCGTAGCCGCGCTCGACCAACTGCGGATCGCTGCACAGCGCGGGTGCAAAGTTCCACCCGCCGAAGAATCGCACGGCGATACGCGGGCCGCTGGTGCCGAAGACTTCCCGTCGCCGGAAGCCTTCGAACAGACTCGAGCGGGTGTTCGCTTCCGCCCACACGCCGGTGATGCCGCCGGGATTGAAGATGATGCCGCCGGCGTAGAGCGAGCCATGTCCGAGCTGCTTCGCGGGCGTGTCGTCATCGCTGCCGCGGTGGCCGATGAACTTATCCTCGGCGACGTTACCGGGCACGCCGTTGTGCGTGTCGGTGCTGGCGGTAATACCGAGTCGAAACGGGTTCACGCCGAGCCGTTCGTTCTCCTGCAAGCCTGCGACCAGCACGTTACGCACGAAGTCGAACCGCGACACGCACCCGGTGGTAATCGTCCCGAAATTGCCGACGCCGTCGCCGCAGTCGGGGAACGGCGGCGTGCGCCGCTTCTCGAAATCGCACAGCTCGTCGGGCTGACCCACGATACCCGACAATCCGTTCATGCATTCGGAGTCGCCCTTGTGCTGGAAGATTTCCACCAACGGCTCCATCGACGCACGAAACGCGGCTTGGCTGCGCTGGTCGTCGAGCGTCGTCGCACCCGGATACTCGACGTGAAACATATGGCCGTTGCTCTCATTGGAGTTGTGCGGGATGGCGATCACGTCGCAGCCGATGCCGGCGCCGCGACAGGTGGCTTGCAGCTCCGTCCACAAACCCTTGGGCGTCGGCTGCTCGAAGTACGTCGTCGGGAAGGGAACCGACGCGTTGCGAAAAATCACGTTGCGATGCAGCGTGCTCACCCCGGTGCCGGCGGAGTATTCGTACGCGACGAACGAGGAGAAGGCGCAGCGCGCGCTCCGATCGTATGCGGTCTCGGCCGCCTGCTGGATTCGTTGCCATACTTCAGTCGCGGCGCTACGGCAGTTCTGGCCATCGACCCCGCAGATTTCGGGAATGCGCGTGGGGTTCGCCGAGGTCAGCAACCCGCCGATTTGCCGCGTCGCGTTGTCACCGCCGGCGCGGTAGGTCACGCAGCTCGGCGAATCGTACCCAGGCGAGCCCGGCGTGATGCAGGTTTCCACCTCACCGAGAAATTCCGAGTGATCGGTCACGGCGGCGAAATCCAACGGCCGATCGAGCTGCACGGTCTGCGTGCCCTGCCCTTGCGCATCGAGCGGCGGCAGCGCCACCGGATCGCCTTGCGCGAAGCGATACGCTTGATCGGGCGTGGTCCGCACGTCGTAGATGTGGGCATCGAAGGAGTACGTGGTGTGCACGTGTAGATCGCCGTAGTACACGTTGCGCAACGGGCTGCGCGTCGTGCACAGTTCCCGCGACCCGGGCCGGCAGCCGCTCAGCGCGTTGTTCACGCCGCTCACCAGCTCATCCACCGTCACTCGCCCGTCCTCGTTGTCGTCAAGCAAAAGGCAGGTCGGCAACGACGCGCTGCCCAAAGCCACATTCACTCCTGCCACCAGTTCGTCCACCGTCACGCGATCATCGCCGTCGCAATCGCCGACACACCCGTGCGCCGGACGCGCCGCCCCGAAGGCAGCGACGATCGCGGCAACCGCAACCGATCTGAACGTGCCACGAACCCGCATTGCCTCTCCCTTCACCGACGCCGCCTGGAGCTATCCCAAAGGCAGCCAGAAGCGCTCGACGCGCTCGATCGCCCACGCCGCCGCGACCGACCCGATCGCATAGGCGGGCAGCCAGCGCGCCCAGGCCCACTTCGTCTGCACCCGTTCGAACAATCGCAACGGTGCCAGCATCGCCACGACGAACGCGATCTGGCCGATCTCGACGCCGAGGTTGAACGAGAAGAGCGCCAACGGAATCTGATCCGGCGGCAGTCCAATCTCGCCCAGCGCCGCGGCGAAGCCGAGCCCATGCACCAAGCCGAACCCGAAGGCGACCGCCCACGGATAGCGCACCGTCAACGTCGGCGGCGAACTCGGATCGCGCGTCAGTTCGAGCGCGACGAGCACGATGCTGAGTGCAATCAGTGCCTCGACCGGCGCCGGCGGAATGTTCACGACGCCCAGCACCGCCAACGCCAAGGCGAGGCTATGGGCGACCGTAAAGGCGGTGATGGTTTGAATGAGCACGCGGCGCGACCGGATCAAAAGCAGCAATCCCAGCACGAACAGCAGATGATCGACGCCGAGCCAGATGTGCGCGACACCGAGTCGCACGTAGCTCTTCAACACCGACGTCGCCGGCGCGCCGGCGTGGGTACCGTCGATCAGTTCGGGAACGGTGAATGATTCGTCGCCCTGGATCATTCCGGTGGTCTCGCTGCCGTCGCGCCAGACGATGCGCAAAACCACGTCGACGTGCAGGCCGGCGATTCCACTGACTGCGAGGTTCTGGCCGCGCAAACCCAGCGCGCCGCAGTCGACTCGCCAAAACGACACGAAGCCGTCGCCCGCTGCGGCGGCGGGATCATCGGCGAGGCGACGGCACCGTTCGGGAAACACCGGGTTGAGGCTCACGTCGCCACCAGCCGGCAATGCGGGTGCTTTCCAGATGACGTCGAACGTCCCGCGCTGCCGTTCGTGCAATGCCAGCAGCGCCGGATCGAAAGAATGTGCGTGCGCCGGCCGGCCGGCGGACACGACGCTCGTCACGAGCACCGCGAGTGTCGATATCGTCCAGCGCATCGATTCACCGCGATGCCAGCGTGGCCGCCGGCCGCTCAATTCGAATGTCGTATTGGCGGCGCAGGCGGTCGAGCGCGACGCGACTCGCCGCAGCTCGCTGCTGTACCCGCCATTCGTTCAGCAAGGTCCCGCGAATCTCGTCCACGGTCGGCATGCGTCGCGGCACGCGTTCGGTGACGCGAACGAGGTGGAGCCCATAGCTCGACGCGATCGGCGCCGACCACGCGCCGGTCGGCAACGTCGACAACCGATCAGCGAATGCGGCGCCAAAGATCGCAGCAATCTCCTGCACGCTGTGGCGCTTGAACTCAGCGCCGCGCACGAACGGGTCGCCCAACCGTCCCGGGTCGGCACCGGCATCGAGTTGGGCACGCAGCTCAGCGGCGATTCGCTGACTCTCGGCGCCGTGGCGATCGCCGCTCACGAACACGTGCGTCAGCGAGAATTGCTCGGGCACACCGTAGCGATCCGCGTGTGCGTCACGATACGCGCGCAACTCCTGCTCGCTCGGTTCGACGATCCGATCGGTATCTTCGGTCAGAAATTCCATCTTTTGCACCAGCCGCCGGCGCACGATGATGTCGCCGCGGTCCAGCCCCATCGCCAGGGCTTCGCGGTAGAGCACTTCGTTGTCGACGAATTGTTCGATGAGTCCTCGTTCCTCCTCCCGCGTCGGTGGTACGCCGGTGCGCCGAACGTGATCTTTCCTCAAGCCGTCGACCACCGCCGCCGACAATACGATCCGCTTCGGCGAGGGCGGCGCCACCCACCGATGCAGTGCGAACACCAGGACGCCGAGCACGACGAAGTGCACCAGCGGCTCCTTGCCCCAACGGCCGAGTCTGGTCATCGCGATCTCCCCACGACGAGCTTTCAAGACGGTCATCGATACACGGCCCGCACGAGTAAGGAAAGTGGATTCGTGACCGCGCATCGATCATCGCGGGCACTTGCGCCCCGACGGCGTCCGAAGATAGAGGCTACGCTGAACAGTCAACGGGAGGACATCGTCGATGGCCAAACACATCATCAATCCGCCAACGATGGCGAAGCCGACGGGCTACTCGTACGCAGTCAAGAAGACGGGCACGCCGTTGTACATCTCGGGGCAAGTCGCGCTCGACGGACAGGGCAAGCTCGTGGGTGACGCCGACGCAGCCGCGCAGGTGGAGCAGGTGTTTCAGAATCTCCGCACCGTCGTCGAGGCCGCGGGCGGGACGATGGACGATGTCGTGAAGCTCAACATCTATGTGACCGACGCGGCCTATCGCCCGGCCGTCGCCGCCGCTCGCCAGCGCTACTTCAAGGAGGGACAGTACCCCGCAAGCACCTACGTCGTCATCACGGCGCTGGCGGCGCCGCAATTGTTGGTCGAGATCGAAGCCGTCGCGTTGATCGACTAGCCCGCGCGCGTCAGGACACATGCTCCGCCGGCGCGCCTGATGCCGATGCCCCAGTGCGCCACCATCGCGGATGCAACCATGCCAGCACGCCAGCCAGCACGAACAACAGCGGCACATCGCCGATCAAGTGCGTCATCTCGTGCGGCTGCGCGAAG
The DNA here is from genome assembly GCA_035541895.1 of Binatia bacterium. Lineage (GTDB taxonomy): Bacteria > Desulfobacterota > Binatia > HRBIN30 > JACQVA1 > DATKMK01. The sequence goes on along the minus strand of DATKMK010000031.1, from coordinate 14,537 downwards.
GAGTCGTAGGTCATCACCGTGCCGTGCAACACGCTCGACAGGATCGTGAAGTCGATCAGCAGCACATTTTGCTGTGGATTCAACGCTGCCGGCACCAAGCAGACCCCAAGCGAAAAGTAGATCGCGACGATCATTCGCTCGTAGGCCGGATGCCCACCCGGGTGTCCCCAGCGAAATCCGCCCGGCCACCAGTCGAACATGAACGGCAAGACGAGCGCGAGAAACGCGGCGGTGGCACACAAGACGATCGTCAGCAGCAGTCGTTTCGCGTCGGCACTCACGTGAGAACCTCCTCCCTACGCTCCGTCGGTCTACGGGGTGTCAGATCGGCAGCGTGACGGTGCGCTCGCCGGTTTGGGTGTAACTGCGAATCACCTTCGGCACGCGCCAGCGATCGTCGCCTTCGTAGACGGCGCGCACCGCGGCGAATTGATCGTCGTCCGCCAACGTCAGTGCGGCAACGCGATCGAGCTGCACCAGATCCTCGGCCGACTGATCGGCGTCGACCTTCGACATCAGGCCCCACGCGTCCCATGGAAGCAACTCGATGCGATTCAGCGCGGCAAGATCGCGCACGACGTTGCCACGGATGAACCACAGCCCGCGCATGTCGAATATGCCGAAGCGCTGCGGGTCGGCCGCGCCGCTGCGGCAGCGCTGCCATGCGTCGCCGGCGATGATGAACTGATCGCGCGGCACGTCGAGCACATCGAACGGCGGCTTCACGACGTTGCGCTGCACCGCATCGAGCTGCGCGTCAACCATCACCCAGCGGGACTGCGCGGCGTTCCAGTATTCGCACACCCAATGATCTTCGAACGAGCCGGCCATGAAGTACGCTCCGAACCCGCAGCGAGCGCGCGCCGGCACGCCGTGATGGCGCAGGATCGCGCACAGGCACGTGGAGAAGTGACGGCAGTTGCCCACCAGTCGGCGGTCCGCAGGCCGCGCGACGGTCAACGGCCGATCGTCGAGCGCCAGCAGTCGCGTGAGCATCTCCTCGACCGAACGAAGTTGAACCTCCTCCTGGCGCTCCTCGGGCAACGTCACACCGTACGCGCCGGTCCAGAACGGGTGAATCAACAGGCCCTGCACAACTGCACACAGCGCGGGCAACTCGGAGGGTAGACCGTCGAACGCGGGCGCGTGGGCGCCGGGCGACGTCATCACGCCCGGCTGCGCGTAGTATGAAAGCATCGTCTCGTGCTGCATCGCACCGGCTCCCATCAATCCGCCGGTTCCATACGCTGCCAGGTTGCGCCGCCGCCGGCACCGACGTTGGGATTGAACGTCGAATCGTTGGAGTGCTGATAGTTCCCGTAGCCGTCGGTCCAGCGATACTTTTCGTTGTACGCCTGTTCCGACTCTCCCCAGTATGGGTCCTTCATCCGCTCGGTGCCGCGGATGTAGAGGTCGAAGTCGTCGCTTGGGCTGTGACCGTTGCCGGCATTGGCCGCTTGTCGCGCCATCGCATCGTGTTGTGCTTGCGCTTGGCGTTGGCCTTCGATCGAGGCGATCATCGCATCGTTGTGGCGGCTGATCGTGCGGCTCAGCTCGGCCGCGGCTTGAATCTGCGCGTAGCCGCGCGCGATGAGGCGATTGAATTCGGCGGCGAGCTGCTGCATCACCTGTTCGCGCCGTGTCCGCCAAACCGGATCGATCTTGAGTGAGGTCGCGATGAAGGCGAGCAGCGGATGCACGCCGTCGAGCTTCCCGTTGGTGGCGCCCATGCTGTGGACGAACAGCAGCGGCCGATGACTCTCGTACCACGTGCCTTGCGGCCCGGTGTACGGAATGCGGTTGCCGCTCGCGAGCAAGCCATAGATGTCCTCATCAGCCGGCTGACCGTGGAGGATGTAGTGCAAGCGCACCGCCATAGCGTCACCCGGTGTCGGCGGCGAACCGAACGCCTCGGCAAGCCCACTGATCGGCCGCGAGCCGACGACTTTGAGCTGCGGCAACTTGCCGCGATACGGCCCAATCACGAAGCGCTGCATGGCGTCGCGAATGTCGATGTGCGGGCGATGGATCATGCCGAGGCTGCGACCGCCGATGGGGATCGGCGCTTGGGCGGGTTCGAGCCAGTAGAAGATCTCGACCGGAAAGTACTCGACCCACGCCGAACCGTCGGGCGCCTCGGCACGCGCCCCCGCGCGCACGGGATGGCTGACGTCTTGGTAGTTCCAATGCACCTGACTGCCGACCTTCCAATCCTGCGGCACGGTGATCGTCGCCAGCACCAGACCCTGCTGCTTGTCGACGATCGGCTCGACGCGAAACTGCATCGTGGGCGCGGGCGCCGATGCGCTTGCCGATGGCGGGTCGTTGTTGACCGCAGCTTGTTCGGCGTAGGCGGCACGAGCCGCCAGCAACAGCGCCATGCCGAACGCCGGGACCAGCCTCGATCCGATGCCGTTCATACCAACCTCCCTCCGTCGCGGACGGTTCGGAGCAATGACGTCGATGTCTCTCTGTAGCGCCGATCAGACGACGATGTCCATAGTAAGCGCCTGGGCTCGACAGGCAGAGGTCGTTTCATTACGGAGATTCCGCGAGGCCAGGGAGGTCAAACTTGCATGGCGGCGTGTTCAATGCGGTCCGCTGATCTCGGCGGGGCTTGATGGAGGCGATTGACAACCGCGCCGTCGAGCCGAATCTCCGCGGCAGCTATCGCATCACGCGCTTCGTGTTTCTGCGCGCGCTCGGCGCGATCTACTTCGTTGCGTTCCTCTCGCTGGCACATCAGGTGGTGCCGTTGATCGGGGCCAACGGATTGTTGCCGGCGCGCCTGCACATCGCGGCGTTGATCGAGAGCGCCGGAACGCCGGCGACGGCATTCATCACGGAGCCGACCATTTTTGTGTTCGGCCACTCCGACGGTGCGCTCATCACCTTCGCCTACGTCGGCGTGGGGTTGGCGCTCTTGGTTGTGGTCGGATTCGCCAACGCGCCGCTCATGGCGGGGTTGTGGTTGCTGTACATTTCGTTCGTCCACGTCGGGCAACTGTTCTGGGGTTACGGCTGGGAGATCCTGCTGCTCGAGACGGGGGTTCTGGCGACCTTTCTGTGCTGCCCGTTCGACCCACGCCCGTCGGCGGTTCCGCGTGTTCCGTTGCCGATTCTCATGTGGCTGCTGCGCTGGATCGTGTTCCGCCTGATGTTCGGCGCCGGACTGATCAAGATTCACGGCGATCCGTGTTGGCGCAACTTGACCTGCATGATGTACCACTACGAAACGCAGCCCCTCCCGAATCCGCTGAGCTGGTACCTGCATCACTTGCCGCCGCTGCTGCATCGCTTGGAAGTGCTGGTCAACCACTTCGTCGAGTTGATCGTGCCCTGGACGATGCTTGCGCCGCGCCGCATCCGTCAGATCGGCGGACTGTGTTTCATCGGCTTTCAATCCTGGCTCATCCTCAGCGGCAATCTGGTCTGGCTCAATTGGTTGACGATCGTGCTCTGCATCGCGTGTTTCGACGACCACGCGTTTGCCTGGCTGCTGCCGGCGCGAGGGGCAGCCATGCGTCCGGCCTCACCCGCGAGTTGGAGCGGTTCGGCAACCGTGTTCGCGTACGCGGCGGTGGTCGCGTTCCTGAGCATCGGCCCGGTAGGCAATCTGCTCGGCGGGCACCAAATCATGAACGGGTCGTTCGATCGGCTGCATCTCGTCAACACCTACGGTGCGTTCGGTAGCGTCGGGAAAGTCCGCAACGAAATCATTTTGGAAGGCACGACTGACGAGGAAATCTCGGACGCGACGCAGTGGCGCACGTACGAGTTCAAGTGCAAGCCCGGCGACCTGCGCCGCCGTCCGTGCGTGGTCGCGCCATATCACTATCGCATCGACTGGCAGATCTGGTTCGCGGCGATGGAAGACCCGCGCGCCAATCCGTGGCTGGTGCACTTGATCTATCTGCTGTTGCACGACGACGCCGGCGCGCTCAGCCTGTTGGCGAACAATCCATTCCCCGATGCGCCGCCGCGTTTCATCCGCGCCGAGCTGTACCGCTACCAATTCACCGCGAAGGGCGATCCGACCGGTGCCTGGTGGCAGCGCACCCGCATCGGCGAGTATTTTCCTCCCCTCTCGCTCGACCTCCCTGGGCTGCAGCGATTCATCGCCGCGCGCGGATGGGAATATCAGGAGTGAGGTTCAACGCGGCGTTTCGAACACCAGCTTGAACCGGCACTTGCCCAATCGATAGCGCGGCGCGTCCGTCAACAGTGCGTCGAGTCCGGTACCGGCGATCGCACGATCGACGGCGGCGCGTCCCGTGGGCGGCAACGCACGATAGGCGTCGAGCGGTCGCTGCACCATCCACAGCGTGTACGAACTAGTCATGCGCGGGAAGCGCGCGCCTCGAAGCGTCGTCTCGTGTGAGCCGACGCCGCGCGGTGGTTCGACCGGGTCGGCCGGCTTCGTATCCGCCCACTGTTCGAAGGCACGGACGTTGTCGAGCAGGAGCGGCACCGCGTCGCGGCCGATGAGTTCCAACAACGGGCGCAATGTGGCCGGCACCGCGTCGTTGGTGACGAACTCGCCGCTCTTCGGTCGCGGATGATTCATCCGCTCGATCCAGGCGCAAACGTTGGGAGCGGTTTCACGCAGCAAACGTCCCGGCACAGCGTCGAGGTAGAGATGGGCATAGAACGGCCCCATCAAGGCGAGATCGGCGAGCGACATCCGGCTGCCGAGCAGGAAGTCATGCGTTTCGAAGTGGCGCGAGAGAATGTCGAGCAGCTCGCGGGTATGCGCTTCGATCGCCGGCGCGGTAGCCGGCGACACGCCGAGGAACGGCAGACTGCCTTTCATCCGGTCGGCGAAGGCCCCGGCGGTATCGGGATTGCCGCTCGCGGCCGCGAAGTCTTTCCGCGCCTTCGCCTCGCTCTCAGGAAAGCTCCAGCGATAGTGCATGGCCGGCAGCACGCCAAACTCGTCCGCGTAGACCTCGATCAGATACGACACCACACGCTGCACCGGCGTCGGAGGATAGACCGGCGGATCGGGAAAGCGCCGTTCGAGTTCGTCGAGAATCTCGCTGGTGTCCTGCAGCGTGTCGTCTTCCGGCGTGACCACGACCGGAATGAACCCGAGCCCGGTGCGCGCGATGATGATCTCACGATACGCCTGCGGCGTCGGCGCGATCTCGTCGTAGGGAATCCCCTTGTAGCGGAACATCGGGCGCACCTTGCCCGAGAAATAGGAGATCTCGGCGGCATAGAAGCGATACGGCGTAGAACTCATGCGACGACCCTTCTCACGCCGGCGCCTGCACGGTGAGCTGCGGCTGCCGCGGCGCCGGCAGATGATCGTAGAGGTCCGCAATCAGGTCTGACTTGAGCTGCCTGCAGCCGGGATCGCTCCACAGATTCCGCCACTGCTGCGGATCCTCGTTCAGGTTGTACAGCTCGCCCTCGGTCCCGTCGTAGCGGAAATTGGGCAGCGGCAGATCGGCTCCGAAGCTGCGATAGAGCCGCGCCAAACTAAAGCCGACGTTGTCGGTGCTGCGCTCGTACACCGTGCAAATGAAGCCGTCGCGGTAGATGGTGCGCAGGTGCATGCCGATCTCGGCGAACTGGCTATCCCACTCGGTGATGACTCGCTCGCGGTGCGATCCCGGAGCCGTCGGCAGCGGCGCACCTTGCGTCCAGTCTGGCACCGGCAGGTTGGCGATCCGGCAGAACGTCGGCGCCAGGTCGAGTTGTCCGACAGGCTCGTGAATCTCGGCGTGAGCGATGCGAGCCGACGGCGCCGGGCGCCAGATCAGTGGAATCCGCATCAACGCATCGACATGGTACGGCCCCTTGTACAACAGACCGAAGTCGCCTTGCAGCTCACCGTGATCGGTGGTGAACAACACGTCGGTGTCAGCCAACCAGCCCCGCTCGGCGATGCGTCGTAGCACGCGTCCGCAGGCTTGATCGATCAATTCGTTTTCGATGTGCGTCAGCGCGTTGACCTCGCGAATCTGGTCGTGGGTGAGCGTGCTCGGCACGAAGGTCATCGGCCCGCCTTCGTTGTTGCGGAACTTGCCCTCGTACCACGCCAGCCAATGATGCGGTTTTTGCGCGAGGATCGCGCGGATTTTCTCGTCCGACCCCGGATGACCAGGCGGCAAGTCGAGATCGCGCCAATTGATCCGGCGCGCTTCCGAGGCCGGCGGGTCCCACGGGTGATGCGGATCGGGAAAGCTCATCCACACGAACCAGTCCTCGTCGGGCGCTAGCGAATCGAGGAACGCGATCGTGCGATCGGCGACCCAGTCGGTGTGGTAGTGCTCGCGCGGGATCGGATTGTACGTCACCTCGGGCGCGCCGGTGTCGCCGCCGCCCATCGCGCTCAGGATGGGCGCGAATCCACCGACCTCGTCGGGATGACGCCGCTGCAACCACCGCGAGTAGTGCCAGTTGCCCATGGCGCCGTGAAACGCAAGTTCGAGGTGCTCGAAGCCGCGGCACGGGCCGGTCGAACCTTCGTCGGCCATGCGGTTCTCGAACCACTTACCCTTGGGGTCGAAAGCGGGCTCGAAGTGAGCTTTACCGAGCAACGCCGTGCGATATCCGGCGCGTTCGTGCAGGTACGCCGCGATGCTCGGTGCATCCACAGGCAGTGGCACGCCGTTGGCGAAGACACCGTGCGTACGCACGTACTGGCCGGTGATCATGGTCGAGCGGGCAGGCATGCAGACGACGTTCTGGTTGTGGGCGCGACGATAGTTGATCCCGTCGAGGGCGAGTTGATCGATCACCGGCGTGCGGGCGATCGTGCCGCCGTTGCACCCGAGGGCGTCGTAGCGTTGCTGGTCGGTGGTGATGAAGAGAATCTTGCGACCCATCAGAAGGCTCCGGTGAGCGGCCCGTAGCAGTCGGCCCGTTTGAGGATCGGATCGAGCGCCGACTTGTCCGCCACCGCCGCATAGCGCGCACGCAAGGCACTCAGCGACTTCGCGTGATATTTCTGCGCCTCTTGCGAGTACGGCTTGCCGGCGAGCGTCATCGAGAATTCCTTCTCACCGGCGGCAATCGCCTTGGCGTTGGCGAGCGTCCACGGGAAAAAGATGCCTCCGATTTCTTCGGTGAGCAGCGGCATCAGCGTCTCGGAGAGCTTCGCCCACGGCTCGAACTCGCCGTCATTGTGCGGATCCAGCATGCGGTTGATCCACGCCAGCACATTCGGCGCGCTGCTGCGGATGATGCCGCCGGGCGTCGGGTCGGTGGAACACTGGTAGAGCTGCGCGTACAAGCCGAAGTCACCAAACGCCGGGCGCGCGCCGAAGAGATAGCGCCGGTGCGCCAGATGGGCGTTGAGAATGCGCAGTTGCCGCTTGAAGGAATCCTCGATCGTGTCTTTGGTTTCAGCCGACGAGCCGACGAATTTAAGTCGCGGCACCATGCGACCTTTCACCATCTCGATGGCTCCCGCGACATCCGCATCGCTGACTCCGGGCATCATGCTGCGCGCCAGGCGTTCGCCGGCGGACTGCCGGTCCGCCTCATACCACCAGCGGTAATGGAACATCGGCTTGTTGCCCCACTCGTCGCCGTACTCCTCGATCAGCGCCGACACGAACGCGAGCGCCGGATCGCCGGGATGAATCGAGGGGTGGGGATGGAGCGTTTCGAAATGCTCGATGATCGGCGTCGAGTCTTGAATCCCCTGCCCGTCCGGCGTGACCACCAACGGAATCAGCGGCAGCTTGGCGTGCTGACGAAACTCGGCTTCGTTGGTTGCGTTGCGAATTACCCACTCGTGCGGGATACGCTTGTAGCGAAAATACGAGCGGACTTTCACCGAGTACGGCGAGAGTTCGTTGCCGTAGATCCGATAGCTCTGAGCCATGACCTGCCTCCCTAGGTGCGGCGGATGAAGTCGACCACCACGTTGGCGAGATCCTCGCCCTTGTCCTCTTGCAGGAAGTGACCGCCGCCGATGATGGTGGTGTGCGATTGCCCCTTCGCGCCGGCAATCGCTTCGTGAAGCAACCGATCCGCGCCCTTGGTGATTGGGTCGGAATCGCTGAATGCCGTGAGAAACGGCTTGGTGAACCGGCGAAGCCCCGCCCACGCGTTCCGGTTCGCGGCGGCCGCCGGGTCGTCGGGTGTGATCGGCACGAGCAGCGGAAACTGCCGCGCGCCGGCTTTGTAGCGATCGTCGGGGAACGGAGCGTTGTAGGCGGCGATCACCTCGTCGGGCAGACTGCTCGCGCAGCCGCCGCGGACGATGGCACCAACCGGAAAGTCGGGAACCTCTTGTGAAAACTTCCGCCACGCGAGGAACGCCTCGCCCGCCGGCGTGTCGCCGGTTGGCAAAAAGGTGTTGGCGGCAACCACGCGCGCGAACCGGTGTTCATGCTCGGCAACCAGTCGCAAACCGATGAGCCCACCCCAGTCCTGGCAAACCAGCGTGATGCCGCGCAGGTCGAGCCGCTCGATGACCCCACGCATCCAATCGACGTGGCGCTGATACGTGTAGTCAGCGCGTTGCGTCGGCTTATCGGAGCGGCCGAAGCCGACCAGGTCTGGGGCGATCACTCGCTGCCCCGCCCGGACGAGGATCGGGATCATTTTGCGATAGAGGAACGACCACGACGGCTCGCCATGCAGGAGCAGCACCGGCGCGGCGCCGGAAGGGCCTTCATCGACGTAGTGAATCCTTACTCCGCCGACCTCGAGATAGTGCGGCGCGAACAAATAGCCCGGCAGGTTGCGAAAGCGATCATCTGGCGTTCGTAGCGTGTCCATTGAATTTCCTCCCGCGCGTCTCGCGACGCTCCGTGAGCAAAGCTGACAAAGTGCGCGTCATCGCGTTGCGCGCGCGCGCCGCAGACAACCCCTGCTGCATCCGCAGCGCCTCCCACGCAGCCCACGACGCTGCGACATCGAGGGCCGCCAACAACTCACTCCGTTCGCCGGCGCGGCGCGCACGCAGTTCGGCTGCGAACACAATCTCAATCTCCCGCCGCGCCACGACGCGCGCGCCGCGCAATCGTTTGGCGATCTCGGGCGAGAACGGTTCCATCAGCAGCGCGGCGCGCCGCACCGGCGCGATCATGTCGAAGATGCGCGCGCGTTGCGCGACCAGCGTGGCGATGCGCGCCGCCAACGGAGCGTGCGGCGGGATCGGCCGACTCGCCGCGCGAATCCGCGCCGTCTGCCGATCCGCCACCGCCGCGAAGATCGCCTCCATATCGGGAAAATGTTGGAAGACCGACCGCAGCGATATGCCCGCGCGCGCGGCGATGCGCGGCGCCGTCGGTCGCAGATCGCCCTCGTGCAACAAGGCGAGCAACGCATCAACCACCGCCGTCCGAGTGCCCGCACTGCGAGCCAAGCGCCCGTCGGTGCGGGCCGAACGAGCGGCGACCGCGGAGAGCATGCGGTAACCATACATGTTCTTGCACTGATCGTGCAAACACCGATCGCCTTGGCCGCGCCTTGCGCCCGCGGCGCGCCAGCTCGTATAACCGCGTCATGCGGTTGAGCGATCAGGTCGCGATCGTCACCGGCGCCGGTCAAGGCATCGGGCGCGCCATCGCGCTGGCGTACGCGCGCGAGGGCGCGCGGGTGGTGGTGGCGGAACTGCGGGCACATCGGGTCGAACGCACCGTCGGCGAGATTGCGGCTGCCGGCGGCGTCGCCGCGGGCGTCGAAGTCGACACCGGGGTTCGTTGCCAGGTCGAGCACATGGTGTCGGAAGCTCTGCGGCACTTCGGTCGGCTCGACATCCTGGTGCACAACGCGCAGAGCTACGCGCCGCACACCCCGCTCGAAGCCGTCACCGACGAACAGTTCGATCGCGTGTTCGCCTCGGGAGCCAAAGGCGCGTTGTGGGCGATGCAGGCGGCGTTCCCCCACTTGCGCACTCGCGGCGGGCGGATCATCAACATCGTCTCGTTGGCCGCTGAGCGCGGTGATCCGGGCTTGGGGCCGTATAACGCGACCAAGACCGCCATGCTCGCGCTGACGCGCACCGCGGCGCGCGAGTGGGGCAAGTACAACATCTTGGTCAACGCGATCGCGCCGGCGGCGTTGACCCGACGCGGGCAAGACTACCGCGACCGCGACCCCGAGCGCTTCGTGCGCATCATGGCCGAGCGCCCAATCGGCCGGCTCGGGGATCCGCTCGATGACATCGCGCCAATCGCCGTCTTTCTCGCGTCGAAGGATTCGCAATACCTGACGGGCCACACGTTCTTCGCCGACGGCGGCGCCCATATCTCGTCGGTGTGAGCACGATGGATCTGCAGTTGCGCGATCGGGTCGCCGTCGTCACCGGTTCGAGTGCGGGAATCGGCCGCGCGATCGCGCACGCGTTCTTGCGCGAAGGCGCATCGGTGGTGATCAGCGCCCGCGGACACGAGCGGCTCGAACAGACGCGTGCCGAACTGGCGGCGATCGGTCCGCCGATCGAGATGGTCGTGGCCGATGTCGGCACACCCGCCGGCGCCGAGGCGGTGACGGCGCGAGCGCTTGAGCGCTTCGGACGACTGGACATCCTGGTCAACAACGCCGGCGGTGCGTCTGGTCCGGCGGGCTTCCTCGCGTTGTCGGACGACGATTGGCGGCGAGTGTGGGATCAGACACTGATGAGCGCGGTGTGGTGTTCGCGGGCGGCGATTCCACATATGCAGCGCCAGGGCGGCGGAAGCATCGTCATGATCGGCTCGACCTCGGGGCATCAGCCCGACGTCGTCGTGCCGCACTACAACGTCGCCAAGGCCGGCTTGATCAGCTTGAGCAAGACGTTGGCGAACAGCTTCGGCACCGATCACATTCGCGTCAACGTCGTCTGTCCCGGCCTCACCCGCACACCGGCGATCGAGAAAACCGCGAAGCGGCGCCTCGAAGAGGCGGGGCGCTCGACCGCCGGCATGAGCCCGAGCGAGGCGGTCAACGCCTATTGGGGTGAGCGTCGGAGCTTTCCGCTCGGTCGCGTCGGCGAGCCCGACGACATTGCCGGCCTGGTCGTCTTCCTCTGCTCCGACCGCGCGTCGTGGATCACCGGCGACTGCTTCAACGTCGACGGCGGCTGGACCAAGTCGATGCTGTAAGCCGGTGACTAGAGCGCGAGCGTTTCGCTGCGGCTCTTGGCCATCCAGAACAGGAGCTCCGCGACCTGACCAAAGGAGCGAAAGCGTTCGTCGGTGGTCTGGCCGAGATGAAACCGATGGTAGATCTGCTGCACCACCACCGCGATCTTGAACAGACCGAAGACGTAGTAGTAGGGCACGTTGGAGACATCGACGCCGCGGCGCCGCCCGTAGCGCTCGACCGCCGCGCGGCGGGTCAAGAATCCGGGGACGTTGGACGGCATTCCGCCCTGACCGCCGCCCATGCCCTCGCCCGCTTCGATCCACAACGACAGCAGCGTGCCGAGATCCGCAAGCGGATCGCCGATCGTGCACATGTCCCAATCGAACACGCCCACGACCCGGCCGGGATCGTGAGTATCGAGCATCATGTTGTCGAGGCGAAAGTCGTTGTGCAGCAAGGTCGGCGCAGGCGACTCCGGCAGGTGGTCGCGCAACCAGTGCGATAGCTCGTCGACGAGCGGCAACTCCTTGGTCTTCGCCCGTTCGTAGCGGGCCGTCCAGCCGTCGACCTGACGCCGCAGAAAGCCGTCCGGCTTGCCGAGATCAGCCAGATCGGCGTCGCGGTAGTCGACTTGATGGAGGTCGGCCAACGTGTCGATCAACACCTCGCTGATCCGCCGATTCTTGGCTGCGTCCTCGCCGCCGCCAAACGCCGCCGGGATCGCGCGACGAATCACCGTGCCGCGGCGACGCTCCATGACAAAGAACGGCGCACCGATGATCGCAGCGTCGTCGCAGAACACGTAGGCGCGCGGAGCCGGCGGATAAACGCGGCAGAGCTTCGACAGGACCCGGTACTCGCGCCCCATGTCGTGGGCGCCGGGCGCGACGGGGCCGACGGGCGGTCGCCGCAGCACGTACTCGGTCGCACCGCACCGCAGCAGATACGTCAGGTTCGCATGCCCGCCGGCAAACTGTTCGATGACGAGCGGCGCCTCGGTACCGGGCAGCTTGCCGCGCAGATACGTCGCCAGCCGCTCGTGATCGAAATCTTCGCCGTCTCGGATCGCGATCAACTCGGTGTTGTCGTCACGCTTGGGCGAGGTCGTCATGGTCACTCCGCACTGGCAGAAGAACGAACGCCCCGGAGCCATGCGGCTCCGGGGCGCTGATTCATTGCGGGGGGAGGATTTGAACCTCCGACCTTCGGGTTATGAGCCCGACGAGCTACCGGACTGCTCCACCCCGCTGCACGATGAGGGCGTACAGATAGCGGTCGCCCTCCGCGAAGTCAACGCCGTGCTGTGCGCCAAGACTCGCCGATGCGATGGAGCCAGGGTACGCGATGATCTGCATCATCTTTTTTCTTGACAATCGACCGGTCGGTCGGTATACGCAGACCGATCGGTCGGTCGAATGTCGAGCGCAATCGCCGTTGAACTCTCGCCCCGGGACAAAATCCTCGACGCCGCGGAACACCTGTTCGCGCGCCGCGGATTCGCGGGTGTCGGCCTCAGCGAGGTCGCCGAGGCGTGCGGGTTGGGCAAATCGTCGCTGTTCCACCACTTCAAAAGTAAGGTCGATCTGTATGCGGCGGTGGTCGGGCGTATTCTCGATCAGATCGATGCGCGCATGACGCGCGCGCTCGCCGCGGGCGGGGACCCGCTGGCGCGCATCGATCGCTGGCTCGATACCCTGATCGATTTTCTCGGCGAGAATCCCTCGCACTCGCGGCTGTTGCTCCGCTCGCTGTTCGAAGACGACGACCTGACCGGGACCAGCGAAGAAGAGCAGCGCGTCGACGCCATTACGCGGCGGATCTTCGCGGCCGCCGAGCAACTGCTGCGCGAGGGCATGGCGGCCGGTCAACTCCGCGCCGCCAACATCGGACACACATTGCAAAGCCTCATCGGCTTGACGGTGTTTCACTTTGCTTCCGGACAACTCGGCGAGGACCTGCTGGGTCGCTCGCTCTTCAGTCCCGCCGAGATCCGGCGGCGGAAACAGGAAATCAAAGCGCTGCTGCGTCACGGCCTGGCCGCGACCGCGCCCAAAAAAAGGAGGAGCCCACGTCATGACCAAGAAGATTCTCTCTGATCACCGCCGTGCCTTCGGCGACTTCGAAGCCGTCGACTTCGTCAACGAGCACGAAGTCGAACAACTGCGCCGGAAACTCGACGTCGACGTGCCGATCGATCTGCATTGGACGTGGGAGTACGGCAGCGAGGTTGAAGAATTGCGCAACCTCTACGAGCGCGGCAAGAAGGGGCAGTGGAACGCCGAGACCGACATCGACTGGTCCGCGCCGTTTCCGCGCGAAGAATGGTTCATGCCCAAGATGGGCGCGCTGATGCTGCCGTCGATCCTGAGCACGATGGGCGTCGACGACGCGAGCTGTCGCGAGGCGGCGTGGGATGAGTTTTCGCACTTGATCTCGCAACTGCTGCACGGCGAGCAAGCGGCGATGCAGCTCTGCGGCCAACTCACCAACGCCTGCCCCATCATGGATCAGAAGTTCTACGCCGGTTCGCAGGTGATCGACGAAGTCCGGCACGTCGAAGTCCTGTCGAAGTTCCTGCAGCGCAAGATGGGGACACTGCATCCGATCGATCCGACGCTCAAGATTCTCCTCGACATGCTGCTCGAAGCCCCGACGTGGAAGCTCAAGACCCTCGGGATGCAAACGCTGTTCGAGGGCATGGCGGTGGGGATCTTCGACACCATCGCCAAGGCGACGACGAATCCGCTGCTGAAGGACATCATCCGCCGCGTCCAGCTCGACGAGTCACGGCACGCCGCATTCGGCATTTTGTCGATGCGCCAAGTCGTCCGCGAATCGAGCCAGGAAGAGTTGGAGGAGATGGAAGATTTCGCGTTCTCGATTCTCGAAGCGTTGAACGCGAATCAGCAGCTCGACATGCTGCGACGTTTCGGTCCGAAGTACGGCCTCGATCCGGAGAACGTGGTGCAGAGCACGTTGTCGATGCCGGAGTGGCCGGCGCTCAACAGCGAGATTTTCATGCACACGGTGATGCCCAACCTGAAGCGCCTCGGTTTGATCACCGAGCGCACCGAGCCCGAATACCGCCGCATCGGCATGATCCACGGCGACCGGTTCGAATCGCAGCACGAGCTGCCGGTCGGCAACTAAGTTTTCTCCCCCCACGCGGAAGTCGGCGTCACCGGCCTCCGCCTGCCTCAAAGAAAAGGGGCGGGTCTGAGACCCGCCCCCTACCGAACCGCATTGTCGGTGATTACTCGGCCTGTTTGCGGAGGAATGCCGGGATGTCGTAGGTCCCTTCGTCTTCGTCGGAGATCGTGAATCCCGCGACCTGCTCAACTCGCGAATCGAACTTGTCCAAGCCCTTGGGGCGCTGCCAGGTCGGCGACTCGCCGTCGTCGATGATCGTGCCCATGCGCACCTTCGGGCGCGCGGCGACGTTCGGCACGGCGCGCGGCGCTGGACGCAGCGGAGACCGCGACTCAGCTCCCGTGCCCGAGGCC
>DATKMK010000030.1:0-4319 GCA_035541895.1 Binatia bacterium | reverse complement strand
TATGCGCAGGTGAAACGACTCGTTGATCGGCGACCGATCTTCAGCTCTTTTGGCTGCGTTGTTGCGCGAGCCGTGCATTCTGCTCTCCGACCTTGGCGGCGTTCGCCTCACGGTCTGCCTTTACTCGCGCCGCGAGCGTCGGGTCGTTCAAGGCTAGGATTTCGCTCGCGAGATACGCCGCGTTCTTTGCACCGGCTTTACCGACGGCGACTGTCGCGACCGGAATACCGCCAGGCATTTGAACCGTCGACAACAGCGCATCGAACCCCGCAAGCGGGCCGGAGTCGATCGGCACTCCGATCACAGGCTTGATCGTGAGCGCGGCGACGGCACCGGCGAGGTGCGCGGCCATACCCGCGCCACAAATGAACGCCTGGCAGCCACGCGATTCGGCATCGGCCACGTATTCGGCCGTAGCGCGCGGCGTGCGATGGGCCGAGGTGATTCGCACCTCGCAACGAACCCCCAACGCCGCGAGCGTGTCTGCGGCCCCCTGCATCGTCGGCCAGTCTCCTTCCGACCCCATCAGGATCGCCACCCAACCCATCACGTATCCGCCGTCGTTAAAGGCCGCCGAATATAACCGCCTCGGTGGGGTGTCACAAACCCTTCGAGTTCGAGCTCCACCAACGCGGTCAGCACCACCTCGACGGTCATCCCCAACGACTCCACGATGTCGTGCAGAGGGATTTCCGATCCGCTCAACGCTGAAAGAACTCGCCGATGCAGCGGATCCGTCGGCTCTCGTATCGCCGGCGTCTCGGGTTTTGCCAAGCCCAATGCTTCGAGGACATCGGCGACACCTTCGACCAGTTGCGCGCCCTGGCGGATCAAGCGATGGCATCCGCCATACGCGCCGCCTTCAACCGCGCCCGGGACCGCCATGACCTCGCGACCTTGCTCGAGTGCGAGACGCGCAGTGATCAAACTGCCGCTGCGACGCGTGGCTTCGACCACGACCACGGCTGCGCATAGCCCACTGATGATCCGATTCCTTTCGGGAAACTGCTCTGGCCGCGCCCGATTCAACGGCGCGTACTCGCTAATCAGCGCGCCGTTCGCAACCACGCGGGTCGCCAACGCCCGATGAATTCGGGGATACACATTGGCGTGACCACCGCCCATCACCGCAACGGTCGTCCCTAGTTCCTCCAGCGCGCCTGCGTGTGCCGCGCCGTCGACACCGAGCGCAAGACCGCTGACGACGGTAATCTTCGCGCGCGCGAGATCTGCGGCCAGCGCGGTCGCAAACGCTTTGCCGCAGGCGGTTGCGCGGCGGCTTCCGACCACGGCGACGCACAATGGCGGGGTCAACGACGATGGATCGCCTTGTACGAATAGTGCAGCGGGCGGATCCGGAATCTCGCGCAGGAGCGGCGGGTATCTCGGGCTTCGCACATCGACAATCTCAAGCCCGAGTCGATCAATGGCGGCGCGGTCGCCCTCCACCGCGCGCGCTGATGGACATTCGAGACCGTAGTCGCGACGAACTCGGGCAAGCGCTTCGTCCGTCGACCCGCCGCCCAGCCAAACTTCACGGATGACACGGCGGACGAGCGCGCGGCTCGCTCCGCGGCTCGACAGCAGCTGCAGTAGCGCAGTGGACTCTTCGATCAACGCCAAGGCTCGAATCGGTGAACGCCGATTCGAGCCTTATCGTGACCGTAATGCTGTAGGCCGAAGCCCAGCGCGGAGTTCGGTCTGCGGCCCGACGACTTACGGGTTCTTGACCTCATCGTTGACCGCGAGGGGGCGCTCGGCAGCCAATACCAGGCCATACGAAAGCTTGTCGAACACGCGGAACACCATCAACAAACCAGCGCGCTCCGACGGCAGCCGCACGAGATCCTTCGCGATCTGATCCTTCGCGATCGCGCCGCGCTTGTAGATCGCAAGGACGTTGCCGGATGTCAGGCCTTCGCGCGAACCACGGTCGATCACCACGACATCGTATTGGCCAACCTGCGTGACCCCGCCGAACACAGCGATCAGCTGGCCGTCGATCGTGCCCGACGGGGCACTCGGGAAGAACGTCGAATCGACCTTACGTTCCTCAGTTGGCAGAACGCGATCGCCGATCTGCACCTCTTCGCGCGTGCTGCTCACGTAGAAGGTCGTGATGTCTTTGTCGCGCGCAACCACCCGGCCGAGGCCGATGTACGTTGCTTCGAGACCAAGGACCTCGTTCGTCACCGGGTCGCGATACAGTTCGCCCTTGCGAACGAAGCTGTAGGAGTCGCTGTCCGGCAGCGCGCCGCGGACGTAGAGGCGATCTCCGGCACCAACAACTAAGCGCTCACTGTCGCCTTGCACCACGTACGGTGCGGCATCGAGAGTCGCCGGGGCCACCACACGGTTCTGTACGAGGAATCCTTGGATCGCCTCGAGGTTGATGGCAGGGATGGCCGTTTCGAGTGGCGTCGCCCGGATCTTCGGCTCGAGCTTGGTGTCGGTCGACGGCGACGCTTTGTAGGTACGGCCGCCTTCGCCTCGGTCGACGATCAGCGCAGGCTGGCCATCGATGTAGACCAAGCGAATCGTATCGCCGGGGTAAATAAGGTGCGGGTTTTCGATCTGCGGGTTGGCGTGCCAAAGCTCCGGCCACATCCAAGGCTTCTGCAAGAACCGTCCGCTGATGTCCCAGAGCGTGTCGCCTTTCTTGACGACGTAGGAATCGGGGTGATCCGCCCGCAAATACTGTTCGAGGTTTCCACCGGTTTCCGCCCATGCTGCCATTGCGAGCAACGCCGCGCCGAGCAAAACAGGGACCGATTTCCACATGTTTTGAATCCTTTTATGATACGCGGCAGCGCGGAGGGTACGGCCGGGCCACAGGCAGAAAATCATTAGCGTTCTGAATCTTAGCAGCACAAATTGCACCAATACTAGAGATAGATCACACCCGATGGCACGGCTCTCGATACTCGAATACCCCGATCCGCGACTGCGTACGGTCGCGACACCCGTCGATCGCGTCGACGATGAAATTCGGCGCCTGCTCGACGACATGTTCGAAACGATGTACGAGGCTCCTGGGGTCGGTCTTGCCGCGAGCCAAGTGAACGTCCACAAGCGCATCATCGTCGTCGACGTCTCCGAGAAGCGTGATGCGCCCTACGCTTTCATCAACCCGACGATCGAGGTATTGGAGGGAGCGCAAGAAACCTCCGAAGGCTGTCTATCCGTACCTGGGTTTTACGAACTCGTCACCCGGGCGGAACGGATCCGCGTGAAAGCCATTGACCGCGACGGCAAGCCGTTCGAGCTGGCTGCCGACGGCATGTTGTCGGTCTGTATTCAGCACGAGTGCGACCACCTGGAAGGCAAGTTGTTCGTCGACTATTTGTCCGGCCTCAAGCGCCAGCGCATTCGCAAGAAGCTCCAAAAGCAGCGCCGCGTCGGCGCATGACCAAGGCGGATGGATCGAACTTGCGGCTCGCGTTTGCCGGAACGCCCCCGTTTGCTGCCACCGTACTCGAGGCATTGGCGGCGCGACACCACGTCGCTTTCGTCTACACCCAGCCGCCCAGACCCACCGGACGCGGCCGTAAGCTCGAGGCTTCGGCCGTGGCACAGCTCGCCGCGCGCCTCGACATCGAGGTGCGCGCGCCGGTGTCCCTCCGTGGAGAGGCGGACCGGCTGCGCAGCGACGCAGTGGACG
Organism: Binatia bacterium; assembly: GCA_035541895.1. Taxonomy (GTDB): domain Bacteria; phylum Desulfobacterota; class Binatia; order HRBIN30; family JACQVA1; genus DATKMK01. Next base: position 658 of record DATKMK010000030.1, on the reverse strand, counting down.
CGATGATCGTGGTCGCTTACGGATTGATCCTACCGAAGGCGATTCTCGCGACACCTCGGCTCGGCTGCATCAACGTGCACGCATCACTGTTGCCGCGATGGCGCGGCGCCGCGCCCATCGAGCGCGCGATCATGGCCGGTGACACTGAAACGGGCGTCACCATCATGCAGATGGACCCAGGTCTCGATACCGGACCGATCCTTTGCGCGACCCGCATCCCGATTCGCGACGACGACACCGGGGACTCGTTGACCGAACGCCTGGCCGTAGTAGGTGCAACGACACTGCTGCAGTGTCTCGATCGGCTCGCGTCGATCGTGCCGACGCCGCAACCGGCCGAGGGCGCTACCTACGCCACGAAGCTGGCGGCCGAGGAGTCGTTGGTCAACTGGCACGAGCCGGCGGTCGCAGTGGCCAGGAAGATCCGCGCGTTGTATTCGAGACAGCCGGCGTATTCGATCGTCGCGGGCGAACGGATGCGCTGGCTGTTCGCCGATGTCGCGCCGCAGCACGGAAACGCAGATCCCGGGACAGTGATCGCCCTTGCCAAAACCGGACTCCTCATTCAATGCGATGACGGCGCCGTTCGAATCACGCGGCTCGCGCTGTCGCGCGGCAGCGGAAAACCGATGGACATCGCAGCATTCGCAAACGGTCA
>DATKMK010000029.1:0-3827 GCA_035541895.1 Binatia bacterium | reverse complement strand
GTCATCGGCACCGTCGTCGTATCGTTCGCCTCGTCGGTCGGTGCGACGCTTGCATACCTTGCTGCGCGCTACGTGCTTGCAGAGAGCGTGCGCAAACGCTTCGGTTCGCGGCTGTCGGAGGTGGATCGCGGCGTTGCAGCGGAAGGCGCCTTCTACCTGTTCACCCTGCGGCTGATCCCGGTGATTCCGCCGGCCGCCATCAACCTGCTGTTCGGGTTGACGAAGATGCGACCCTGGACCTTCTACTGGGTCAGCCAACTCGGCATGTTGCTGGGCACGATCGTCTACGTGAACGCCGGCACGCAGCTCGCCAGGCTCGAAACGCTGTCGGGCATCCTCTCGCCGGCGCTGATCGGTTCGTTCGCACTGCTCGGCGTGCTGCCGCTCATCGCCCGCCGCATCGTCGTCGGCATGCGTTCGCGCAAGGTCTACGCACGCTGGGCGGCGCTGAAGCCGAAGCGCTTCGATCGGAATCTGGTCGTCATCGGCGCCGGCGCGGCAGGGCTGATCGCGAGCTACATCGCCGCGGTCGTGAAGGCCAAGGTCACCCTCGTCGAGAGCCACAAGATGGGCGGCGACTGCCTGAACTACGGCTGCGTGCCGAGTAAGGCGCTGATCAAGACCGCGACACTGGTGGCGCAGATGCGCCGGGGTTCCGACTACGGCATCGCCGCGACGCCGGCGAGCTTTCGTTTCAGCGACGTGATGGAGCGCATTGCACGGATCATCCGCGAGATCGAGCCCCACGACTCGCCCGAGCGTTACCGAGCGTTGGGGGTCGATGTGGTGCAAGGTCATGCGCGCATCGTCGACCCCTGGCGCGTGCAGATCACGGATCACGCAGGCGACACGCACACGCTCACTACGAAGAACATCGTCGTCGCAACCGGCGCCGCGCCCTTCGTACCGCCACTCCCCGGGCTCGACGAAGTGGGCTATCTGACGAGCGATACGCTGTGGGGCTTGCGCGAGTTGCCCGAGCGGCTCGTGGTGCTCGGCGGCGGACCGATCGGGTGCGAACTCGCGCAGTGCTTCGCACGGCTCGGATCGCGGGTGACCGTGATCGAAATGCTGCCGCGCCTGATGGTGCGCGAAGACGCGGAAGTCGGCGCGCTCGTGCGCGAGGCGCTCGAAAGCGACGGCGCCACCGTACTCTGCGGCCATACGGCGCTGCGCTGCGAACAGGAAGACGGTGCGAAGTTCATTGTCGTCGATGCGGACGGCGCGCAGCGGCGCATCGGCTTCGATGTGCTGCTCTGCGCTGTGGGGCGTAACGCACGGCTCACCGGCTACGGGCTCGAAGAGCTCGGCGTTCCCACCGGGCGTACCATCGAGACCAACGAATACCTGCAGACCGTCTACCCGAACATCCTCGCGTGCGGCGATGTGGCCGGGCCCTACCAGCTCACCCACACGGCGAGCCACCAGGCGTGGTATGCGTCCGTGAATGCCCTCTTCGGCGGCTTGAGGAAGTTCCGCGCCGACTACTCGGTCATCCCCTGGTGTACGTTCACCAGCCCCGAGGTGGCGCGCGTCGGTCTGAACGAGCAGGAGGCGAACGACCGGCAGATCGCCTACGAGGTGACCCGCTACGACATCGGCGAACTCGACCGCGCCATCGCCGACAGCGCCGCCAACGGTTTCGTCAAGGTGCTCACCGTTCCGGGCAAGGACCGCATCCTCGGCGTCACCATCGTTGGCGCGAGTGCGGGCGACATGATCGCCGAGTACGTGCTGGCGATGAGGCATCGCCTCGGGCTCAACAAGATCAGCGGCACGATCCATGTCTATCCCACACTTGCCGAAGCGAACAAGGCCGCGGCGGGCGAATGGCGACGCACCCATCAGCCGCACAAGCTGCTCGAGTGGGTAGCGAAGTACCATGCCTGGCAACGCGGCTAACGGATGAAGCGAGGGGCTCGGCTCATGAGTCCGCGCATCAGCGCGGCAGGGCTCTGAAGTTGCGCCAGTTGCTCCTCGTCGGTGCGGGCCACGCCCACGTCGAGGTGCTGCGGGAGTTCGCGCGCCGGCACTCGCCCGATTCGCGCACCGCGCTGATCTCGCCGGATCCGACGTTGCTCTATTCAGGAATGGTCCCCGGCGTAATCGCCGGACACTATCGCGTCGAAGAAGCGGCGATTCCGATCGCACGGATCGCAGCAGCTGCCGGCATCGAGTTCGTGCCGTCCTCGGTCACCGCGCTCGACGCAAACGCGCGCACCGTGACTTGCGCGGACGGCGCCACGCGGCGCTACGACGTGCTCAGTCTGGATACGGGCGCAGTGGCCGACGCCGATGCAATCGTCGGTGCGCGCGAGAACGCCCGCTTCGTGCGACCGATGGCAGCCTTCCTCGACGAAGCCGCGACGCTGATCGAGCGCGCATACACGCAGCCTGTATCGATCGTCGTGGTCGGCGGTGGCGCCGCAGGTTTCGAACTCGCACTGGCGGTGAAACACCGGCTGGGTAGCCAGGGGCATGTCAGCCTGGTCGCCGGCGTTTCATTGCTTGCCGGCTATCCGGCAGCGGTCGCGGCGCGTGGCCGCAAGGCACTGCAGCGCGCCGGTGTTACGACTCTCGACGAAGAATGCGTGCGGATCGATGTCGCGCATGCGGTGTTGAAGAGCGGCGCGCGACTGCGCGGCGACGCGGTCTGGATGACCACAGGTGCGGCTGCGCCGACCTGGCTTGCAGAATCGGGCCTCGCTCTCGACGCGCGCGGCTTCGTTGCCACCGGGCCTACGCTGCAAAGTCGCTCGCACGCCAACGTGTTCGCCAGCGGAGACGTCGCAACTCGAACCGATACACCGCATCCGAAGAGCGGCGTGCACGCGGTGCGCGCCGGCGCCGCGCTTGCGCGCAACCTGCATCGCACGCTTGCAGGCGAAGCGGAGTTTCCGTACCAGCCGCCGCTGCGCACACTCAATCTGCTGTCGTGTGGTTCGCGGGAAGCGATCGCGTGCTGGGCAGACTGGTCGGCGCAGGGAGGCTGGGCGTGGCGATGGAAGAATTACATCGATCGCCGCTACGTCGCGCGCTTCCGTTAGCAACGCGCGGATACAAGGCGGCGTGTCGCGCCGCTACTTCGGTAGGGCCGCGTAGAAACGCCGGATCCGCTCGGCATTCACGCCGTTGTCGCCCTGGCCGTCGCGCGATTTGCTGCGCACATCCACTATCGAGCCGCCTGCGCCGTCATCCCGTACACGCACGACGATGTCGTCCACGAAACGGAACAGCTTCGTGGTGTCGTTGGCGACGACGGTGCCCGCCGCGGTATCTACTGACACGACTTTCCATTGGAGTGCGCGTGCAGTGGCTTCGACTTCGCCAAGCACCTCGGCCGGCGCGCGTGCCACATGCGCCGGGCGCAGATCGCGATAGGCGGCGGTCGCTTTGATCTGTTCTGCAAAACCGGCTGGAAACGCCATGTCGCGGCCGCGGTTCGACGGATCGGCCCCAAAGGCAGGCGGTTCTACGAGATCGGTGCTGATGTCATTGATCGGCGGCACAGCGACTCCGCTGCGCGCAAAACCGATCACTCCGATCGCGGTTGCGGCTGCAACCAGAGCCAGCCAGGCGAGCGGCCGCCCGCTGCGGTTGACTGCGGCGCGCGTCGTGTAAAACGCCAAGAGACCCAGCGCTCCCGCGATCAGTCCAAGCAACAGGCTTATTCCGAACACCACGAAGCCGCTCAGCGGCGGCACCGCGCCGAAGTGCGCCAGCGCAGCACCGATAGCGGGACCCAGGAGCCCGATCGCGCCAAGGACCCCGGCAATGAGGGCGACCTTCGAACGTTGCATGGACGTCTCCCGGCTGAAGTGATGCAC
>DATKMK010000028.1:0-97909 GCA_035541895.1 Binatia bacterium | reverse complement strand
GACCCATTCGAGCCGGTCGAGCGCGACGGACGGCTGTACGGGCGCGGTAGCGCCGACGATAAAGCCGGCGCCGTGATGCACGCCGCGGCGATCGACGGTTGGCTGGCGGCCACCGGCGCCCTCCCCTGCAACGTGAAGGTGTTGATCGAGGGCGAAGAAGAAATCGGCTCGGGGAATCTCGCCGAGTTTCTTCGGCGCTACGGCGGCGAGCTGCGCGCCGACGTGATCGTCTTGGCCGACGCCGGCAACTGGAGCGTCGGGCGCCCGGCACTGACCTACATGCTGCGCGGCTTGACCGATTTGATCGTGCGCGTGCGTGCGCTCGCCGCTCCACAGCACAGCGGCGTCTTCGGCGGCGTACTACCCGATCCAGTGCTCGCGCTGTCGAAGATGCTGGCGACGCTGGTCGACGATTGCGGCGCCATCGCGGTGCCGGGACTGTGTGACGACGTGCGTCCGCCGACGCCGTCGGAGCGCAAACGGCTCGCAGCGCTCAGTTTCGACGAAGCCATGTATCGCCGCGCCGCGGGCGTCGTCGGCGACGCGCGCTTGATCGGCGACCCGCGGCGCAGCGCGTTCGAACGGCTGTGGATGCAGCCGGCGATTACGGTCATCGGCGTCGACGCACACCCGATCGCGGGATCGTCGAACCAGATCCTCGCCCACACCGCGGCGCGCGTCAGCCTGCGATTGGCTCCCGGGCAGGACCCGCAGCGCTGCCAGCGTGTCCTCGCCGAGCACTTGCGTTCAGTCGCCCCGTGGGGGCTGAGCGTGGAGATCGAGTTGGGTCGCGAGGCCGCAGCGGCGTGGGTGTGTGAACCGAGCGGGCCCGCATTCGAGGCCGCCGAAGCGGCGTTGGGTGCCGCGTTTGGAACCGCGCCGGTGTACATGGGTGTCGGCGGTTCCATTCCGTTCGTTGGCCCGTTTGCCGCGGCATTCGGCGGCGCCCCGGCGCTGCTGACCGGCCCGGCGGACCCGACCTCGCGCATTCACAGCGAAGACGAGAGCGTGCACCTCGGCGATTTTCATCGCCACTGTGGCGCCGAAGCCCTCCTGCTCAATGAAATTGCGGCGCGCGTGCAACCGCGGGAACGGTAGAGCGATGTTCACGGGTATCGTGGAAGAAGTGGGCGAAGTCCTCGAAATGGGCGCGGGCGTTTTGCGCATTCGGGCCGAACGGGTGCTGGCGGATGCGAAGCTCGGCGACTCGATCGCGATCAACGGCGTCGACCTGACCGTCGCCGACATGGACGCGCACAGCTTCGTCGCCAACGTCATGCCCGAGACCTATCGGCGTTCGAACCTCGGACAGTTGCAAGTAGGGCAACGGGTCAACCTCGAACGGTCGGTGCGGCCCACCGATCGGCTGAGCGGTCACATCGTTCGCGGCGTGGTGGAAGGTGTCGCGACGATCGAATCGTTCACGCGCGAAGCCGACGCAGTGATCGCCCGCTTTCGCACGCCGTCAGAGCTGCTGCGGTACATGGCCGTCAAAGGTCCCGTGTGCATCGATGGCGCAAGCCTGACGATCATCGAGAAAACCGCGACGAGCTTCGCCGTGTCACTGGTCCAGTACACGCAAGAGAATACCTGCCTGCTCGGCAAGCAGCCGGGTGACGCGGTGAACATCGAGACCGACATCATCGCCCGCTACGTCGAGACGCTGCTGGAGGGCGTGCGCGATCGACGTTGAACGATTCGGGCGACCGGTCGGTCACGGGTCTCGCCCGCTGATCCCACGCTCCTTTCGCCTGTCAGTCGCTTCGCGCTAGAGACCACGCATGGCTCGGGGGGAGGTGTCGCTCGGCACCAAGGTTCTCTACGGCGCGGCGGAGACCGCAACCGCGGCGAAGAACAGCGCGCTCAACAGCTTTCTCCTCTTCTTTTACGCCGACGTGGTCCATCTGTCGCCCGCGCTGGTGAGCGCCGCGATCGCGCTGGGCAAAATTTGGGACGCCGTAACCGATCCGGTCATGGGGTATATCTCCGACACCACGCGCTCGCGCTGGGGACGCCGCCGTCCGTACGTCGCGATCAGCGCGCTCCCGCTGGGGGTGTGCTTCTTTCTGTTGTTCAGACCGCCGGTGGCCGGGGCGCTGACGACGTTTTTCTACCTGCTCACAGTGTACGTCGTGCTCTTCACGTTCTTCACCATTTTCGCGACGCCCTATACCGCGTGGGGCGCCGAGCTGACGCAGGACTATCACGAACGCACCACCGTGGTGCAGATTCGCACCCTCTTCGGCGTCGTCGGCGGCGTGGTCGGCGCAGTGGCGCCGGTCGCGATTGCCCAGAAGTTCAGCGATCAACGCCAGGGCTTCGCGGTGATGTCGGCGGCGTTGGGCGTTCTGCTGAGCTTGGCGGTTTTGATCACTGCGGTCGGCGTCCGCGAAACCATTCGCGGCGTGCCGCCGCCGGCGAGCATTCCACACTTCCTGGATGGGCTGCGTCGCACCATCGGCAATCGCGACTTTCGCATCGTCTTCATCACCATCTGCTTGATGACGGTGGCTGCTGCGTTGGGACAGGCGGTACAACTCATCGTGGTGAAGTATTGGCTGCAGATGTACGACTTCTTTCCTTATATCGCGCTCACCTTCGGCCTGAGCTTCGCGGCATCGTTTCCCTTGTGGCTGCGAGTCTCTCGATCCGTCGGGAAGCAACGCGGCCTGATGACCGGCTTGCTGCTGGGCTGCATCGTTCCGTTTGGGTGGCTGCTGGTGCGCCCGGGAGCCTACGTGACCATGTTGCTGTTCATGGTCTGCGCCGGCCTTGCGACCGGCTCGATTACGCTGGCTGCCTCGAGTGCCGCCGACATCATCGACTTCGACGAGTTGGAGACCGGCGAACGGCGCGAGGGCGCGTACTTCGGCATTTGGACGCTCGGATTGAAGGCGAGCAGCGCGCTCGGAATTCTGCTGAGCGGCATGGTGTTGCAACTGGTCGGCTATGTCGCCGATCAGCCGCAGAGCCCGCGTACGATGTGGTGGCTGGTGATGATCGTGGGACCGCTACAAGCGGTCGTCCATTTCCTCGGCCTCCTGATGTTCCGGCGCTTTCGCTTCGACGTTACGGATGTTGCGGCTGCGCAAGCGGCGCTCGCCGCTCGCCGCGCGGGGACACCGTCGAGTTAGACGGGCGCGCATCGCTGCGGTTTGGCCCGGCCTCGCTCCGAACGCGCTCGGAGAGCGCGTTCCACCTGACGCATGCTCTCGGGTCCCTCGGGGTGGCGGGTCAAAGCTGGATTGCGACGCCGAACTGCGCGATACTGGCACCGTCGAGTTGCGCCGAAAGGGGGGTGCCATGAGGTTCGAGGCGCTCGGACGGGTTACCGTCTGCGCTTGGGATTTCGCACGCGCGCGCGGGAGCGCTACGCGTTCCACACTCAGAGGCCGGCTGCTTTTCGTCGCAGCCATGGCGTTCGGCTTCCACGAACCTGCGCACGCCGCGCAGAGCTGCATCGGCGACTGCAATGGCGACGTTCGGGTGACTGCGGCCGAAATCGTCACGCTGATCACCGAGCACAACGCGGTGTCCACCTGCAGCGCCGGCGACGCCGACAATGATGGTCGCATCAGCGACGACGAGATCGCGCACGCCATCACCAATGTGTTCGGCGGCTGCGCGCTCGAGGCCGGCAGCCGCACGCTCGACGACTTGTTTGAGGAAGTCGCGCGTCTGGCTCCTGAATTTGGTGGGATGTTCTTGTCCGAGGACCAGCAGACGCTGCAGGTATTCTCGCTCGATACGACCGCCGCGACCGTGGATGAGATCACCAACGCGATCCACACGGTATTCGGGCCGATCATTCCGGCCGGCGGCGTTCACGCGCTGCCCGGTCAGTACGGCTTCATTCAGCTTCGACAATGGTACCGGGCAATGGTCGGCACTGTCCTGAGCACTCCCGGTGTGGTTGCCACGGACATCAACGAGGCCATCAATCGACTCGCGATCAATATCGAGACGCCCGAGGTCGAGGAGCAGGTGGTGCAAACCATGCGCGACCTTGAGATTCCGTTGGAGGCGGTTTCGATCGTGGTGCTCGGTCCGGTCCAAGAATTTCAGACCCTGCAGGATGTTCAATCGCCTCGACGCGGCGGCTTCCAGATCACTCGACTGGCCAACAACACCGCCGGGTACGGCATCGTCGCATCGACGTTGGGCTTCAACGCGATCAGGGGTGGGGTACCCGGGCTCGTCACCTGCTCGCACAGCACGCAGGTGTTCTGGAACCTCGACACCAACGGCGGTTATCCGCCTGCCGATTTCTACCAATCGCCGGGCTACTATCCCGCGCAGTGGGTCGGAACCGAATCGGTCGACACGCAGGGGTTTGTCTGTCCGCCGCCGTATTCCTCCTCGCAACGCTGTCGCTACAGCGACAGTGCATTCGTCAAATACAACACTGGCGTCACATGGGACCCGGGCGCGATCGGGAAGACGATCGCGCCGACCGTGCTCACGACCACGATCGCCAATCTAGTTCTCACGGTCGACCAAACGACCAAGTTTAGAGTGGTGAGTCCGCCGACGCAGCCGTATCTCTCCGGCCTCGTGCTCCACAAAGTCGGCCGGACCACGGGGTGGACGAGCGGTGCAATCATCATGACCTGCGCCGACTTTGGCAATGCGACCACCATGCGCCTCTGCCAATACATGGCGTACGATCCGCAACTGGCCGTCGCAACCTTCGGCGACAGCGGCTCTCCGGTATTTCGGATGGTCGATCCGCAGTGCGGCTACGTCGAGTTGTACGGTATCCTCTGGGGCGGGGGCATCTTCTTCATCCCCCCTCCGCCATGGTCCCTCGGTTCCGTGGCGAAAGCATTTGTTTTCAGTCCGATCGGCGGGGTTCCCTTTCAAGCGAGCGGCGTGCAATCGGTCCAGGATCTCGGCGCGCTGAACTATTCTACGGCGCCGGGCAAGTGCGTAACGCCGACACCAACCGTCGCGCAGCCATGTAGCTTCGTCGGGCTCCGGATGTGCGGCGGCACGTGTCCGAACGCAACCGATGTATGTGTACCGTTGCCCGACGACTCGGCTTGCGTCTGTCAGTCGGGTCAGCCGAGTCCGACGGCGACACCGACCCCGACTCGTACGGCGACGCGCACGGCCACCGGCACACCGGCTCCGCCAACGCACCCCCCCACGCCCACCTCGTGTACTGGCGGCCCTATAGTGAATCTAGTGGTGAACCCGGGATTCGAAACGTTCTCCGCGATTCCGACCGGATTGGGCCAGATCAACCTTGCGACTTCGTGGACATCCCCGACCAACGCTTCGCCGGACTACTTTCACTCCCTCGCCTCGCCGTCGAGCAGCGTCTCGGTGCCGAGCAACGCCTTCGGGAGCGAGGCGGCGCACGGCGGGCGCGCCTACGTCGGGGTTCACACCCGCCCAATCAACGCCTATCGTGAATACGTCGAGGGCGTCTTGTCGTCACCCCTCGCTGCGGGCAGCACCTATCAAGTGTCCTTCTACCTCTCGCTGTCCGATGGATCGCGCTGGGCAGTCGACAAGTTCGGCGCGTACCTCTCGGTCGGAAGCGTCGGTCCAGCAAGCACGGCATACGTGCTTCCGCTGGCGCCGCAAATCAACGCGACCGGATACGTCACCACCAAGATCGGCTGGGTTCAGGTCGTCGGTTCGTACACCGCGGCTGGCAGCGAGGATCACCTCGTGATCGGCAACTTCTTCGACAACCCGTCCACGAACCCGCTGATGGGACAAGGCGGCTCGTACGATTTTGCCTACTACTACATCGATGATGTCGCGGTGACGCTGCTGACGCCGTCGTGCACGCCGACGCCGAGCGCATCCGTGACCCGCACCGCGACCGTGTCACCCACGCTCCGGCCCGTTCCGACCTGTGACGCTGGTATAGTCTGTACGCCGACGCCGTCGAGGTCGCCGACCGCGACGCAGACATGTCCGGGCGCGAAGTGTACGGTGACGCCAACACGAACCGCGACCAAGACCCCGAAGGTTCCGCCCGACTGAATCCGGGCCGACCGATTTGAAACTGCGCGTCGTGCGTGATTTAGGACGCGCATGAAGCTCGGATTTCAAATCGGCTATTGGATGATGGGACCCGAAGATCCCATCGATCTGGTGCTCGAAGCGGAACGCTTGGGCTACGATTCGGTGTGGACCGCCGAGGCCTACGGCTCGGATTGTTTTTCGCCGCTGTGTTGGATCGGCGCGCGCACCAGCAAGATCAAGCTCGGCACCTCGGTCATGCAACTCTCAGCCCGCACCCCCGCGTGCGCGGCGATGACGGCGATCACGATCGACCACCTCTCGGGCGGACGGCTGATTCTGGGGATCGGCGTTTCCGGCCCGCAAGTGGTCGAAGGGTGGTACGGTCAACCCTTCCCTCGCCCGCTCGGGCGCACGCGCGAATGGGTCGAGATTTTTCGCAAGATCGTGCGCCGTGAGGAACCCGTCCTCTTCCAGGGCAAACACTACCAGATGCCGTACCGGGGCGGCGCCGGCCTGGGAAAGCCGCTCAAGTCGATCGTCCACCCGCTGCGCGACTACATTCCGATCTACCTGGGGGCCGAGGGCCCGAAGAACGTCGCGCTGGCCGCCGAGATCTGCGACGGTTGGCTGCCGTTGTTCGTCTCGCCGTTCCGGATGACCATCTTCGACGAGTCGCTGAAACACCGGAAGCCGGGATTCGAGTTGGCAGCAACCGTCACCGTCAGCATCAACGATGATCTCGAACAAGCGTTGCTGCCGACGCGGATGATGCTGGGTTTCTATCTCGGCGGTATGGGCGCACGCAGTCAGAACTTCCATCTCAACTTGATGGACCGCATGGGTTTCGGCGACGCGGCGCGCAAAGTTCAGGATCTGTTCTTCGCCGGCCGGCGCGATGAAGCGTTCGCCGCGGTACCGACGGAGCTCGCAGACGAGATTTCGCTCTGCGGCCCGGCCGCGCGCATCAAGGAACGCTTGCAGGCGTGGAAGTCGTCGGGCGTGACCACTCTGCTGGTCGGCACCCGCGATCCGGCTGCGCTCCGCCTGTTGGCGGAAACCGTGCTGTAGTTACGTCACCGACTCGAAGGACGGCCCGGAAAATCCCATCATCGGCGGCAATGGGCGCACCTGCCCCTGTAGGGTGCTGCCGCCGGCGGTGAACCCTCCGTCGACGATCATCGCAGCGCCGGTCACGAAGTTCGACTCGTCGCTGGCGAGGAACAGCGCCATGTTCGCGATGTCGTCGGGTACACCGGCGCGCGGCCAGGGCTGAATCTGCGCCATGAACTGCGCCGCGACTTCTTCACCACCGGGAATGCGGTTGTGGATGAGCGGCGTGTTGATACCTCCCGGGCAGATGCAATTCACCCGAATGTTGTGCGGCGCGACTTCGATCGCGACCGAGCGCGTGAGGTTGATCACCGCAGCTTTCGCGGCGCTGTAGGAATGCGGTCCCGCGCCGCCGCGTACGCCCGCGACCGACGCGGTCGAGATGATCGACCCGCTCTGCTGCGTTCGCATCGCCGGGATCGCGTGCTTCATTCCCAGGAATACCGCGCGCAGCAGAACCGCCTGCGTCTTGTCCCAATCCTCCACCGAGGTTTCGTCGATGGGCCCGATTGCGCCGCCCAGACCGGCATTGTTGAACAAAACGTCGACCCGACCGTATTCGGTGAGTGCGCGATCGATGGCGGCTTTTACATCGGCTTCCTGCGAGACGTCCGTGCGCTGGAAGCAGGCGTGTCCGCCGGCGGCCGCGCAGCGCGCCACGACGGCGTTGCCGCCTTCCGCGTTCAGGTCGGCCACCACGACCGACGCCCCCTCTTTCGCAAACCGAACCGCGGTCGCGGCTCCGATGCCGCTCGCCGCGCCGGTGATGACTGCAACCTTCTTGTCAAGTCGTCCCACTGTTCGCTCTCCTCTGTCGGCCGACCCTACGGTGACGCGTGGGTCGCGTCAACCTGATGTGTTTCTCATCGACTTGGAGTACAACGATCGGGCAAGGAGATCTCATGGCGTTCACCCAAGACCCACCGCGTCTCGGCAACCAGTACGACGATGATCGCGTGCTGCGGGACTTTCTTTCGCGCACCGTGCCGCCCGATGTTCAACGCGACATCGGGCCGTCGCTGCGTGAGATGGGCGCGCAGGCGGGTGGCGACTTGTTTGCGCTGAGCCAGCGCTATCGCGATGCCGAGCCCGAACTGATTCAGTGGGACCCGTGGGGGAACCGCATCGACGAAGTGCGGGTGACCCCAGCGTGGGAAGTCTACGCCCGGCGGGCGGTCGATCATGGGCTCCTTGCCACCGCATATGAACGCAAGCATGCCGAACACTCGCGCGTGCACCAAATGGCGCTGGTCTACCTGTTTCATCCGTCGAGCCAGGTCTACACCTGCCCACTATCCATGACCGACGGCGCTGCCAGGACGCTGGAAGTACACGGCTCGCCGCAGTTGCGGGCGCGCGCAATTCCGCGGCTCACCTCACGCGATCCAGCCACCGCTTGGACGTCGGGACAATGGATGACCGAGCAGATCGGTGGCTCTGACGTGGGATTGTCGCAAACTATTGCACGGCAGACCGCCGAGGGCTGGCGTCTGTACGGGACGAAGTGGTTCACCTCCGCCGTGACCTCGGACATGGCCCTGACCCTTGCGCGTCCCGAAGGCAACGGGCCGGGCGGCCGGGGCTTGGCGATGTTCTACCTCGAACAGCGGACCGCCGACGGCAAGCTGAACGGCATTCGCGTCAACCGCCTGAAGGACAAACTCGGCACCCGCGCGCTGCCGACCGCCGAACTCGAACTCGACGGTGCGCTTGCCGAACCGGTCGCCGGTCTTGCAGACGGCACCCGCATGATCACACCGATGCTCAACATCACGCGCACGTGGAACGCCGTGTGCGCGATCGCGGCGATGCGTCGCTGTGTCGCGTTGGCGCGCGACTATGCGAACCGCCGCACCGCGTTCGGCGCCACCCTCAGCGCCAAGCCGCTCCACCTCGACACGCTCGCGGCCATGCAAGCCCAAGCCGAAGCGGCGTTTGGCTTGGTGTTCTTCTCGGTCTCGCTGCTCGGTCGCGAGGAAGTCGGAGTCATCTCGGACGAAGAGCGCGCCCTGCTGCGCCTGGTGCAGCCGATCACCAAATTGCTCACGGCCAAGCAGGCGGTCCTGCTCGCCAGCGAGACCCTCGAAGCGTTCGGCGGTGCGGGCTACGTCGAAGACACCGGACTGCCGGTCCTGTTGCGCGACACCCAAGTGCTGTCGATCTGGGAAGGCACCACCAACGTCCTCGCACTCGACGCATTCCGCGCCATCGCTCGCGAGGGTGGACTCCCGCCGTTCCTGATCGCCGCACGCACGCGTGCGCGCGCGGCACGCCACGGCGCGTTGACGAAGCCGGCGCAGGCGGTGCTCGATGCGATCGATCACGCCGAAGCCTGGCTCGGCGAAACGCAGCGGCGGAGCAGCGTTATGCTCGAAGCCGGCGCGCGTCGGTTTGCGCTGACGCTCGGGCGCGCGATGGAATTGGCTTTGCTCGTCGAGGCCGCGCAATGGGCGATCGATCAGCGGGGCGATGCCCGCCCGGTGGCGGCGGCGGTCAGATTCGCGGCCAGCGGCATCGATCTCCTCGCTGGCAGCGATCAAGCCGAGCTCGCAAGCCGGGCGTTGGCGCTCGACGAACACCTGCCGATCGATTGAACCAACATCATCATCCGCTTCGAGAGAACAGCCGTGCTGCAGAGTTGTTGATGAACTCGGCGGTGCGGTGCGCGAACGCCATCACCGACAACTGGGGCGGCACCGCGATCGCAGTCGGGAAGACGCTGGCGTCGGCGACGAACAGTCCCGGCACTTCGTAGGCTTCGCCGACGAGATTGACGACGGCGCGGCCGCCGCCGCTCCCCATCCGCAGGGTGCCTTGTGGATGAAACGACAGCAGCATCGGATCGTTCGGTCGCAGGGGCCGCTCGTCGATGGCGCGGTAGTCGCCGCGGCGGGTCAGCTCCACCGTTTCGTTGAACGGCAGAATGACGCGCTGAGCGCCCGCGGCGAAATAGATGTCGGCCGCCCGCCGCAACCCCTCCGTGAGCGCGCTACGGTCGTCATCGTCGAGTTGGTAGTTCACCACCGCGCGTCCGTTCACGTCGACCTCCACGCTGCCGCTTGAATGGTCCGCGATGGTCACCGCCGTCAGGGCGAGATGCGGATACAGTTCCATCAGTCGCCGGTGATCCGTGCCGAAGCCGGGAAGCATCGACGAGAGCGCGACCGGATGCGCAAACGTCGGCGCCAGAAGAAACCCGCCGTCGCGCGTCTCACCGATTTCAAGGAATTCGTCGACCGCGATGCTTTGGGGAATCCCGCGCCATCCCGCCACCTCTTCGGCGAAGACGCCGGCGACCCAGACTTGCGGGTGGAGATGAAGATTGCGTCCCACCTGCCGGCGCGAGTTCGGCAAGCGACTCCGCAGCCAGAGCTGCGGCGAACCGACAGCGCCGGCCGCGAGCACGACGACGGGCGCGGCCACGCTCAGCGTGGCACTGCCCCGCGCGGTGCGCGTGAACGTACCGGTCACCCCCGCGACACGATCTCGTGCGGTCGTAATCGCCTCGACGCGACAATCGGGAATGATGATGGCGCCGCGCTGGGACGCCGCGCGCAGAAACACCGTCAACGCGTCAGTCTTGCGGTCGTACGCACAGCCGAGCGCGCAGTAGCCACACCCGAGACAATCCGTGCGGTTGTGTGCGAGTCGCACGGCGTGAAACCCCAGACGCTCGGCGCCCGCCTGGACCAGTTGGTTGTTCCTGTTGATATCCTCCGCGGTCAACTCGCGAACGCGAATCGTTTCCTCGACGTGGCGGAAGTGCGGAGCCATTTCCTCGGCGCCGACCCCGCGGATGTTCAATTGCGTCGACCAGCGATCGAGCAGGTGCCGGCGGGGGCGAGCACAGACACAATAACTGGTGACCGTCGAGCCGCCGACGGTGCACCCCTGCGAAATCAGCACGGTGCCGTCGGCTGTCACGCGCGCGCCTTGGTCTTGATACAGACGCAGATACATCTCTTCTTCGCGCTGCGTGAAGTCGCGATTGACGTGATATCCGCCGGCCTCGACCACCACGACCGAGCGCCCCTGCTCGGCGAGCTCCTTGGCGACAACCGAACCACCCGCGCCCGAGCCGACGACGCAGACGTCGGCGCTCAGCGAAACGTTGCGATCAATGGTAGCCGTGTCGAGGATCACGAGGACACGCCCAGCTTGGCGAGCGGCACTGCGGCCTCGTGTTCGAGCAACGCGGTCGCCTCGACCCGGCCGAGCCACGGCCCGTCGTAGCCGATGTTGGCCCAAGCGGGGGCGGCACCGTAGAACCCGGCGCTGGCCAGTGCCTTCAGGGCACGAAACACGGTGCGCCGCGCCCCGAGCGTGCTGCGCATCCAGCCGTCGAGATAGCGGTCCTGATCGAGCGCCGACAGACGAGTAAACCGCTTGCGCTGCAAGTCGAAGAGCGAGGTTCCATGCTCGAACACCCGCAGCATCAGCCGCAGTTGTTGCTGCGCGTCGAGATCCCAGGTTAGCAGCCAGGCGTCGAGGCGGCCCGCGATGTCGATCTGTTCCTCGCCGGCGCCGACTTGCCCGGTTGCTCCCAACAATCGCTCGGCGGCGGCGTTGACGACCGCGTACTCCTTCGCGGAGAAGAACTGCAGCGGCGTCTTCGGCTTGGGGTACGCGGTGCACCCGCTCGGAAGCAGCGATCCTGCACCCAGCAAGACGAGTCCGGCCGCACTGCCCTTAAGAAACCGCCGCCGATCGATCGGAACCCCGATCAGTGCCTGAATTTCGGCGACGGCATCCGCGCGCATAGCGGCGGCGACACTAGGGACCGCTCCCCGACCTGTCAAGGCAGTTGGTCAGCTTGCGAAGTTTTGGTATCAGCGCGTCCAGGAGTGCGTCTATGCCGATCTACGAATATCGCTGCCGGAAATGCGGGAAGCGATTCAGCGTCTTGACCTTGCGCGTCAGCGAGACCCCGAAACCCGAATGCAGCAAGTGCGGCAGCACCACCGCCGATCGCCTGCTGTCACGCTTCGCCATGCCGAAGTCGGAAGACGCCAGGATGGATGCGATGGCGGACCCGAGCAACCTCGGCGACCTTGACGAGAAGGACCCCAAGAGCGTCGCCCGCTGGATGCGCAAGATGGGCAAGGAAATGGGCGACGAGCTCGGCGGCGAAGATTTCGACCAGATGATGGACGAAATGGAATCCGGCGAGGGCGGAGACGGCGGTGGCGACGACGAATTGTAACTTGGCCTTGCCGCCGTCACTCGACGTTCTGCGCCTGCTCGCGGATCTTTTCGACCTCGCCGCGGGCGGCGATCGTCAGGTTGGTCATCTCCACATCGTTGCTCTTTGACGACATGGTGTTGATCTCGCGGTGAATCTCTTGCAGCAGAAACTCGAGCTGGCGGCCGGCGGGTTCGCGCGACGCGAGCGCGTGTTCCATCCCCTTCAGGTGACTGTCGAGACGGACGAGTTCCTCGGTGATGTCGGCGCGCTCGACCAGCAAGGCCACTTCTTGCGCAAGCCGCTCTTCGCGGATCGCTGCGCCATCCATCAACGTCTGGAGCCGCTCGCGCAAGCGCCGGGTCAGTGCCGGCCCTAGCTGCGCGGCGCGCGAGTGCATACGGTGCTCGATGCTCCGCAACGTGGCGATGCGCTTGCGCAGATCGCGCCCCAAGACGCGTCCCTCACGTGCGCGATCGGCGTTGAAGCGCGCCAACGCTTGCGTCAATGCGCGCTTGATCACCGCGATCTCCCGTTCGGGGTCGGCGCGCCGTTCGACGACCCGCAGAATGTCGGGACGAGTGAGCAGCATCGACACGTCCACCGTTCCTGTTAGCCCCAGTTCCCCCTGCAGTTGCTGGAGTCCGCGGACGTAGGCGCGCGCCAGCCGTTGATTGATCTCGACGGTCATCTCGCCGGCGCTGTTGCCGCTGCGGTTGACGGCGACGTCGACTTTGCCGCGCGCCACCACAGCCTGTATCTGCTCGCGCAGTTCCTTTTCCCAGGCGGCATACTCGCGTGCCATATTGAGCTTGACGTCGAGAAACCGTTGGTTGACCGAGCGCACTTCGATGGTGATGCGACGGCCGTCGACCGTGACGGCCGCCTGACCGAACCCCGTCATGCTCCGCATGCGACCCTCCTCATCACCGCCGTTCGACGCTCTGCCGCAGATCGGCACGTAACGCCGCCAAGGAGACGGTGGCAGTGCCCACCTCACCGACCACGATTCCCGCGGCGTGATTGGCCAAGACGGCTGCCGCTTCCATCGTGGCGCCGGCGCCTAGTGCCAGAGCGCACACCGCGACCACGGTATCGCCTGCACCCGTGACATCGAAGACGTGCCGCGCCAGCGTGGGAAAGTGATGCACGGCGGCGCCACGCTTGAACAGCGTCATCCCGTGCTCGCCCCGTGTGATCAGCACCGCATCGGCTTGCCAGCGTTCGAGCAAGAGCGCGCCCGCCTTCCGTAGGCTCGCTTCGTCGCGAATGTCGACGCCCGCGGCGCGGCTGGCTTCGGAGACGTTGGGCGTCATCAGCGTCGCACCGCGATAGTGATCGAAGTTCTGCATCTTCGGATCGACGACGTAACAAAACCCCCGGCGGCGCCGCTCCGCAGCCAGCCAGCGCAGCAGCTCCGCGGTGACGACACCTTTGCCGTAGTCGGAGATCACGACGACGTCGCACGTTCGGACGTGGCGCGCGATGCCGCGACGCAACTGCGCGGCGGCCGCCGCCGCGGTCGCCGGCGTTTGGTCACGGTCGAGGCGGACCAGCTGTTGTTGGTGCGCGACGATCCGCGTCTTGCGCGTCGTGTGAAGCCGCCGGCTGCTCGCTACCGCGGTCGTCGTGGCACCGATGTCCCGAAGTAGCCGCCGCAGTTGTCGCCCGGCGGCGTCGCTCCCGACCAGCCCACACACGGCGACGCGCCCGCCGCCGAGCGTGCGCAGATTGTGCACCACGTTGGCCGCGCCGCCCAGGCGGAAGCTCTCGTCGCTCACCTGCACCACGGGCACGGGCGCCTCGGGCGAAATGCGCTCGACGCGTCCCCAGATGAATTGATCGAGAATCAGATCACCGATGACGACGGCGCGCACGCGGGAGAAGCGACGCAAGAACGATGGCAAACCGTCGATTGTCATCGAGCGAGTGGGCACAACGCCGGCGAAGCAATCACACTCCCCTGCCCTCCCGCAAGTGTCACGCGTTGACCGCTGGAACCGCGTACAGTACAGCATCGGCCGATGCGCATCAGCGGCTTCAGCTTCGTGCGCAACGCGATCGAACTCTACTACCCGGTCGTCGAGTCGATTCGCTCGATTTTGCCGATCTGCGACGAGTTCGTTGTTGCCGCCGGCGACTCGACCGACGGCACCACGGAACTGCTGCGCACCATCGCTGACCCGAAATTGCGGATCATCGAAACGGTCTGGGATCAGAATCTGTTCAAGCGCGGCGCCATCAACGCGCAGCAGAGCAATCTGGCGCTGGACGCGTGTAGCGGCGACTGGTGCTTTTACCTGCAAGCCGATGAAGTCATACACGAAAGCGAGCTGCCCGGGTTGGTCGATCGCATGCGAACGTATCTTGCCGACGCGCGCGTCGAAGGCATGCTGTTCGAGTACCGGCACTTCTTCGCGGACTACGACCACTTCCATACGGGGCACGCGTGGTATCGGCGCGAAGTGCGCATCGTGCGCAACGGTATCGGCGCGCGGTCGTGGAAAAGCGCGCAGGGTTTCCGAAAGCGCGACGGGCGCAAGCTGCACGTCGTGCCTGCGGGCGCGCGCATGTTTCACTACGGCTGGGTCCGACCGCCGCGCTTGATGACCCGTCGGCGCAAGGCCTTTCTGACGATCCACGAGGGCCCGGAGGCGGCACAGCAAAAGGTGCCCGATGCCGACGCGAGCTACGACTTCGGTTTGCTCCGCGGCCGCACACGATTCACCGGCACCCACCCCGCGGTGATGGACGCCCGCATTGCCGAAAAGGATTGGACGGTTGTCCCGAGCGCCGAGTCGACGCAGCGCCACGACCTGCCATCGCAACGCTTTTTTCAATTCGTCGAGAACGGCGTGCTCAGCTTCAAGATCGGCGAGCACCGGAACTACATTTTGCTGCCGTCCTGAGGTGACTCGGCGAGTGCGGCATCGACGCGCTCCAAGACCGCCGCTGCGGAAATGCTTTGCATGCAGAGCTGCCCGATCGGGCACTGGCGCTTGTAGCACGGCACACACTCCGCGAGCCCCTGCACGACGAGATTTTGCGAGCCCCATGGCGCGGAACGCTTGGGGCTGGTTGCACCCCACAGCGATACGACGCGACATCCCATCGCCGCAGCAATGTGCATCGGCCCGGAGTCCGGCGCGATCACCACGGCGCTCCGCTCGAATATCGCGACCAAATCGCGCAGCCGAGTTCGTCCCACGAGATTCAATGCCGGCACATCGAGATGACCGAGCGTCGCGTCGGCCAGTGGTCGCTCACTCGGCGCGCCGATCAAAACGGGATCTAAACCGCGGGCACGCAGACCGCGCACCACCTCGGCATTGCGATCCGGGAACCACAATCGGCTGGTCCAGGTTGAGCCAACACAGACAGCCGCCAAGCGCCCGCGATGATCGCCCAAGAGGCGATCGCACCGCGTCCGGTCGTCATCGTTGGGCGCCAATCCAAAACATATGGGTGTTTGCGGCACGCCGAGATAATCCGCGAAGGCGAGATATTGTTGAAGCTTCAGACCGAAGGGATCGAGCCCCGGTAGGTAGCGATTGTTGAACAGCCAGTTGCCCTCCTTGGTGTTGCGGCGATGGAAGCCGATTCGAACCGGGGCGCCCGAGACGCGGCTCACGATGCCGCTCTTCAGGTGGCGCTGCAGATCGAGGACAACATCGGCGCGCAGTCCGCGTACGGCGCGCAGAAAGCGGAGGAACGCGGGTGCGCCGCGCGGGCGATCGAACATGATCGTCGCATCGAGCGCGGGATGACCGAAGAGCAACGGCGCCGCGATCGGCTCGACGGCCCAGGTGATGCGCGCGCGCGGATAGCCGGCGCGCAGACGCATCAACAAGGGCAGCGCGCGGACCACGTCGCCGATCGCGCCGTGCAGAACGATGAGAATGCGCGCGGCCGGGATCATGTACCACGGTTCCGTTGGAGCGTGCGGATCACTTCCTCGTACCGCGCAATCATCCGCGTTCGCGAAAAGTCCTGCGCACGGATGAGCCCGCGCTCGCGCAACCGCGCCGCGAACGCCGGGTCGCGATACAAGCGCTCCAGCGCGCCGGCGAGCGCATCGACGTCGTCCGAACACACGAGCAGCCCGCTCTCCCCGTCGGTCACGATTTCGCTCAGACCGCCGACAGCGGTTGCGACTAGCGGAACACCAGCTGCGAGCGCCTCGACGGCGGCGATTCCAAATGACTCGGCGCGGGACGCGACTACAGCCGCGTCGGCCGCCGCCAGCAGGGGCCGGGTGTCCTCCTGGAAGCCGAGGAGGCGCACCACATGCGCGAGATCTGCGCCGCGGCATTGCTCCTGAATCTCGGTCTTCAACGCGCCGTCTCCCGCAATCAGGAGCCGCAACGGTACACCGCGTCCGCGCAACCGCGAGGCAATCGCCGGCAACAGATCGGCGCCCTTTTCCTTGGCAAGTCGCCCGATGAACGCAACCACGAAACTCTCGTCGGAAAGCTGGAAGCTACGCCGAGCCGCCGCTCGATCCATGGTGTTCGGCTGCAACTCGATTCCATTGTGGATGACGAACGAGCGCGAGGCCGGGATGCGCAGCTCGGTCAGTCCGTCCTGGGCCGCGCGCGACACCGACACGACCGCTGACAGCAAGACCCGATGCACGAAAAGGCTGTGGAGGGTGCGCCGGGTTCGCACCAACTGACGGATACGCACCACCGGCGTGTCGGTTCCGCAAGCCGCGAGCCCGGCGAGAAAGCAGTCGCGGCCGGTGTTGCAGAACGCCGCGTCGAACCGCGTTGCGAGGAAACAGCGGCGCAGCGCCCGCAGTGTCGTGACATCGAAATAACCGGCGCACCGCATCTTCTCCACGCGACTGATGTGCGCCGCGCGCGCCGCCAAAGCGCTTTCTGGGCGGCAGACGAGCGTCACCGAGTGCCCCGCGGATTGCAGTCCGACTGCCAGTTCGAGGAATAAGCGTTCGCCGCCACCCCAATCGGGGATGGAGTTGATCAAGCACACGCGCAGCCGTGACCGGCTTGCGACCCCGGTCGCCTCCGCGCTAGATACGGCCGTGGCCACGACCGGCTCAACCCGCATTCTCGATGTTGCGTGCGGGCGCAACAAGACAGCGGGCGCGATCGGAGTTGATTTGTTTCCAGTGCCGGGCGTCGACGTCATCGCGAACATCGATCAGGCTTCGTTGCCGTTCGGCGACGCCAGTTTCGATGCGATTCACGCGTCGCACGTCATCGAACACGTACAGTCGATCCCGCACCTGCTGAGCGAAATGTGGCGTGTTGCCAAGCCCGGTGCCGTGGTGTACCTCGCGACCCCGCACTACTCGTGGCATGGTTCGTGGGTGGACCCGACGCACCGCTGGCACTTGAGTACGCGTTCGTTCACCTACTTCACCGAAGGCCATTCGTCCGCCCACTACACCCAGGCACGCTATAGCTCGGTGCTCGTGACGTTGTCGATGCCGAGTCTCTGGCGGCGTTTAGGGTTGCAATGGTTGCTGAATCTCGAAACTCGGCGGCGCGGGTGTCGCTTCATTCGACGATTTTGGGAAGAGTATCTGGCTTTTGTGATCCGCGCAAAAGAGATGCGGGCGGTCTTGACGGTGGCAAAGCCCGCCACGATCGGTGAGCAGCGATGATCGACATCCCCGCTCGGTTCCTGTTGGTCGGTCTCCGAGTTGACACCGCTCCAGCGCTCGAGGTGTTGGAAGTGGTGCATGGGGCTACCGACGGACCGATGTCGCTCCCGCTCACGACGCTGGCACCATCCGCGCCGCAAGCTGATCGCATCTTACTCTTCGCACCGCCGACTGGCGGGGCCTCCGTGTTGACGGCCTTGGAGTGGTGTCATCAACGGCTAGCATCCGACGGGACCCTGTACGCCAGTACGGACATGCTCGCCGAGGCGACGAGCAGCGATTGCTTTCCAGTTCCGTCGGCCGAGATTACTCTCGGGGCTGCCGGCCTTGTTTCGGCGACAATCGATGCCCACGACGCCGCAACCTCCCTGCAGCAGATCCCGGCTCCGGTTCTCCGACAGTGGGCGCAGGCTCTTCACATTGCGACGTCCGACCTCGAATGCAGCCGATTCACTGCCGCCCGTCGCGACCATGCTCTGTCGTTCGTCAGCCCGAGCATCAACGATGACACGCTGCAGGCCAATCTACTGCGCTCCCACGCGGTGCAATCGCCGCGCAACGAATTGCTCGTGGAGCGCCATGGACCGCGTGTTCAAGAGGCGCTCAATGCCGGCATCGCCCGGGCGACGAATGACCTCATCGTCGTCGTGCACGAGGACGTGTACTTGCCGCCACTGTGGGAAGGGATGTTTCGGCGAAGTCTGCGCTTGGTCGAGGGCAACGATCCGGAGTGGGGAGTTGTCGGCTGCGCGGGCGTGCGGCGGAAGTTCGGGCTGTTGCGCATCCGCCGCCGTGGGGTCGGGCATGCGCGCGAGAATGCTTCGACCTGGGGTCAACCGATCGACCAGCCGGAGCCGGTCGACACGCTCGACGAATTTCTGATCGCCTTTCGGCGCAGCCGCGGTTTGCGCTTCGATGAGGAACAACCCAACTACCACTTCTACGCGGTGGATCTCTGCCTGCAGGCGACGCAAGCGCGGCGACGCTCGTACGCGATTGAGGCCTTTTGCTACCACAACTCGCGCCTGCGTCAGGATCGGCGCGAGCCGCCGCTGCCCGATTTTCTCGCCGGCTGCGACTATATGCGCCGAAAATGGCGGGATCACTTACCGATCCTGACCACCTGCACCATCATCGCCGCCGACCCGTCGCGCGACCATCATGCTCGGCGGATTCGTCGCGCGGCGCGAAGAGCGCGCACACAAAGAATGGGAGGAAGATGACCGAACACCTCGTGCCCACGAACCTGGCCGAGCCAGAACGCGTCGCGCGATTGGCCGGCGGCGTCAGCATCGTGATGGCGATGCTGAACCACATCGAGTACACGCGAAAATGTCTCGCAAGCATTCTCCAGCACAGCGATCTGCCGTTCGAGATCATCTGCGTCGACAACGGCAGCACCGATCACAGCAGCGACATGGCGCGCGGACTCGGATGCCGCGTCATCCGCAACGAGGAAAACTTGGGCTGCGCGCGAGCGTGGAATCAAGGCATCCGCGCCGCCGTCGCCCCGCTGATCATCGTGATGAACAACGACATCGTCGTCACCTCGGGTTGGCTCAGCGGCTTGGTGGACTTTCGCCGCCGTTGCGGGGCCGCGGTGGTGAGCCCGGTCGTGATCAACGGCGAATGCGACTACGACCTCGAAACGTACCGCCGCGACTACACCCGCAAATTCGCCGCACGGTCGCGGCCGGGCTGGGCCGCGATGTGCTTCCTCACGTCCGCCGACACCTTTGCGAGCGTCGGACTCTTCGACGAGCAGTTTCTCGGGTTCGGTTTCGAGGACGAAGATTGGGACATTCGCTTGGGCCGTGCGCGAATCCCGACCGCCATCACCGGTTCGGTCCTCATTCATCACTTTCATCAGATCACGACCAAGAACCTGGCCGGTGACAAATGGAAGAAGGTGAAGAATCCGAACAAGACCGTCTTGGAGAACAAGTGGGGCTGGCGCTTGACCCTACGGCGCATCCGCAAGGAGCTACAGAAATTCGCAAACCGTCTTCGCTATCCCGGCTTCCATGGGCGGAATCCTTACGACGTCCTGACCGTACTCGATGTCGAGCGGCTCGATCTCGAACGCGGCGTCAAGGTTCGGCGTTAGACGCCCGACAGAGCACGGCGAGGTCTGCGTCGGTGACGATCGCGCCGCTAGGGTCGAGCTTTCGCGCGGAGCGACGCAGACGCGCCAGTGATCGCCGCTGCGCATCGGGCGTTGCTCGCAAGCGTCCGTCATCGAAATCGATCAGCCACGCCGCTGACTCGCGCACCAGGATGTTGTTCAGGTTGAGATCAGGGTGGGCCGCACCGACGCGGTGCAGCCGTGCGATGACACCGGCGCTCGCGCGTAGTGCGGCCAGGCGAACGCCACCGGCGGGCCGTTGGCGCAGCAATTCCCACAAGGACATGCTCCCGTCTATCCACGCGGACGCGAACACGCCGCGGTAGCGTCCGCACCCGCGCCAGCGGACGGCGGCGGCAAACGGCTCGGGAACCGACACGCCGCGGACGCGGAGGTCTGCGGTGACACGTAGTTCTTGGAACGGCCGCGGTGATCGCGCCAACGACAGGTAGGTCTCACGAACAAAACGGCCAGGCAACCCGCCGCGACGATACGGCCGCACCACTGCCACGATGCCGCTCAACGTTACCCGAAACGCTCCACCGCGCCCGCCCTCCATTGTGACGCCGGAGGCCGGCGTTTCAGCACCGAGCCAGCGATCTAGCTGGGGACGAACCAGGTCGCGAAGATCTGAGCGGATCAGCCATTCGTCGGCACCATCGCGCCCGCGCTCGAAGCCAGCCGGATCTTCCACGCCGTCACGTCAGCGAATGCTGTCTTTCCGGAGGAGACGCCAGCAGGCGATCCAGCGCCGCCAGCACCGCTGTCGGTGCCAGTTCGCGCATGCACGCGTGGGTTCCGATCGGGCACTGCGTGTGTCCGTGTGTTCCGCAGGGCCGACAATCGAGATCCCGCTCGACCACCATCGCGCGATCGCCCCGCGGTGCAAAGCCCAGCTTGGGATGCGTCGGTCCGAAGATGGCTACGACCGGCACGTTCAACGCGTTTGCGATGTGCATCGGAGCGCTGTCGTTGCACACGACGGCGCGACAACGAGCGATTGCCGCGACCAAGGTAGCCACGTCGGTGCGTCCGACGAGGTTCACGGCCACGCCGCCGGCCAGTCGATTTACGTCCTGCGCAATGCTCGCTTCGTTCGGTGCGCCGAGTAGCAGCACGTCGTACCCCCGTCGCCTCATCTCCGCTGCGATCGCCGCGAAGCCATCAGGGGTCCAGCGCTTCGTTGGCCACACCGAACCCGGAGCGAGGCCGACGACCGAGCTGGCATTTGTGATGTCCGCCTCGCGCAGCAGGCAATCCACGGCGCGCCGCGCCGCCGTGGCGACCGTGAGCAACGGCTGACTCGACTCGTACTTCGAATCGAGTCCCAAGCCGTCGACGATCGAGAGGTTGCGCTCGAGTTCGTGCAACGCCGGATTGCGATCGACGCGTCGATGATAGAGCCAGTTGCCGGCGGCGCTGCGAAACCCGACCCGTCGCGGAACCCGCGCCGCGGCGAGCAGCAGCGCGGTCCGGAACGACTTGTGGACCGCAACCGCGAGGTCAAACCGACCCGCGTGAATGCGGCGGGCGACGTGGAGGAGTCCGCTCAGTCCGCGATCGGCGCCCCGCTTGTCGTCGGCGAGGGTGGCAGCAACGTGGGGATGCTCGCGCAGCAGGTCGGCAGCCTCCGGCCGAACCCAGGCCGTGATGTCCGCGGTCGGCCAATGTCGCTTGAGCGCGGCGAAGACCGGCGTTGTCAGGACCACGTCGCCGAGAAAAGCGGTCTGCGCGACGATAATTCGCATCCCGAACGCGGCGCCTCACGATTCCAAACGCAGCGCCTCATCGATCAACATGACCGGAATGTCGTCCTTGATCGGATACAACAGCTTGCACGCGCTGCAGATGAGCCCGTCTTGCTTGTCGTTGAGATGAATATCGCCCTTGCACTTGGGGCAGGCGAGAATGTCCAGCAGTTCCTTACTGATTGCCATCGGTTCCTCCATCGCGTGCGGGCACGAGCCCGGCACGCGTCAGAATCATTTGAAGCAAATCGTCGCCGCGTTCAATCTCTGCAGCGATGCGTAGCGCAACCAGCTTACCCCTTGCAAAGGGAAAGGCATCGAGCTTGACGAGGTCCTTCTCGGTGGTGACCACCAGGTCGACGTTGCGGGTCCGCCGGGCGACCTCCTGCCAGTCGGCGCGTGTGTAAGCGTGATGGTCAGGATATTCGACGATTTCTTCGAGCTGGGCTTCCCACTGGTGAATGAGGGCGTAGAAGCGATCGGGCGATCCGATGCCGGCAACCGCGGCGACCCGGCGGCCGGTGAGTTCCGACAACGATAGCTCCTGCCATCGGCCGGCGTCGGGCGTCACGAGGCAACGCGCGCCGAATTGCGCCCGAAACACAGGTTTGTTCGCCGCACTGCGGGGCACTGTGACGGGCACCGATTCATCGGATTGCTCCACGACGACGATCGCGTCCGCCCGCCGCAGCGCGCTGGGTCGCTCGCGGTTTGGACCCGCCGGAAGCAACGGCCCGCGCACGCTATTGATTAGAACGATATCGAAGTCGCGCGCCAAGGCACGGTGTTGAAATCCGTCATCCAACAGCAGCACGTTGCATCCCAACTGCGCCGCGCGTTCAGCACCCTCGATGCGACGGCGCGCGGTCAAGACGACGCCGCCGAAGCGGCGCGCCAACATCACCGCTTCATCGCCCACTGCATCGACGTTCGCCTCCAACCCGTGCCCCTGGGACACGACAGTCACGCCGCGGGCTTGTCCGCCGTAGCCGCGCAGCAAGATCGCCGGACGCTGCCCCCGCGCGGCCAGGGACTCGGCGAGCCACAGCGTGACGGGCGTCTTGCCGATGCCGCCGACGGTCAGGTTGCCGACGCTGACGACGGGGAGCGGCGCGTGCTTCACCGGCATCAAGCCAACGCGATAGGCGAGGTTGCGGGCGCCGACGCCGACGCCGAACAAGCTCGCCATCGGTCGCAGGGCGAGCCATCCCACCCATCCGGCGATACCGCGCCGCGGCCATACAGTCTCGCGAACATGTTGATCGAGCTTCATGCGAGTAACGGCTCCAGCACGGCCAGCGTATCGTCGAGCACCGCGGCACGGGCCCGTATGACGGAGCGGGCTCGCATGCCCATCGCGCGCGCCTGCTCCGGTTCCGCCAACAGCCGCAGCCACAACGCGCGCAACTCGGCGGCGTCGCGAACGCAGACGCCGCCGCCGCTGGCAAGCAGCGCCGCGGCTGCTTCGGCAACGTTTTGCGTGTGTGGCCCAAAACACACCGCGGTCCCCGCCGCGGCCGGTTCGAGGAGGTTATGACCACCCAGGTCCGCGATCGTTCCGCCCACAAACACCCCGCGTGCCCCGGCGAGGAGCCCGGGCAACTCGCCCACCGAGTCGAGCAACAGTACTTGCGTGTCCGGCCGTACACCCGCACCAATCTGGCTGCGTCGCTGGCGGCGCGCCTGACGCTGACCGAGCAACGCATCGACTTCGTCAAAGCGCTCCGGTCGCCGCGGCGCTACGATCAAGAGACAATCGGGATACGACGACCACAGATCCGCGCAGGCGTCCAACACCACTGTCTCTTCACCGGGCTGCGTGCTCGCCGCGACCAACACCGGACGTCCGTTGAGGCCAAAAAGTGTCGCACTCGCCGCGCTCGCGGGCGCAGAGGGCACACGCGCGTATTTCAACGATCCGATGACCCGAACCCGCTCGGCGGGAGCTCCCAGCGCGCGAATGCGTTCCGCGTCGCCGTCGGTCTGCATCGCGAGCACAGTTGCGTGGCGAAGGGCGGCGCGCACAAACGGCTGAGCAAGCCGGTAGCGCCGCGCCGCGCCGGGCGATACGCGGCCGCTGACGATGGCGACCGGGACGTGTGCGGCGTCGGCGGCCGAGAACAACGCGGGCCAGATTTCCGTCTCCATGACGATCAGCGCGCGTGGCGCCACGGCCCGCAGTGCCGCCTCGACGATGCAGCGCAGATCGACCGCCAACAGCATCGCCCCGCTCACGCCCGCAAGCCGCTGCGCCGCCGCACGGCCGGTCAGACTGGTGGTGGAGAACACCACGGGCCGCTCGGGCCAACGAGCACGCAGTGCGTCGACCAGCGGCGCGGCCGCCAGCACTTCGCCCACCGACGCCGCGTGTATCCAAACGGGGCGGCCGGCTGCTACGGCTCGCATCGCGGCGGGAATCTGACCCAGTCGCTCGCCGAGACCGGTTCCGGCGCGGGTCACACTCAAGAGCGGTACGGTTGGCGCCGCCAGCGTGCCCAGCGCGATCCCGATCGCGTCGTACAGGCGCATGCCGAATGAGCGTGTCATTCTCGTGTTACGCGGTCACCGCTGCCTCCGCCGCAGCGGTGATCTGATTCAGCGCGGTCTCCAAGCCGGCGCGTTGACGCTCCAGCGCAACCTCGTCCGAGTCTCGCACAACGGCGATCGGCTCGCCGACGACGAACACCACGCGCGAGAACGGCAAGGGAATGATCAACCGGTCCCAACTGCGCAGTCGTCGTTTCCAGGCGGCATCATATGCAACCGGGAAAATGCGCGCACCGGTCGCCTTCGCGAGATGAATAACGCCGGGCTTCACGACGTAGCGTGGGCCGCGCGGTCCGTCGGGCACCACGGCCAGATCATAACCGGCACGATACGCATCGACCAGTTGCAGAAACCCGCCGACGCCGCCACGCGTTGCGGACCCGCGTACCGAACGGATGCCCCAGCGCGCCAACGCGCGGGTCGCAATCTCGCCGTCGCGATGTTGGCTGTTCATGATGCACATCTTCTCGCCGCGATACGGCACTGGCATCAACACCGCACGGTTGTGCCAGAACGCGATGATCACGCGCTCACCCCG
Organism: Binatia bacterium; assembly: GCA_035541895.1. Taxonomy (GTDB): domain Bacteria; phylum Desulfobacterota; class Binatia; order HRBIN30; family JACQVA1; genus DATKMK01. The sequence goes on along the minus strand of DATKMK010000028.1, from coordinate 73,048 downwards.
CGCCCAACAACCAAAGAGGGTGTCTGCGCCGCGATACTCGATGCGGATGGTCTTCGCGACCACCCACAGCGCACCGCTGAGCAACACCGGTGCAACCGCGACCAACAGGTCCAGCATCCGCTGGCGCCAGACCCTTCCCCGAGTTCTTGCCGACATCCGCGCCGCGTCAGTGAAGTGTCTTGGCGATGCCTGTTTCGGGCTCCCGGAACTGGAGGTCGTGCAACTTGCGGTATTCGGCATTGAGCGCCAGCAGTTCGTCGTGCGTCCCTTCTTCGACCACGCGGCCGGCGGAGAGCACGACGATCCGATCGGCCCGGCGAATGGTGGAGAGGCGGTGCGCGATGACAAGCGTGGTGCGGCCTTCCATCAGCGTTTCGAGGGCAATCTGCACCAAGCGTTCCGATTCGTTGTCGAGCGCAGAGGTTGCTTCGTCCAGAACCAGAAGCGGGGCGTTCTTGAGCAACGCGCGGGCGATCGCCAGGCGTTGGCGCTGTCCGCCCGAGAGCTTGAAGCCGAGTTCGCCGATGATGGTGTCGTAGCCGTCGGGCAACTCGGCGATGAAATCATGCGCGTTCGCCGCTTTGGCCGCGGTCACGATCGCGTCCATGTCGCACTCGATGTTGCCGTACGCGATATTGTTGCGCACGGTATCGTTGAACAAGAAGGTGTGCTGCGTCACCAAGGCGATTTGCGCGCGCAAACTCGCCAGGTCGTACTGGCGAATGTCCACACCGTCAATCGCGATCACCCCCTCCGTGACGTCGTAGAACCGCAACACCAGATCTGCGAGAGTGCTCTTGCCCCCACCGCTCGGACCGACCAGCGCGACGAGTTGGCCCCGGCGAATCGTCAGGTTGACGTCCTTCAACACCATATCGTGGTCGTATCGAAAGCTGACATGCTGAAACATCAGGCCCTCACGAATCATTCCCAAGTGCCGGCCGTGCGGATGCGCGGGCACGTCGGTCGCGGTGTCGAGCAGTTCAAATACCCGCTCGGCCGCGGCCAGCCCCTGTTGCACGACATTGTTGGTTTTCGCCAGCGCCTTGAACGGCTCGTAGAGCAAGAACAGCGCGGTGAGGAACGCCAAGAACGACCCTTGCGTCCGGCCGCCGTTGATCACGCTGTGGCCGCCGTACCAGACCACGCCGGCGATGCCGAAGGCCGCCAAGATTTCGAGCATCGGCGTGGTAAACGCGCGAATCCGGGTGGCCTTCATCGACAGCTTGAACAAGCGCTGGTTTTCGTCACCGAAGCGCCGTTGCTCGTAGTCCTCCATCCCGAACGCCTTGACGACACGGTTGCCTTGCACCGTTTCCTGGAGCAGCACGGTGAGGTTGCCGATCGAGATCTGTCCTTTGCGGCTAAAGCCCCGCAGCCGTTTGGACAGCCGCATCAGCGGCAGGACCGAGGCCGGAAACGCCACGAACGCGATGAGAGCGAGCACCCAATCGTTGACGAAGGCGACGACGACCAGGACGATCAGCGACGTGGCATCTTTGAGGATTGAGGCAACGGCGTCGGTGAGCGCCGCTCGCACCAGCACAACGTCGTTAGTCACCCGCGAGAGTATTGTGCCGGTCGGGGTTCGGTTGAAGAACGACAATGACAGGTGCTGGATGTGCTCGTTCAACTGGTTGCGCACATCGGCGATGATTCGCTGGCCGACGTATTCGGTGAGGTACGTGCTGCCGAAGGCAAAGACGCCGCGGGCGAGAAAGGTCCCGATGATGATGCCCGGCAGAATTTGTAGGGCGAGCACGTCCTTGTTGGTGAAGACATCATCGAAGATGTGGCGGACGAGGAACGGCATGACCCCGTTGGTGCTGCTGAACAGGACCATGGAGATCACCGCAACGCTGAAATGCGGCCAGAAATACGGCCGCAGATAGCCGAGCAGGCGCCGATACGTGCGGTTCATCGCAACAGGTCCATTACCATGTGCGCCGCCCGCTGCGCAGCACCGGCGGTGCCGAGCTGCGCTCGCACCTCGGCCAAGGCGGCGGTCTGTTGGTCTCGATGGGCATCGACGTCACGAACTGCTTGCGCAAGCGCCGTGGGGGTAACCGCGGTCTGAATGAGTTCCGGAAAGACCCGGCGACCGAGAATGATATTGGGCATGCCGATCGTTTCCAGGTGCACCAGACGTTTGGCGACGGCAAAGGTCACCGGCGACACACGGTACATGATCACCAAGGGGCAGCCAAGCAGCACCGTCTCGAGCGTGGCGGTGCCCGACGCCACCAGTGCGGTGTCGGCCGCCGCGACCACGTTGTAGGTGTCGTCGACGACGACCGGAATCGGCAACGCGCCGCCCCACTCTGCGCACAGGTCATCTTCGGTCAACGTCGGCGCCAACGCGACGATCGCTTGCCATTCGCCGCTCGCAATCAGCTCTTGCGCAGCCTCGACGCTCGGCCGGAGCAGGTAGCGTACCTCCTTCTTGCGGCTGCCGGGCAATATCACCAGCGTGCGACGGTCCGGTCGGAGTCCGTAGCGTGCGCGCGTCTCCGCACGCGCCCGACTCGCGTGGACCCGATCGAGCAGCGGATGTCCGATGAACTCAGCGACTGGGCGGCCGTTGTTGTAGAGAGCGGGCTCGAACGGAAACACCACCGCGAGCTTGTCGACGCGGGCAACGATCTTGCGCACGCGCCCGGGTCGCCACGCCCACACCTGCGGTCCAATGAAGTAGAATACCGGGATGCCGCGCTTCTTCGCCTGCCGCGCAAGCAGCAGGTTGAATTCGGGATAGTCAACCAGCACGAGCAGGCGCGGGCGTTGTTCGTCGAGGAACTTGATCAAAAGACGATAGGTGCGGACCAAGCGTCCCAGCGTGCCGAAGGTTTCCGTCAATCCCATCGTGGCAACATGCGCCGTATCGACCAGAATGTGCATCCCGGCCGCGCGTAAATGCTGCCCGCCGACGCCCCACACCGACAGGCGAGGATTCGCCGCCCGCAGCTCGCTGACCAGCGCGGCGGCGTGCAGATCACCCGACGCCTCACCGGCGACCAGCAGGATGCGATCGCGCTCCTCTGCGGGCTCCATCAAATGGTCTCCAAGGATGCCTTGATGAGATGCGCGACTTCGAGGGCACGCAACGCGGCGCGGCCGTCGACCACCGGCTGGCGCCGCGTGCGCACCGCGTCGAGGAAGTCTTCGATCTCAGCCCGTAAGGCATCGCCCTGGGGGAATTGTTGCTCGCTCGCATCGATCTCGGGCGCGCCACTCTCGCCGCGACGGCGGCGATAGATACGTACGTGCTTGGCGTCGTAGTCGACCGAGACGTAGGTGTCGGCTTGAAAGAAGCGGATCTTGCGCTCGCGCTTCGCGGCCACGCGGCTGGCGGTGATGTTGGCGATGCAGCCGGTGGAAAAGCGGAGCCGCGCGTTGGCGATGTCGATCTGCTCCGTCAACACGGGTACCCCGACTGCTTCGACGCGTTCGACCGCGCCGCTGACCACGCTGAGAATCACATCGAGGTCGTGGATCATGAGATCGAGAATGACATCCACCTCCGTGCCGCGCTCCACGAACGACGCTAGACGGTGGCATTCGATGAAGCGAGGCCGCGTCAACACGCCCGCTAGCGAGCGAATCGCCGGATTGAATCGCTCCAAATGACCGACTTGCAGCACGCGTCGATGGCGGTCCGCGAGGTCAATAAGTTCGCGGCCCTCTTCTACTGTAGCAGTAAACGGCTTTTCCACCAGCACGTCGATCTGGTGCGCCAACAGATCCCTGGCGATTGCAGCGTGCAAATTTGTCGGCACGACCAGACTGATGCAGTCGACGTTGCCGAACAGCTCACGATAGTCCGTCAGCGCCGTCGTGTGATACCGCTCGGCGCACGCATCGGCACGCGCCCGATCGCTGTCGACTACCGCGACCAACGTCACGTTCGCCAGAGCGGCGTACTTTTCCGCATGAAAGGGGCCGAGATAGCCGGCACCGATGACGGCGGCCCGCAGTGGTCCTGGGCGAGCCATCACTGCGCCGGCGTTACGCCCACCACGATGAGATCCGCGGCGTGTGCATCGGCGAGAAACTCCCTCTGATCCAGCATGAGTGTCCTACCGGCTTCGAGTGCGATCACCGCGATGCCGACTTCCTTGGCGACTTGGACTGTAGCGAGTCCGACCGCCGGCACATCAAAGCGCAGGTCTTGCCCGGGTTTGCTCACTTTCACCAACACCGCCTCGCCGTTCCCGAGTGCGCCGCCGCGCCGCATGGTGGCGTCGGTCCCCTCGATCGCCTCGACCGCCAGCACGACGCCAGATTTTACCACCACACTTTGTCCCACATCGAAGCGGCCGACACCTTTGGCGACATCGAATCCCAGGCGAATGTCGCGCCATTGCTGATCGCTGGGCGCACGCGGCGACAAGACGCCTGCCGGGGTTGCGATGGAAGACAAGAACGGGAGTGAGTCGACGATTTGGATTCCGTCGCTTTGCAGCTCGTCGGCAATCCCGCGCAACAAGATGTCGTCGGAGAACGTCGTCAGCCGCGCCAGGAAACGCATTGCCCGCTCGTCGGGTGCGAAGTGCTCCATCAGCGCGGCCTTCCGGATTCCGCCCGCCATCACGGCCCGCGTCACGCCGTGTGTCTGAAACGTCTGAATCATGCGCCCCAGCTCACCGACTTTGATCCACGTGATACTGTCGACGAGTCCGCTGAGTTCTGACAGGGTTTCACCCTCGTGCGCCACCGCGACAACAGAGATGCCGGCCGCGCGCGCAGTTTCCGCAAAAATCACCGGAAAGCGGCCGTTGCCGGCGATGAGCCCGAGCCGTTCCATACACTCAGGCGGCGTCACTCCGCTGGGCTCTCAGAATCGCCGGAACGGCGGGGCGCCGGACGACACAAGCCGCGCTCCGACGACGCGATGAAGCGCAGGAACCGCTCGATCTCAGGGGTTCCCGGTAGTTCGCTACGCGCCTGCTCAAGCGCCTCAGCCAGCCGCAGGTGCGAGCGAAAGATCATGCGATACGCGCGCTTGATCGTTGCGATGGTCTCCTCGGAGAAGCCCCGCCGGCGCAGGCCAACCAGATTGAGCCCGTACAGCACCGCACGGTCGCCGGTGGCGTTGCAAAACGGCGCAACGTCTTGTGCCACCATCGCTCCGGCGCCCACGATTGCCGACTCGCCGATTTTTGAGAACTGATGCACGCCGGCCAGGGCGCTGACGTTGACGTAGTCCTGCAGCGTCACATGGCCGCCGAGCTGGGCGCCGTTGGCCAAGATGTTGTGATTCCCGAGCGTGCAATCGTGAGCAATGTGCGTATACGGCATCAGCAGATTGCCGTCGCCGACGCGCGTGACCAGGCCGCCGCCCGCGGTACCCGCATGCAGGGTCGCGAACTCGCGGATGCTGTTGCGATCGCCGATCAGCAGTTGGCTGTCTTCCCCGCGATACTTCAGGTCGGGAGTGACCGCGCCGATGGCGGCAAATTGGAAGATCTGATTCTCCGCGCCGATCGTTGTGTGACCTTCGATGACCGCATGCGGTCCCACCGTGGTTCCACGGCCGAGCCGAACGTGCGGGCCGATGAGGGCGTAGGGTCCGATTGCAACGTCGGTGTCGAGTTCGGCGGTGGAAGCCACAAGCGCCGTCGGGTGGACGTAACAACTCGCCCGGCGGGCGGGCCTCCGGCCACCGCCTGCGCGCCGCCGGGAGCGCCCGCTCATGCCCGCCGGCTCCGGTCGACTTCCATCGCCAGAATGTCGGCTTCGGCGGCTAGCTGTCCCTCGACGGAGGCTCGCCCGTGGAGACGCCACAATGGGCGATGCCGACGCAGCAGCGTCACTTCGAGCCGCAGTTGATCTCCCGGCACCACGGGACGACGGAAGCGCACGTTGTCCAGCCCGCTCAAGACCACGCCCGCCGTCGCCGGTACGCCGTCGCTCGATCGCATCGCCAACAACGCACCCGCTTGCGCCAGCGCCTCACAGATCAGCACCCCAGGCATGACCGGATTGTCGGGAAAGTGTCCCCGAAAGAACGGATCCAAGAGCGAAAGATTCTTGATGCCGACGATGCGTTCGCCGTCGACGAACTCCACTACGCGATCGACGAACTGGAAGGGATAGCGATGCGGGAGCAAGGCCGCGATCTGATGATGATCGAAGCCACCCTCGGCGGTGGCCATGTGCCTACTTCTCCTTGCTCTTATGCGGCCCCGAGGTGTTGTAGATCTTGATGACCTGGTCGGTCAAATCCGCGTCCTTGGCGCCGTAGAGCACGGCGTTGCTCGAATTCTCGAGGATCAAGGTGTAGCCGTCCTTGTCGCCGAATTCCTTGATCACCTGCTGCAGCTCACGGAGAATCCCGGCGGTCAGTTCGTTGTCTTTGGCCTGCAACTCGCCTTGGGAGTCCTTGTAGGCGCGTTCGAAGTCGCGGCCCTTGCGCGCCAAATCCTTCTCCAAGTTGCGCCGCTCCTCGTCTTTCATGACCAGTTGCTTCTTCTCCAGCTGCTCGCGCAAGTTGTCGAGGTCGTCCTTCTGCTTCTTCAGCCCGGCTTGCGCCTTATCGACCTGCGCTTTGAATTCTTCGCGCGCTTTCTTTCCGGCGTCGGATTCATTGAGCGCGCGCTGCAAATCGACGTAGCCGATCTTGATGCTGTCGGCCCAAACCGGCGCTGCGATCAGGCTGGACACGACAGCTACGACTGCCCACTTCATTGCGTTGTGCCTCCCTACCATTCCACGTGTGTTACGGCGGCCCCCCGAAAGAGAACAGGATCAAGCGGGTGTCGTCGCCTTGTTGTTTGTTGAGCGGGACACCGGCTTCGACCCGCAACGGCCCGATGGGCGAGAGCCATCGGATGCCGGCGCCGACCGCCATCCGCATCTGATCGAGCACGATGCCGTCGGCGGCCGTGAACGCGTTGCCTGCATCGAAGAATACCACACCCTTCAGTCCTAACGACTCGATGATCGGAAAGATGATTTCCTCGTTGAAGATCAGTTGCGAGCTGCCGCCAATCGAGTCGCTGCCGATGAATGCCCCTTGGGCGTTGAACTTGTCTTGCCGCGGTCCGAGCGACCGTACGGCGAAGCCGCGGATGGAGTTGATCCCGCCGGGAAAATAGCGCTCGAACAGCGGCAGTTCGCGTCGACTACCATAGCCAAGCCCGTACCCTAATGTTGCCCCCGGTGCAAACACGAACGTGCCGAGCGCCGCGTTCCGATAAAACGGCAGATACCACCGCGCCCGCGCATCGAGCTTGATGTACTCGCTCTCGCCGCCGACCCCGGCAAATTCGAAGGAGACGTCCTGGAGCGAGCCGCCCGTCGGGTCGAACGGATGGTTGCGCGTATCGCGGTAGATCCGCGGGATCAGACTGCTGGTCAATTGCGAGCCTTCCTCGGCCTGAATCGCGGGGGCCGCGTTGACCGATACGTCGGTGATGCTGGCATCTTCAATGCGGTACTCGAGTCCGATACGGGTATCCTCCAGCGAGAAGCCGAACAGTTTGTTCCACCCGACTGCCGTCAAGGGATACAGGGTACGAATGCCGCCACCGGTCCCGCCGCGGGTGAACTCGTCGAATTGCAGTCGCCAGTTGAACGCGTCGATGCCGAGACTGAGTTGGGTGTCGAGAAAATATGGCTCGGTGAAGCTGAGCTGAGTCTGCCGGCGGATGCTTCCGAGGTCGCCGTTGAGCACCACGCGTTGCCCGCGGCCGAACAAGTTGATTTCCGAGAGTCGGATGTTGAAGAGGAAGGATTCGCCCGAACTGACGCCGGCGCCGGCGGAGAAGGTGCCGGTCGAGCCCTCCTTCACGTCGACAAGCAGATCGAGCCGATCGGTTCCCTCGGCCTTTCGAGTGGTCAGATTGACGTCCTCGAAGAACCCGAGGCGACGCAGGTTTTCTTGACTCTTGCGCAAGCCGGATCCGGAGAAGAGTTGCTGTTCCTGCACTCGCAACTCGCGGCGGATGACCTTGTCCCGGGTCTTGGTGTTGCCGGAAATCTCGATCTTGTTGATCGTCACCTCCGGGCCTTTGCTGACCTTGTAGAAGAGATCGATGATCTTCGCGCCCGGCCGGTTTTGGGTGTCGGGACTGACGTTGACGAATGCGTAACCATGATCGCCGTAGAACTCGGTGATCTTGTTGATATCCTCCCGCAGTTTGCTGGTGCGGAAGGTTTCATCGGTCTTCAGATTGAGGGCTTTGCGAACCTTGTCGATGTCCGGCAGCACGTCGCCGCTGATGTCGACATTGCCGACCTTGTAGAGATCGCCTTCGTCGATCTTGATGGTGACGGTCAGCCCATCCTCCTTCCGTTCGACCACCGGTTCGTCGATGCGGACGTCGATGTAGCCCGAGTCATAGTAGAGGGCCGTCAATCGTTCCGTATCGGTTTTCAACACGTCGCGATCAAGGTTGCCGGCACCGGTGACGAAGGAGAGGAACCACTCCTCGGAGGTTTGCATCACGCTCTTGAGTTGGCGCGGCTTCAGCTGCCGCGCCCCCTCGAACACCAAATGCTGGATGCGGACGACCTTGCCCTCATCGATCTTGAAGCGCATGCCGACTTCGTTGTTGCCGAGATCTTCGGTGGTATACGTGATAGCGGCGTCGAGGTAGCCTTTCTTCTCGTAGAGCTTGCGGACTTCGTCGATCCCGGCTTGGATCTTGATGGGGTCGAGAATGGTGTGCGGGCGCACTTTCAGCGCGTTTTGGATGTCCTCTCGGTCCAGCTTCTTGTTGCCTTCCAGTTGAACATCCCGAATTTGCGGGCGCTCGACGACGTGAAACGTCAGGACGCCGCGCCCGCCCTCCGTGCGTAGATCGGCCTCGATGTCGTGGAAGAATCCCATGCGGTAGAGCGCTCGGATGTCGCTGTCGACGGTCGCGGGATCGTACAGCGCGCCCGGCCGCGATCGGATTTGAATGCGGATCGCCTCTTCCTCGACGCGCTGGTTGCCGGTGATCACGACCTGATCGAGGCGCACCGCCTCGGCGGCCGTTGCACGCGTCGGCGCCAAGAGCATTCCCTGGAGCGCCAGCCCCACCAGTAGTCTCGTCGGCAGCGCTCGCACCCCACGTCCCCGCACATCTGATTGGCGCGAATGCGTAGCAAACGCACCCACGGGTGTAAAGCAAGGGTCGCGGCGGCGGTCAGTCCAGTCTGCCATCGTGCAACCGGAGAATCCGATCTGCGAGCGCGGCGAGGCGCTCGTTGTGGGTCACGATGACAAAGGTAATGCCGTGGCGACGATTCAAGTCGACGATCAGGTGGTGGACGCTGTCGGCGGTGACGGGATCGAGGTTGCCGGTCGGCTCGTCGGCATAGATGACGCGCGGCGACCCGACGATGGCGCGGGCGATGGCGACCCGTTGCTGTTCACCGCCGGACAATTCGCCGGGCTTGTGCAGTAGACGATCGCGCAGTCCCACGTGCGCGAGACACTCGGTTGCGCGCCGCTCCGCTTCGTCGAAGCGCTCGCCGCGAATGAGCGCCGGCATCATCACGTTCTCCACCGCCGTGAAGTCCGGCAGCAGGTGATGAAATTGGAAAATGAAGCCGACCTCGCGATTGCGGAAGCCGGCCAGCTCGCGCTCGCTCAGGCCGGTCAGGTCGGTGTCGTCGAACCAAACCCGCCCGCCGGTCGGACGATCCAGCGTGCCGAGCACGTGCAGCAGCGTGCTCTTGCCGACTCCCGATTCGCCGAGGATCACCAGCGTTTGGCCGGCCGGCACTTCGAGGTCGAGGTTGACCAACACCGGGATCGGCCGCCCGCTGTCGCCGTAGGTCTTGCTCAGTTGCTCGGCGCGAATCAGCGGGCGCTCACTCATAGCGGATCACATCGACTGGAACCAGCCGAGCCGCCTGGCGCGCGGGGTAGATCGTGGCCAAGAGACAAATCAGCACGGACGCAAAGCTGACCGCCGCGAAGTACTCCGGATACATGCGCACCGGCACGGTTGACGTGTAAAAAACGTCCGCCGGCAACGTGATGAACTCGTATTTTCGCAACGCCCACCCGGCGAGATAGCCGCCCAGGTTGCCGGTCAGCGTGCCGACGACGCCGATGATCAGTCCCTTGTAGATGAAAATCCGCGCCACCCCGGCGGCGCTCGCGCCCATCGACTTGAGGATGGCGATGTCCTTCCGCTTCTCCATCACCACCATGATAAGCGTCGCAAGAATGTTGAACGCCGCCACCAGAATGATCAGCAGCAGGACGATGAAGTACACCGTCTTTTCGAGCGTGAGTGCCGACCACAGGTTGTGATTGGCCTCCATCCAGTCGCGCACGCGATATGGAAAGCCCAGCTCCTTGCCAAGCACGGTCGCAACGTCGCGCGCTTTGAACAGATCGCGCACGCGGACTTCGATCCCGGTCACGGTGTCGCGCATGTCGAAAAAGCGCTGAGCGTCGGGCATCGAAACGTAGGCCAACGTCGCGTCGTATTCGGACATGCCGGAGTCGAACACGCCGACCACCACGAAGCGTTTGACCTTCGGGACCATCCCGGCGGCGGTCGGTGTTCCCATCGGTGAGATCACGCTCACCGGCTCGCCGACCGCCAGATTCAACTGGCGCGCGAGTTCCTTTCCGATGATGATACCCGGGAGGGACACCGTCCCGCCGATGCCCGGATCACGCTGGATCGCGTGCGGCGTCGCCAGATCCTCGATGTGGCCCTGCTGAAGATGGCGTTCGAGGTCCACCGCCCCCCCGCGCGCCGGCAACACTCCGCGCACGACGATGCCGGAAACATTCTGCTGCGTGGATAGCATCACCTGGCCGTAGATGAACGGCTCGGCCGCCACCACGTCCGAGGCCGCGGCGACGCGATCCACGACCGGCTGGTAGTCCTTGATGCCGCCGCTGTAACTGAGGATGACGATGTGCGGATTGAAGCCGAGGATGCGATCGCGCAAATCCTCTTCCAAGCCGGTCATCACCGACAGCGCGATGTTCAGGGTCATCACGCCGATCATCACGCCGATCATCGAGATGACGGTGATGACCGAAATGAAGGCTTCCTTGCGCTTTGCGCGCAAGTACCGCAAGCCGATGAACAGTTCGTACCTCATGGCGCCTGGCCTATTGCATCTTGCTGATCGCGGATCGCCGGCATCTGCAATCCCGGACGACGCGCGGGAGGCGGTACGGCATCCGCTATCGACTTTGTGGCCGCATGTGCGGGAACAGGATGACGTCGCGGATCGACGGCGAGTTGGTGAACAGCATCACCAGGCGGTCGATGCCAATGCCCTCCCCCGCTGCCGGGGGCATGCCTTGCTCGATCGCGCGAAGGAAGTCCTCGTCCATCACGTGCGCTTCCTCATCACCGGCGGCTCTCGCCCGCAGTTGTTCCTCGAAGCGCGCACGCTGATCGTCGGGATCGTTCAACTCGGAGAAGGCGTTGGCGAGTTCACGCCCAACGACGATTGCCTCGAACCGATCGACGAACAGCGGCCGCTCGCGATTGCGGCGCGCCAACGGCGACACCGCCGCCGGGTACTGATAGAAGAACACCGGCTGGATGGCTTCGGGCTCCTCGGTCACCTCGAACAGATGGGTGAGCAGGTATCCAGCCGCGCCTGGGCCATACTGGGCCTCGAAGTCGATCTCGAGGGGGACAGCCAGCGTGCGCGCCGCGGTCTTTAGCGTCCCGAGATCCAGGGCCAACACCGCGTCGAGCGGTACGCCGGCACGTTCGGCGATGCGTTCCGGGATGCACAGGCGACGCCACGGCGGCGACAGATCGATGGTCCAATCCCCGTACGTCAGCGTTCGGGTGCCGAGCAGTTCATCGGCCAACGACACCACGAGCTCCTCGGTCAACGCCATGAGGTCTTCGTAGATCGCATACGCCCAGTAGAACTCCAGCATCGTGAACTCGGGATTATGGCGCACCGAGATGCCTTCGTTGCGGAAGTTGCGATTGATCTCGAACACTCGGTCGAAGCCGCCGACGAGCAACCGCTTGAGATACAGCTCGGGAGCGATGCGGAGGTAGAGATCCATGTCGAGCGCGTTGTGGTGGGTGACGAACGGTCGCGCCGCGGCGCCACCGGGCAGCGGCTGCATCATCGGCGTCTCGACCTCGAGGAAGTCGCGCGCGATGAAGAACGCGCGAATGCGATCGATGAGCCGCGAACGCAGAACGAACACGTCGCGCGCGGTCGGGTTGGCGATGAGATCGAGGTAGCGCTGACGATAGCGCGCCTCGACATCCGTCAACCCGTGCCACTTCTCCGGCAAGGGGTGCAGCGCCTTGCCCAAATAGCGGAACTGCTTGACCTCGATGGTCAGCTCCCCGGTCTTCGACCGAAACGGGCGTCCGACGATACCGACGAAGTCGCCGACGTCCACGCTCTTGAACGTCGCAAAGCTTTCCTCGCCCACGACATCCTTCTTGACGTAGGCTTGTATGCGTCCACTCCGATCCTGCACATGAAGAAACGACGCGCGGCCGAAGTCGCGGAGCGCAACCACCCGGCCCGCAAGACTGACGGTATCGTTGTGGCCTTCTAGATCCTCGCGGGCGGCGGCGCCGAATTGTTGGTGAACGCCGCGTGCCGTGTGCTCGGGTCGGAAATCATTCGGATACGGATCGATGCCGCGCGCGCGGAGCTCGGCGAGTTTACGGCGGCGCGCCGCAATCAGATCCGAACTGTCCGTGTCCACAGAAAATGCCTGCCCTAGAAAGACGCTGACGCTTAACCGGGATACCCCAGTGAGTCAAGTTTGTTCGGCTCATCGCGTGTCGTGCGTGCGGGTAGCCGTGTCGGCACCGCATGACCTATAATCGGGCTGTGCGTCGAACGCTCGGCATCATCGCGGTCACCATCGCCACAGTCGTGCTGATCGAGTTGCTTGTGCAGACTCCGCTCTCCCGTTGGCTGCAGCCGGTGATCCTGACTCCGGCCGACGGCGTGGCCGTCACCCCGCCGCTGCACGTCCAGTGGGAGGGACCGCCACGAATGGACATCGTGCTGGCGGCCGACGGGAGTCCCGCGCAGGCGCTCGGGGTTCACCCATCACCGTGCGATCTGGACGCTGCCGACCTCTCCAAGCCGGGAATGTATCGGTTGCGTGTGAGCCTCCCGATGCTGGGTACACTCATTCAAAGCGAACGACGCTTTGTCGTGATCGCTCCAACTCCGGTTCCCAGTCCCGCCGCATTGCCTGATCCGCGCGTCGCGCAGCTCACGTCGTCGCTGAACGAGGTCCAGGCGGCCCAACAACGTGTCAAGGACGAGAACGCCACGTTGCAACAGGAGAACACCGACCTGCGCCAAGAACTCGCCGACCTGCGCAGTAACCCTCAGCGCAGCGCCCAAGCCCCCGAGGACGACAGCGACGCGCTGGCGGCGCAAGCGGAGCGACTGGCGCAGCTCAGCCAGGAGAATCAGACGTTGCGAGACCAGATGGGCGTGTTGCAGTGGCAACTGAACGCAGCGCTGGTCTGTCGGGTGTGGGGCTACTACGCTTTTTCGCGCGCGCAGACGTACCTGCCGACGCGCCGGACGATCACCGTCACCAATTCGCTCGGCGAACTGTTTCGCTCACAAGCCGAGTGCGAGGCGATCCGGTTCAACGATCCGACCACCGCCTCGCGATGCTTCTGCGTCGGCGCGCCGTGGAGCGGCTAGCGTCGGTCAGTAGATTTCGCCGTGGGCGGTTCTTGCGGCTTGGGCGGCTCGCTGCTGCGCCGCGAACGGAAGCGCTCCTCAACCAGTCCGTCGTTGCTAGCCTCGCGCGAGATCAGCATCGGAACCCCCGACTGCTCCGTGATCGCGCGCCGCAACCGGTGGTCGTCCACCCGATCGGTCCATCCGTATTTCTGCAGTAGTCGCTGCGCTTCGCGGTAGGGGCCGGGCGTCATCTGATAGATGTCTTTGTGTACCTCGACATAAATCTCGCCGTCTCGGCTACCGACCTTCACCGGCTGATACACGAACTGAACCGCCTCACGCACGGGGATCAGCGGGAACAGTTGCTCGATGTCCTCCGGGTACAGGCGAATGCATCCGTGGCTGACCTGCATGCCGACACCCCAGGGAATATTGGTGCCGTGAATGCCGTAGTCGCCGGCTGCGCGCCCCAGGGGTTGGAGCTTCAAGCGATACTTTCCTAATGGGTTCTCGGGATCACCGCCAGGGATGAACTTCGGTGCAGGCCGCCCATCCTTCATGTGCTCCTCACGAATCGACTCCGGCAGAATCCACATCGGATTGACGGTCTTATCGGCGACGCGGAACGCACCCAACGGGGTCTTCCACTCGTCCCGGCCGAGACCGACCGGGTACGTCGTCACCATCATCGGCGCGTACGCATTCGGCCGCGGATGGAAGTAGTACAAGCGCATTTCAGGAATGTTCACGACGATCCCGTGCGCCTCGGCATCCGGGATGATGTACTCCGTCGGCAACAGCATGACCTGGCCGGCCGGGGGCACCCAGACATCGACGCCGGGGTTCGCGTCTTCGAGTTCGTTGTACCCGAGGCCGTAGTAGCGGGCGATGTCGAGAAAGGTGTCGCCCTTTTGCACCTGATAGAACTGCGTGGAGCCGATCACGGACTGGCTGCTGCGCCAATTTTGACCGGCGACGATCATGAAGTGCGCCGCGGTTCTCTTCTGTTGAAAATCGTCCTCGGTCCACTGGCGGGGCCACGCCGGCACCGCACTTACGAGCGTGCCCAGCGTGACCGCAAGTGCGGCCATGCGACATGGTCGACGTTTCACGATTGTCCTTGAAGCGCTATGCCGCGCAGTTCATCGAGGTGCCCAGCTCCGCCTCGTCCGCCTCTCGACCTGTATGTAAGCACATGGTCGCGGGGCAGCCAAGTCAGCGAAGCCGACTTGGGTTTAGTCTTCGAATCGTGGCGGGCGCTTTTGCTTGCGCGCGGCGATCGCCTCTTGCAGGTTTTGCGTGGTCATTCGGACCAGCAGTTGGTTGCGATTTTCGAGATCGATGGCGGCTTCGAGGCCTCCGGTTTCGAGGTTTGACCAGAGCACTTTCTTGGTCATCGCGAGACCGTGTGGACTGTAGGCGCACATTTGCTCAGCGATCGCGAGCGCGGTGGGCCGCACATCGGCATCCGGGACGATACGCGAGACCAGCCCGAGCCGCAGCGCTTCATCGGCCTTCACCTCGCGACCGCTGAGGATGATGTCCCACGCGTGTGCGGCACCGAGCAAGCGCGGCAAAATCCAGCTGATTCCCAATTCGGTGCCCGTCAGTCCGTTGTTGATCCCCGCGTTGCGAAAGGTCGCGGACGCGCCAGCGATTCGGATGTCGGCCCCGAGCGAGAGACACATCCCGCCACCGTACGCGGGGCCGTTGACGGCGGCAATCACCGGCTGCGGCATCGCCCGCAGCGCGGGCACGAGATTCGACACGAATTCCATGGCGCGGATGGCGATGCGCGACATCGGCAGTCCGTCGCAATTCGGCGGCATGCCATGATCTTCGAGGTCCAATCCCGAGCAGAAGCCGCGGCCGGCACCAGTCACGATCGCGACCCACGTGTCGTTGTCGGCCCCCACCCGCTTGATCGCCTCGGCGAGCGGCACAACGGTATCGAACGACATCGCGTTGAGTCGTTCGGGTCGATTCATCACGATCACACTGACATGCGGCTGCGGCTTCTCGATGAGGACGTACGACATTGCGGCCTCGCTTCCCAAACCGGATTGACGATGTCAAGACGGCGATGGCAGTTGCGACGCGCCGCACCAGCGCGTACATCGGTGAACCACCGATGCGTTGCCTTGTTCACTCGCGCCCCGCCGCACGACTGTTGGCCTATTCGTGGTCCGTCTTCGCGTTGTTGATGGCTTGCACGGCAAGCGCTTCCTGTGTCGGCGACTGCGACGGCGACGGGCGCGTCACCGTCGATGAACTGGTCCACGCCGTGAATATCGCTCTCGGCATCCAACCCGCCGATGATTGCACTGCGGCCGATCGGGACAGAGACGGTCGTGTGACCGTCGAAGAACTAGTCGCCGCGGTGAACAGCGCGTTGGATGGTTGCCCACCGAGCTCTCCGACGGTCACCATGACGGCGACTGACAGCCCGACCGCAACGGCTAGCGCGATCGCCAGCGACACGCCGTCCCCGCCGCCCACTGCGTCCGAAACTGCAGCGGCGACGCCTTCCGCGACGGACTCGCCGACGGTTCTGACGCCAGCGAGCGCGACCCCGACAGATCGCGCCACCGAGACTGCCAGCGTAACCGAGACGGTTGCGCCGACGCACTCGCCGACCGCGACGCCGGTTGGTTTGAGTACGGAGTCGCCTTCGCCCGCAATATCGCCAACACCAACCTCGACTGCGACGCAGTCCGCCTCTGCATCCGCGACTGTCACAGATGTCTTCACCGTCACCCGAACCCCCACGCCAACCGGCACCGCCAGCGCGACGGCTTCGCCGAGTCACGCGGTTTCCGCGACGGCCGCATTTACGGCCTCGTCGTCCGCAACATCGACGCCAACCAGCACATCCACGCAGACCGTCACGATGAGCGCGAGTCCAACGCCGACAGCGAGTGCGACTGCGTCTCGTTCTCCAACCGCGGTGTCGACGCCGTCGGCGAGCCGAACCGACACGCCTTCATCTACAAACACCCCAACCGTCATCACCGCGACAAGCACACCGTCGACGACGATATCGCCGACACTCACAGTGACGCCGGCGTTGCCGACGATCTCAACGACGCGAACCCCAACCTCAACCCCTACGGCGACGGCGTCAGACACTCTCACGGCTACGTCGACGCCTACGCTCACACCGAGCGTCACAACGACGGCGACGATGACGATCCCCCTCATCGCATCGCCGACCGCGACCGCAACCCTGACGCACTCGGCAACGGTCACTAGCACTCTCGTCACCACCGCCACGCCAACGCGAACGCCAACGTTCACCGCGACGGTCCCGTCGACATCTACGCTCACGTCCACAGCAACGCCGACGCTCACTCGGAGCGCCACGCCGACGCACACGCCGGCGCCGACCGCCACGGGCACGCGAACGCCGACTGCTTCGCCAACTCAGACTTTCACCGTGACTCGGACGCCGACGATGACGCCAAGTCCCACTCCCGTCGTCAACGTGTGCGGCGGCCCGATCACTTCGCTGCCGCAGCTCTGTGCCTTGAGTGTAATGCCCAATCCCGTGGCACAAGGTGGGTCGATCACGGTGCACTACGGCGTTTCCGATCTCGAAGGCGACATCGACCAGTTCTGCGTCAGCTTCGCGGTGGCTGGCTCGCCGCCCGATTTTACCTGCTACGAGCTTCAGCCGACCGGTGCCACGATCAACGAGTTCGTCGATCGTGGACCGATTGCCCTGCCGTCGGTACTCGGAGCCGGCGACTACACGCTGACCCTCGAAGTCAGCGACCAGGTAGGGCACATCAGTGCCGATGTCGCGACGACCTTCGCGATTGAGTGAGTAAGCGTGGCGCTCGACGCAGCGGGCGCACTTGGTCAGGCCGGAGGGATAGCACCTCGGCGGCTGACTCGCGCAGGGCGTCGAGGAAATGCGGCAGATCGCTCATCGCCAGCGGATCGACATCCAGTCCGACACACACGCGGTCGCCATAGCTATACAGCGCGATCGCGACTGGGTGGTCGCCGACCAGCGGCGCGTACGGATACATCCGCTCGATCCGCTGACCCGCCAGGTAGCAGGTCTGTCGCGGTCCGGGCACGTTGGTGCATACAAAGTTGGTCCGCTGGGTCTGCTGCCGGACGACTTGCTCGGCCACAACCAGCGGCAGAGTGAGAATGATGCGCGCGACGATCGGATACAGGCTCGCCCGGCGATCACCTTTTACGTGTCCCATCCTCTCCTGAATGATGCGCAGGCGACGCAGCGGGTTGGGTTCACCGGTCGGCAGCGCGACGGCGAGCAGTGCCAGGCGATTGCCGGCACTGCTCTCGTTCGCGTCGCGCAAATTGACCGGCACCAGCGCGCGCAGCTGGCGCACGTCGAAGCCGCGTGAGCTGTGCCACCGGTGCATCGCCCCGGCGACGATGGTGAGGATGATGTCGTTGTTGGTCGCACCCAGAGCCGCCCGCGCCGCGTCGATCTCGGCGAGCGACAAGTCGAACGTGGTGAGCTGGCGCGACAAGCTTCGGTGCTGGTGCAGCGGACTCTCGGCGCGCATCGTCGTCAACTCTTGGCCGAACCCGAACGCCGACTGCGTCCAGCGACGGATCTCGCTCAACACGGCAGCGGGATGTGTGAGAGCCCCGATTGCGGCCGCGGCGACATCGGTGCCGAATTGCGCGGCCTCACCGATGTTGTATCCGATCGCACGCCACAGCAGAGCTGCCGTGCTGGTCGAGCGCTTGCGCGGCTGGGGCAACGGCCGCGGCGGGTTGGCAGCGGCACCGGAACTCAACAGTTCGCCGAACAATCGCGAACCGCCGACGCCATCGACCAGGCAGTGGTGCATCTTGAAGAACACGGCGCCGCGACCGCCCATCAATCCGCCGGCGAGGTAGGCTTCCCACAGCGGACGATCACGATCCAACGAGGTCGCGTACAGCGGGCTCAACTCCGCGAGGAGTTCAGCCAGTCCACCCGGCGGTGGCACCATGACGTGACGCAGGTGGTAGTCGAGGTCGAACTGGCGATCGTCGAGCCATTCGGGCGGCGCCAGACCGCCGGGAACCTCGACCACTCGCTGGTACATTCGCGGGAGTGCGGCGCTAATCCGCAACAACTCAGCGGCGATCCGCTCGCGATCAGGGACACCGTCGAGTATCAACAGAGCGCCGATCGTCGACCGCAGCTCCGGGATCTTGTCCATGGTCCAGAACAGCGCATCGGTCGGGTTCATCCGATCGGGCCACACATCGGCTGCCGTTGACATGGCTTCCTCACCCGTGCGACGCAGGACGTCGAAGCGCGCCGCGCGATTACGCGAGCGCAGAATCCATGCCCGGAGTGTTGTCCTGACCCCAACGCGAAGATTCCGTCGCGCCGTCCAAGCGCTGAGAAGCCGGTTTCCGCGACTGCTGCAAGAGTGAAACAGCTCGGTCGCAATGAGGCACCACATCTACCTGATTCCCGGATTCTTCGGCTTCGCAAACGTGGGCCGACTGCGGTACTTCCTCCACGTCCGAACCTTCCTCCTCCAAGAACTTGGCGCCCGCGGGATCGACGCGGAGGTGCACGTCGTCAAGACGTACCCAACTGCGTCGTTGCCGAAACGAACCGCGCGGGCGATCGAGACCATCGCCGGTACCATCGGCGACCAAGACGTCGCGCACCTCATCGGGCATTCGACCGGCGGACTCGATGCGCGCCTTGCCGTGGCACCAAACGTCTCGCTGCCTACCCCGCGTCCGGTCGAAGCTCTGGCGCAGCGCGTGCGTACCGTCATCAGCGTCGCGACGCCTCACTTCGGCAGCCCGCTGGCATCGTTTCTCGCCGGGATGCGTGGTCAGAAGTTGCTGGAACTGCTCTCGGTCACGACCACGTATGTCCTGCGCTTCGGAAGCTTGCCGCTTGCGGTTCTGCTCAGTCTCGCTTCGCTGTTCACCGACGCCGACGCTCGCGGGCGCAATCCGACGCTGATCGACGAGTTATTCCATCAACTGCTCGCCGATTTCTCGGTCGGGCGGCGCCGTGCCGTGCAACGATTGCTTGCGGACGTCGCCAAAGACCAGGCGCTGCTGGTGCAACTCACGCCCGAAGGCATGGACGTGTTTAACGCCACCGTCCGCGATCGCGCTGAGATCCGCTACGGCTCGGTCGTGACCCGCGCAACGCCGCCGGGCGTCGGCTCGACGCTCGCGACCGGCCTCGACGCCGCCGCGCAGGCGAATCACACCCTGTACCACGGGCTCCACCGGCTCGCGGCGCAGATGCCGCGCGGGCGACAGCCGCCGCTGAGCGCCGCCGCCCGCGAGACACTACGGCGTGCGTATCGCCGTCTGCCGAGTCTCAAGGCCAACGACGGTATCGTCCCTACCCGGGCACAAGTGTGGGGCGAGGTCATCCAGGCGGTCCAGGCGGATCACTTGGACATCATCGGTCATTTTGGCGATCCGACCCGCAGCCCACCGCACTATGATTGGCTGGCGACTCGCACCGGTTTCACCCGCGCTAAGTTCGAGGACCTCTGGCGGCAGGTGATGGGCTTCATGCTTGAGCCCAAGCGGTCGGGCTGATCGCCGTTCAATCGAGGACGCAACGGACACCGTTGCGATCCATTTCGGCAACGCATTTGTTGCACGAGGTGCAGCGCGAGCGGGGCGCCTCGCCGCGCTGCATGCGCCCGATCAGGTCGGGATCGGCGATCAACGCGCGGCCCATCGCTACGAAGTCAAAGCCTTCGCGCATCGCCGTTTCCAGGTTTTCGAGCGACAGCGCACCGCCCAGCAGTACCAGCGGCATACGCACGGCCTGACGCACGCGACGGGCGAGATCGAGGAAGTACAACTCCTGGAAGGGATATTCCTTGATCACCCGTGCGCCGAACAGCCGCAAAGTAAGCTTCTGCAATCGACTCTTTTCGACCTCGATCATCTCGCGCAGCGGGCGTTTGCCGCGAAAGAGGTAGAACGGATTCCTACTGGTGAAGCCGCCGCTGAGCACGACGGCGTCGATCCCCGCCCCTTCGAGTCGCTCGACCACGCCGATTGCTTCCTCGATTTCGAGGCCGCCGCGAAAGCCATCGCGCAGATTGGTCTTCGCCACGATCGGGAAGGTTGCACCGACGCGGTCGCGAACCCGTGCCAGCACCGCCAGCGGCAAACGCATGCGGTTGTCGAGACTGCCGCCCCAGCGGTCGCGTCGCCGATTGGTTGCCGGACTGATGAACTGGCTTAGCAGGTAGCCGTGGCCGAGATGAATTTCGACGGCGTCGAAGCCCGCGTCGCGCGCCATCGCGGCCGCGGTACCGAATTCTTCGATGACCTTGGTCAGATCGTCTTCCGTCATTGCGCGGGCGAACGGCATGCCGGCCATCATCCCGTACTGATTGACGGTGAACGATGGGGCGATGGGTCGCCGACCCGCCAGTTCCGAGTTCTTGCTGAAGAACCCGCAATGCCCGAGTTGAATCGAGACGGCCGCCCCTTCGCCGTGCACCGCGTCGGTGAGTTGACGGAGTGCGGGAATGATCTCGGCATGCATGTACATCTGTTCGGCAAACGTTCTGCCGTGAGGCGATACCGAACAGTACGCCACCGTGGTCATCCCGACGCCGCCGCTCGCGAGGTCGCGATGGTGCTTGATGAGCGCCGGCGACGGTATTCCGCCGGGGCTCATGCCTTCGTACGTCGCCGTCTTGACGATGCGGTTGCGCAGCCGCAGGCCGCCCAAATCGGCGGGCGAAAATAGCTTGGCGCGTAGCTCAGCGCTCGCCGCACGACTCGCTTCAGACATTGGGTGACGACGGATGACGCCGGACGAATCCTATTTCACCGGCGTGAACGCATGCCCAAACACGTAGTCGGCCACCTGGCGCCCTTGCGCGATACCCTGATTCTTGTCGAAGGCCCAGTGAATGCCGAGATAGATCCGGCTCTGTCCGTTCTCCTCTTCGGCGTCCGACAACGATGAAAAGCTGCGCGGTGCCAGCGGCCGAACCGCACCCGACGCATCCTTGGTCACGCCGTTGAACTCATCCGAGACGAAGGTGAAGGCGATCGCGTCGGTCCCGTAGAACTTGCGCAGCGTCTCGAACAGTGCGCCGCCGAACCCTGCATGTCCCGACGGATACGACGGGAATGGCGGCGTGAAGTTCGGGCCGTTGAGATTGCTCGCCGGTGCGCCGAGCGGCATGAAGCTCGGGTCTCCCGCGGTGCCCGAATTGCCGTCGCCGAGCCCAGTCGGTCCGGTGCCGAGGTCGGACTCGCGAATACCGGTGACCGGCCGCCAGAATTGGTAGTAGTACTTCGATTCCCAGATCGCGATCCCGGCATCCGCCATCGCGACGTTGGCCAGAGCCAGCAGGCGAGCCAGTTGCACGATGTCCGATTTCTGCTGCTCGGCGATGTGCACGATGATCTGATTGTAAAGTCGCGGCGGCGCGCACAAGCTTGGCGTGCCGTCATACGCCCAAAAGATGCCTGTCATGGTCTCCTGCTCGCTGCGCACCGTCGGCGTCACCACACCGTCGCCGCCCAACGCCTTCACCTCGTCGAAGGCGGTCGCATACTCGACGCTGTCGAGCGCCGGCGGCGGCGGGATGCGGAGTTGCGATCCCGATTGCAAAACGAACGGCCGCACCTCGCCCCAATAAGCGCCGAGCGCGATGGTCTTCTGGCTCACCGGGTCCTCGCGCCACTTGCCGGGTGCGTCGCTGGTGACAAAGTCGACGCCGATGTTCGGCTCGGCGCGGTCTGAACCGTCATCCGCTCGTAAAGCCAGGATGGCGGCTGCGGCCTGCTTGCCCGAGACCACGCCGTCGGTTTTGGCTTTTCCGTTCGCGATTGCAGCAAGATCGGCGGCCAGGTTCTGATCGAACGTCGGCGCCTGTGATGGGAACAGCGCCGCGAGCGCGTCGTGCGCCGCTTGCGCGATCGCGGCCTTCATCGACGTGCCGGTGGGGGCGGATGGAATGCCGGTGTAGCTCTGGTAGCCGCCGACGATTGCGTTGACGGCGTCGAATATCGCGATGTGCACGATCGCGATCGCTCGGCTGGCGCGAGTCGGACCGAATTGCTCGCCGAAGACGCGATTCTCCCCCGCTTTCACCGGCGTATGATCGAGTCCGCTGGCGTCGATGGCAATTTGGTTCCAGTGATGCACCCAACTGGTCGAACCCGGTGTGCTCGCCGTGCTGGTTGAATCGTCGCCGCCGCAGCCGCTGGTCACCAATGTGAACGCAACAATCGCGCTTGCCACTTGCTTCGACAGCCGACCGCGCGCGGCCGCAAAACGTACGAATCCGGAACTGTGATTCGCCATGCTTATGGTCCCTCCATGCAACTCCGTGACGAAATCGAGGGGCGCGACTCTACCACAGCGAGTCATGCTGTGCACATGACACTCGTGCGGTAAAACTCTGCGCAAATGTTGGTTCGTTGCGGAATTCTATTGCGGCGTCGGAGGTGGCGCGGCCGGTTCCGTGAACAGCGAGAGATACTCGCCGTATCCCTCCTGCTGAAGCTTGTCGACCGGAATGAACCGCAACGCCGCAGAGTTCATGCAATAGCGCAGACCAGTGGGCGGCGGGCCGTCGTCGAAGACGTGTCCGAGATGGGAGTCGGCGCGAGCCGAGCGGACTTCGGTTCGCGGCCACAGCAACTTGTAGTCGGTCTTCGTCCGTACACTATCGGGTTCGATCGGCTTGATGAAGCTCGGCCATCCGGTGCCCGAGTCGAACTTGTCGAGCGAGCTGAACAGCGGCTCACCGGATACGACGTCGACGTAGATGCCGGCGCGGTGATTGTCCCAATACTCGTTGTGAAACGCCGGCTCCGTGGCTTCTTCCTGCGTCACCCGATACTGCATGGGCGTCAACGTACGCTTGAGCGCATCGTCGTCCGGTTTGCGAAACGTGGTTGCTTCCCAAGCCAACGACGCGGCGGCGAGGGCCATGGCCACTGCCAGCACGGACGCGAGCGGCATTGAAAGCCGGCAGCGGCGGTAGCTCACGGCGCCTCGCTCATCCCGCCCTTCGGCACCATGCCCCATAGCTCTTTGAGGCGGCGATCTCGTCCGCAGTTCCAGCGGTAGTACTTGTACCGAATCGGATTTTTCTGATGATATTTCTGGTGATACTCTTCCGCGGGATAGAAATCCGACGCGGCAACGATTTCTGTGACGATCGGACTACTGAAGCGCTTCGACTCGTCGAGTTGCCGCTTCGACGCTTCGGCTAACTCCCGCTGTTTCTCGTCGTGATAGAAGATCGCGCTGCGATATTGGCGGCCGTGATCGCAAAACTGTGCGTTGGGCGTGACAGGATCGATATTGTGCCAGAACACGTCGAGCAATTTCTCGTAGCTGATCTTGACGGGGTCGTACGTGACTTGGACCGATTCGGCGTGACCGGTTCCGCCCTCGGATACCTCGTCGTAGGTCGGGTTTTTCTTGTGTCCGCCAGTGTAGCCGACCGTGACGTCAGTCACGCCCTCCAACTGTTCGAACGGCGGTTCCATACACCAGAAGCAGCCACCGGCGAATGTTGCCGTGGCCGTCTGCACGCCGGACACAGTGTCCCCGCCGCTGGCTCTGCTCGCTCCCAATGCCAGGGCTAAAGCGAGCACGCTCGCCGATCGCATCCACAACCCGCAATTCTTCGACATTCCGACCGATCCTCCAGGCAACTTACACCGCTCGTCGCTGAGATGCCGCGGTGCGCCTTCGGTTTCAGTCACATCGAACGACCAGCCGCGGTTATGGACGCTCGCGCCCACCGCCTCATTCGACGGTCACGGTCGCGTCTTCGATGATGACGTCGTAGTGGTAGCCGAACCCCAGATCCTTGTCGGTCCCGAGTTTACCTCGCACCAGCACGGTCTTGCCCACGGCCGCTTCACCGCTGGTCGACACCGCCAGATCGTTGGTGCCGGCGCTCCCGCTGCCATCGGCGAGATGCAGCCAGTTCTTTCCCATCACGGAGGGCGTGTACTTGATGACGCGCCCGCGAACGCGCACTTCTTTGCCGACAAGCGTCGCCTTGTTGGCGAACAACTCTGCGATCGTTTGCCCGCCGTCGGCCTTCTGGATGTTCGTCAGATCAACGCTGCCGGCCGACGCCTTGGTGTGATCGGACAAATCCGGCGCGGTCATTCCGCTGAGGTCGCCGTGCGGAGATCCGTCCGCCTGAGCATGAGCCGAGGCTGGACCCGGTCCGGCGCTTTTGCCGGCCACCTCGATGCTGTCGACGAAATAGATTCGATCAAAGGTCCGGCCCAACGTCTTGCTCTGGAAATGTTCCATCACCATGCCCGAAGGAATCGACACCTCGTCGCCCACGGCCACGTTGGACTGCGGCCCGGCGGCCCAGATCTTTTTTCCACCGTCATCGAGCTGAATGTACGTGTACGAGCCGGCGTTCATCGTTTCGGTGACCTTCCCGTGCATTGCCGGCGACGACACCGCGTCGCCCATCGCCGCTCCTGCGGTCGCACCACCGCCGCCAGTTGGCGCGTCGGCAGCAGAGGCCACGCGACCTAGGGCAACGACGACAATGACAGCTCGCAATAGGCTCTTGCTCATGATGCGATCCTCCCTCGCTACGCCGTACCCTCCTACACCAGCACCGTGAACGTGGATAGTGTCTGCGGCCAACCGCTCCATCCTGGCAAATGTCAATGCGGACACGCGGCAATGTCATCTCCGGTCCCTCGCCGGCTGAGCGCAAACGGGCATGGATGTGCTAGAAGATCCGGCGTGGACCGTCCGATCATCTTCAGCCTCGGGAGGGAGTTATGAGCGCAATCACTGGCGGCGAACTGCTTGCGCGGTGCCTGGCAAACGAGGGAATCAAATTTGTCTTCGGCCTGCCGTCCCCTGAAATCGATCCGCTACTCGCCCAGCTCGCCGAACACGACATTCGCTTGTTTCCGGTGCGGCACGAAGCCGCCGGTGTGCACATGGCCGAGGGCTTGTACAAAACCACGGGTCGCGTCGCGGTCGTTCTCGGCAACCCCGGTCCCGGCTCGGCCAACCTGTTGCCCGGCGTCATCACCGCCCGACATGAAGGCGTTCCCGTGCTCGCGATTACGTCGCAGCATCGGCTCGGGATCGTGTACCCGTCCCCGCCTTCGACCTTTCAAGGGCAGGATCAGCTCGATGTTTTCAAGCCGGCAGTCAAATGGGGCGGGCCGATTCTGTCGTGGGACCGCATTCCGGAGGTTGTTCGCCTGGCGTTTCGAGAGATGTGGACCGGGCGCCCGGGTCCGGTTCACATCGAGCTACCTGCGCCGGTGCTGTACGCAACCGGTGACGATCAAAGCGTTCGGGTTTTACCTCCGCATGCGTACCGGCCTCCTCGCCCGCAAGCCTCCGACGCACAGTTGCAGGAAGCGGCCGACTTGCTCGCCAACGCACAGCGGCCGCTGGTCGTCGCCGGATCGGGAGTCGACCGCGCCGACGCCAACGCGGCACTGCTTGAGCTGGTCACGCTGCTCAACGCGCCGGTGATCACCACGATGGCCGGCCGCTCAGTGGTGCCGCTCGATCATCCGAACTACATCTTCGGCTTCGGCCGCGGTGCCGACGTGATGAAGCGAGAGGCCGACGTGGTGGCGGTCGCCGGCTCCCGCCTCGGCAACCTGGACTTGCCCTTCGACAAGTACTGGGGCGATCCCGCACACCAGCGCTTGATCCAGATCGATATCGATCCGCGCAACATGGGTGTCACGCGACCGTTGACCGTTGGCATCGTTGCCGACGTGAAGCAGGCGCTCGAACAGCTCGTCGCGGTGCTGCGTGCACGCGGCGTGCGCGCTCGCGACGGCAAAGATCTCGCCCGCTATCGCCACGCCGCGCAGATGTGGTGGGATGAACAGTTGGTTGCGGTCAAGGCCTGGAACGGCCCCGGTCTACATCCGGCGCACGCGATGCAAGTCATCGGCGCAGTGTTCGGTCGCGATGCCGTCTACGTCACCGACGGCGGCAACACCTCGTTGTGGGCCAACGCGTGTCTGCCGCCAACCAACCCGCGCTCGTACCACAACATCCTCGAGCTGGGCATGCTCGGCACTGGCATTCCGTCGGCGATCGGGTCGAAGCTCGGCGCGCCCGACCGCGAAGTGGTCTGTGTGACCGGCGACGGCGCCGCCGGCTTCAATTTCATGGAGATGCAGTCGGCGGCGCGCGACGGCGTCAAGATCACCACCATCGTCTTCGCGGAAGGCTCGTGGACCATGGAAGAGCCAAACGAACGGATGCTGTACGGCAAGACCTTTGGGACCGCGCAGGGCACGATCCGCTGGGATCGGGCGGCGGAAGGTCTCGGCTGTCACGGTGAATACGTCGAACGGCTTGCAGAGATCGAGCCGGCGCTGCGCCGTGCGAAGGCCGCAAGCGGGCCGGCGGTCGTGTGCCTGCGCACAGACCGCGACGCCAACCTGGCGATCCCGATGGAGATGCTTCTGCGCTTCACCGAGGTGTATCAGGGTCCGATGGGGTGACGGGCGCCGCGCTGGCGCTTCGGGCGACGGGTGGCATAGTCTCGGCACATGCTGCTGCCTGCGACCGCCACTCGCGATGCGACCAGGCTGGTGATCGGGCGCGCGCTGCGCGGTCTCGCCGACGGCTTCGTCAGTGTTTATCTCGCGGCGTACCTGCAGCTCTTAGGCTTCTCCGCGTTTCAAGTCGGTGCCATCGTCACCTCCACGTTGCTCGGCTCGGCGGCGCTCACGCTGGCGGTGGGTTTGGTCGCCCATCGGCTGGCCGCGCGCGCTGTGCTGTTCGCTGCGACCGCCCTGATGCTCGCGACGGGAGTCGGCTTCGCGTCGCTCACCACTTTCTGGCCGCTGCTGCTCGTCGGATTCTTTGGAACCTTGAACCCGAGTTCGGGCGACGTCAGCGTCTTCTTGCCGACCGAGCAGTCGATTCTTTCGGGCGAGGCGGACGCAGCCGATCGCACCGCGCTGTTTGCAATGTATTCGCTCGGCGGCACGCTGCTCGCCGCGGTCGGAGCCTTGATGAGCGGACTTCCGACCACTGCGGCGCGCGCGCTCGGAACCAGTCTCGTAAGCGCGTTCCGCGCCGGCTTTGTTTTCTACGGACTGGTCGCGGTCGTCATCTTAGCGGTCTACCGCAGGCTGCAGCACGGCACCGCGCCGACGGCCACGGCGCCGCGTGCGCCGCTGAAGCGCTCGCGTACCATCGTCCTCAAGCTCACGGCGCTGTTTTCACTCGATTCCTTCGGCGGCGGATTCGCGGTCGATTCGCTGCTCGCCCTGTGGCTGTTTTTGCGTTTCGACCTCACGCTCCAGACGACCGCAAGTGTCTTCTTCGCCGCCCGCCTACTCTCTGCGCTGTCGCAGCTTGTGTCGCCGCGTCTTGCCGCCCGTATCGGATTGATCGAAACAATGGTCTTCACCCATATTCCGGCGAATCTGTTTTTGGTGCTGGCCGCGTTCATGCCGACTGCGACGCTGGCGGTGACGTGTCTGCTGCTCCGCATGGCGCTATCGCAGATGGACGTGCCGGCGCGTCAATCGTATGTGATGGCGGTGGTGCCGCCGGAGGAACGAGCCGCCGCAGCCAGCGTCACCAATGTTCCGCGCAGCCTTGCCAGCGCGCTGTCCCCGCTGCTCGCCGGTGCGCTCTTGGAGCGGTCCTCATTCGGCTGGCCGCTCGTCGCGGGCGGCGTGATCAAAATTGCGTACGACCTGCTCCTGCTGGTCCAGTTCCGTCACGTTCGGCCGCGCGACTAACGTCGAAGCACGGGGATCGCTAGGGGCAATGCATGCATCGCCCGGACGGGATCTCTTTGCTTACGGCAACGCTGCACCGCCTCTGCTTAGATCGTGCGCAGCGCTGCTTGATGCGGAGGCGGCGGTGCACGCATGCAGATCGCGCAACTCATCTCATCGTTCTTGAAAATCCTGGCGTGCAGATTGCTCTTCGCACTGGTTGGAAGAGTTTGCGTCCGACCTTGAAGCATGGAGAAGCCAGCGGGTGAACCAGTGAGCCACCGATGATTGGACTCGTGTTGACCGCCGGCGGTGCCCGCGGCGCCTATCAAGCGGGCGTACTCAAGCGTATCGGCGAGTTGCCCGCCTTTCGTCGCGGCGCGTCGCCGTTTCGCATCATCGCGGGCGCTTCGGCGGGTGCGATCAACGGCGCGACGCTGGCATGCATCGGCAACCTCTACACGGCAACGCGGACGTTGGCCCAGTTGTGGTCGGAGTTGCGCGTGTCGGACGTCTTCCGTACCGACGCCGCGTCGCTGTCTCTCAACGGACTGCGGATTCTGCAAGACGTGGTGTTGGGTGGGCGGCTCGGCAACGCGGGTGTGCAGTCACTGCTAAATACCACGCCGCTGCGCGCCTTCTTGGACCCACGGCTGTCGCTCAGCGGCATCGGTGAGGCGATTCGTAAAGGGTATCTCTACGCGTTGGCGGTCACGGCCACCAGCTATCACTCGGGCAAGTCGTTCACCTTCATTCAAGGCCGGCCCGGCCACCCCGTGTGGCGCAAGGCACGACGGGTGGCGTTGCCGGTCGAATTGACGCTGGATCACATCTTGGCATCGGCCGCGATCCCGATCGTATTTCAGCCGGTCCGTCTGCGCACCGCCGCCGGCGAGTTCTGGTTCGGTGACGGCGGCTTGCGCCTGGTCACGCCGCTGAGCCCCGCCATCCGCCTCGGCGCGTCGAAGGTCTTCGCCGTCGGCATTCGCTGCCAACGGTCCGCCGACGACCTGTCGCAAACCGAACTCGACGGCACCGGCGAGGGCAAACCGGTGATGCCGCAGCCGCCGTTGTCGCAGATTTGCGGCGTTTTCCTAAACGCGATCTTCCTCGATCACCTCGATACGGACCTTGACCATTTGAAGCGAATGAACGAGTTGATCGTGGCGCATACCAACGGCAGCACGCCGAACCCATCGCCAGGCGGCGGCCCCGTACCGACCGAGCCGATGCGCACGATCGAGTCGCTGGTGGTCAATCCGTCGGAGGACCTCGCGATCGTGGCGCGTCACCTTTCGCATCGGATGCCGCGGATGGTTCGCTACCTGCTCGAAGGTCTCGGTACTCCCGACGCGCAAAGCGCCGATTTGATGAGCTACCTCCTGTTCGACTCCGCCTACACCAAGGCTCTGGTCGACATCGGCTACCGCGATGCCGGCGCTCGCATCGACGCGATCGAAAACTTCTTGACGGCAGAGCCGTCGTCGACCCCGGCGCGGGCGCGCACCGCGGCGTCCCCGGCTCGTTATTCGTAGGCCTGGGCTGACTGCGCCTCGACGTTGAGGCGGACCATATCAACCGCCACCTCGGGTACATGGGCGCCGCCGCCGAAGATGACCCCCTTGAGCGGTGTCACGTCCCCGTAATCGCGTCCCCACGCGGTGGTGACGTGGCGTTCGGGCGGCGTGAGATTGGTTGTCGGATCGAAATCGACCCAGCCCAGATCGGGAACGAAGACGGCAAACCACGCGTGCGAGACATCCGCGCCCCGCACCCGCGGCTGGCCCGGGGGTGGAATCGTCTCGAGGTAGCCGCTCACGTAGCGGGTTGGGATGCCCTTCGATCGCAGGCACGCGATTGCAAGGTGGGCGAAGTCCTGGCACACGCCTCCGCGTTGCGCCAGCACCTCCGACGGCGGTGTCGCGACCGTCGTGCTGCTGGCATCGAAGGTGAAGTCGTCGTGAATGTGCTGGCTCATGGCGGCGACGGCGTCGAGTAGCGGGCGCCCGGGGCCGAACCAGGGCTGCGCCCACTCGGCGACCTCGGACGACACCGCGGCGAACGGCGAGTCCAGCGCAAACTGACGGGCGTCACGCGCGGCCTCGTCGCGGTCAACGCGAATGCGCGCGACCGACTCTTCCCAACTCAGCGTGGGCCGCGGCGCAAGGGCAGTCGACGCGGTGAACACGTCCACGATGCTGGTTGCAGTGACAACCAGCTCTTCGTGCGGGTTCTGGCCCGCGAAGTAGAGGACTCGATTTCCAAAAATGTCTTCGCGTTGCGCTCGCTGGGCGGCAAACGGTTCGATCGCCACCTCGCTGAACTCGCAGCGCTGGCACGCGGTCGTGCGCGGCTGCAACCGGGCCTCGTTGTGACAGAGCAACACCGGCTCGGCGTACGCGTAGCGGGTCCGGTGAACGATGCGATACTTCATCGCGCCAACGCCACCAATTGCTGCGGCCGATCCGGCCGGCTGAAGTAACTGCGCGTCATCTGGTCCGACAGCGCGGCGAGCCGTCGCGCGAGCTGAGTCAGCAACTCCTCGAGTTCGAGTCCCGGTTGCCGAAGTCGCTCCGTCGGTGCTTCGGTCCGCCGCAACTCCTCGAGCGCCTCCGCGACCAGACGCTGCTCGACGGTTTGCTGTGGTGTCGTCACGTTCGTGGACAGTCCGGACAACAGCGCTTCCAGTCGCAACAGTTGATGCGTCACGGAACCGGGATTGGTCTCGTCGTCGAGCAACAGATCGAGCACCGTTCCCGCCTCGGCCGCGGTGCGATAGCGGCGCCGGTGAGTCATCGACGCGTCAGCGACGCTGAGTAGGTCTTCCCACGGCACCGACTGCTCGCCATTCGCCGCGCACATCGCTTGCAGCACCGACACGGTGCCAAGCGCCCGTTCGAGCCGGCGGCCGAGTTCCAGGAAGTGCCAGCCTTGGCCGCGGCTCATGCTGTCGGCGCTGAGACCACCGAACGCCGACAGCAGCAGCAGCACGCGGTCCAACTCTGTGAGGGCCGCAGCGAGATCGAGTGTCTCCGCGGGCTCACGACTGAGGCTATTGATCACGCGCCACGTATCGGTCGACAAGCGATCGCGCACGCCGCGGGCGGCGCGCACGAGCGCGTTCAGGTTGTAGCGGATGGTCCCGGTTCGACGACCGTCCCGCACCAGGCTGAGCAGTTCGGTCTCCGCCTCGCCAAGACGCTCTTTGGCACCCGGGCCGGCAAAGCCGGGATAGGTTCCGGTCACATGCGTGACCGCCGCGAGCAGCCGCGGAGTATTCGGATCAGTTTCCGCGTCACCCGGTTCGAGCACGCGGCGGAGAACCTCGCGCAGCACCCGGCCGGCGATCTCGCTACGTGCGGCGTAGCGACCCACCCAAAACAGGTTGTCCGCCACCCGCCCCGGCACGGCGCGGCCACCCCGTACCAGCAGTGGCCGCCGGTCCGCCGGCAGCAACGCGCCGCTCTCGCGCTCCGGCTCGGACGCGATCACCCACACGTCTTTGCTCACTCCGCCAACTTGGTTCGATACCAACGAACTGCCGCGCGTCGGAGCGACGCGACACAGTCCACCGGGCATCACCGTGTAGCCGCCGTCTTCCGCGGCGAGAAACGCTCGCACCACCATCGCGCGCGGTTCGAGTGTCGCACCGGCCATCAGCGGCGCCGTCGACAGAGCGATGCGCTCTTGGCCGACGTACAGATACGGCCGCGCCCGAATGCGGTCGGCGAGCTGGTCGCGTTCGCCGGCACTCAGCGCCGCACCGAAGACCGTCAGCCGGCTCGAATGCGAAAACACCGGCTTCACCACCAATTCGGCCAGGTGGTCGAGCACGTAGGACAACTCCTGTTGGTTGCCGCACCACCACGTCTTCACCGACGGCAGCTTCAGATCTTCGCCGAGCAACTGCCGGCACAACGCCGGCAAGAACGCCAGCAAGCCGGGATTCTCCACCGCGCTGCTGCCCAACGGATTGACGATCGCAACGTGCCCGCTCCGCGCCGCCTGCAGCAGGCCGGGTGTTCCGAGCAACGAGTCGGGTCGCAGCTCCAGCGGATCGCAAAAGGCGGCGTCGACGCGGCGCAGCAGTACATCCACTGGCTTCGGGCCTTCGAGCGTGCGCAGCCACAGCCGCTGATCGAGTACCGCCAGATCGTCACCCTGGGCGAGCGTGCAGCCGAGTTGACTGGCGAGATACGCGTGCTCGAAGTACGTCTCGTTGCTCGGACCGGGCGTCAGCAGGACGATGTGAGGGGCGTCGGTGCCATTCGGCGCCAGCCAGTTCAACATCGACCGCACCCGCCGGAAGAACACCGGCAGACGGTGGACATGCGCATCGCGAAAGATCGTCGGCAACACGCGCGAGAGCACGATCCGGTTTTCGAGCGCGTAGCCCGACCCCGACGGGGCTTGCGCACGGTCGCCGAGCACCAGCATCTCTCCGTCCGGCGCGCGCGCCAAGTCCGCCGCATACAACGGGAGGTGGCGTCCGCGCGGAGCACCGACGCCGGCGCACGGACGCAGGAAGCCCGGATGCCCGTAGACGACTTCCGGTGGGAGCAAACCGGTGCGGATGAGTCGGCGCTCACCGTAGAGGTCGGCCAAGACCAATTCGAGCAACTCCGCCCGTTGCGTCAGTCCCTGCTCGATGACTTGCCATTCGGCGCTGGTGATCAGCACCGGCAACAGATCCAAGGGCCAGGGGCGCTCGGACCGTTGGGGATCATCGTAAATGTTGTATGTAACGCCGTTCTCACGCAGTAGGCGGCGGGCTTCATTCAGGCGGCGGCCAAACTCGTCGCTGCCGAGCGCACCGAGCGAGCGCATCACGTACTGCCAGTGCGCGCGCACGGTGCCGTCGCGGGCGTAGAGTTCGTCGAACGCGCCGTCGGCCGCACGATAGCCCACCGGAAACGGCAGGTCCGAGATGGCATCGGTAGCGGTCTGCGCCGTCACAGCTTTTCTTTTCTCACAATCCGGTGTCGTGCGGTAGCGTCAATCGCTCAACAACGGTCGCTACGCCGCAGGTCGAGGGTGAAAGGCAGGTCGAAGCTGGCTTCCTCGGGCGGGGCCGCCATCGGGCCGGGCGTATGCCCCATCGCCAAAAAACGAGCGGCACGACGCGCTTCCGCCTCGTTGGCGTTGACCGGAAACACTTCGTAGTTGCGCCCGCCGGGATGGCCAACGTGGTAGACGCAGCCGCCGATCGAGTACCCGCTCCAGGTGTCGACTACGTCGAACACCAGCGGGGTGTGGACACCGATCGTCGGATGCAACGCCAACGCCGGCCGCCACGCCCGGTAGCGCACGCCGGCAACCGCCTCGGTCCGGCGCCCGGTCGGTCGCAGCGGCACGCGCCGGCCGTTGCACGCGACCACGTGTCGACCTTCGGTGAATCCCATCGCTTTGACTTGCAGCCGTTCGACCGAGGAGTCGACGTATCGGGCGGTGCTGCCGGCGGCGGCTTCCTCACCGAGCACGTGCCACGGCTCGACCGCCATGCGCAGTTCGAGTTCGATTCCCGTGGTGTGAATCCGGCCGTAAACCGGAAAGCGAAATTCGCGGAACGGTGCGAACCACTGCAGATCGAACGCATAGCCGGCCCGTTCCAAGTCACACACAACGTCGCGCAAATCCTCCCACAGAAAATGCGGCAACATGAATCGGTCGTGCAGCGCCGTGCCCCAGCGCACCGGGCCGCGACGGTACGGCTCCTTCCAGAAGCGCGCGATCAAGGCTCGGACGAGCAGCGTTTGCAGCAAACTCATGCGGGCGTGCGGCGGCATTTCGAACGCCCGCATCTCAACCAGGCCGAGCCGCCCTGCCGAGCCCTCCGGCGAGTAGAGCTTGTCGATGCAGAACTCGGTGCGATGGGTGTTACCGGTCACATCCACCAGCAGATTGCGGAAGATGCGATCGACCAACCACGGCTGCGGCACCTCGCCGCGCGGCACTTGTTGGAAGGCGATCTCGATTTCATGCAGGCTGTCGTTTCTCGCTTCGTCGATTCGCGGTGCCTGGCTCGTCGGCCCGACGAAGAGACCCGAAAACAGAAACGACAGGCTCGGGTGATGCTGCCAGTAGGTCACCAGACTCTGCAGCAGATCGGGCCGGCGCAAGACCGGACTGTCCGCGG
The DNA here is from genome assembly GCA_035541895.1 of Binatia bacterium. GTDB lineage: Bacteria > Desulfobacterota > Binatia > HRBIN30 > JACQVA1 > DATKMK01. Next base: position 38,586 of record DATKMK010000028.1, on the reverse strand, counting down.
ACGACGGCCCGCCGATGGTGATGTGATTGCCGCCACCGGTGCCGGTGTGCCGGCCGTCGAGCATGAACTTCTCGGTCGCCAAGCGGCCCTGGCGGGCTTCGTCGTACAGCGTCTGCGTGATGTCCGACAGCTCGCCCCAGTTGCGCGCCGGATGGATGTTCACTTCGATCACGCCGGGATCCGGCGTAATGACCAAGCGCACCAATCGCGAGTCGCGCGGCGGCTCGTAGCCTTCGAGGATCACCGGCATCGCCAACTCGCTGGCGACCGCTTCGATCTGAGCGAGCAATTCGATCCAGCCCTCCAGATAGCTGAACGGTGGCAGGAACACGTGCAAGCGCCCGTCGCGCGGCTCGACGCAGAGGGCGGTCCGAACGATGTCGTCAGGCCACTCTCGAATGAAGGCGATGTCGCGTTCGAGCTCCGGCGAATCGCGGCGCGCCTCGCCCACGTCGGTCGCCCGACGTTGGATCCGCAGCGGAGACCCTGCGCCGATGCGAGGATCACGGAGCGGCGGGCGGGGCGCAAATTGACTGCGCTCGATATCGTCGTCGCGCCGTTCCGGCGCCACCCACGGCAGTGAGTCGAGCGGCAGGCGATACCCCATCGGCGAGCTGCCGGGGATGAGGTACATGCGTCCGCGGCGAAACTCCCAGCGGTTGCTGCTCCAATTCCCGCCGTCGTCGCGCGGCTGCCAGCGCAGCGGCAGCGCGTAGCCGGTGACGGTGCCCAAGCCGCGACGCAGCAGCGCCGCGAGTCGCAGGCGCTCCTCCGAATCCTTCAGATCGACACGCAGCGGGTCGACATTGATCGGCAGCGTGCCTTCCTTCCACAGATAGTAGATGACATCCTCGTATCCGGGCACCGCGAGATCGGGCGAGAGTCCGAGCCGAACCGCGAGCTCGGTCATGAATTGCGCGGCCTGCTCCAAGCCAACGCCATAGCCGCGGGTCTCCTCGGCCAGCAGTCCGACGTCGCGCCACACCGTGACGCCGTCGCGCCGCCAGAACGCCGCCAACGCCCAGCGCGGCAGGATCTCGCCCGGGTACCATTTGCCTTGGCCGTAGTGCAGCACGCCGTGCGGCGCGAAGCGTCGATGGAGCGCGCGCAACAGCGCGCCGGCCATGAGCCGCTTGGTCGGCCCCAGCGCCGCGGTGTTCCACTCCTCGCCGTCCATGTCATCGATCGAGACGAAGGTCGGCTCGCCACCCATCGTGAGCCGTACGTCGTGAGCAGACAGATCGGAGTCGACGCGCTGGCCGAGCGCATCGATCGCTCGCCATTGCTCGTCGGTGAACGGCTTGGTGACGCGCGGATCTTCATGCACGCGGCGGACGGTGTTGCGGTAGTAGAACTGGACCTCGGATTCCTCGGTGGCACCGGTGACCGGCGCCGCGGCGCTCGGCTCCGGCGTACATGCAAGCGGGATGTGGCCTTCGCCGGCGAACAGACCCGACGTCGGATCGAGGCCAATCCAGCCGGCACCGGGCACGTAGACTTCGGCCCACGCGTGCAAGTCGGTGAAGTCCGCGCTCGGTCCGGATGGGCCGTCGAGCGCCGGCACGTCGGCGGTGAGCTGCACCAAGTATCCCGACACGAAGCGAGCCGCGAGTCCGAGGTTACGCAGGATCTGCACCAGTAACCAACCCGTGTCCCGACACGATCCGCTTGCCAGCGACAACGTCTCCTCGCAGCTCTGTACGCCGGGTTCGAGACGGATCAGGTATTTGATGCCCTGCTGCAGGCGCCGATTGAGATCGACGAGAAAGGCAACGGTGGGTTGCTCCGAGCGATCAACCTCGCCCAGCCAACGACTGAGCAACGGTCCGCGATCCTCGACTGTGAGATACGGGAGTAACTGCGTCGCCACGTGCTCGTCGTAGCGAAACGGAAAGCGCTCGGCCGATGGTTCGAGGAAGAAATCGAACGGGTTGATGACGCTGAGGTCGGCGATAATATCGACCTCGAAGCACAACTCCTCGCACTTTTCCGGAAACACCAGACGCGCGAGATAATTGCCGAACGGATCCTGCTGCCAGTTGATGAAGTGTTTCTCGGGCGCGACTTTCAGCGAGTAAGCGAGGATCGGCGTGCGACAGTGCGGCGCCGGGCGCAGCCGCACGACGTGCGGATCGAGCATGACCGGCCGATCGAATCGATACCGCGTCAGGTGATGCAAGTTGGCGTGGATGCTCATCCCGGTCTTCGCGGCTTCACGGTACCGCCGCCGGCGGCAAGGGCCGGCCGTCGGCTGTCCACTGTTTCGCGCACACTCATCCGCGGGGCTGACAGCCAAGATTTGTGCCGCGTCGCGCGACGGCCAAGGCTCATGCAGACGTCATCCCAGGTGCCGATCACCGGGCGCGCTGATGCCCGCTTCTTCATCACCTGCCCAACGACGATGCGCCCCGCGACGGTGCGCTCCCAGTCGTCCGGCAGGTTTGCGGTCAGGATTTTCTTTTCGTCGAACGCGACGCTTCACGGGCGCGTTCGAGGAGCACGTAGCCAGGAATGTCGGCGGCGCCAAGCAGCGGCCGGAGGGCGATGGGAAGCTGGGGCTCGGCCGTCTTGAATCCGACCACGCGAGGGTTGCGCGCACTAACCCGTCGCCCCATGCGTTCGATCTCGCAGCCCCGCGCCTTGACGATGTTGCGCGCCCAATCCACGTCGCGGCCATAGGGCAGCGGGATCACGAACCCCGCGCTGGTCGGAAACACCAAGACCGGTGTCCGGTACTGCCGGCCGCTTTTGCGTCCGACGTGGTGGATGACCGCGAGCGGTGGAAGCAACCACGCAAAGGTCCCCATCACTGGATTGGTCACAGCACGGTTCACCTGCCGCATGAAGCGTGGAAAGTGCATGCATCAACCTTTCGTTAGCTATTGCGCCGCCGGCTCGTCTTCGAAGTCCTCAGGCCGCAGCGGCGGATCCGGCGGCAGTTGCGCCAACTCTGCCTCGACCAGACGCTGATGTGCGGTCTCCTCGTCGCGCAGTTCTTCGAACAAGCGCTTGGTCTCAGCGTCGCCCACTGTGGGCAGCGCCGCGACGAAGAACGCGTGGGCCTTTTGTTCGGCGCGCAGCGCGACTTCGAGCGCGTCGCGTCGGGTCATCGAGGCCCGTACTTCGTCGTATTCGGGCGCCTCGACGTCCCACAACATCGCGCGCGTCACGCGGCGCGGCTCGTCGCCGAACAGCGCGGCGCGAGTGTGGGCCAACTGGTCGCCATGCTTGGATTCATTGTCGATCATGACCCGGAAGAACGCCGCCGCCTCGGGCGTGTGGTGGATTTCCATCTGCGCGGCGAGTTCTTCGTAGCGCTCCTTGGCCTCTTCTTCGATCAGGATGGCCAGATCGAGCGCGTCGCGCAGACTCAGGGTCGCGTAGTCGATCCGATCAACCGCCATGCGCACCTCCCGCTGCTCGCTTCCTTCTACGCCGATCGAAGTGCGAGTCGAGAGGTCCGAACGACCGACTCAACCAAGCCATGCTCCGCCGTCTACAGTGGCAGATTCCCGGTGGCCGTGCGGGTCGACTTGTCCTTCTTGTAGGCCTCGATGGTACGCTGGGCGATGCGCCACTGATGAACCTCGTCGGCGCCGTCGGCGAAGCGCGCCCAACGGGCTTGCTGCGCCATGCGCGCCAACGGCGTGTCGAGCGAGTAGCCGAGGGCACCGTGCACTTGGATCGCGCGATCGACGATGCGGTTGAGCGAATTGGCGACGAAGTGCTTGGCCATCGACACTTCGCTGCGGAAATCCTCTTGGCGATCGATCTTGTACGCCGCGTGCAGGACCATGAGCTTGCACTGATACAGCTCCATTGCCGAATCGGCGATCATCCATTGAATGCCTTGCTTGTCGGCGAGCAACGAGCCGTGCGCGAAGCGATTGAGCGCTCGGTCGACCATCATGTCGAGCGCGACTTCGGCCTGACCAATCCAACGCATGCAGTGCGCGAGACGAGCCGGTCCGAGACGCGCTTGACCGAGCAGGTGCCCCTGCCCGCGCCCACCGAGCATATTGTCCTTCGATACGCGCAGGTTCTCGATGCGGATCTCGGCGTGATTGTGATGCCCCGCCATGGTCATGACGTCGCGAACGACGTTGAAGCCAGGCGACGGCAGGTCGACCAGAAACGCCGAGTTCGCCGCCTGCACGATCTCCGGGTTGTCTTCGGTACGGGCAATCAGAATAGCGAACTTCGCCCCGCTGGCACCGGAGATGAACCACTTGTGTCCGTTGATCACCCAGGAGTCGCCGTCGAGCACCGCGCGGGTCTGAATCAGCGTCGGGTCGGAGCCGGCGACTTCCGGCTCGGTCATCGCGAAGCAGGAGCGCACGACGCCGTCACAGAGCGGCCGCAGATACTTCTCCTTCTGCGCGTCGGTCGCCCAGTGCAGCAGCGTGTGCATGTTGCCCTCGTCCGGCGCCTGCGCGTTCAGCGCAAACGGTCCGAAACCCGACTTCGCCGCTTCGGCGGACACGGCGGCCATCGCGACATGACCCAACCCCATGCCGCCGTACTCTTTCGGCATGTGCGGCAGCCACAAGCCCCAGTCCTTCGCGGCCACCCGCATCTCGATGATCGACTGGATCAGAAAGCGGCGATCATTCTCGCGTTCGGCGATCTTCGCCTCTGCCGGTCGCACAACTTCGGCGACGAACCGCCGTACCTTCAAACGCAGCTCGTCGATTTCAGCGGGAAAACTAAAGTCGATGGCCATGGCTGTTCCCTTTCGTCTCGAGGTCGGCGGGTGCGGGTTCGGCTATCAGCACACGCGGTCCTCTAATGCCGCCCAGGGGTCTTTGAATCAAGGCATGCTCGCAACCTCACGGTGTCTTACGGTACGAGCCGGCGTCCTGAAGGTGCTGATCGAGCGCACCACCTTCGGTGATTGCCCGCTCGATCAGCAACTCGATCGCTCGATCCGGCAGCCAGCGGCCGTTGCCTTCGGCCCAACCGGCGTACGCGGTCTGCTCGGGAGGCGCGATGATGCTCGCTTCGAGGAAGCCGTATTGGCGCAGCCATTGGCTAACTTGTGAACCGGTGTGAAATCCGAGCACAATGTTCGGCTGCGGGCGCGTGTAGCCCGCGGTATGCGTTGCCTTCTCCTTGTACACGAGAATGTCGGCGATCGTCTGGTAGTACCCGACGATGGGGGCGACCGCCTGCAATCCCGAGACGCTCGCATACGCCTGCTCGCATCGATGGCGCAGTTCCTCGGTCTGGCGCACCCACGGTTGAGGCGTGAGCAGCGGCTGGCTCGCGCGCATGGCGGTACCGAGCTTGAGCAGGTCGCCGAGCACATTTCGAACAGAGCGGGCGTCCACCGGGCCGATCTGTGCCGGGGTCGGTGACGGCCCCGGCGGTGATGCGACCTTCGCGACCGAGTCCGCCGTGTGTCCGCGGAGCACGACTCCTGCGAGTTCCCTCTGTCGTCGCACCAGGAGCAAGAGGGCCAGATGCCGGGTGCGTGACTCCGACAGTGCGTCGGCAAAGTCGCTGCAGCTCCTCAGCAGGTGACTGTTGATCTGTTCGATGACATCACCGACGCGCAAATTGTCGTCGGCCGGTCGCGTGACACGGACTCCGTTTCCACTCGGTTCGACTTCGCCGACGTCAGCGTCGTAACAAGTTGCCGCGACTCGCAGCGGTAGCAGCGTCAGGCACAATGCGGTGCGGAGCCCGCGCCGAAGGTTTCTGTCGACGCTCACGATGCGTTTCACTCGATCGGCAGATGGACACGGAACGTCGAGCCCTGTCCGACCTGGCTCTGGAGGCTCACCGAGCCGCCGAGGGCTTCGACCAAGCGGCGCACGATGTACAATCCCAGCCCGACGCCGCTGTGCTGGCGTTCCCGAGTGTTCTCCCCTTGGCGAAACGGCTCGAAGATCGTGCCGCGCGCGGACTCCGGGACCCCGATTCCGGTGTCGCTCACTGCGATGTCCAGCGCCTCGCCGACCGTCACACGCACGGCGACGGTTCCGCGGTCCGTGAACTTCACCGCGTTCCCGATCAGATTCTTCAGAATGATCTTCAGCTTGACCGGATCCGTGTCGACACACGGCAGCGGCGTGGACCAGCGCCACACCACCGACACGTCGGGTTTCGCCCACGCGTCGCGACCTTCCGCCTCGATAGTTCCCAGCAGCCTGCCCAAATCGACCGGCTGTCGGTCGATCGAGATGCGGCCCGACTCCAGCCGACTCAAGTCGAGTGTCGCGTTGATCAGCTCGAACAGCTCCTGCGTCTGCCGCTGCAGTCGACGCACGGTGTCGATCTGCGGTTGGGTCAGGGCGCCGAACGTGCCGTCGAGCAGCAAGCCGTGGTAGCCGATGATGACGTTGAGCGGGGTGCGCAGCTCGTGCGACATCGACGCAACGAATTCCGACTTGATGCGGTTGGCGCCTTCCAGCTCGGACATGAGGCGGCTGTTTTCGAGCGCGAGTGATGCAATTTGTGCAATGCCTTGCGCCAGGCGCTTCTGCTTGGAACCGAATTCGTCGACCCGCCGGCGGTATCCCATTGCGAGTACGCCGATGATCTGGTCGCCGCGCCGCAGCGCGACGTTGAGTGCTCGCGTGATTCCCAACTGCAGACCGAGCTTCAGGAGCGGTGGGGATCGCTGCGCTTCCATGTCGACGCTCAAAACCGGTGCGGCGTCCAGTTGCGCGAGCCACGGTGCCATCACGCGCATCGGCACCTTGACCGATCGCAAGCTGTCCCATTGCTCTGGCGTATCGCCGTAGCTGGACACCGGGATGTAGACGTCGGCATCGCGCTCCCACAGGTAGACGTGGCTGAAGTCGCACTGCAGCAGCTCGGTCGTCAGCCGGGTCAACCGATCGAGCAACCGTGGCGTGTCGAGGGCGGAGATCAAGTCATTGCCGACGCGGTGCAACACCGCCGAGACCTCCGCGTCCTCGCGCAGCGCGCCGTGCAGCTCGGTTGCTTCGATCGCTCCCGCGACTTGGCGTGCGATCGCCTGGCACAGTTCCACCTCCGCTGGTTCGAACGGAGTCGCGTGCACGCGAGTCGCAATCAGGGCACCGAAGTGTCGCTCCCGGGCGCGCAGCGGAGCCGCAATCAGCGCGCGAATTCCGAACAGCGCGGTGAACTCGGGCGTCAGCCACGTCTGTGCGGCCATGTCGTTGGCGACCAGCATCTCGCCGCGCATCACGATGCCTTCGAACGGCTCGCCGAGGGGAAACGTGAGCTGGGCCGCGGTTGCAGCCAACTCGGCTGGGATGCCGGACTGCGAGATCATTCGGCCCATCTCGGTCGTGGGATCGACGTAGAACGTCGCCACCATATCGCACGGCAAGGCGGTGATGATGTGTCGCTCGACTCGACCGAGCAGCTCCTGCAGATCCACGGCTCCGCTGATGTCTCGGGCGATGGCCAGAAGCGTCTGGGTTCGACTCTCCGCGGCCTTGCGCTCAGTGATGTCGCGGGTACTGATGACGATGCCACCCACGACCGGGTCGAACATGAGGTTCTTCCCGATGCCTTCAAAGAACCGCCACGTCCCATCGCGATGATGAAAGCGGAACTCGCTGGTGACGATTGCTCCCGGCTGATTGATCCCACTCTGGAATGCGGTCAGCACCGTACCCAGATCGTCCGGGTGCACCAGATCAAAAGCCATCCGTCCAATCAGCTGCTCCGGCGCGTATCCCAGTGCTTGCTGGTGTGACGAGCTGGCGTAGCGAATCGTTCCATCGGCTTCGAGCACGGCGATGAGGTCCTGCGAGTTCTCGATCAACGATCGGAAATAGGCCGCCGTATCGGTTGCCGGGGTCGGATTTCCGGACGCGGTGCCGCCGTCCGGCCGTGAATGGCGACGCGCGACCGGCTTCTTGCGCGCTTTGGTGCGTCGTCCCCGCCGAGGTGGTTGCGCCTCCCCCGTCGTTTTGCGACCGATCTTCCGCCGCAGCATACCGCGCAAGCTTACTGGTCTTTAGCCGCGCTGTGAAACGAATTCCGCGTCGCGGCGAATTCTAGGACATGCCCATGGCAGCGGGCTACACGGCAACCGAAGCCTTCCGCCAGACCGCCCGATATGCCGAGCGACGCATGATGCTACTCGTCCTCGCGGCCCCTTGCTGCCACCCCGGAGTTCCCTGTAGTCGCGGCTGGAATAGTTGGTGCGAATCCTTTACGGTCCGGCGCAAGGCACCCGCCTGATGAGATTCGTCGCATCACTCGTTTCGGCAAGCCTGTTCGCCGTCGCGCTGTGCGGTACTGGCGCTGCGACCGACCCGGCTGCAGCGGCGGAACCGGTCGTCCGTGAAGAACGCGGCCTCGTCGTCGACGGGGTCCCAGAGCGGTGGCGCCTCCAATGGACCGGGTCCCCGACTCCGGCTTGCGATCCGCTTGATGAGGGCTGGTTCACCTGCCCATGCAACGGATTTGCATTTGGTGAACGCGGCGATCTCGAGTTGTTGCGCCTCCGCGACGGCCAGGAGGTCGAGCGCCTACCGCTGGCGCAGTTCTTCGAGCATTCGTGGCCGGCGGAGGGGCACCAAGCAATCTTACGCCGGTGGAATGTTCACGAGGAAGACCTTGCGGATCTGGAGAGCCAGTTCCAGCCTTGTCCAATGCGCCGGCTTCGGCGCCGCGAGTGTCCCGACGAATAGACCGCGTCAAGCAACTCGCGCACGCGCTGCCCGCGATGCTTCTTCGTGAATTCTTCAAGGGCTTGTGAATACACCTGGCTGCGCGACACGCGCAGACGCTTCACAATGCGTTCCGCCTCGTCAAAGACACCGTCCGGTACCGAGATTGCCACCTTCATGTCGCCAGCATGAACGCGTATGACCAAGGCGGCAAAGGGCCGCGGCCACCGTCCAACAACCTAGCAACGAACAACCGACGACCTGCCTCAACTCACCACGTATCGACACACGGCCGCTTCTTGCGCGTGCGCGGCGCGAGCGGGGGTGCCGCATTGAGCAGACCGAGAATTCGCTGACGTGACTCGGCCGGATCGATCACGTCGTCGATCTCGAAGTGGCTCGCCATGTTCAAGCCCTTGCCGTGCTGGTAGGCGCGCGCGACCATCATCTCAAACAATTTCCGACGTTCCCCCGCATCCTCGACCGCTGCGAGTTCCTTTCGAAAACCGAGCTTCACCGCGCCTTCGAGACCCATACCGCCGAACTCGCCGGTGGGCCACGCGACCGTGAACAGCGGCGCTTTGAAGCTGCCGCCGGCCATCGCTTGCGCGCCGAGACCATACCCCTTGCGGAGGACGATCGTGCAGAACGGGACGGTGACGCTCGCAGCGGTGACGAACATCCGGCACGCGTGGCGCACCAGCGCGGTCTTCTCGACCTCGGGGCCGACCATGATGCCGGGCGTGTCGCACAACGACAGGATCGGGATGTCGAATGCGTCACAGAGCTGCATGAAGCGCGCGGCCTTGTCGGCGCCGGGGCTGTCGATCGCGCCGGAGAGATGTCGCGGATTGTTCGCGATCACGCCGACGGGACGACCTGCGATGCGAATGAACGCGGTGATCATGCCGTGACCGAAATGCGGTCGCAGTTCGAGCACGGAACCGACGTCGGCCAACGTCTCGATTACCTGACGCACTTCGTAGATGCGCAGGCGATTCTCGGGAACGATCGCGCGCAACCGCCGTTGATCGGCGCATTCCCACTGCGCAATCGGTCCCTGGAAATACGAGAGGTACTGCTTCGCTGCGCGCACGGCTTCAGCTTCGTCCTTCACGGCGATGTCGACGACACCGTTGGCCGCTTGCACCGACATGGGGCCGACTTCTTCCGGTCGAAACACTCCAAGCCCGCCGCCTTCGATCATCGCCGGGCCGCCCATGCCGATGTTCGAGTTCTCCGTCGCGATCACCACGTCGCAGCAGCCGAGAATCGCCGCGTTGCCGGCGAAGCAGCGACCCGAGTTGATGCCGACCATCGGCACCAGCCCGCTGAGCTTGCCGAAGAGATAGAACGCCATGCAGTCGAGACCGGCGACGCCGGGCGCGTCGGTATCGCCGGGGCGTCCGCCTCCGCCTTCCGCAAAGAAGATCATCGGCAGACGCAGGCGCCCGGCCAGCTCGAACATGCGATCCTTCTTGCGGTGGTTCTGAAATCCCTGCGTGCCCGCGAGCACGGTGTAGTCGTACGACATGACCACGCAGCGCGACTTCGCCTCGTCGAACAAATGTCCGTTGACGCAACCGACGCCGGCGACGAGCCCGTCCGCCGGCGTACGCTCGATCAGATCTTCGATCGACCGCCGCTGCCGCTGCGCCGCGACTTGGAGCGCGCCGTACTCGACGAAGGTTCCGGGATCGCACAGGTCGGCGATGTTCTCTCGCGCCGTGCGCTGCCCGGTCTTGCGCCGCCGCGCGACCGCGTCAGGGCGCGCCGCGTCGAGCGTGACCGCGTGGCGCTGCTGCACCTCGGCGAGATCCGGTCTGATTCGAGCGAGATCGATTCCAGCCGCGCCGGCTTCGAGCGACGCATCGATCGCGCGCGCCTCGATGAACGCCAACGCGTATCCCTCGGGCACCGTGTCGCCTGCAACGATGGTCAGCCGTCGCACCAGTCCGCTGGCCGGCGCGTGGATCTCGTGCTCCATCTTCATCGCATTCATGATGAGGAGCGCCTGACCCTGCCGCACCACCTCGCCATCGCCGACCTCCACGCTCACAATCGTTCCCTGCATCGGGGCGTGCACTGCGATCGTGTCTTCGAGGCCGCTGGTGTCGTACTCGCGATGCTCGGCCGTCACCTGTCGGCTGTTGACGACCGATGCCGCTTCACTCTTTCCGTAATGGAGAACCGCGAGCGGATCGGCCGCATCGACCTTTGCGCCCAGGTGCGTGCTAGCGACGGCACCTGACGCGGCACCGTCCTCGCCGACGACTAGCTCGGCCAGGTGATTGTCGACGAAGTTGGTATCGATGCGATTGGCTACGAAGTCGGGATGCTCGAGCAGTCGTTGCAGGAACGCGACGTTGGTGCGCACGCCTTCGATGCGCAACTCACCGAGGGCACGCGCCGTGCGCGCGACCGCATCGGCAAAACGGAACGATGTCGAGTGGCCGATCAGCTTCGCCAACAGCGAATCGAAGTTGGGATTGGTTTGATAGCCGACGTAGCCGCAGGTGTCGGTGCGCACGCCGTGTCCGCTGGGCAATTCGAATTCCACCAGCGTCCCGCTCGATGGCCGCGCAATGCCATCCGTCCCCATCGTCTCGGTGTTGATCCGCGCTTGTATCGCGAACCCGCGTGGCGCGGGGACGTCGTGTTGCACGAGGCCCAGCTCCGCCAGTGACTTTCCCGCGGCGAGCTGCAACTGGATGCGCACCAGGTCGATGCCGAGCACCTCTTCGGTGATGGTGTGCTCAACCTGTAGCCGAGGATTCGCCTCGATGAATGCATACCCCATCGGCAATCCGCCCGACCTTGTAGCCGCAGGCTTCAGCCTGCGCTCCTTCGCGTCATCGTGCTTCTCGCTCGGGCGCACCCTATAGAGTGCGGCTACATCGGATCCGTGCAACTCGATCGCATCCGCATCGACCAGGAACTCGAACGTGCCGGCGCTGCGATAGCGCACCGCTTCGGCCATGCGGACGGCGTCGGCGGAGATGCGACGCCGGAGATCGGGCGAGAGACTCGGGCACGGGGCGATCTCGACCAATTTCTGATGTCGGCGCTGAATGCTACACTCGCGCTCCCCGAGATGGGTGACGCCGCCGGCGCCGTCGCCGACGATCTGCACCTCGATGTGCCGCGCGTGCGGCATGAGTTGCTCAACGTACACCTCACCGTTGCCGAAGGCGGTCTGCGCTTCCGACTGACAGCGGGCGTACGCGTCGGCGAGCGCGGCGCCGCTGCGGACGACCCGCATCCCACGGCCGCCGCCCCCGGCGACGGCCTTGATCACAATCGCGGCGCCGTCTCCCAGCCCAGCGAAGAACCGCTGGGCTTCCTCCAAGATCACCGCGGCCGAAGACCCCGGCAGCACGGGGACGTTGCACCGTCCCGCAAGCGCGCGCGCCTGCGTCTTGTCGCCGAGGATCGCCAGCGTATCGGCGCGCGGTCCCACGAAGGTGATTCGCGAGTCGGCGCAGCGCTGGGCGAATGCAGCGTTCTCGCTGAGAAAGCCGTAGCCGGGATGTACCGCATCGCAGCCGCACTCGCGCGCAGCGCGCAGGATCGCCTCGATGTCGAGGTAGGCGGCCGCACCCCGGCCGCGCAACGGCCGGGCCTCATCGGCGCGCCGCACGTGCAGCGAGCGCGCGTCGTCTTGCGAGAACACCGCGACGGTGCGGATCCCCAGTTCAGCCGCCGCGTGCATGATGCGGACGGCAATCTCGCCGCGGTTGGCCACCAAAAGCGTTTTCATAGCCTGTCCAAAGACCTCGCCGGCATGATTCGAACCGCAACGGTGCGGCATGCTTGGTACATCGACCAGCTGCTGTCAACGGCTCTCCCCGGCTCTGCGCTCGTCGCACGCGTAGCCGCCTATCGCGCGTGTCAGCCTGCTACCGAACGGTGGCAGCGAGAACCGCTTGCATGCTTCGTCGGGCCCCATGCAGTCGCTGGCATGAACCTTGGTGCCAGAGTGTCACATCTTTCGAGTGAAAGGAGGATGCCATGATCGCACGTAACATTGAGCGCGCGGCCACCTCCGCGCTGCTCCTGGCCGTTTGGGTTGCTTGGGGATGCGGTCCGCCAAAGCCGCAGGGACCGGCACTCGACGCCTCGCCAACCACCCAGGCGCTGCAAGCCCTGCCGCGCTACTCAGGGCCAAAGAAGACGGTGATCATCCGCGACTTCACGAGCGTGTCGCCCCAGTTCGTATCGACTCAGGCTGCCACCGACATGATGATCACGGCGTTGATGAAGTCGGGAGCATTTGCCGTGCTGGACGCCGAGAGTGTAGCCGCGACAAGGCCGACCGGCGCTAAGCGCGGCAAGCACGCGGCCCGCCTTCCGTATGACTTCATCCTCAAGGGTGTTGTTTCGGAGGCCAACGCCGGAAGCGATACCGACAAAACACATCTCAGCCTTGGCGGCATGGAGACCACGTCGAGTCACAACGCTGACAGCATTGGAATCGATCTCCGCATCATCGACGCCGAGAGCGGTGTGGTCATTGATTCTCTGAACGTGCGCAAGCCGATTCAAGCGACCGAGGCCGAGACCAAAGGGATGGGAAAGCTGCTGGGCAAGTATGTCAAGGAAGTGCGGAACGCGGGGGCAGATCTCGATACGGCGCACTCGACCAAGGAGAGCGTCGATGCTGCGTTACGAGCCTGTATCGAACAAGCTGTCGCGGAGTTGATTCAGCGGCTACCGAGCAATCAGGCCGTCTCCGCGCGTTGAGGGCCACCGCCGCCCTGCGACCACCCGTCCTCTTCACGTGTGCGGGCGGTGTCTCCCCCCCCAAACTCGTTGCCCTCGTTTGGGGTAACAGCCTTTGCCCGTGGCATGCACCGGCTACCAGGTGTACGATCCACAGTGACGGAGGCTCAGCGACATGAGAAATCTGTTCATCCTCGTACTCATCGCGATCGCGCTGTTCCTGTGGAGCCGCTCGCGCCAATCGGCGACGCAAACGGCAACCAGTTCAACCACACAACTCAACGTGCGCGACTCCGCCGGCGGCGGACCGGTGCGACAATGGGAGCGGGAGCCGGCCAACATGGCGGCGCGCGAAAGTGCGCTGCCTCAGCCGGGCAGCGGCGTCGCACCCGGCGCGGTGCTGAATACCGTTCGCAACGGGCTTGCGGGTTCCGGCAATCAGTAAAATCGCCGCACCGATTGCGTGGGCGCTGCATTTGGTGCAGGAACCTCATCTGGCCGAGCGGCAAAGCCACTTCGCTGGACCACGAGAGGAGACTGCCGATGATCGATCTCTATACCGCGCCGACCCCGAACGGCTGGAAGGCGTCCATCTGCCTCGAAGAACTCGAGTTCCCTTACGAAGTCCATGTCATCAACTTGATTGCCGGCGATCAGAAGAAGCCTGAATATCTCAAACTCAATCCCAACGGTCGCATCCCGACCATCGTCGATCGCGACGACGACTTCGCGGTGTTCGAATCCGGCGCGATCCTGATTTACCTCGCTGAGAAAGCCGGCAAGCTCTTGCCCACGGATCGCCGCGGCCGATCGCGCGTGATTCAGTGGTTGATGTTCCAGATGGGCGGCATCGGCCCGATGATGGGCCAGGCCAACGTCTTTTATCGCTATTTTCCCGAGAAAATTCAGCCGGCGATCGACCGCTATCAGAACGAATGTCGCCGGCTCTTCGAAGTGCTCGACACGCGGCTCGGAGACAGCGAGTGGTTGGCCGACGACTACTCCATCGCCGACATCGCCAACTGGTCGTGGGTGCGCACCTACAAATGGTCCGGCGTCAACATCGAAGGTCTCGCCAACCTGCGGCGGTGGATGGACGCGATGAGCGCCCGCCCTGCGTGTCAGCGCGGGGTGAAGGTGCCTTTCGAGATCCCGAGCCTCACCGACGAGCAGAAGAGCAAGGACGCGGAAGAGTTCGCCAAGAATGCGCGCACGATCCTGACGCGCTGAGCGCTACAACACCTTCTCGATCGCGCTGACGACCTCTTCCGACACCGGCTTGGTCGGCGGCGCAAAGCGGGCGACCACATTGCCCGAGCGATCGATCAGAAACTTGGCGAAGTTCCACACGATGTCTCCCGGACCGTCAGGCTGCGTCGCTTGCGCAGTCAAGAATTCATACAGCGGATGTCGGTTCGCGCCGTTCACCTCGATCTTGGCGAACATCGGGAACGTCACGCCGAACTTGGTCTCGCAGAACGTCATGACCTCCTTCTCGGTTCCCGGTTCCTGGTTGCCGAACTGATTGCACGGAAAGCCGAGCACCACCAAACCCCGGTCGCGATAGGTGGTGTACAGCTCCTGCAACCCGGCATAGTGCGGGGTCAGCCCGCACTGCGAGGCAACGTTCACGACGAGCAGCGGCTTGCCGGCGTAGTCGCGCAACGAACGCTCCTCACCGTCAATGGTCTTGGCTTTGAAGTCGTAGATTGTCATGGCTCGCAGATGCCAGAGGGGGCGGGTTGATGCAACCCGATCGACGTTCGAGGAGTCTTAGCGCAGCGCCAAGCCGCCATCGACCGGCAGGCACACGCCGGTGATGTAACGAGCTTCATCCGACGCCAAGAACAGCGCCGTGTACGCTACGTCCCACGCCGAACCCATGTGACCCATCGGGACGCTGGCGTCGCGGCGCCGGCGAAGTTCGTCCATCGAGACGCCGAGGCCGCTCGACAACCCGCGCATGGCCATCGGCGTGTCGATCAGTCCGGGCATGATGCAGTTCACCCGCACACCGCGAGGAGCATATTGCAGCGCGACAGCCTTGGTGAAGGCGTTCACTGCCGCTTTCGACGTGTGGTACGCCAGCATTGGGTACGGCGTGTGGCGAATCGCCGCCAGCGATGAAATGTTGATGATCACACCCCGCCCCTGCCGCTCCATGTGCGGCAGCACGTATTTGCATGCCAGAAACATGCTGGTGAGATTGGTATCCATCGTCCACTGCCACTGCTCGCGCGGCAGTTCGACCGGACCGCCGAGACTGCCGACGCCGACGTTGTTGTGGAGGATGTCGATGCGACCGAAGCGCTCGACGCACGCCGCGGCCAACTGTTCGCAGTCTTCGTCACGAGTGACGTCGGCAGCGTGCACGATCGCGGTTCCACCTTCATCCGCGATCATGCCACGCGTTTCGTCAGCGCGGGTACCGTCGCGGTCCACTAACATCACTGCGGCACCGGCTCGGGCAAACACGATGGCGACGGCTTGGCCGTTGCCGGTCGTTTCGCCGGGCGTCTTACCGGCCCCGACGACGATTGCGACGCGCTCCGCGAGTCGGCCGTCGACGCGAGTGGCGGGAATGCTGTCGTTCATGGTGGCCTCCCAATGCGAATCAGACTGATCGATTACGCCAATGTGAGCGCGAGCGGAAGCCCGAGCGGGATTGACGTTTCCCCAGACCCCTGCCATCGCTACGAAGAATGGCCGACTCCTCGACGACGCCGAGCTTCCGACAGGGAATCGCGGCGTACTACGACCGGCTCGCCGGCTCGTACGGCGATGGCGCCGCCTTCGCAGCGCGGCGCGCAGCGATCCTACGCGCGATCGCAGATGACGTGGCGGGCGCCCAAGTCATTCTCGATGTCGGCTGCGGCAACGGGACGTATCTCGTTGAGCTGGCGACGCGATCGCCGGCGGCGCAAATCGTCGGTATCGATCTCTCCCCCGAGATGCTGCACGCGGCCGCGGCGCGGGTCGGCGGACGGGCCTGTTTGGTGCGAGGCGATGCCCTGGCACTTCCGTTCGAGAGCGAACAGTTCGACATCGTGTTCATGAGCCACGTGCTCCAACTCGTGCCCGACGTCGAGGGCTGCATCGCTGAGGTCGCGCGCTGTCTCGCGCCCGGGGGTTTGTTGATCAGCACGCTCGGCACTGGGAGATGGCGCGAGGCGCTGTTGCCTGTGCTGGACGACGACATCCTGCGTGAACTGAGCGGCTTGATTCAGTCAGCACGGTCGCGCACGCCATCGGATGATCCGACGCGGGTGACCGCCGCGTGCGCCGCCGCCGCTTTGCAGCCGATGTGCCGCGATCTGATGTTGTCTATCGACTGGGCCGCGATCGAGGAGTTCATCCGCGTCCGCTGGTTTCCGGTTGTCGACGAAGCGACCCAGCGGCGCGCCGAAAGTTGGCTCGAACGAGCGCGCGCGCAGAGCAGCGAACGGACCTTGTCGATGTCGGAAACGCTCCTCGTTGCTCGCAAGGGACCACCTCGATCGGCTCCCTGACGAGCCGATCACGATCGTGGAAAAGCTGCGCTTGCGCTGCCGATTCGTTCCGCGCTAGAAGGGCCATCCAATGATTCCCGCCGAGCACATCTCTCAGAATTCGAAGTGCACTTCGCTGTCCCTGCTCGTCGTAGTGGTGGTGCTGGAGGCCGTCGCGCCGTAGCGGGGATGAGATAGCACTAACCGAAACCCCTGCCGGCGCGAGGGCCGGCGGGGGTTTTGTGTTTTTGGAGCCCCCTTCGTCCCCGTGCCGGTCAGGGAGCCAACGAAAGGAGCGGCTCCATGAAACTCACCGGCGCACAACTCATCACTCGGCTACTCGAACGCCAGAGCGTCCGGACGATCGCCGGAATCCCCGGCGGCGCCAACCTGCCCTTGTACGACGCGCTGCACGCCAGCGAGATTCGGCACGTCCTCGCCCGTCACGAGCAAGGCGCGGGTTTCATCGCCCAAGGCATGGCGCGCGCGAGCGGCCAGCCGGCGGTCTGCTTTGGCACGTCGGGACCGGGCGCGACCAACCTCGTGACCGCCATCGCCGACGCCAAGCTCGACTCGATTCCGCTGATCGCCATCACCGGCCAAGTGCCGCGCGCGATGATCGGCACCGATGCGTTCCAAGAGATCGACACCTACGGGCTAACGATCCCAATCACCAAGCACAACTACTTGGTCCGTTCCGCCGCGGAGTTGCTCGACGTCATTCCCGACGCCTTCCGCGTCGCGATGTCGGGGCGGCCTGGTCCGGTGGTGATCGATGTTCCCAAGGATGTCCAGAACGAGTCGCTCGACGTGGACACGTTTCCCGATCCCGGAACGGCGGATGCCGTGCCCTCACCGCTTCCTGATGCGCTCGCGCAAGCGGCGGCACTGATCAGCCACGCCCGGCGGCCGCTGCTGCTGATCGGGGCGGGCGTCATTGCCGCGAACGCGTCCGCCGACTTGCGGCGGCTTGCCGAGCGCGCGTCCGTTCCGGTCGCCGCGACGCTGCTCGGTCTCGGCGCGATGCCGAGTGATCATCCGTTGTTCGTCGGCATGATCGGTATGCACGCTGCACGTTACACGAATCTGTTGCTCGAAGACTGCGATCTGCTGATCGCCATCGGCGTTCGCTTCGACGATCGCGCTACCGGAAAGATCGCCGAATTTTGTCCGCGAGCTAAGATCATCCATGTCGACATCGATGCCAGTGAGATCGGCAAACTGACGCGGCCGTTTCTCGGTGTCGAAGCCGACGCGGGCGCGTGCATCGCGGCGCTGCTGCCTCTCATCGACTCGCAGACGCGGCGATCGTGGCGGGAGCGCATGGACTATCTGCGCACGAACTTTCCGCTGGCGATGCCCGGTGCCGACGACCTCACCGAGCCGTATGGGATCATTCGGCACACCGCCGCGCTGGTCGGGGACGAAGCGATTGTCACCAGCGACGTCGGCCAACACCAGATGTGGGTGGCGCAGGCTTTTCCGTTCGCGCGGCCGCGCCAGTGGCTCACGTCGGGCGGCCTCGGCACCATGGGTTTCGGACTGCCGGCCGCGATCGGCGCGGCATTGACCGAACCGGATCGCCCTGTCGTGTGTTTCACCGGCGACGGCAGCCTGCTGATGAACATTCAAGAGTTGGGCACGGCGGCGGAGGAAGGCGTCAACATCAAGCTGATCCTGCTCAACAACGGACACCTCGGCCTCGTCCGGCAGCAGCAGCAACTGTTCTACGGCGGCCGCTATCACGCGTCGCGCTTCCACGCCGAGCCCGACTTCGCCGCCATTGCGCGTGGATTTGGGATTCAGGCGATCGATTTGGACGGCGCTCGCGATCCGCTCGCCGAACTGGCGTGCGGCTTGCGCGAACCCGGCCCGTGTCTAGTCAACGTCCGGATCGCGGCCGACGCCAACGTCTATCCAATGGTCCCGCCCGGCGCCGCGAACCGGGAGATGATCGACTACCACTCACCCGGAGGGAGTTATGCAGACCTTACTGCCTGAGACTCGTACAACGACGGATGCAACCGCGGGCGACAGCACTTTCTTGCGCCTGCTGGTTCGCAATCATCCCGGCGTGATGTCGCACATCGCGGGTCTGTTTGCGCGCCGCGGATTCAATGTCGACGGAATCCTCTGTCTACCGGTTGGCGATCGAACCTGCAGCGTGATTCTGCTGGTCGTGGCGGACGATCAGCGCCTCGAGCAACTGATCCGTCAACTCGACAAGCTGGAGGATGTGATCGAGATCCGGCGTGCGCCCGAAGCCCGCCAGGCGTTCGCGGTAGCTGCTCCGCTGCTGGCGAACTGAGGTGCGCGGGTGGATCCGCCCGTGCGGGCGCCTCCCTCTTCCTCAGTTTGGTGTCGCGAACGTCGCGGCGGCGCTGACGACGCTGATCCCGTTGGGCAGTGTCACGCTCGCGGTCGCCGTCGAGTTCGCAGTGCTACCGGTCAGCGGCGTGCTGTTCACGGTGGTGGCGGCGCCGGTTTGCGGTGTGACCGTCACGGCAATCAAGGTACCCAGCGGCACATTGCTCGCCTTGAGCGACACCGTCACCGGATTCGTGGCGACCGGACTCAACGTCACATCGGCGGGAGCGTCGAACGAACCGCGCGGCACCACCGGGGCATTGACACCGTTGACGGATACGATGCCGACCATCGGGAAACTGGCGACGTTCACTGGTCCGGGAAAGCCGGACGTGACCGGGCCCACGGTACCGGCAAAGGTCAGATTCACCGCTTCCAAACGGATGCGGCCGAAACCGCCACCCGCGCCGTTAGGCCCAGAGCAACCGGCCGCATCCGGACCTGGGGCTCCTCCGTTGGCGCTGATCGTCCCCACTCCGGTGATCGAGTTTGCCACCAGACGGATGCCACCGCCGGCGCCGCCGGCGCCGCTCTGTGCGCTGGCGCAATTGTTCGCGCACAGGCCGCCGCTGCCGCCGTTGGCCGCAACCGTGCCGGTGACGGTGATTGTTCCCGACGACGCGATTAGAATCGCGCCGCCACCACCGCCGCCGCCGCCGCTCGCGCCACAGCCGTTGATGGCACCACCGCCACCGCCCGATCCACCGATGATCGGAATCAACGTCGGGACTCCGTAACTCGCTCCAGCAGGAGACGGTGTGCCTCCGTTCGCGGTCCCGCCGGCGCTTCCGAAACCTCCTCCTCCCGGCTTGTTGTTCGCGGTGTTTCCGGCCGCGATACCGCCGCCGCCACCGCCAGGTCCGAGACCCGTTCCGCCATTCGGAGCGACGACGCTGGCGCCAACACCGCCGTCGAACCCGCCGGGTCCGGAGCGTCCGGGGAGCGTCGAGGGGCCGGCGGTCAAGCCGCTCACATCGATTGCACCCAAGACGTTCACGTCGCCGGTCGCGAGAATCGTCACCGGGGTGTTGCTGGTGTTGCGGCTGAACGTGGCAGTCACGCCGGCGGCGATGTTCACGGTGGTAAAGTTGAAGATGCCGCTATCGGGTAGCGCCGTCTCCACCGTGCACGGCGTCGGGCTGCAGGTCGGATTGAACGCGCCGTCGGCGCCGGTACTGCCGCTGGAAAACGCGGCGCGCGCCGCATGCGGCGCCAGTCCGAGCGTAACGCCGGCGATTACCGCCACGCCGATTCCCGCCGTCCATGAATTGAAAATGGACTTTGTCATCGCTGACCTCCATGCTTGAATGATTGCTCGATTTGCCATCGCACTGTGCCTCTATGGATTCACGCTGAACGTGTTGCTGCCCGTGTTTCCGAGCGCCGACTGTCCACTGGCCGTCTGTACGACAACGACGTGAGTCCCAAGCGTTGCGGACCCATCGATCGTCACGTTCGCCGTCAGGTGCGTTCCGTTCATCGTGACGACGATGTTGGTCGCCGCGATGTGCGCGTCGGGAGCGCCATTGACGACAAACGCCAGACCGGTCGCGCCAGTGAGGTTCGTCCCGGTGAGGGTGATGCCGAAGGATGTGCCGCGCCCGCCCGAAGTTGGCGCAACGTTGCTGATCACCGCCGCGTTTGCCACGCTCACTGGCGGCGCCTGGACAATCGTGCTTGATAGCGCGCCGAAGCCGACGCTGACGGGCAACGCGTTGGCACCGCCGGACGAGAGCGGGCCGAACTGGACGCTGACCGGCAAGGCCACCACGCTGATCGGCGACGGCGCCGTATCGAACTGAACGCTGACGGGCAGTGCGTTCGCTCCGCCGGGCGACAGCGTCCCGAACTGCACGCCCACTGGCAACGCCACCACGCTCAATGGCGGCGGTGCGCCCAATTGCACGCTCACGGCAGTGTGGGCGAATCGGTTTCCAACCGCGACGACCGTCACGTTCGCCTGGCCGGTGACGCTCGGGAACCCAACGCTCGTCGCCTGAATTGCGACCGCAACACCGGCCGGGATCGCCGCGGGTGCGGTGTAGAGGCCCGTCGGCGTGATCGTGCCGTTGGTCGCATCGCCTCCAACGACGCTGTTGACGCCCCAGCTCACGCGCTGGTCGGTTGTGCCAGTGACCGTGGCGACAAACCCGATCGTCTGATTGATGATAGCTTCTCCGACTGACGGCGAGACCATCAACCCGACTTCGAGCGAGAACGAACCGGTATAGGTCGCCGATCCCGTCGGCGTCGTTACGTGGATCGATCCCGGACCGGCGGTCGCATTCGGAGGGACCGTCACCGTGAGACTGCAACTATTGGCCGCCGTCACCGTCGCCGGCACGCCGCCGATCGTAACAGCGTCCTGGTCGGGATCGTCGCTGAACCCGGTGCCGAGTAATGTAATCGGTTGGCCGCCGACCGCGCTGACCGGACTCACGAAGGTGATGGCCACCGGCGTCGTCGCGTCATTGCGCCGGACGTTCACCGGATTCCCGACGGCATCGTAGTCGTAGATGATCGTCTGACCCTGGGCGCTGACCGCGGCGATGAGCTGGCCGGTTTCGTCGTAGCCGTAGCAGGTCTGCTGCGCATGCGACGCGTGAACACCCACGGCGACAAGCAGTCCGAACGCGAGCCCGCCGTTCGCCAGACAAGCAATCACGCGTTTCATGGCATCATCATCTGGATGAACGGGTTGTAATCGCCCTTGCCCACGCCCTGCCCGGAAATGTTCTTATTCGTCACAACCAGCGCAGCCGGTGCCTGATATTGCCAGGCCGGTTGTCCCGCGGTCAGGATGTACGTACCGACGAGGAAATCGAGGTAGTCGTCGGTCTCCGAGAGCAAGTGGTAGGGGTTCCTGGGTTGCTGGCTCAACGCCTCGTTCTGAAGTTTGAGCTGCGAAACACGGCTGCCAATGTTGTAACAGAAGTCCGTCACCGCCGAGACGACCTTGTTCGGCGACGGGCGCGTGAGTTTACCGTTGCGCTTGATCTCGTCTACCAGCCGCTGTCGCGCCTCGACCTCGTCGGTGATGCGCTTCGCCAAATTCGGATTGTGGACCGCGCGCGACACCGCGTTTCTGAATGCCTGCACCGCCGGGTCGACCGGTGCGTAACCGCTCGGATCGATCAAGTTGAGCGGACTGTTGCCGACGTAGCGATACGCATTGACGTCGCCACTTAGGAAACCGAGCGGGTCTTCGCTCGTGAATCGACCGAGAGCCGCGTCGTAGTAGCGCGCCCGATAGGAATAGAGGCTGCCCGTGATCGGGAGGCGGCCCGTATACTGGAATGGAAACCCGCTACCGCCGTTCGCCGTGAGTCCGAACGGATCGTACGTGAACCGATCAACGACATGACCTGACTCATCGACAGTCGCCACCGTGCTGTTGATGGCGTCGGTGAGCGCGTATTCCACCGCTCCGTCGCTGTGCACCACTGCAAAGTGCTGGTCGATGCCGCGACCGCTCACCACCAGCATCTGATCTACGTTGTCTTCTTGGATCAGGGCAATGTTGCTGAGATCGTCCAGCACGAAGCTGCGGCTCCGATTGAGAATTGGCCCGCTGTCGCTCTGCGCGATCAGGTTTCCGTCGAAGTCGTAGACGAGATCGGTCCGCTGTCCGGTCGGACCCACGACCGCCCGCAATTGATTGCGCGCGTCCCAGCTATAGGTGGTCGTACCGTCGGGGCCCGACGTGGATGCGAGATTCCCGTTCGCATCGTACGTGAAGACCGTTGCACCGCGGTGAGTTAGTCGATTGTCGGTGTCGAATTGATTGCTGACCGCGGGCGTCGTGAAGGCCCCGGCGTTATCGGTCGTCATCGTGTTCCGGAATCCGGCGGCGTTGTAGGTGTAGTGCTGCGCACTCAGCGAAGCGCTCGTGGTCATATGGGAGACGGACAACACGCGGCCCACGGCATCGTACGCGTACGCGCTGGTGACACCGTTGGCCCGGCTCAGACTGTCGAGCGTGTGTTTCTTGCCGTATGCCAGGGTGACCGTCGCGTGCGTGGTGGCCGCCTGAAGCACCTCGCTGAGCGAGTCGTAGGTGTACTGCACCGGCGCTTGGCCCACCACGGTGCGCGAGGTGATCCGACCCTGGGAGTCGTAGACGTAGTTCACCGCGCCGAACGGACTGGTCGACTGCGTGGTTCGGCCCGCCAGATCATACGCAAAGGTGAATCGCCCGCTCGCCGAGTCGACCGCCTGGACGAGGCGTCCATTTGCATCGTACGAACCGGAAACCGTCGTACCGTCCTGGTACGTTGCTCGCGTCATTCGATCCAAGAGGTCGTAGGTGAACTGGCTCACCTGCCCCCGCCGGTCGACGAACCGGGTGATGTTTCCGTTGCGATCGTAGGTGACGGTCTCGGTTGCGCCTCCCGGAGTGGTCTTCGTAATCTGCCGACCGACCGAATCGTAGGTGAACGAGGTCGTGTTGCCGCGCGCATCCGTCAGCGTGAGCGGATTGCCGGCCGTGTCGTAGGTGTAGTGCGTCGTATTGTTTCGCGCGTCGGTCTGCGACGTCAACTGATCCAGCGCATCGAACACGCGGCTGCTCACGCGACCGAGAGCGTCGGTGACTTGAATTTGTCGTGACGCCACATCGTAACGGGCCGCGCTGGTCTCGCCGGCAGCGTTGACGATCGTTACCACGTCGCCCAGTGCGTCGTACGACAGCGTCGTCGAGTTTCCGAGCGGGTCGGTGATTCGAGTCAATTCACCAAATCCGTCATAGTCGAAGCTGAGCGTGCTGCCGCCCGCATCGGTGCGCGCGATCAGGTTGCCGCGATCGTCATATTCGAACCTCTCGACGTTGCCGAGCGTGTCCGTCGCCGTGGCCAGACGATTGAAGGTCGGTTCATACGTGAACCTGGCCGTGTTGCCGAGCGCGTCGGCAATGCTGGTTACGTTTCCGTTCGAATCGTACGTGAAGCTACGATCGCCGCCGTTGCCGAGGCCACAGATCGAACAGGACGCCGTTCCTGTGACGGAGAGGAGGAGATTGGTGCCGGCATCTCGGTGGAAGACGCGCACCTGTCCGGTCGCGTCGGTGATGTCGATCAAATAGCCCTGCGCATTGAAGTGGTAGGTCGTCGGTTTGTTCAATGGATCAAGCACGGTTGTGCGCAGGACCGGGCTGACCGCCGGAGCCGCCGGGTTCAGTAGCGAATAGGTGAACGTGTACGTCCCGCCATCCGCGAGCGTCTGCTGCCGGACGCGGCCATTCTGATCGTACGCATTCTGCGCGACGATGACGCCGCGTGGGTCCGTCACCGCGGTGAGTCGATTCTGCGCGTCGTAGTCGTAGTTGGTCACGCCGCCCGCGGCGTCGGTCACGGTCGCCAGGGTGCCCTGGGTGTTGTAGGTGTAGTGCACGGTGCGGCCGAGCGGATCGGTGATAGAGGTGATGCGGCTACTCGCGTCATACTGCAACGACAGCACGCGCCCGACGGGATCGACGATCTGCGCAATCTCGGTCGGGTTCGACCCGCGCGTGATGGTCGTGACGCTACCGTTGGCGTCAGTTATCGACGTCAGCAGAAACAACAGATTGAAACGGCTGAACTGGTACACCGTTCCGTTCTTCCAGCGCAGATCGAAGACGCCGCTCGCCGGAATGCTGAGCACCGCACCGTGCAGCGTTGGGATCGTCGAATTGATGAACGTGCCGTCGGGCTGTTGATTGAACGGGAACTGGTTCCCTTGCGGCACAATCAGGTTGATGACTGCCTGGCCCGTCAGACCGAGCTGATACCCATAGTTGTGATTCGTGCCGATGCCGAAGGGGCCTCCCGTGTTCGATCCGGTGCGGTAGGTTCGCTCGATCGTTAAGCCGCCGCGTACGCCGCCGATGTCGATGTCGGTTTCGGTCAGAATCTCCAGGCCGGAAGAAACGTCCACCGGCTTGCGTCCAACTTGTGGGGGGCACGGACAGTCCGCTCCCGGTGGACAGAAATTCGGCGCCCCGGGATCGTTGTTGTTCGACGGCGGCGCGGTTGGGCCGTGCCAGTCGAAGTTTACCAAGCCGTATGCGTGACCGGGGTGCGCCGGGTCGGCGTTCGGAATGATTTGCATGCCGTCGTTCGACGCGCGGCCGGAGCCGTACGGGATCATCTGCCCGCGCGTCGGATCGAGCGTGAACAACTGCACAAACGTTCCCGGCGGCGTGTTGAGCGTATTCGGGAACGTCACCGCCACCGGTTGGCTCGCCACCGCGTTCGCGGGTTGGAACGCGACGATGAATCCGAGAATCGACGTCGGGTTCTGCGCCTGCGGCGAAAATTCTTCCGGGAGCCGATCGACCGGCACTTCGACCGCCGTCAATGGGAACGGATCGGGCTGACTTCCGTCCGGCATCGTCAAGATCGTTCCGGCATAGACGGTGATCGACAGGAACGGGATGGTCGTGAAGGTGAACGTCTGGTCCATCGGCGCGTTCTGCTTCACCATCACGGTCTCGCGATCGTCGATGCGCGGCAGATGCACCAACACCGGTGACACCACGACTTGGTGCGCAACGAGCGTGTAAATCAGATCGACGCCGGCGTAGCGGCCGCCCGGCGCGGTCGCGCTGCTGCCGTCGTAGCGGATGAGTTGTGAACCGATACACTGATCGGGGAGATTGGAAAATACGAAGTTGCCGGCGGCATCCGACACCGTCTGCCCCGAGCAGCCGGTAGAGTTGCCGGCTCCATCTTTGCCGAGGAATGTGATGGTCACACCCGCCAGCGCGGTCTGCATCGTGTCATCGACGACGGTCCGTCCAAGGAACGACGTGGTCACCGGCTGCACCGTCACCGAAGCGTTTGCAGATGTCGACTGCGGCTGCCCCAACACAGTAGCGCCGGCCGACACGGTAAAGTTCGAAGCGCCGGTCGGCTGGTTCGAAGGAGCGCTGAGCGTCAGCAAACCCGTCTGTCCCGCGGTGATCCGTGGGGGCGTCAGCGTGGCCGTCAGGCCGGCAGCGAGACCGGAAACGCTCAGGTCGGCGAGTTGCGTGAACCCGTTGGCGCTCTGGAGCGTCACCGTGTACGAGGTCGACTGACCCTGAATGACCGAAGCCGCGTTTGGTCCGAGCGTCAGCGTGAACGTGCTGGGCACGAGCACCACGAACACGGCGTTGCTGGAGATCGTGCCGTGCGCGGTCGTGACGCGGATGCTCCCGGTGGTCGCGCTCTGCGGGACTGTCGCCGTGACGCTGTCCCCCGCTCCGATCGTGAAGCTGGCTGCCGACCCATTGAAAGTCACGCCGGTTGTGCCCGCGAGTCCCGGGCCTTTGATCACGACGCTTTCCCCCCGCGGACCCGTCATCGGCTGGAATGCGATTCCCGGCGACGCGGTCGTGCTCGGTGTCGGAGTTGCGTTGCCGATCGGCGTGACTGTTGGACCCGGCGGTGTCGGCGTGGGCGTCGGGGTCGGTCGGACCGCGCAACCGTTCAGCGCATTGTTGACCGCGGTGACGAGTTCATCGATGGTCGCCCGCTTGCTGTTGTCGGCGTCGATGGCGGGACACGCATCGACCGTCGCGTTTCCCAACGCGATATTGACTGCGGTGACCAGCTCTTCGACCGTTACGCGTCCGTTTTCGTCGCAATCGCCTACGCACGCGGCGTGCACCGGCCCCGCCGCCGACAGGAATACCACGAGCGTACAGACGACATGGCGCCAAGAACCGCGAGCGGGCTTGCTGATACGCGACACTCGCACGCACGCACTGGGATATTGCAAGCCAGCCGCGCGATCCTTGGACCGGCAGTGCCCCGACACCAAATTCGCTTGTTTCGTGACCGACTAATCCGACGAATCGCACCCGGCTGTCAACAGAAATCGTGCGGGGTGCAGCCGGGCACGTCGCCGCCACGCCGCGACCGACACTACTCCGGCTGGCTGCTGTACACCGACGCGAGCTGTGCGAGTACGTCTTGCGTCGTAACCGGCCGGCGCGCGCCGGCCACCGGCGGCTTGCCGCCCTGCGACTTGACCGACAGATCCACATCCGGCGATTCAGCGCGCAGCGCACCAACCGTACATCGCGACTTCGGGCGGTGTTTAAATGGATCATTGCCGAAGAAGCGCAGCGCGTTCTGGTGCGTGATCTTGTTCACATCCTCGTCGGAGACTCCCTCGAAGCAGCGCGCAAGCGCCTCCGGCGACTTCGGCCATGTAGTATCGGAGTGCGGGTAGTCGCACTCCCAGGTGATCGTGTCGATGCCGACGCCGTGGCGGTTGCTGATCCCCACCGGGTCGTCGATGAAGCACGTGATCACGTGTTGCCGCCAGATTTCGCTCGGCCGTTTGCCGCCGAAGTCCTGATGCGTCCAGCAATGATGGCGGTCGTGAACATAGTCGGCTCGCTCGAGAAAGTATGGAATCCAGCCGATGCCGCCTTCGGACATCGCGATCCGGAGGTGCGGAAACTCTTTCAACACTCGCGACCAGAGCAAGTCTGCGGCGCAGTTCACGCACGCAATCGGCTGTACCGTGATCATCACGTCGACAGGCGCATCCATCGACGAGAACTTCATGCCCGATCCCGAGCCGATATGAATGCACACGACCGTTCCCTCGTCCGAGCATGCCTTCCAGAACGGGTCCCAATGCCGGTTGTGAAAGCTCGGCAACCCGTGCGCATCGGGGCTCTCGGTGAAGGTCACGGCGCGGCACCCCTTCTTGGCGACGCGTCGGACTTCGTCCGCCATCAATTGCGGGTCCCAGAACGGAGACAACGAGAGGGGAATGAATCGTCCCGGGTAGGTGTCACACCACTCATCGATGTGCCAGTCGTTGTAGGCGCGGAGCATCGTCAGCGCGAGTTGCTTGTCCGGCTGGCGGAAGAACAAGGCGCCGCACAGGCCGGGAAACGACGGGAAGCAGAGCGATGCGAGAACGCCGTTTACATTCATGTCGCGGACGCGCTCGTGAATGTCGTAGGTCCCTTTGCGGAGTTGATCGAACGAGGTTGGCTCCATGCCGTACTCCTCGCGCGGGCGGCCGACCACCGCGTTCAATCCGATGTTGGGAATCTGCTCGCCGGCAAACACCCACACATCGCTGCCGTCAGCCTTGCGGACGACGCGCGGCGCCTTCGGCTTCCAGTCGGACGCCAAGTGTTGATCGAACATGTTACGCGGTTCAACGACGTGGTCGTCGACGCTGACCAGGATCATCTCTTCCGTTCGCATCGTGAAGCTCCTTCAGTCGAGCGCTCGACCACGTTTCTAGCCAGGTCAGCGCGGACGAATCAAGTCGCCGCGATTCGACTGGGCGCTGCAACCGCAGCCCGACACTATTCCGAAACGAAGGCGATTCCGGTCAACCGAGACGTTTGATCAGGCCCTGACGCTGGCGCTCGACCTCGGCGGGCAGGTGATTGGAGAACTTGCCGAAGAAGTCGCCGAGACTAGCGGCCTCGGCGCGCCAATCGTCCTTCGAGACCGACAATAGTTCGGCCATCGTCCGATCATCAACGCCAAGGCCATCGGTATCGACCGCACCTTTTGCGGGAAGCTGTCCGATCGGCGATTCGACCGCCGCCCCGCCACCTTTACAGCGATCGATGATCCAGCGCAGCGCGCGCATGTTTTCGCCGAATCCCGGCCAGATGAACTTGCCGTCGGCGTCTTGGCGGAACCAGTTGACGTGGAAGATCTTGGGCGGATTTTTGACCACCGTGCCCATGTGCAGCCAGTGGCCCCAATACTCGCCCATGTTGTAGCCGCAGAAGGGTAGCATGGCCATTGGATCGCGCCGCACGACACCGACGGCGCCGCTCTGCGCCGCGGTGGTCTCTGAGGCCACGGCCGCACCGACGAACACGCCGTGGTTCCAATCGAACGCCTCGAACACCAACGGTGCGGTGCGGGCTCGCCGGCCCCCGAAGATGAACGCGGAGATCGGCACGCCCTGCGGATCGTTGAACTTGGGCGAGATCGACGGACACTGCACCGCCGGCGCAGTGAAGCGCGAATTCGGATGCGCGGCCTTCTCGGCGGACCCCTTCCGCCACGGATTGCCGCGCCAGTCGGTGAGCCGTTCGGGAACCTCGCCGTCGATCCCCTCCCACCACGGGCAGTTGTCTTCGGTCACCGCGACGTTGGTGAAGATCGAGTTGGCGCGAACGGTCTCCATCGCGTTTTTGTTGGTCTTCGACGATGTTCCTGGCGCCACGCCGAAGAAGCCGGCTTCGGGATTGATCGCCCACAGTTTGCCATCGGGGCCCGGACGCAGCCACGCGATGTCGTCGCCGATGGTCCATACTTTCCAGCCGTTCTGAGATGCCGGCGGGATCAGCATGGCGAGATTGGTTTTGCCGCACGCGCTCGGGAACGCCGCCGCAACGTAGTAGGTCTCGCCTTCCGGGCTCTCGAGACCGAGGATCAGCATGTGTTCGGCAAGCCAATCTTCCTCGCGCGCTTGTACGCTGGCGATCCGCAGGGCGAAGCATTTCTTCCCCAGCAGTGCGTTGCCGCCGTAGCCCGAGCCGATGCTCCAGATCGCCTTGTCCTCGGGAAAGTGCAGAATGAAGCGCCGATCGGGACTCAAATCGCCGAGCGAGTGCAGGCCCTTGACGAATTCTCCGTTGTTGCCGAGCTGGCGGAGCGCGGGTTCCCCCATTCGGGTCATGATCCGCATGTTGGCCACGACGTACGGGCTGTCGGTGATCTCTACGCCGACCTTACTAAACGGCGAGCCGACCGGTCCCATCAAATACGGGATCACATACATCGTGCGGCCGCGCATCGCGCCCTTGAACAGCGCGCCGACCTTCTCCTTCGCTTCGCTCGGCGCCATCCAGTTGTTCGTCGGTCCGGCTGCCTCCTTCTCCGACGGGCAAACAAACGTGAGGTGCTCGGTACGGGCTACGTCATTCGGGTCGCTGCGATGCAGGAAACAATTCGGGAACTTCTGTTGGTTGAGCGGCGACAGGACTTTGCTGTCGACCATCGCGGCGATCAATCGATCGTGCTCTTCCTTCGATCCATCGATCCACTGCACTTTGGCGGGTTTGGTCTGATCTGCGACTTCATTCACCCATTTTTCCAGCCCAATATTCACGGTAAGCCTCACTCGGCGGTCATGACGCAGCGATTGCGGAGCGTGCCGATTCCTTCGATCGTGCTGACGATCTCTTCTCCCGGTTTCAGATAGCGTCGCGGATCGCGGGTGGATCCGACGCCGCTGGGCGTCCCGGTAAAGATGAGGTCGCCGGCTTCGAGCGTACAGAGCTTGGAGAGAAACGCAATCAATTGCGCGACGGAGAAAATCATGTCGCTCGTGCGCGCCGCCTGCATGCGCTCGCCGGCGACGTCGCACGTCAGCGCCAGGTCGTTCCGGTTCGCGAACGCATCGAGTGACACGAGCGCGGGACCGATCGGGCCGAAGGTGTCAATCGACTTGCCTATCGAAAACTGCGGCGGCTTATCGGCGAACTGCAGCTTGCGATCGGAGATGTCTTGGCCGGCACAATATCCGGCCACGTATTCGAACGCGTCGGCTTCGCTGATGCGCCGGCCGCGTTTGGCAATCACCACGACCAACTCGACCTCCCAATCGACGTACTCGGAGGACAATTCGACATCGGCACGCGGGCCGACGAGGCAATTGGGAAACTTGGTGAAGATGACGGGTGAACCAGGGATCTCCAAGCCCGCTTCCTTGGCGTGTTCGCGGTAATTCATTCCGACGCCGAACACTTTCGCCGGTCGCGGGATCGGCGGGCCCAACCCGGTTTCGTTCAACGCCTCAGTTGCGTCGCCGCTGCGCAGCCCGCTCGCCCAGTCGACGAAGCGATCCCACTGCTGGATCGCTGCCATCGGGTCCGAGGAAAAGCGCGCGTGACTCGCGCGTTCGACGTCCACGACGCGATCGCCGATCACCGCGACCGCCCGCCCCGCTTGATTTGCTAGCCGCACACTCATGCCGCTTTACCTTTCGCCAGTTTCAGAAACCATACTGCTTCGCCAGGTCGGGATCCTTCGCGGCCAACATCTGCGCCAGGTTCACCATGACTTTGCACTGCTTCCAGGTTGCGTCGTCTTGCATCTTGCCATCGATCATCTGCACGCCGCGACCGTCCGGCATCGCCTCCAGGACGCGCTTGGCGAACGCCACTTCCTCGACTGGCGGACTGAAGACCTTCTTGGCGATGGCGATTTGACTCGGATGCAGCGACCATGCGCCGACGCATCCCAGCAGGAACGCCGCGCGAAATTGATCTTCGCAGCCGAGCGGGTCCGCGATGTCGCCGAACGGCCCATAGAACGGCAGCGAACCGGTGGCGGTGCACGCGTCCACCATCCGAGCGATCGAGTAGTGCCACGGATCTTGTTGCGCCGTCGCCCGCGCGGCATTCGGATCCTTGGGGTCCGGATCATTGCGCACGAGATACGCCGGATGGCCGCCGCCGACGCGCGTCGTCTTCATGCGGCGCGACGCAGCGAGATCCGCGGGGCCGAAGCTCAAGCCCTGCATTCGCGGGCTCGCTGCGCAGATCTCCTCGACGTTGGTGACGCCGAGTCCGGTCTCCAACACGGAGTGGATCAGGATCGGTCGCTGAATCTTGTGCTTCGCTTCGAGCTGCGCCAACAATCGATCCACGTAGTGAATGTCCCACGGCCCTTCTACCTTGGGAATCATCATGACTTCGAGCCGGGTGCCGATTTCACTGACCAGGCGAATGGCGTCGTCGAGGAACCAGGGGCTATCCAAACTGTTGACTCGTGTCCAGAGCGGCGTGTCACCAAGATCGACTTCGCGCCCGACCTTTACCAAGCCTTCGCGCGCCTCGATCTTCTTGTCCGCCGGAATCGCATCTTCGAGATTGCCCAGAAGAATGTCTGTCTGACGTGCGAGGTCGGGAAGTTTGGCGGCCATCTTGTGATTGCTCGGATCGAAGAAGTGGATGACGCGCGACGGCTTGATCGGAATGTCGAGCACGGGCGTTGGAGCGCCGAGCGCGAGTGGTTTAGCGAAATCTCGGGGGTTGCGCATCTCGAATCCTCCACGCATCGAGCGGCCGTGCGCTTGTATCCGGGGGAGGTCGTGGCTGACCGTCCAGCACGCGAGCCCCCTTTTTCGCGGCGTCAGCGCTCTCAGTCAGATGGTAGCGGCTGTACTATCTTGACCGGCTACCGTCAAATTAGTCCGACTGTCGCGCCACAACTTGAACGCTTATTGAGGTATGCTGTGGCATTGTATCCTGCCGACGTGGGAGGCAAGTGCGGCTTCCAGTGAGTCGCGGAATGGGCGCAGTATTCGCATATCGCGATAGGGCCCTTGTATGCGCGGCGTCCGCCATCGGGGATAGCGACGAGCAATTGCGCCATGCGATTCGGTTCATCGAACAATAATGGCCACGAAGGCAACAACGGCGCCGCCTCGCCCGGCCAATTCGCGCAGGCGCAGGATCTCATC
Organism: Binatia bacterium; assembly: GCA_035541895.1. Classification (GTDB taxonomy): domain Bacteria; phylum Desulfobacterota; class Binatia; order HRBIN30; family JACQVA1; genus DATKMK01. The sequence goes on along the minus strand of DATKMK010000028.1, from coordinate 5,966 downwards.
GCCGAACGCGGGCCGGACGAGGCGCGCGCGACCTTCGAAGAGGCGCTGGTGCGCTGCCGGCGGGCGGGCGACCTCGACATGGAAGCCGTCGTCTATCAACGGCTGGGCGACCTCGAGCGTGCGCTCTGCCGATTCGCCGACGCCTCCCAAGCCTACGAGCGCGCGGTCACCTTGTTTCACCGGGTGGAGGATCTCACCGGGGAAGCCGATGCCGTACTGAGCCTCGGCGACGTCCAACTCCTACTGGGCTGCGATGCCGATGCGCGCCAGTTGTACGGCAAGGCATCCAAACTCTTCGAGGACGCCCATAACACGCGCGGTCGAGCGAATGCCCGCTTCAAACTTGCCGAAGCCTACCTCACCATCAACAGCACGATCGCCTACCAGCACTTTCTGCGCGCCGCCGAACTGTACGAAGCTGCCGACGTAGAGGCATGCCCAGAGCCCCCTCTTCGCATCGCCGACCCACCCCTGCCCGACACCATCGAGGACTGCCGTCCGATCGAAAGTTGGTTGATGGCCAAGATCGCGTTGCGCGAAGCGGCTGCGATCAACGCATTGCCCGAGCCGATTCGAGAGTCGGTGCCCGAGCTGACCGCGCGCCGCCGCCATTTCTGGCGCGATTCGCTCGCCGGACTGCTCATCTTCGGAATCGTCGGGGCCATCTTCTACGCCGCGATGCTCCTAGCGACGATTCCAACCGGCTTCGTCCTTCCGCTCAACAATGTCGTGTTCGCCGCCATCGCCCTCCTGGCGGTCGGAAGCGCACTCTACCTCGCGCGACGCGCGTCCATTCAGTCTCCCTCGGTTCGGCTGGTCGGAGCCATCGTTCTATTCGCCATCGTATTCAACAACAGCTCGATGCTCGACACCACCGGACCCGCTGGATGGCTCGACGCGCTGCAACTGCGCCTCGGCTTCGGCGGCAACCCGAGCATGATCGCGAACCGCTTGATGCAGCGCGCCGCAGTGTCCCGCTCGTATCGCCGGGACGAGGATGCGCGCAGCGCATACAACCGTGCGGTGACGCTCTATCGCAACCTCGGGGATCGCGCCGGTGAGACCGCCGCGCTGCTGGCTAGCGCCGAGTTCGAACGCTCGGTCGACAACCCCGACCGCGCACTCATGTGGTACAACCAGGCGCTGAAATTGTACCAAGAGCGGCGAGACCTTCGCGGGGAAGTTCGCGTCCGGCTCACCGCCGCGGACATCACACGCGCGGGCCGGCAGTTCGGGCAGGCACGGGAGCAGTACAAGGGAGCGCTCAAGCTACAGCAGCAGGAGGGCGACCGCGCGGCGCAGGTGCGTACCTTGTTGAAACTCGGCGACCTCGAGCGTGCGGTCCATCGCGAGGAGCCGTCCAAGGACGCATATGAGCGTGCGCTGAACCTATCCCGCCAGATCGGCGACCAATCGATGCAGGCCGGCGTGCTGCTGCGCATCGCCAAGTTCGGTCAGTTGTTCAGGAAGATCGACGACGCCCGTGAGGCCTGCGCCAGGGCGTTGAACCTGTATCGACAGCTCGATGATGCGCGGGGGCAGGCCGCGGCTTGGCTGCACGTCGGCGACCTCGAAACCTCCTTGGTGCGCGCCGATCCGGCGCGCAAGGCCTACCAGCAGTCGCTGAGCCTGTATCAAGCCGTCAACGACCGCGTCGGTGAAGGCCGCGTGCACCAGCGGCTCGGACGACTGGCGCAGAACCTCAACCAGCCGGACCGCGCGCGCAGCATGTTCGCTCGCGCCGTCGAGCTGTATCAAGAAGCAGCATACCGGGTGGGCGCGAGCCGCGCGCTACTCAGCCTCGGAGCGCTCGACCAGACCGCCGGCCACATCGATGCAGCGCGCGAGGCGTACACGAAGGCGCTGAATACCTATCAAGAGCTCGGCGACACCCCGCACCAGTGCAGCGCGTTGCTCCGCTTGGGCGACCTCGACACCCTCCTTGGGCATACCGAGCGCGCGCGCGACAGCTACACGCGCGCGCTCAGCCTGTACGAGCGGCTGGGGGATCGCAACGGCCAAGCAACTGTCCTCAATCGGCTCGGCCGGCTCCTCGAGTCGGTCGAGCCCGATCTCGCACGCCAGTATGGCACGCGCGCACTCAAGCTTCACTTTGGTTCTTCTGACTGAAGCAAACGGCGACCGGCGGACGCCTACGCGGCGCCGGCGGCATGGCCGCGACGTTCTGCGATCACCTCTGCGATGTCGCGCACAATCGCGCTGAGTGTCGCTTCGCCAGGCGTGTAAATGCGCGCGACGCCCGCACGCAAGAGCACCGGCTGATCCGGATCGGGAACGATGCCGCCGACAAACAGGGGGACATCCGTGATTCCCTTTGCCCGCAGCAACTCGACGATCCGCGGCACCAACGTGAGATGCGATCCCGAATGGATCGAAATGCCAACAGCGTCGACGTCTTCCTGAAGAGCCGACTCCGCAATCTGCTCCGGCGTCAGCCGGATCCCTTCGTAGATCACTTCAAATCCCGCTTCCTTGGCACGTACCGCAACCTGCTCCGCGCCGTTCGAGTGTCCGTCGAGGCCCGGTTTGGCGACCAACAGGCGCAGGGGGTGACCCAGCTCGGCTGCGACCTCGCTGACCCGACGACGAACGGCCAGCAGTGTCTCGCTGTCACTCGTGAACGTCGCACCTTGCAAGCCGGTCGGCGCCCGATACTCTCCGAACACCCGTCGCAGCACCCCAGCCCATTCGCCCGTGGTGACTCCTGCGTGTGCTGCCCGGATTGACGCGGGCAAAATGTTGCCCCCCGACGTGGCTGCGTCCTCAATCGCGCGCAACGCGGCGCTGACTTCCGCGGCCGCCCGTTGCGCTCGAAACGCTCGCAGACGCTCGATCTGCTTGCGCTCGGCTTCCGGATCAACGACCAGGATGCTGTCGGAGCCGGTCGCGGTTAGCGGCGACGGCTCGTGTTCGACGAACTTATTGACGCCCACCACCGTGAGTTCGCCGCTCTCGATGCGACGCTGGCGGGCAGCGTGGCTGGCGACCAACGCCCGCTTCATCACCTCGATCGCCTCCGCCGCATCGCCGATCTGTTGGATTCGCGCGACCTCGGCCTCCGCCCCGTCCATGAGATCCTTGACCTTCGTTTCGATCACCGTTGAGCCTTCGAAGATGTCGTCGTATTCGAGCACGTCGGTCTCGAAGGCCAAGACTTGCTGCATGCGCAGCGCCCACTGTTGATCCCACGGCCGCGGCAAGCCGAGCGCCTCGTTCCACGCCGGGAGCTGGACCGAGCGCGCTCGCGCTTCCTTCGACAACGTGACCGCAAGCATCTCCAGCACGATCCGTTGGACGTTGTTCTCGGGTTGCTGAGCGGTCAGACCGAGCGAGTTGACTTGCACGCCGTAGCGGAAGCGGCGTTTCTTCGCGTCGGCGACGCTGTAGCGCTGCGCCATGTATCGGTCCCACAAGCGCACCAGTGCCTTCAGCTTGCACAACTCTTCGATGAAGCGAATGCCGGCGTTGACGAAGAACGAGATCTGTCCGACGACGTCGGGCATCGAGACGCCGGGCCGCTGTCGCACGCGATCGAGAACGGCGAAGGCGTTGACGAGCGCGAACGCGATCTCCTGCACGGGCGTCGCGCCGGCTTCTTGCAGGTGGTAGCTGCAGATGTTGACCGGGTTCCACTTGGGAATGTTGGTCACGGTGTATTCGATCGTATCCGCCGTCAACCGCAGCGACGGCTCGGGCGGGAAGATATGGGTGCCGCGCGAAAGGAATTCTTTGAGGATATCGTTCTGCGTCGTGCCTCGCAGCTCGCGCGGATCTGCGCCTTGCCGTTCGGCGGCGGCGATGTACAACGCCAGCAACCAGGCCGCCGTCGCGTTGATGGTCATCGAGGTGTTCATCTTCGCGAGAGGAATGCCAGCGAACAGGTCCTCCATGTCCCTTATGTGCCCGATCGGAACGCCGACCTTGCCCACCTCGCCCGAGGCCATCGGATCATCCGAGTCGTACCCCGTCTGCGTCGGCAGATCGAAGGCGACGCTGAGCCCGGTCTGACCCTTGGCGAGATTGGTCCGAAACAGCGCGTTGGCGGCCCGCGGGTCGGTGTGCCCCGCGTATGTGCGCATCAACCAAGGTTCATCGCGGTGAGCCATGCGATGTTCTAACCACGCGGCCTCGTCTGGCGCAACACTCCGGCGTGAGTCGATCGGTGGTTGATAGCAACTGGCTGACCGCGGATCGTTCCGGAAGACGGGCACTTCGAATCCTTTGCCTCCCCTCGCCCGCAGCACGTGCGGGAGAGGCTAGGGTGAGGGTACTTACTCCGTTCCGTCGCCGTCGCTGAGCGCATCCGACGGCGCGGCATCAAGCGCGCTGACGCCGCTGTCGACTTGCGCATCCTGCGCGGGTTGCTGGAGCGCAGAGATGTCGACTTGCGCCGGAGCTGTCGGTTCATCGTAGCTCCATGAGCCGAAGTCGCCGTCGGCGGTTTGATAGGTGCCGGTGAAGTGGTTGCCGGCTCGTGAACCGCTGAACGTCGCGAGCTGCGCGCCCTGATCGTCGTTGATCGTCCCGAAGACCGACGAGCCGTCGATCTTGCCGTTGATCGTGCCGCCACTCAGCGACCCAGAGCCGACGACGCTGAGTCGTCCGGTGAGCATCCCATCATCGCTGTTCTGCTGCGCCTGAATGAACCACGGCTGCGGACTGCGACTCTGCCAGCGATCGCTTCTCCACTGCCCGTCGCGAGCGAACGCCTGCACCGTGCCGCGGCTCTCACGCAGCGTCGCGATGTGATTGCGGACGGCTTGCCGTGCTTGGGTGTCGGAGTCGTCAGCGTCCGGTGATGTGACGATGCCACGGTTGCGCAGCCACGTGTCGGAGTCCGTGACACTGCTGTCCTGTGCCCAAACCACCACAGTCATCATTGCCGCAGCCGCGAGTAAGGCTCGAAGCACTCTGCGACTCATCAATTGCCTCCTGTTCTCACACTCCTTTGCGGATTCGGTTGCGCAACCGACAGACTTGTCGCTTGCGATCGTTGTGACGACATTGGCGCGTCTACCGCTTCTCAATCCACATCACGAAAACAAAATGAAACCCCAGAAGCACAGCCCCAAAGCCGTAAAGAAGCATCCAACCCTGCACCCCGAGCGCGAGCAGCAGCATGGCCGCTGCAGCCGCAACAATCGGAATGACTCCGAAGAACGCCGCGGCTCGTTGCCGTGTCAGGATCGGTTGATTGACGGTCCCGGTAATGAATGGAAGGACAAAGTAACCAGTCACCATGATCATGACCCAGGTGTAAAGAGGCAACGGGAGCCCCAGGACGTGAAACATGAGCCCTAACGCGCCGCCGCCAACGCCAAACCCGAACGCAAGCACAACCGCCCACGTTAAGAATCGTCGAAGTGGTGTTATCTTCGTATCACTCGTCATTTCCCCACCATTTCTACATCTACTGCTTCCGGATGCCCGTTGGCTCACGACTTCCATGAGCTGGTCAATATGCCGGAGCAGGCATCCACGCGCCTGTAAGTCCAGCTACGAACAATCCACCGGCAGCCGTGAGTGCTACACCTGAGGTAAAGAGCGTCACGCCGAAGGCGAAGCCGTATGCGCTAGCCTGCGTAACACTGCCGGCGTAGGCGCCGTTCACGGCCGCTTGTGCCATCAGCGTGCTGGCGTGCGCCGCCAGGCCGCCGACCTCCGCGGCCTCGCCGGACGCTGCGAACATCATCGCCGTTGTGAGTCCACCGCTGCCCGGCGGCTGACTTTGCGAAACGCTGCTTGCTTGGACGAATCCTCCGAATAGCCCTTGGCCGACTCCCGCCGATGCTGCCGCAAGCGACTGCAGCACAACTCCCGCGTCGCCGGCCTCCGTGGCGCCAAACGACATCCCAAAAATATTTGGGCTGCCGATCTGACCGAGCGCGACCGAACCAGCACCGCCGTGGAAGTTGATCGCCGCGGTGGTGCCGCCGCCGATGGCC
>DATKMK010000027.1:0-7528 GCA_035541895.1 Binatia bacterium | reverse complement strand
ACCGATGTATCTCGACCTGCTGCGCGCCGGCGGCAGCCGCAACGCGGTCGAACTGATGGCGCCGTTCGGTCTCGATCCGCGCGACCCGGCATTCTGGAAGCGCGGCATCGACGCGAGCGTCGCGCGCTGGCTCGACGAAGCGGAAACGTTGTCGGCGCGGATGGGCGTGCAGGTCGCGGCCAACTGAAGCGTTGGGTCCGACGAATCGAGGCTCTGCCAAAACGAGGTTCCGGAATCATCAAACTCGTCTACGTCATCACGCGCCGCGCCGACCACACGCCCGCGCGCTTCTACGACTACTGGCTGCACACGCACGGGCCGCTCGTGACGGCGCAATCGAACGCGCTGCGGCTGCGCAAATACGTACAGAGCCATCTGCTCGATCACCCGGCAAACGAATCCATGCGCGCGGCGCGCGGCATGCTGCCGCCGGTCGACGGGACCGAGGTGTGGTTCGGCTCGCTCGCGGAGTTCGAACGCGGCGCCGCGACCGATGAAGGACGCGCAGCCGGTGCCGCGATGGTCGAAGACGAACGCCGCTGCGTCGACTTCGGCCGCTCGCGTCTGTTCCTGACGCGCGAGCACACGATCTTCGACAACACGCGATAGCGCCCTAAGGCGTCGAGATCTCCAAGACGGATCGCGCGACTTCCCCGGCCTTCATCGTTCGGAATGCCTCGTTGACGCCATCGAGCGGCAACCGCCGAGACACCAAGTTCGACAGATCGAGTTTGCCGCTCATGAACAGGTCGACGATTTTCGGCATGTGTTCGCGAAAGCGTGTCGACCCGTACATGCAGCCGACGAGTTTCTTCTCCTGCAGGAAGTCCGGGCCTGGCACGCTGATCTGCGAACCGATCGGGTGCATACCGACGACCACACAGGTGCCGCCGGCGCGGATGATCGAAAACGCCTGCGTGGCCGCCGCCGGCACACCGATCGCCTCGAACGCGTACTCGACGCCTGTTCCGCCGTTCAGGCTTCGCACGGCGTCGACCAGGTTGTCAGTCGCCTTGGAATTGATCGTGTGCGTCGCACCGAAGCGCTGTGCCATTTCCAGCTTCGAGTCCACGATGTCGATCGCGATGATCTTCGACGCACCCGCCAGCCGGCAGCCTTGAATGATGTTGAGCCCGATGCCGCCACAACCGATCACCGCCACTTCCGCGCCGCCCGGTACCTTGGCGGTGTAGAGCGCTGCGCCGACCCCAGTCATCACGCCACAGCCGATCAGCGAGGCCTCGGCCATCGGCATGTCGTTTGGAATCTTCACGACGCCGTTCTCAGAGGTCAGCATCAACTCCGCGAACGACCCGACGTTCGCGAACTGCAGAATCGGCTTGCCCTTCCACGTCAGACGCGTCGCGCCGGCCGCACCGATGGTCGGGTCGTTGCACAGATTGGGCCGTCCGCCCAGGCAGTAGTAGCACTTACCGCAGAACGGTCGGAAGCTCATGATGACCCGGTCACCCGGCTTCACGTACGTGACGCCCTCGCCGATCGCTTCGACGATGCCGGCGGCTTCGTGCCCCAGCACCGCGGCCATCGGCAGCGACCAGGCGCCGTCGACGAAATGCAGATCCGAGTGGCACACGCCGCTGCATACGGTACGCACCAGCACCTCGCCGGCGCGTGGCTTCACGATGTCGACGTCTTCGATCGTGAGGGGTTTGTGGGCAGCTTCGAAAATGGCGGCTTTCATGGCAATGATGATCCTGTTGATTTTCGATGACGGAGCGTAACAGAGGCTCCACCCGCACTCAGGCGCGCGGCGCAGGGGCCAGAACGTGACCGGGACGCTGCGCGACCGTCGCCGCGTCCAACTTCCCATCTGACACCACGGCGCACCCGTTGACGAACACATCGCGCATGCCGACCGGCTGGTCTGCGGTCAATCGCTCGGCGTTCGCCGGGAAGTCGCGCACTCGGCGTATCGGCCCCGGTGCGACGGTGTGCGGATCGAAGACGACCACGTCGGCATGGGCTCCGACCTTCAGGACGCCGCGATCCTCGAAGCCGAACAGGCTGGCCTGAACCGACGTCAGCTTGCGGATGGCCTCCTCGAGCGACATGACCTTCCGGTCGCGGACCCAGTTGCCGAGCAGATCGGTCGGCATCGGCGCATCGCAGAGCTGGCCGATGTGCGCGCCGGCGTCCGATAGACCGAGCGTGCACCCCGCCTCGTTGAGCAGCAGTCGCACCCCCTCGACGTCGTCGTTGGCGACGACCGATCGCACGCGCAAGCACCCGGGTTCGGGCTCCTCGAGCGCGAGTGTGAGGAGCCGGTCGAGTTCGTCTGCACCCGGCGCGCCGCCGAGCTCCGACACGCGCCGCCCGATCAACTCCGGGTGCGCGGTCGATTCCATTACGTCCCAGGTCTCCCACCGCGGCACGAGGCCTTTGCCCGCGGCCCACGCGTCGCGCACGCGTTGACGCCACGCAGGGTCGGCATACGCAGTTCGACGTCGCTCGACGGCGGCGGCGGACAACTCCGCGAAGACCGGATTGGTGTTCAGGATGAACGGGTCGCCGAGCGTCTGCGAGAAGCTCAACGGGCGGCACGACACCTGCGGCCACACGGGCGCATCGGCGCGGCGCTGCCGATGAATCTCGACGAGCTTCATGTAGCGCTGGTCCGCAGTCGTGAGCAGGGCCGAGTAGGTGATCGGTACCCCGAGGCGAGCCGCCATGTCGTACATCTGCGCGAAGCCGAGGTTGGCACCGCCGTTCAAAGCGACGACACCCTTTCCCGCGGTCGCGACAGCGCGGCACAGCGCCTCGATCTCCTCCGGACCCGCGGCCCGACTCGGAATCGGTCGACCGTCCGCGCCGAGGTGCGTGATGGCAAAGCTGGACGCAAAGCCCACCGCGCCGGCATTCATCGCCTCGGACACCAGCGCCGCCATCTGTTCGATCTCCTCGGGCGTCGCCTCCCGTTGGGACGCCTCGGACCCCAGTACCCAGATGCGCAACGGCGTGTGTCCGATGTATGCCGCGAAATTGAGCGCGCAACCCCGTCGCCGGATCGAGTCGAGGTACTCCGGAAAGCTCTCGAAGTCCCAGGGGATGCCGGCAGTCAACGTGGCAGGGTTCATGTCCTCGACCTTTTCGAGGGTGTGAACAAGCAGACTGTGGTCGGCCGGGCGCGTCGGCGCGAGGCTGAAGCCGCAATTGCCGGCCACCACAGTCGTGACGCCGTGGAAGCACGAGGGCGTCAGCGCCGGATCCCAGAAGACCTGCGCGTCGTAGTGCGTGTGGACGTCGATGAACCCCGGCGCCACGACCATGCCCGCTGCGTCGATCACGCTGTCGCCGCGCAGATTCGCGCCGATCGCGTCGATCCGCCCGTCCGCCAGCCGGACATCTGCACGCACCCCGGGCCGACCCGTTCCGTCCACGACCGTTCCGCCCTTGATCACCGTCGACTGTGCCATGACGCCTCGCCTCCTCGTTCTTCCCCGGGCGCACGCGGCGCGGCGCCATCGTGCATGACGGTACCATTGGATATCGTTCGTTACCAAGCCGCTTTTTCGATCTTCTTCGAGCGTTCATTGGACGTCGGAGAGACAACGACGTATCGTCGTCCCGTCCCGGTACCTCCCGGGGTACAATCGGTACCAAAGATCCCGAGGAGAACAGCCCCATGAGCGCCATCGCACATCTTCCGCTGATCGACATCGACGCGCATTTCACCGAGCCGGCGGACCTGTGGACCGCGCGCGCACCGGCCGCGCTGCGCGACGTGGCACCGCGCGTCGTGCGCAAGCCCGACGGCAGCGACGCGTGGGTCGTCGGACGCGACTTCGAACTGTCCGGTCCCGGTTTCTGCGTGATCCGCCCCGACGGCTCGAAGGCGATGGCGATGTACACGCTGCCGCGGCTCGAGGAGATGACGCCAGCGGCCAGCCAACCGCAAGCGCGCGTGCGCGCACTCGACGAACAAGGCATCGCGCGACAGATCCTCTATCCGAACGTGCTCGGCTTCGCCGGCGGCTCGATGATGCGCATCGAAGACCGCACGCTGCGTAACTTCTGCGTCCAGGCGTACAACGACGCGGCTGCAGACTTGCAGCGCGCGAGCGGTGGGCGGCTGTTGCCGCAGGCCATGCTGCCGTTCTGGGAACCGCGCGAGGCCGCGCGCGAACTCGAGCGCTGCCACGACAAGCTGGGGCTCACCGGTTTCACGATGACCGACTCGCCGGAGACGTGGAATCTCCCGTCACTCGTCGATCCGGCATGGGATGCGCTCTTTTCGACTGCGCAGGAGCGCCGCCTGCCGGTGAACTTCCACATCGGCTCCGGCAATCCCGCCAACGCGCTGTGGCCCGGCATCGGTCCGCCGCGGGCCATCGGCGCGGTCTCGACGATTCTGTTCATCGCCAATGCGCGCTGCATCGTCAACCTGATCTTCAGCGGACTGCTCGACCGCTATCCGACGTTGAACTTCGTCTCCGTCGAGAGCGGCCTCGGCTGGCTGCCCTTCATCCTCGAGTCGGCCGAGTATCAGGTAGCCGAGAACGGCATCAAGCTCGCACTGCACCCGACCGAGTATTTCCAGCGGCAAATCTACGCGTCGTTCTGGTTCGAGAGAGACGACGTGTCGCGCGCAATCGAGCGGATCGGTGCCGGCAACGTGATGGTCGAAACCGACTATCCGCACCCGACCTGCCTCTATCCAGATGCGCGCAAGAAGATCGAAGAGGTGCTGGCGCCGCTGCCGGAGGCCGACCAGCACAAGGTGCTCTACGGCAATGCGGCGCGCGTCTACAACCTCGACGTGAAGGCGTGACCCGCACGCGGGCAGACGCCCCTGCACGGATTCGTTAGGGGGTCGGCATCAACCCGAACGAGACACCCGGCTCGGTCGACAGCAACCCGTACTCGCCGCCGAAATAGAGCTTCGCCATCGAACCCGCCGGCAGCTTTCCGGCGCGCAGCCAGGCGAGCGTGGTGCGCAACGCGTTCGGCTCGTAGATGCCGAGCGCGGGACCGAGCCGCAGGCGCTCGCAGAACTCGAACGCGACGCGCACGTCGTCGTACGAGACTGCGTAGACGCCCCCGACCGGAATGCCGCCCGGTCCGGGCATGCCGATGTTGGTCGAGCCCGGATCGAAGGCGCACATCGGTACGGCGACCACGCGCGCGATGCGCTCGACGTGATCGAGCCTCGCCGCCATACCCTTGCCGATCGTCAACGTCGGATACCACAGCGCGTCGGGCCACGCGGCGAGGATCGGCAGGCCGCGAGATAGTCATCCGCAGCGGCCTGGCCCGTCAGCGCGATGTCGCTGTTGTGCGCATGCACGATGCTGGCGCCGAGTTCGAAGGCGCGCAGCGATTCGCGCTCGATCTCGCGCGCGCTGCGAGGCGCATGCGGATTCTTCGCCTTCGACGTCATGCCGTTGATGGCGACTTCGAGGATCACGGGTGCATCCGGGGACACGGGCGTACGCCTCGAATCGGTTGCTGAGACGCGTTCTAGTCGAGGTGGTACACACGAGCGGCGTTGTCGTGCAGCAGCTTCTTCAGGACCTCCTCGGAGAAGTTGGGCATGAGATGCTTCTCGATATATTCGCGCGGTTCGGTCGCGTAGGTCGCCTCACCGGGAGACATACACGTTGGATGGGGAAAGTCTGTCTCGAAGAGGACGTTGTCGGCGCCGAGATACGCGACCGCGCTCTCGAGTGGCTGGCCGCGTTCGAACCAGAAGCAGCCGTAGATCTGCCGCGCGAAATACTCGCTGGGAAGCAGTGTGTATTCCGGGTGTTCCTTGTGGACGCCGAAGTTCATCCATTGCCAATCGAGTGCCTGGATCAGGAAGGGTAGCCACGACACCCCGCTTTCCACCGACACGAAGTTGAGCGTCGGAAAGCGATGGCAGACGCCCCCATAGATGACGTCGGTGATCGCCTGCGCATTCGCAACGAACAGGAGAACGGCCAGCCGCGCGAAGTTGGCGTGCTTGCCCGCGCCTTCGAATGCGCCTCTGTCTACCCAGCCGCCGCTGCCGATGTGGAAGTTGATCGGCAGACCCATCTCCTGCGCCTGGGCGAAGAGCGGATTCCAATGGGGCTCGACGAGCCGCGGCTGTCCCCAAGCGTGCGGCTCCGACGTGAACACGATGCCCTTGTGCCCGAGCGCTGCCGCACGACGCATCTCCGCGAGCGACAGGTCGAGATCCCAGAACGGCAACGCCATCATCGGCACCTGCCGACCGGGCGCTGCGCTCGCCCATTCCGCGAGGAAATCGTTGTAGGCCCGAGTGCAGGCCAGCGTGAGCGCGGGGTCGTTCATGCTCAAGAAACGACCGCCACCAAACCCCACGACGTTCGGGTAGAGAATCTGGGTGCGCACGCCGGCTGCATCCATGCGCTCGAGCCTCGGTCCGATCTGCCACGTTTCCGGCCTGGCTTCGGCCAGGTTCTTCGGATGATCCGGCGGAAACTTCGGGTGCCCGGCCTGAGCGGCGATCGCCGCTGGCTGGAGCACGGTCGAACCCGTGACCCAAATGTCTACGCCCGACGCCGGATCCGCCACGACGTGCGGGACCGCATCGCCCCACTTCTCGACCGACACCCGCGACGTCCATAGATCCGGCGGCTCGATGATGTGGGTGTCGACATCGATCACGCCGTAGTCGTCAACGTTCAGCGACATAGGATTCTCTCCGTTCGTCAGATGTGCGGATGCGGTTCGGCAAGAGCGCTCCAGACCGAAACGGATCGGCCACCGGACGGTACCATGAACAATATGCCGGTACCAATACTAGCGCGTCTTCTGACTTCGTTCGTCGGCTGTCGTCGGATCGGCGATGACGCGGCTCGTCGTGGACGTCCACAGTGGAGTGGTCCGGCGGGTGCACGCATGATGCGAGCCGGAACTCGTAGAGGAGAGTGCAGATGCCCGTCATCGGTTGGGATCACGTCTCGCTCCCGGCGCGCGACCCGGACGCGCTGATGGCGTTCTACAAGCGCCTCGGATTCGAACTGATCCACGAGGCCGAATTTCGCAGCGGCAAGACCGCCATCTTTGCGATCGCGGTCGGCGCGAATGCGAAACTCAACTTTCACGGTCCCAAGCTCTGGCAGGATCCGCGGTTTTCTGCCCGCGGCCAACGGCGCAACCGGGGCGCGGCGACCTCGCGTTCGTGTTCGAGGGCACGATCGACGAAGCGGTCGAACTCTCGCCAACCTGGTACTTCCCCTCTACCATCGGTACCCTCTTCAGATCGCGGTCCATCCGTCGACCGCATGCAACCCGCGACCGCATCAGGAGGTTCGTCATGGCCGCCGTCGAGATTGCACACTCCCCCAATGCCTGGCGTCTGAAGACACCCGGACCCAACGGCTGGGATCGCACCCTCCGCGCCGACGATCCGCACAAGCTGTTCGTCGTGTCGGCAGATGCGCACGCGAACGAGCCCGCGACGTACCTCGTCGATCACATCGAGCCGCAGTACGCGCACCGGCTGCCGCGCATCGAGCGCCGCGACGACGGCTCCGAGTGGTTCGTCAGCGAAGGCAATGCG
>DATKMK010000026.1:0-57441 GCA_035541895.1 Binatia bacterium | reverse complement strand
CACTGCTGCCTCCCGTAGGAGTCTGGGCCGTGTCTCAGTCCCAGTGTGGCTGGCCATCCTCTCAGACCAGCTAGCCATCTTCGCCTTGGTGGGCCGTTACCTCACCAACTAGCTAATGGCGCGCAGGCCCATCCGCAGGTGATAGCATGCAAGCAGAGGCCACCTTTTACCTCAGGGGCCGAAGCCCCCGTGGTCTTATCCGGTATTAGCCCGTCTTTCGACAGGTTATCCCGGTCCCGCGGGCAGGTTACCTACGTGTTACTCACCCGTGCGCCGCTGTACTCGTGGAGTTGCCCCCACTTTCCCGCGCGACTTGCATGTGTTAGGCACGCCGCCAGCGTTCGTTCTGAGCCAGGATCAAACTCTCCAGTTAAACGGTTCAACCGGCCTGGAGTGCGCCGGTATATGCACCCTTTCGGGTTCCCGTCACGATCCGAAGATGATCCGCATCATCGTGTGGCTGCCCCGATGCTTCTGTGGCCGCCGCTCGATGATTTGGCGCTACTATTTAGTTTTCAAAGACCGACCGCCTCAATTGGCGGAACGGGTCTTATAGGGAAAGCCGATACCCGAGTCAACCCCTCACACGGCGGGAAACACGATTTTTTTGATCCGTCGCGGACCAACCTGGATCAGCCACTCTCTCGGACCCGCAGGCAGAACGTGTTGCACCTGCGTGATTCGTTCCCCGTCGACGCGAACCCCTCCTTGCACGATCGTTCGTCGCGCCTCGCTCATCGACGCAACCAGACCCGACACCACAAGCACCTTGGGCAGCGGCACGCTTTCCGCCGGCGCCTCGTTCCACGTGTACGTCTCAATGTTTTCCGGTAGTTGCCGCCGCTGAAATCGGCGCTCAAATTCGGTTCGCGCATGCTCTCCCGCAGCCGCGCCGTGAAACCGCTCGACCAACATCGACGCCAGGCGCTTCTTGGCATCCATTGGATGTGCCCGCGTACCGGCGATATCGGCCCTCAGCCGCGCGACATCCTCGTCACTCAGCAATTCGTAGTATCGCAGCATCAACTCGTCCGAGATGGACATCACCTTGCCGAAAATGTCCGCGGCCGGCTCGGCAATCCCGATGTAGTTGCCGAGTGACTTGCTCATCTTCTGCGCGCCGTCGGTGCCCTCGAGCAGCGGCGTGATCAGCGCGACCTGCTCGGGCTGCCCGGCTTCGCGCTGCAAATGGCGGCCAAGCAGAATGTTGAAGGTCTGATCCGTGCCCCCGAGTTCGACATCCGCGCGCACCACCACCGAATCGTGCGCCTGCATCAGCGGATACAGAAACTCGTGGATCGCAATCGGTTGCTGCGCCTGCATGCGCTTGGCGAAGTCATCGCGCTCCAGCATGCGCGCCACCGTGTACCCAGCGCACAGCCGCATCACGTCCTGAAATGTGAATTTCGAAAACCAATCGCCGTTGCAGCACACTTCGGTCCGCTCGCGATCGAGCACCTTGAAGACCTGCTCCTGATAGGTCGCCGCCGCCGCCATCACCTGTTCATGCGTCAACTGCGGACGCGTCGACGAACGCCCGCTCGGATCGCCGATCATCGCGGTGTAGTCGCCGATGATCAGCACCGCCTGATGTCCGAGGTCCTGGAATTGTCGCAACTTGTGCAACGCGACCGTATGCCCCAAATGAATATCCGGCGCCGTCGGATCAACCCCAAGCTTCACGCGCAGCGGACGCCCCTCGCGCAGCTTGGCCTCCAAGCCGCCCTCGGGGATCACGTGCGCGGTTCCGCGCCGCAGGATGCGCAGTTGCTCTTCGACCGATGACATCGCAGACAATCTTGCCAACTCACTCACGCAGTTCAAGTGCCTTGCGCTGCGACGAAACCGATCTCACCGCTCGACGCGTTCCTGCACTCGCCGTATTGCACTCGCACGTCCGCTCTCCGGATCGACATCGATCATCGCCCCCTGAACGATCACTGGGCCGCTCGCGACATCGAACTTGGTCGGCATGTGCGTGAGAAACCGCCGCAGCACGGGCTCCACCCGCACACCAAGAATCGATTCAATAGGGCCGCACATGCCGGCATCGGTGATGAACGCCGTCCCACCCGCTAGCACGCACTCATCCGCCGTCTGTACATGCGTGTGACTACCGACGACCGCAGCAACCTTGCCGGCGAGGAAGCGCCCCATCGCGCCCTTCTCAGACGTGGCTTCGGCATGCATGTCGACCAAGATCACGCGGGCCCGCTTCTGCAACTCCGGCACCAATCGCTCAGCCGCTTGAAACGGACAATCAACGCTATCCATGAAGACGCGGCCAATCAAATTCAGCACCGCGACGGACGTCCCGTCGGCGCTCTCGGTCACCGTCCAACCCCGACCCGGCACATTCGGGGGAAAGTTAGCCGGCCGCAGCAGTCGCGGCTGGCGCTCGATAAACTCCACGATCTCCTTCCGCCGCCACACATGATTGCCCGACGTCAATACGTGCACGCCGGCCTCCAGCAGCTCCCCGGCATTCTTCGGATCGACCCCGCTGCCGTCGGTCACGTTCTCGCAATTTGCCACCACCACGTCGAGCCGCGCGCGGTCCACCAAGCGTGGCAGCAGCGTCCGCACCGCCTGCCGCCCCGGCTTGCCGACGATGTCGCCCAGAAACAGAATCCGCATCGCGCGTTCCTTTACGAGAATCACGCCGCAACGTCCACCCATCGCACGATCGCGGCGCCACCATCTCTCGCGCGCGACGATTCAAACCTGACAGGCTACTGCCACCTTGAACCTCTGTCTGCGGCGGCCTAGATTCGCCCCTGGTTCGGACATCGAAGATGAGTGAGAACGTTCGGGTACAACGCAAGCTGGCGGCGATTCTGAGCGCCGATGTCGCGGGCTACAGCCGCCTGATGGGCGACGATGAGGTCGCGACCATCCGCACCTTGTCCGAATACCGCGCCGTGATCGCAATGATCGTCACGGCCCACCATGGACGCGTCGTCGACATGCCCGGCGACAACCTGCTCGCCGAATTCGCCAGCGCGATCGACGCGGTCGAGGCGGCGCTCGCCATGCAGCGCGAACTGGCGGCGCGCAACGCCCAACTACCCGAAGAACGCCGCATGGCGTTCCGCGTCGGCGTCAATCTCGGCGACATCATCACCGAGGACAACCGCATCTACGGCGACGGCGTGAACATTGCCGCGCGCGTCGAGTCGCTGGCGCCCGCCGGCGGCATTTGCGTGTCCGCAAAGGTGCACGAGGAAGTGTGCCGCAAGCTCGACCTCGGCTTCGACGATCTGGGTGAGCACGAATTGAAGAACATCGCGACGCGCGTCCGGGTGTACCGCGCCCGCATCGACGGCGTCGCGGCCGCTGCCAGTCCCGCCTCCGCCCCGCGCTCCGCGAAACCCTCCATCCTCGTGTTGCCGTTCACCAACATGAGCGGAGCGCCGGACCAAGAGTTCTTCGCCGACGGCCTGACGGAGGACATCTTGACCGATCTGTCCCGCTTCCGCGAGTTGTTCGTGATCTCGCGTAACACCTCGTTCAAGTTCAAGGGACAGACGGTGGATGTGAAGAACGTCGCGCGCGAATTGAGCGTGCAGTACGTCATCGAGGGCAGCGTGCGCAAAGCCGGCAACCGCGTGCGCGTCACGGTGCAATTGATCGACGCGGAATCCGACCGCCACGTCTGGGCCGAGCGCTACGATCGGGACCTGGAGGACATCTTCGCGATCCAGGACGAGGTGACGTCAGCCATCGTCGCCACGCTTCCCGGACGCATGGAGGCCGCCGCCCGCAGTCGCGCCGAACGCAAGCCGCCGGCGAATATGGCGGCCTATGAATGCGTGCTCGAAGCCAAGCTTCTGCACCACCGTTCGAACCGCGATGACAACGGGCGCGCGCTCAGTCTCATCCGGCGCGCGGTCGAACTCGATCCGCGTTACGCGCACGCCCATGCGTGGTACGCGTGCATTCTCGGGCAACAGATGAGCAACGGCTGGAGCGCCGACCCGTCCGGAGCCATATCGGAGATCGACCGTGAGTTGCAGATCGCGCTCGGGCTGGACGAAAACGACAGCGACGTGCACCGCATCCTCGCCGCCGTGAGCGTCTTACGCCACGATTTCGACAAGGCCGTTCACCACCAGCAGCGCGCGCTGGCGCTGAACCCGAACGACGACTTGATCGTGGTCCAGCAGGGCGAGATCCTCACCTGGCTCGGTCAAGGCGAAGAGGGTATCGATTGGATCACCAAGGCGATGGCTCTCAACCCCTACCATCCCGAGCGTTTCTGGTTTCATCTGGCGCGCGCCCAGTTCGCCGCGCAGCACTACGCCGATGCGATCGACTCACTGCGACACATCACCGCGTCGGACGGCTTACACCACACCCTGTTCGCGGCCTGCTACGCACAGATGGGCGATGCCGATCAAGCGCGCGCGCACGCCGCGGAGGTGACCACACGCATCCCCGGGTTCACCATTTTTGGGCATTGCGCACCGATGCTGCACTACCGACGCGAGGCTGATCTCACCCACCACCTCGAAGCCCTGCGCAAGGCTGGGCTACCGGAATAGGTCGGGGTCCTTACTAACGATTCCGCCTCAAGTGAACGAGGCGCGCGAACGCCCTTGGCAGTCAAGGCTTCCGCCACCCTCGTGGCCGCTCCGCGCCATGCCAAATCGCGGTGGAGCGCGACTTTCCGGGCGCGCTTATCCGCGGGGACAAGCCCCGCGACTACACGCTGCGTCGCCACTCGGCGAGGCCGCTGGCTGATTGCAACAATGCCCTGGGGAGTTCCACCGCCGGTGCCGAGCGCACCAGACTGCACTACGCCGCGCTGCAGGGTGAAGGTTCGGCGGTCTCGCAGACTTCAGCGGAGCGCTAACAGCCCGGGGCTAGGCTCCTCGGTCAACACCCCATGGTCGCAGCCGCGCAAAGCTACTCGCGTGGCTCCCGGTGTAATCGCGGCGGGCTTCGGGAGCAGTTTTCTCTCGCAACCCGCGACGTTCGTGCTATCGTGCGCGGCACAACTTGAAGCGGAATCGGGGTTCGGCCCGATCGACGCCACGCGTTGGCGAGAGGAGGCATCATGGCAGGCAAAGGCTGGTCACACATTAGCTTGGGGACTCTCGACATCGACGCCACCCGCAAGTTCTACGAGGGCGTACTGGGGTTCAAGGCGGTCCGCTGCGACATCATCAAGGTGAAGGAAGGCGGCGAGATCCGCCACGTGTTCTTCGACACCGGCGCCAAGCAACTGCTCGCGTTCATGGAGCCGCGCGGCGTTCCGGGCGCGCCCGTCGAGTTTGACGGCAGCATCAACCGCCCGCTGGGAATGCCTGAGGGCGTGTACCACTTCGCCTTCGAGGCGGGCAGCCACGCCGAGCTGGAAGCGAAGCGGGCCGCGCTCATCAGCAAGGGCGTGAAGGTCACGGCCATCGTCGATCACGAATGGGCGAAGTCGATCTACTTCAAGGACCCCAACGGTCTCTTGCTCGAATTCTCCTACCTCACCCGCGAGTTCAACGACGACGACGGCGTCATGCAGCCGCGCTTCGAGATGAGCTTCATGGAGGAGTCGCCGATCACCGACTTCCGTGATCGCTAGTGGGGCAAGAGGGTTTTCTCTGGCTCCCTCTCCTTCGAGCTGTCGAGGAGAGGGTCGGGGTGAGGTGATGATCTTGTCGCCTGAAGAATCGCTGGGGCCGGCGAACCGTGGCTCTTGGTCCGCCCGACCCCATCGTCGTCTCGGCGCGCGCCTCAGCGCGCGAATTCGGTCGAGCGCGTCTCGCGGATGACGGTCACTTTGATCTGGCCGGGATAGGTCATCTCGCTTTCGATTTTGCGCGCAACGTCCTGGGCCAGCAACGTCGCTTGTTCATCGTTGAGCGAACGCGGCTCGACGATGATCCGAATCTCGCGGCCGGCCTGCACCGCGAACGATTTCTCGACGCCCTTGAATGAATTGCTGATGCGTTCGAGATCTTCCAAGCGCTTGACGTAGCTCTCCAGCACTTCTCGTCGGGCACCGGGCCGGGCGCCCGACAATGCGTCGGCGGCATCGACGAGCGGCGCGAGAATCGTCTCCGCCTTGACCTCTTCGTGATGCGCCGCGATCGCGTTCACCACCTTCGCCGACTCGCCGTATTTGCGCGCGATGTCGGCGCCGATGATCGCGTGCGATCCCTCGACCTCGTGCGTGAGCGCCTTGCCGATGTCGTGCAACAACCCGGCGCGGCGCGCCTGCTTTTCGTTCAGCCCGAGCTCCGCCGCCATCGCGCCGGCGATGAACGCGCACTCGATCGAGTGCATCAATACGTTCTGCGCGTAGCTGTAACGATACTTCAGCATGCCGACGAGCTTGACCAGTTCCGGATGCACGCCGTGGATGCCGATCTCGAAGACCGCCTTCTGCCCGGCTTCGCGCACGCTTTCCTCGACCTCCGCCTCCGCCTTGCGCACCACTTCTTCGATGCGTCCCGGGTGAATGCGGCCGTCGGAGATCAAGCGTTCCAACGCGCGGCGAGCGATCTCGCGGCGGATTGGATTGTGGCAGGAGACGATCACGGTCTCCGGCGTGTCGTCGACGATAAGATCAACGCCGGTGGCCGCCTCGATTGCGCGGATGTTGCGACCCTCGCGGCCGATGATGCGGCCCTTCATGTCGTCGCTTGGTAGGTGGATCGCCGAGACGGTCCGCTCGGCCACGAACTCGCCGGCCATGCGTTCGATCGCGATCGAGACGATCTTCTTGGCCTTGCGGTCCGCGTCGGCCTTGGCTTCCTCTTCGATCTGGCGGATCAACTTGGCGCCCTCGTGCCGCGCCTGATCCACCATCTCTTGGATCAAGCTGCGCTTGGCCTCGTCACGGGTGAGGCCGGCGACCCGCTCGAGCTGGGCGCGAGTTTCTTCGACCAGCCGGTTGCACTCGTTCTCGCGCTCGCCCAGGTTCTGTTCGCGTTGTTTGAGCGATTGCTCACGGCGCGAGCTGTCGGTGTCGCGTTTCTCGATCTGCTCTTGCCGCTTGTCGAGCGCCTCCTCCTTACTTTGCAGTCGCTTTTCGACCTGTTGCAGTTCCCGCCGTTGTTCCCGCGCTTCCTTCTCCGCTTCTGCCTTCCCCTGAAGAATGGTTTCCTTCGCTCGAAGATCGGCCTCCTTACGAACCGCCCCCGCCTCAGTGCGCGCCTCCTGCAGCACGCGCTCCGCCTGTTCCTGACTGGCCTCCCGTTGTTGTTTGTTCTGCCGCTGGCGAAATTGATCCAATCCCCACGCGAAGACGGCTGCCAGCACGACCGCCACGAGCAATGCTACCACGTACGCTGTCATGAACGTGTTTCCCCTTTCCGGAAGGATCGCCGACCCCACGCATCCACCCCGCGCGACCGCTCCCAATGATGATAACCGGCGACAGACCGCACCCAGCGGGAACTGCCGCCAGCGATTTCAGATGAGGAACTGCCGCCTCATCCAGCCAAGTCCGAACTTGAGACCAGAACGCCGGCCGCGACGCGATGACCGCTACGGCGGACACACGACTGACCTGCGCGAGCACGATCCGCGTCACCGAACGCGGGGCTCGCGTGTCTTGCTCGGGTACGGTTCTCATCTCTGCGACACAGAGAGCCGACGCGCACCCTGGGAACGATGAGATCGCCGGTTCGCTAACTATCCTGTGGTGGGGCCACCGCACCGCGTGGTTGCGCGGCGATTGTGCTGCGCTGCAACGGTTTCACTGATTGCTGGCGACACTGCCCAGCGATTGAACTGGTTGTAACGGTATCGTGACGCTCTACGCATGTGTGTTCCAGTCCGTTCAGCCCCAACCCCCACATCCGACGACGATCACTTCACCAGGACGCCCCTCCGGTGCCGCAGCAGCGCGATTCCAGCAGGGGCGGCTCGATTATTATATGTGTCGAACTCCTTTCGTTCGCCTCAACTCGGGAGATTGATTGGCAACCGGCGAGAGAGGCGGTCGATCGTTTGCGTTAGCTGCTCATACTCCGACTTCAGTTTCTGATATTCGCTGGCGATATTCAATGCCGCAAGCAAGGCGATGTCCAACGTTGCCACCGCCCGGCCTCCGGCCGCAACCGATCGCATCGTGTCATCGACGTAGCGGGCGGCGTCCCGCACGTGATCGGCACCGTCGTCGCTGGTGACCGTCAGGGACTGTCCGAGAATCACCACGTCGACTTCTTGTTTCATGCGTGCCCCCGGATGTGCCGGCCTAGCCGAGATCCAGGCTCTCGAGCCGGCTGAGGATGCGTTCGAGCCGCGTCTTCAACTCGTTGCGCTCATGTTCTTGCTGCTTCAGCTTGCCCGCGGTCTGCGCCACCTGCCCCTCCAGCTCCTTGATGCGCGCGCTCATCCCATCCCGCTCGCGCCGCACCTTCTCATGCTGGGTCAAGATCTGATCGATCTTCGTTTCCAGAAGTTTGAGGTTCTCCAAGTCCATACCCTGCGTTCTTAAAGTGACTGTGCAGAATACGGACCGCCCCCCCGGCAAGTCAAGGTGGGCGCGCCGCTGAACGGTGGGATTATTGCGCGTCGGACTCGAACAGTGCCGCGACGAAGGCATCGGCGTCGAACGGCCGCAAATCATCGAGCCCTTCGCCTAGACCGACATATCGCAGGGGAAGATCCAGCTCGCTGCGAACCGCCAGGGCGAATCCGCCCTTGGCCGTACCGTCGAGTTTGGTCAGGATCACACCGGTGAGCGGCAACGCCTCGCGAAACAGCCGCGCCTGACTCAACGCATTCTGACCGGTCGACGCATCCAGCACGAGATAGGACTCGTGCGGCGCACCCGGCAGTTCGCGCGCGATCACGCGCACGAGCTTCTTCAATTCTTCCATCAAATTCACTTTGACGTGCAAGCGGCCAGCGGTGTCGACGATCACCACGTCCACGGCGCGACTCTGCGCGGCCTTCAATCCGTCGAAAACAACGGCCGCCGGATCGGCACCGCTTTGGTGCTTCACGATGTCGCAGCCGACCCGCTTCGCCCACACTTCGAGTTGTTCGATCGCCGCGGCACGAAAGGTATCGCCCGCAACCAGCAGCACCTTCTTACCTTCACTGGAAAACCGATGCGCAAGCTTGCCGATCGTGGTCGTCTTTCCCACGCCGTTGACGCCCGCAATCACAAGGACGCGCGGCCGCGCAGGCGCCTCGTCTTCCGGCTCAGCCGCGACCAGCTTGCGGATCTCCTCCTTCAAGTCGCTCAGCACCGCATCGGGCGAGTCGAGTCCACCCCGCCGACGCAAGGCGGCCATCAGCCGTTGGGTGGTCGCCATCCCGACGTCGGCGAGAATCAACGCCTCTTCAAGGTCAGTCAGCCAACTGTCGAGCGTACGATCGCGCCCGAACGCGTCGCGCACTCGCGCGCCGAGTGCATGCCGAGTCTTGCTCAGTCCGGCTCGAAACGCCGCCCATGGGCTCGCTGGCACCGGCGGCGGCTGTGCGGGCCCGCCCGCGCGTCGCTCGACCGCCGTGGGCGCGGGCTGGCGCCGCGTCGTGAATAACGCGATGGCAAGAGAAACGATCAGCACCGCCAGGGCGGCACCCAGGAGCAACTCGGGACTCGGAGGCATGTTGGCGCTGTTCGTAGCGGTTCGCTCCGAACCGGTCGACTCTCACCTGTCGACAGTCGACCGTTCCCGCTAATGCATCGCGACCGAGATAACCTTCGACAACCCCGGCTCCTGCATGGTGACGCCGTAGAGCGTGTCGGCGCATTCCATCGTCCGCTTGTTGTGGGTGATGACGATGAATTGCGACGCCTCACTCATCTCGCGAATCATCTGCGAAAAGCGCCCGATGTTGGCGTCGTCGAGCGGCGCATCGACCTCGTCGAGAAAGCAGAACGGGGTCGGATTGATGAGGAACAGCGAAAAGATCAGACTCACCGCCACTAACGCCTTCTCGCCGCCGGAGAGCAATGTAACCGTGTCAAGTCGCTTGCCCGGTGGGCGGACGATGATCTCGACGCCGCTTTCGAGCAAGTTGTGCTCGTCGGTGAGGACCAGCCGCGCCTCGCCCCCGCGGAACAAGCGCGGGAACACCACCTGGAACTTTTCATTCACCGCGGCGAAGGTTTCGGCGAAGCGCGTGCGCGACGCCTTGTTCAGCCGTTGAATCGTTCGCTCCAAGTCCGCGAGTGAACGTTCGAGATCTTCCTTCTGGGTGCGCAGGAACTGCGCGCGGTCTTCCAACTCGCGCAGTTCGTCGATCGCGCCGACGTTGACTTCGCCGATCCGCGCGATGCGCTCGCGCAGCGTCTGTAGACGTTCGGCCGCCCCCTCCGGCAGCGGCTCGATGTGGGCCGCCGCTGCCTGCGCCAGATCGAGCCCGTACTTCTCCTGCACGCCGGCGCACAGATGCTCTGTCTTCAGCCGGCATTGCGTCAGCGCAATATCGATCTCACCGCGCGTGCCGCGCAATTGATCGAGACGATCGCGCTCCGCCGCCAGCGCCTGCTCGCGCTGGGCAAGCGTCGCGGCGGCGTGTTCGGCCGCCGCACGCGTTTCGGCCACCTCGGTCGCGAGCCGATCGCGTTGCGCATCCTGGTGCGCCGCGGATTGTTCGGCCTCGGCAATTGCTTGCTGCAAGCTCAAGTACTCGTGCGCGGTCTCGTCGCGCTCGGCACGCAGCCGGTGCTCGCGCTCGATCAATTCCTCGCGGCCGGCGACCAACCGTTTGAGCGCGGCGACGGCGGCGTGTTGACGCTCGCGGCGCTCCGCGACTCGCACCTTGGTTGCCGTGACTTCCGTCGCGAGGGCTTCGGTTCGTGCGGTGGCTCCGTCCACGTCGGCTTGGCGAGTTGCCACATCGTGTTCGCGCGCCTGCTGTTGCGCTTCGAAATCGACCAAGCTCGCGTGGAGTCGCTGCAGTTCGCCGGCGGCTTGCTGATCTTCGGCGCTCAATGAATCGATCTCGAAGCGCAGGATCTCGGCGCGATCGACCAGGCGCGGACGCTCATGTTCGAGCCGCTCGATGTCCTTTTCGGCCGCCACCAGTTCGAGCGTCGTGGCGTGGGTGTCTTGATCGATTGCGGCCAGCGCAATTTCCTCGCCGGCGATGATTTCGCCGACCGATCGGAGCTGTTCCTGCACCCGGGCGATCTCCGTCTCGATGGCGACCACCTGCTCGCCCAACTCGCCGAGTTCACGCCGGCGCGCGAGAATCTGCGCCGCGCCCGGCGCATCGCTGCCGCCGGTGATCACCCCGTTGGCGTCGATGACGTCGCCGTCGGGCGTCACCATCGTCACGTAGCGACCGTTCTGCTTCCAGATCGAAAGCGCCGACTGGAGATCGGGCACCAGCACCACCTCGCCGAGCAGCGCCTCCGCGACTTGGCGATAGCGTTCATCCACCTGCACCAAATCGAGTAGGCGCGAGCTGTTGCCATTCATGCCGGCGGCGCCGAGCCCGTTGAGCGGTACCGGTCGCGGCGCCCGCGGGATGAAGCTGCCGCGCCCGGACGAATGGCTGCGCAAATTCGTCACGGCGCCGACGGCGGCATCGGCCTGCTCGACGATCACGTACTGCAGACGATCGCCCAACGCCGCGGCCACTGCGCGCTCATACTCGGGCGGCGTGCCGATCACATCGGCCACCACGCCGAGCACGCCGTCGCTGGGCTGCTCCGACGCCATGATCGCCCGCACCCCAGGTTGGTAGCCTTCGAAGTTGCGCTCGATCTCTTCCAACGATCCGCGCCGCGACTGGGCTTGCACCAACCGTCCCTGCAACTCATTGAGTTCGCGTTCGCATCGTCGGCGTTCCTCCGCCAAAGCACGCACGCGCGCCGCACGCCGCTCCTTTTCGCCCTCGCTAGTGTCGACCCGGGCGCGCAAGCTCGTCACAGTTTGACGGTGGGCGCCCAGTTCACGGTCGGTTGCGTCAATCTGCTGCGCGATCGCGCTCCGTTCTTCGGTCAGACGAGCGACGCGGCGCTGCGCGTCTTCACGGCGGCGCGTCACCGCGGCGATCTCGTTGCGGATCTCGGCCATACGCGTCAGCAACGCGATCAGCCCGCCCTTGGCGTCTTCCACCGCGGTGTGCGCGACCCGCTGCGCGTCGCGCGCCCGCGCGAGATCGGCGTCGCGCGCCGCCAGCTCTCCTTCTTCGAACAGCAGGAGCTGCGCGCACTGGTCGCGATCGCGCTCCGCCGCGGCCAGCTCGCGCGCCAGACTCTCACCGCGCGTGGAGACATCTTGTTGTTCCGCGTCCAGCCGGCCGATGCGGCGCTCACGCTCGTGCAGCTCCTGGCGCATCAATTCGGTGCGCTGGCGCAGACTGTCGCGCTCGGCGTCGAGGACGGCCAACGCCTCGCGGCGTTGTGCCGCATGCGTCTCCGCCCCGCTGAGTGCCTCGGCCGCCGCCTCGCGTGCGGTTTCGAGTTCGTTGAGTTCACGTTGCAGGTGCTCTTGCTGCGCGACCAGTTGCTCTCGCTCCGCTGCGAGCCGCGCCATCTCGGCGGACAGTTGGTGCCACTCGGCGCTGGCAAGATTCACGTCGAGGGTGCGCAACTCCTCCTGTAGCGCGCGGTATTGTTCAGCCTTCTTGGCTTGCCGATTGAGGTAGTGGATCTGCCGTTCCAGCTCGGTCAAGATGTCGGTCACGCGCGAGAGATTCTCGCGCGTGCGTTCCATCTTGCGCTCGGCGGCGAGCTTCCGACTGCGGTAGAGCGTCGTTCCGGCGGCTTCTTCGATGAACAGGCGCCGGTCCTCGGGCTTGGCGTTGACGAGTTGCTCGACGCGGCCCTGCTCGATGATTGCGTACGCTTTGCTGCCGACCCCGGTGCCGAGAAACAGTTCGGTGATGTCCTTCAGTCGGCACGGCGTCTTGTTGATGAAGTACTCGGATTCACCCGAGCGGAAGTAGCGGCGCGTGACCATGATTTCGGTGAGGTCGCGGAAGTGCGCGGGGACCGTCGAGACATCGAGGTCGGGATCGAGCGGTGCGGCGGTTGCGCGAGTTTCGCCGGTATTTTCAAAGGTGAGCGACACTTCGGCCATCCCCAACGGCGCGTGACGCTCATTGCCGTTGAAGATGACATCTTCCATGGCCGTACCGCGGAGATGCTTCGGGCTCTGTTCGCCCAGGACCCAGCGGATGGCGTCGACGACGTTCGACTTGCCGCACCCGTTCGGCCCGACGATTCCGGTGATACGCGCCGGAAAATGTAGCGTTGTTCGATCGACGAACGACTTGAAGCCGATTAACTCGAGCTGCTTGATCCGCATGCCATCACCACCACCCCGCGCACGAGTATTTCACAGCGTTCTTCGGAGTGTCAACAAACCGCTCGCCATCGCATCGCGGTCGTTGCACCGGCCGAACTACTCTTGCAATTCGGTGTTCCAATATGACGCGTCGACCGTCGACAAGAACGGTCCCCACTCCTCGTAGTGCCGTAAACTAAAGGTTTGCATCATGAACGGAGTCCACTCGGGCCGTCGCGGCGCGTGCAGCAATCGCATTCCGGCTTCATCCGGCGTCCGCCCGCCCTTGCGGCGATTGCACGCGTGGCACGAACACACCACGTTCTCCCAGCGCGAGGTGCCGCCCTGGGAGCGGGGGACCACGTGATCCAAATTGAGCTCCGCTCGGGAAAAAAGCAGCCCGCAGTATTGGCATGTGTTGCGGTCCCGGGCGTAGATGTTGAAGCGGCTGAACCGCACCTGCCGACGCGGCAACCGGTCGTAGGCAACCAGAAGAATGACCCGCGGCACTCGAATGACCCGGTTGACCAGCCCGATCGTGTCGTCGTGCACGGACACCGACAGTTCGCTCCAACTGTCGAAGTCGAAGGTTTGGTACTGGGCGTTAACTGCCTCAGCAACCCCCTGATAAAGCAGCGCAAATGCTCGCCGAACCGATGTGATATGAATCGGGAGAAACGACCGATTGAGAACTAGGACCTTGGTGTTGAGTACGGTTGCGGTGGCCGACATCCCTGACCCATCATCCCAAACACGTCGAGAATTCACGCGAAAGTAGCGGTCAGCCCGCCGGAAGTCAAATTTGAGACGGGCATGCGCGCGCCTTGTTGGCCTTGCGCCTTATACCCGTTGCCCATATGATTGTTGTGGTTGATGTGGGGGGTGCGGGGATGGTGAAGAACAACATAATTCCAGTCCGCGAACGGTTTCTCGCCAGCCACGACGGCACGGGGCGCAGTCAGCGGCTGGCCTGAACTCCAGTGCCACGCCAGATCGTCATCAACTCGACTCAACAAGAGGCGCGGGTCGCGCTCGTTGAGGATTCGCGCTTGCTCGAAGTGTTCATCGAGCGCGCACGCGAACGGGGCATCAACGGCAACATTTACAAGGGCCGGGTGATGCGCGTGCTGCC
This sequence comes from Binatia bacterium, assembly GCA_035541895.1. GTDB lineage: Bacteria > Desulfobacterota > Binatia > HRBIN30 > JACQVA1 > DATKMK01. The sequence continues at coordinate 43,107 of DATKMK010000026.1, read as the reverse complement.
GGGCATGCAAGCCGCGTTCGTGGATATCGGCTTGGAGAAGGCGGCTTTCCTACGCGCCTCGGACTTCTACCCCGACGCCGGCAGTGATCTCGTCTTCACCGAGTACGAGGAAGAAAACGGCACCGCCGATGACGCGGAGCGGGCAGTCGCTCCACTGGTTCCCGTGGAATCGCCGAGCGACACCAAGCCCGCCGCGCTGCGGCCGCCGATTGAGCAGCTACTCAAGAAGGGACAAGAAATCGTTGTTCAAGTGACCAACGGCCCGATCGGCACCAAGGGCGCGCGGGTCTCGTCGCACTTGTCGATCCCCGGTCGACACCTGGTCTACATGCCACTGATCAATCACATCGGCGTCTCGCGGCGCATCGAGGATCCGGAGGAACGCGCCCGACTGAAGGCGATTGTTGAGGAACTGCGGCCACCGACAGCCGGATTCATCATCCGCACCGCGTGCGAGGGGCTGAGCAAACGCGAGATGCAAGGCGACGTGCGGTTTCTGCTGCGGTTGTGGAGCCGCATCCTCAAGAAGAGCGAAAACTCTAGCGCGCCGTGCCTGCTGCACTACGACATGGACCTGATCCTTCGCTCGATCCGCGACCTGTTCACCGCCGACATTCACCGCGTGTATGTCGACAGCGGCCGCGACTACCAGCGGATCATCGAGTTCCTCGAAACCGTGATGCCGCGGTTCACCGACCGCGTCGAGCACTACACCGACAGCGAGCCGATCTTCGATCGCTTCGGCATCGAAGCCCAATTGGCAAAGGCGCTCGAACGCAAGGTGTGGCTCAAGTCCGGTGGCTACATCGTGGTCGACCACTCCGAAGCCTTGACCGCCATCGACGTAAACACCGGCCGCTACGTCGGCAAGACTACGCAAGAAGAAACCGTGTTGCGCACCAATCTCGAAGCCGCCAAGGTCATCGTCGAACAATTGCGCCTGCGCAACATCGGCGGCCTGATCATCATCGACTTCATCGACATGGAAAAGGCCGTCAATCGCAAGAAGGTCTACGACGCGCTCACGGAGGCGGTTCGCAAGGACAAGGCTCGCACCAACATCCTGCACATCTCGGACCTCGGCTTAGTGGAGATGACCCGCAAGCGGCGGCGTGAAAATCTCGTCCAGCAACTGTGCGAACCCTGTCCCCACTGCGATGGCCGGGGCATGGTCCGCAGCGTCGAGACGCTGGCGTATGACGTACTCCGCCGCATCCGGCGCGATGCCGCGCTCAACCCCAATGCTCAACGGCTGAACATCCGCGTGCCGCCCCGCGTGGCCGACTTTCTTGCCACCACCGAGGTGGCCGCTGTGGACGCGCTTGAACGCGAGTTGGCGAAGAAGATCGTGATCAAGGGCGCCACCGATCTGGCCGGCCGTAGCTACGAGATCACCGCGGTCGAGGCCGCGGCCTAAGTCGACTCGTGCCCGCTTCATCATCGATGACAACCCTGAGTTGAGTACACAGTCGGCCCCGAGTATATCCCTAGCAATGACTGTGGACACCTCACCCATCGCGACCAACACGCCCATGTCGGGCAAGGAGTGAACGATCGATGTCCCCGGCCTCACCCGATTCGGCCGTAGCCGCGGCCACCATAAGTCCCGCGCGCAAGCCCATCGAGGAGCGCGAAACCGTCGTCATCCGATTCGCCGGCGACTCCGGCGACGGCATGCAAGTGACCGGCGCCCAATTCACCAACGAGACGGCGCTCGCCGGTAACGATCTCAGCACGTTGCCGGACTTTCCCGCCGAGATTCGCGCCCCCGCGGGAACGCTCGCCGGTGTCAGCGGCTTTCAGCTCCATTTTTCCAGCCGCGAGATCTTCACCCCCGGCGACAATCCGGACGTCTTGGTCGCGATGAACCCAGCGGCACTGAAGGTGAACATCGGCGATCTCAACCCCAACGGCATCCTGATCGTCGATCACGAAACCTTCAACGAGCAGAACCTGAAGAAGGCCGAGTACGCGAGCAATCCTCTGACCGACGGATCGCTCGATCGCTTTCAAGTCTATCAACTCGACGTAACCAAGCTCACCATCAACGCCCTGCAAGATCTCAATCTACCGACCCGCACCATGCTGCGGTGCAAAAATTTCTTCGCCCTCGGCCTCACGTCGTGGCTGTTTCAACGGCCGATCGAGCCCACGATTCGATTTCTTCAACAACGCTTCAAGAAAACCCCGGAGCTGCTGGAAGCCAACGTCCGAGTCTTGACGGCCGGCTACAACTACGGCGAAACCACCGACCTGTTCCGCTCGGCCTACCAGGTACCGGCGGCCCGCATTGCCCCCGGGAAGTATCGCAACATCACCGGTAACACCGCCGCGGCGCTCGGCTTCATCGCCGCCGCGCGGCAGGCGGGTCTGCGGCTGTTCCTCGGCAGTTACCCGATCACGCCCGCCAGCGACATCTTGCACGAGATGGCGAGTTACAAAAACTTCGACGTCTACACATTTCAAGCCGAGGACGAGATTGCGGGCGTCGGCGCCGCGCTCGGCGCCGCTTTCGGTGGCGCCGTCGCGCTCACGACTACGAGCGGCCCCGGCATGTGCTTGAAAGCCGAAACCGTCAACCTCGCCGTTTCGGTAGAACTGCCGCTCGTGATCGCGGACATTCAGCGCGGCGGGCCGAGCACCGGCCTGCCGACGAAGACCGAGCAAGCGGATCTGCTGATGGCGCTCTACGGCCGCAACAGCGACTCGCCGGTACCGGTGCTCGCAGCCTGCACGCCGGCGGATTGCTTTGCCACCGCCTTCGAGTGCGTGCGCATCGCCATCAAGTACATGACCCCGGTAATCTTCTTGTCCGACGGCTACCTCGCAAACGGCGCCGAGCCGTGGCTCGTTCCAGCAGCTACTGACTTGCCGAAGATTCCAGTCGAGTTCCGGACGAATCCGGACGGATTCTTCCCATACTTGCGCGATGCGGAAACCCTGTCGCGGCCGTGGGTGACACCGGGCACGCCGGGACTCGAACATCGCATCGGCGGCCTCGAGAAGGAGCACATCACCGGCAACGTCAGCTACGCGCCCAACAATCACGAGCAAATGGTGCGCGTGCGCGCCCGCAAGATTGCCGGCATCGTGCAGGAAATCCCACCAACCGTTGTTCACGGTCCGACCCAGGGCAAAGTGCTGGTGATCGGTTGGGGCAGCACCTATGGCGCCATCGCCGCCGCAACCAAACAGATGCAGCAGGCCGGACACGCGGTGTCTCACGTCCACCTGCGCTATCTCAATCCGCTGCCACCCGACCTCGGCGACATCATCCACCAGTTCGATCGTGTACTGATTCCGGAAATGAATCTCGGCCAGCTCATCAAGGTCATTCGCGCCGAGTTCCTCGTCGATGCGCTTGGACTCAACAAGATTCAAGGTCAACCGTTCAAGGTCGCCGAGATTTCCCACCGCATCAGCCGTCTATTGGAGGCAAAGTCATGAGTACGGCGTCGCTCCCCAAACTGTCCCGCAAAGACTTCGTCAGCGACCAAGACGTCCGCTGGTGTCCGGGCTGCGGCGACTACGCGATCCTCGCGCAGGTCCAGAAGATCCTTCCCGAACTCGGCGTCCCGCGCGAAAATTTCGTGTTCTTGTCCGGCATCGGCTGCTCCAGCCGCTTCCCGTACTACGTCAACACCTACGGCTTCCACACCATCCATGGTCGCGCGCCGGCGATCGCCACCGGCCTGAAAGCCAGTCGCCCCGAGCTGTCGGTGTGGGTGGTCACCGGCGACGGCGACGCGCTCAGCATCGGCGGCAACCATTTGATCCACGCGTTGCGCCGCAATCTCGATCTCAACATCTTGCTGTTCAACAACCGCATCTACGGTCTCACGAAGGGGCAATACTCACCCACCTCCGAGCAGGGCAAGATCACCAAGTCGACGCCGGTCGGATCGATCGATCACCCTTTCCATCCGATTTCGGTTGCGCTCGGCGCCGAAGGTTCCTTTGTCGCGCGCAGCATCGACGTCGAGGCCAAGCATCTTCAAGAGATCGTGCGCCGCGCGCACGAGCACAAGGGCACCGCGTTCGTCGAGATTCTGCAGAACTGCAACATCTTCAACGACGGTGCGTTCGCCGATCTCACCGAGAAGGAAACCAAGGCGGAGACCCAATTGATCCTCGAACACGGCAAGCCGCTGATCTTCGGCAAGCAGCGCACCAAGGGTATCCGCATGCGCGGCCACTCGTTGGAGGTCGTGGAAATCGGCAAGGACGGCGTCGCCGAGGCGGACATCATCGTCCACGACGAAACCAACCCGGTGCTCGCGTTCCTCCTCAGCTCAATGCAACCGCCGCAGTTCCCGACCCCGATCGGCGTCTTTCGAGCCGTCACTCGCGCGACGTACGAGGAAGGTCTCGTTCAACAGGTGGACCACGCCAAGACGAAACAAGGCGCCGGCGATCTCGACGAACTCTTCAACCGCGGCGATACGTGGGTGGTGAACTAGCTTCGGCTCGCACCAACCAGCGGTTACCGTCAAGAAGCGCCGGCGAGTGCGCGCAGATCCTCGAAGCGTGCCCTGGCGGCGTCGATATCCTCCAGTTCGAAGAGTTCGGCGACGACGCTTGAGCCGTCACGATCGAACAGCATGATCATCACGTAGACGGATTCGAAAGCGCCGCCCTGGGTGAGCGTACCGAACGAGTGCGCGACTGTCAGCGTCCCGTGCGGCTCGTCGGCGAGGTAGTAGAGAGGAAACCCGACGACCGCGTCCGGCGAAAGCTCGAACAGAGCCGTCAACGACGCGTGGTACGCGTCGGCGCCTTCGAGGCGCCCGAGGCCGGTGCGGCGACGGTCGTGAAAGACGAAATCGTCGCGCGTGAGCTGCCGATGGCGAGCCAGGTCGCGCCCAGCGTCGCGACGCTGCTCCATCTGCCGGGCGAAGGTAGGGCGCCTTTCGCGCATATAACGAAGCGTCATCTCGCCCTCGGCGGCGGCGCGATCGCCGGGATCAAAGATGATCGCCGCGCAGATTCGGCCCGCCGCATCGACTTCGAACACCTCGAGCGTCTCGACTTCGGAGAGCGCACCACGGTCGCCCATGCTCCACAGCATGCGGTGCAATTCGATTCGATCCCCCGCCGTCGCGAGCACCGTGCGTGTCGGGCGCATGCCCGCTTCCCAAATGAACCGAGTATTGGTCACGAACTGTTCGCAATCGCCGGTGGTTCGGAACAAGGGACGGCGGTCGTCGAACACGATCGGGGCGCACAGTGTGCGCGCCCCACCCCAGTCTCCCGCTTGGGCCAGCGCGATCAAGCGGTCGACGGCTTGTGTCGCCGCGTTGGGCGGAATGCGCAGCGACCCCTCTTCCGTTCTCCCCTTGGCAAGGGGAGATACAGAGGGCTTCAACTCCTCGAAGCGCGCCAGCGCGCTGTCGAGCTCGTCGATCTCGAAAAACTCCGAGCGGGTGACTCGGCCGGCGCTGCCGACACCGAGCCAGAGGTACTCGCTCTCGAAGGCGCCGCCACTTGCGAGCGTGCCGACCCGTCGTGCCGTGACCACGAAGCCGTGCCGGTCGACCGCGGGCCAGGACCAGCCGATCTCGAGCCGCTGGTCCGGCGCTAGCGCCCACAGCGCGACAAGGCTGCCGCCGTAGGCATCCGCACCCTTGATGCGGCCGAGGCCGGCGTGTCGGTGGTCCTCGATGACCAGATCATCGGCAGCGCGGTCGCGCAGCCACGACAGATCGCGGGCGTTCCACGCGTTGACGAACTCCGTCAGCAACTCCACCCACAGTGCCGCGACGGGTTCGATCCGTGCCCAGCGCGCCCACGCCTCGCGCTGCGCGGCGCCCTCGTCGTCGGGGTCGAGGAAGATCATGGCGGTGCACCGCCCGGCGGCGTCGACTTCGTGCACGACGAGGAACTCGACCTCGAATCGGCCATCGGTCGGGCCGCCGGCCCACAGTACCCGTCCGATGGCGACGCGGTCGCCGGCCGTGCCGATGATCTCTCGGCGTTCATGACGCGCGCCCGTGGCCAGCCGCTCGCGCGCCGAGGCGATCATCAACTCAACGTCTCCGGAGAGTCCCACCAGCGGCCGCCGATCCTCCCATATGAAGTTCGGGGTGCAGAGGGCGCGCGCGGCATCGAGGTCGCCCGCGTCGAACGCGGCCCAGGCGCGCTGCATCGCCGCCGTGGCGGTAGTGGGTTTCACGAGCGCAGCCGAAGAACCTCTCCCCCGACCCCTCGCCGTCACGGAGAGGGGAGCAAGCTTTCCCCCTTCCCTCGCAGGGCAAGGGGCCAGGGGGTTAGGTTTCCTCAGCGCCTCGAACCGCGCCAGCGCCTGCTCGATCTGTTCCGGCTCCCACACGTCACCGCGCCGCGCCCGGCCAGCATCATCGAGCTCGATGCCGACGATCCACAGGTTCTCGAACGCGCCGCCCTCGTGGGTGCCGTGCCAGGCGTATTCGAACAGCACCCCGCGGTCGCAGGTGCGGACGTGATCCATGCGTTCCTCGGTGTCGGGTGCGAGACCGATCTGCGCCTGGAAGATCGAGACGACAGCCGCCGGCCCGTGCAGCGTTCCCCAACCAACCAGGCGGTGATTCTCCCCCACGAAATCCGTAGCCACGATCGCGGTCATGGCGTCCCAGTCGCGCGCAGCGAAGAAGCGCAGATAGTCGCCCAGCCACTTCGATGCGAGTGGGTACGCCAACGCCTCACCCGCCGTCCAGCGCGCGTGGAGCTCGGCGTAGGCGGCGTCGAGGTCGATGGGGTCGTAGACGACAACCGCGGAATGGTCGCCGTGGTCGTCCACCTCGATGATCAGCAGCCAGTCGATCTCACTCGGGCCGATGTCGCCTTGCGCGCCATGCCAGATCATCCGGAACAGCGCCAGCCGCTCGCCGCGCGTGGCCAGTAGCTTTCGCTGGGGTGGTCCAGACGTCATCTCGACCATCTGGCGGAACGAGGCGAGCCACGTTTGGATGTCGGACTCGAGCTGTACCATGCGGCTGCGGTCGTAGTGTCGAGCGCCAGGAGCGAAGAGGCAGGCGAACCCCTCCCAGTCGCGCGCCGCCAGGGCCGCCGTGCCGCGATCCACCGCGCGCGTCGCGGCGTTGGCGAAGTGCGTCTCCGCTCCCTCTCCCCCTGGGAGAGAGAGCCCTTTGGCGATCAACTCATCGAAGCGCGCCCGCGCCTGGTCGACCTGGTCGTCGTCATAGCGGTCCGCCCGCGCCAGGCGGCCGTCATCGTCGAACTCGAGGACGGCGGTGATCGGAATTTCGTAGGGACCGCCCTCCCGCGTGCCGCACCACGTGCCCACGACCCAGAGGCCATGACCCGTGGATCGCACGTGATCGATCCGATAGGCCGTGTCGGTGGCGAGATCGACTAGCGTACTAAAGTTACGTGCCCACGCCGCAGCACCTTTTGTCGTGCCGAGCGTGGCGACGCGGCAATGATCGTGCTCAACGAACGTCGGTGCGCAAAGCGCCACCAACGGGTCCCACTCCTGGCTCGCGGTGGCGCGCCCGAAAGCGCGCAGGAGGCCCATATGCGCCGCGTACGCGAGGCCCTCGCCGGCCTCGAAGCGCGCGTCCAACTCGGCGTAAGCGACTTCCTCGTCCTCGAGGTCGAAGAGCACAATGGCAACGATGCGCCCGTCGCGATCGACCTCATGAAGCGCGAGGTGGTCGTCTATCGCCAGCGGGCCGCCACCGCCCGCGACCTCGCCCGTGAAGCCGTGGAGGCTCAGCGCGAGCCGCTCGTCGCGCGTCGCGCGGAGCGTCGTCGTGAAGCGGCTCGCGGGCACGTCGTAGGCGACGCGGAACTGCTCCAGCCAGATGTCGCGGCCGCACGTGTTGTGCAGCATGCGGCGCCGCTCGTCGAACACCATCACCGGCGCAACGCAGGCGAGGACGCCTTCCCAGTCGCGCGCGTTGAAGCAGCGAAGGAGCTCGGCGTCGGTCCGCGAAGCGGCGTTGGCGAACGGCTCGTTTGGCGTCGCCGCCGCGGCGCGGGCGAGTTTTTCGAACCGCGCCACCGCCTCGCCTTCGCGCTCCGCGTCGAAGAGTTCGTAGCGGGCGACGCGGCCATCGGGATCGAAGATGAAGAGGCGCAGGAACGCCCACTCGAATGCGCCGCCGCTCTCGCGACCCACGCCCGAGGCGAGCCACCGCAGGAGCAGGGCGTCGTGGGTGAGCGCGAGCACGTCCTGCGGGCGAGACATCAGCTGGTCCCCGACCTCCCGCGCCGCGGCCATGCTGCGAAACAGCATCTGCGGCCCGATGGAGGAGCCCAATCCGAGCACCCGGTGGTCCACGATCGCGACGTCGGAGCGGAATACCTCCGTGTAGCCATCGAGGTCGATGCTTCCTGGCGCCACTACCTGCACCGAGCGCGCTGTCGCGGCGGCGCGCGCGCGCTCGGCACCCTCGGGCAGCAGCTCCGCGTAGCGTTCGTAGAGACGTGTGACGGCGTCGCCGAGGTGATCGACAGCGAACACCTCCGCGTTCCGGCAGAGGCCACTCGCGTCGACCTCGAACAGCTGGAAGGCCTCGTTCTCGTAAGGGCCGACATCGTAGCGGCCACGGGTGTCTCCACTGGCGCGGGTGCGGCGACGGAAGAGCAGCAGGCGTTCGCCGAGCGTCGCGATTGGCTCGACCTCGTAGTGGGGATCGCGTGATCGAAAGAGGCGCTGGACGGAGGCGATGGCGGCGTCGCGGCCGTATGTCGATCCTGTCGGATGATCGATTTCCCGGTGCTGCTCGTGAAACTCCGCTGCGAGCGCATCGAAGTCGCGCGCGGCGAGGGCGGCCAGGAAGCGGACATTCATCGCGGTCGCAGCGTTCGGGCGTACTCGTCGCCGCGATTCGGCTTCCTCCTTTGAAAAAAGGGGATCGAGGGGGATTTGTTTTGATGACGCATCGGCAAATCCCTCCTGACCTCCATTTTTCAAAGGCAGGGACCCGGTATGCGCGGCGCGCTCGGTGCCAGGACGCTCGGCCAAGAGCGTCGCGCCCTTCGCCTCCCACAGCTCGATAGCGCGACGCTGCTCGGCATCGGCCTCGGTGCCGCGCCCCGCCGCGCGCAGCGCCGCCGCAAGCGCCATGCGCGCGTCGGCGTGGTCGAGCAGCGCATCGGTGGCGGACGCGATTGCGACGGCGGCCTGCGCCAGCTCGACTGCGGCGCCGTGCTCGCCGCGCTTGGCCAGCGCCTCGGCACGCACGCCGCGCCAGGCGATGGCAGCCTGGAGGTCGTCGCCGGCGAGCGCTTCGCTCGCTTGGCTCGCGCGCGCCGCATCCGCTACTTTGCCCTGGGCCAGTTGCGCCCGCGCCAGCAGCGCGCCGGCGCGCGCCGCGTCGATGCCGAGGCCAAGGTCGCGCAAGCCGTCGTGGGCGCCGCGCAATTTGCGCTCGGCCGCAGCGGCGTCACCTTCAAGCAGATCGATGCGCCCGGCGAAGACGTCAGCCTCGAACAGACGATGCGCGATTCCGAGCTCCTCGACCATCCTGCGCGACGAGGCGATCATGCGGCGCGCGGCCTCGGTGCGACCGCGCAGCGCTTCGAGGACGCCCTGGCACGACAGTGCGACCGACTCGACCGCCGGGGCACCCTGGGTGATACGCAGGACACGCACGACATCGAGACAGCGGCCGCTGGCGCGTGTCACCGGGCTCGGTCCCCAGAGCGCTGCGAGCGGTGCGCCGGCCAGCACGGCGTTGGCGCGCCGGCGATCGCCGGCTTTGCGCGCGGCCGCCAGCGCTTTGTCGAGTGCGGCTTCGCACGCACCGACCTTCCCCAGCCGCGCCAGCGCTTGCGCGTGTACCGAATGCGCCTTTGCCTCTCCGGCGGCATCATCGAGCTTGCCCAACTCCAGAGCTGCCGCAGCGACCGCGTCCGCTGTGGCCTGTAGCTCCTGGGGCGCGGTCAGTACCGTGAGCTGACCGGCGAAGCAGGTGTGCCAGGCGCGGAGGCGGGAAGAGGCGTTGTTGGTTGTCAGGTTGCTAGCTATTAGGCGGCTGAGTTCGTCGATCGCCTTCGCTGCGGGACCGACATCGCCTGCGGAGAGTAGAGCTTCGCACCAATCGAGGGCGAGGTCGGCGCGCGCCGCATCGTCGGCGTCGAGGCGATCGAGGGCGCGGCCGAGCAAGCCGGCAGCCAGCCCGATGTCGTCACCGGACAGCGCGCGTCTTCCCGCTGCCGCCAGACGCTGCGAGGCGCGTGCGCCGAGTCCCTTGCCTCGGTCGTCGAGCGGGCCCAGCTCGCGCAGGTGCTGGTGGGCTTGTTCGAGGTGCCAGCCGATCGTCTCGTCGTGCTCGTCGACGTTACCGACCTTGGCCTCGATCCAGTCGGCCAGTCGCGCGTGCAGCTCGGCGCGCGTGCCCTTGAGCAACCGGCGATACGCCGCGTCGCGGATCAGGACGTGGTGGAAACGCAGGACCGGCTCGCCGAGGAACCAGCCTGTGTCCGGTTCGATCAGCTCCGTGCGGCGCAATGCCTCGAGTCGCGCGTCGAGGGCGTTGCCGTCGTGCGCGAGCAGCGCGGCAACCGCGCCGCGCGAGAAGTGGCGGCCGACCACCGATGCGTACTCCAGCACCGTGCGCTCCTCGGAACGCAAGCGCTCGATGCGCGCGGCGAGCAGCGCATGGATCGTCGGCGGCATCTCCAGCGCCGCCAGGTTGGCACCGACGATCCAGCGGTCGCCCTGGCGTTCGATCGCGCCTTCGTCGACCAACATGCGCACCAGCTCGCCGACGAACAGCGGGTTGCCCTCGCTCGTTGCGAGCACCTTGGCCGCCACCGTACTTGGCAGGTCGGCGGCGCCGATCACATTGGCCGCCAGCCGCATCGCCGCCCCGGCGTCCAGGCCGCTGAGCGTGATGACGTCGGCGACGAGTCCGCCGGGCGTCACCAGCGACGAACGCTGGTCGCGCAACTCGGGACGCGCGCCGACCAGCACCAGCAGCGGCACACGGCTGCCCCACTGAATCAGGTGCTCGACCAAGTCGAGCAGCAGCGGCTCGGCCCAGTGCAGATCGTCGAGCACCAAGACCACTGGTTTGTTGGCGGCCAAGCCGGTGAGAAACCGGCGAATGACGAAGAAGGTTTCTTCCGGCGAGGCGGGAGAGCCCGCGAGCAGCGCGGCAATGCCGTCGGCGACGCGAGTGCCATCGATGTCATCGGGGAGAACGGCAGTGATCGCGGTGCGCAGTGATTCCCCCTCGTTGCCACGGAGGGGAACCTGGCCCCGGGTTGCGTTGAGAAACTCTCGCAGTGCCGCCGCGACCGGCGCGAACGTCGCACCTCCTGTCGCGTCGCACTGCGCGGTGACGACGATCGCGGAGTCGCCGAGACGCCGGCCGACTTCGTCGATCAACCGCGATTTCCCCAGCCCTGGCGAGCCGAGCAACACGGCGAGGCGGGCAGCCGGCATCGCCACGGCCGCGTCATACACCGCTGTGATCCGCGCCAGTTCCTCGTCGCGGCCGACGAACGCCGCCGTCGTCGCGCCGGTCGGGCGGTCGAGCGACACCACGCGGTACGCTTTCACCGTTTCCGTGCGGCCCTTGAGCGCAAAACTGCCGAGCGGATCGAGGGTCATGCGCGCCGCCACCAACCGGCGCGTCGCCTCACCGATCACCACGTCGCCGTCCTGCGCCTCCTGCTGCAAGCGTGCCGCGACGTTCACCGGATCGCCGACAACGTCGCTGTCGTCGCCGCTGACCATGACTTCGCCGCTATTCACTGCGACGCGCAGGCCGATGTCACGCTGCTCGCTAGCCAGCGCCCGAAAAGCGTTCTGCATCGCGACCGCGGCGCGCACCGCGCGAATCGCATCGTCTTCGGCGACGCGCGGCACACCGAACGCTGCCATGACTCCGTCGCCGAGCAGCTTCACGACGGTGCCGCCGTGCGCCTCGACGGCCGACCGCATCGCTCGATAGTACCGCTCCATGAAGCTGCGGGCGGACTCCGGGTCGAGGCGCTCTTGTAGTGCCGTGGAGCCCGCGAGGTCGGCAAACACAATGCTGACGACCTTGCGCGTTTCGGACGCGAGGTGGGGGGCTGCGAGGCCGGCAGTCGAACGATCGGACTCCGAGCCCCTGACCCCATAACCCCCTGCCCCCTGCACCTCCGGGTGCTTCAGGACGAGCACAGCGCCCTCGCGCACGGCGACTTGCTGGACGTCGACCAGCTCTTCCACCAATTCGTCGAGCGCTACGTCGTCGAGAGCAAACTCACGGCGCAAGGCGCGCAGCGAGACGCGACCCTGGCGTTCGAGGTACGCCTTGGCTCGGGCGATGGTGTCGAGGAAGCTCACGCGGTCACATAGTCGGCGTGCCGCGAACTCGTATGATCGCTAGGACGGCACCCGGTTCGTTCGAACGCCCGCATGCCGCACAGGCCGTCGCACGCGCAGCTCCGCACGAGGTCAGCGGGGATGCACCTGAACCGGGAGATGCGCATACCCCTTCACGAAGTTCGAGCGGACTCGAACGGGCTTGCCGACGACCTCGACATGACGGAAGCGGGCCAAGATCTCTTCCCACACCACGCGCAACTGCATCTCGGCGATGCGGCTTCCCATGCAGAAGTGGACGCCGCGGCCGAAGGCCAGATGATCGCGTGCGTTCTCGCGATCGATGCGGAAGTCGTTCGGCCGATCGAAGATGTCCTCGTCGCGGTTGGCGGAGACGTACCACATGACCACCTTGTCCCCTTTCGCGATCTGCTTGCCGGCGAGCTGCGTGTCACCGGTTGCGGTCCGGCGCATGTGCGCGAGGGGCGTCTGCCAGCGGATGATTTCGCTCACCATGTTGGGCACGAGATCCGGCCGCTCGCGCAGCTTCGTGTATTGATCGGGGTTCTCGTTCAACGCGACGACTCCACCGGAGATCGAGTTCCGCGTCGTGTCGTTTCCGCCCACGATCAGTAAGACGAGGGTTCCCAGGTACTCGAGCGGTTCGAGTCCGCGCGTTGCCTCGGCATTCGCCAAGGCCGTGACAAAGTCGAGTTGTCCCCTGGCTGGCGCCCCCTGGCGCTCCTTCCAGAGCTGCGAGAACACCTCGAGGCATTCCATCAACGCCACCTTGCGCTCGGCTTCTGTCACGCCCGTGGCGCCGACTTGCAGAGGGGTGGCCGTTGCCATGTCCGACCAGTACGTGAGCTTGCGGCGCTCCGCGTACGGGAAATCGAACAGGGTGGCGAGCATCCCGGTGGTGACCTCGATCGACACGCGGTCGACCCAGTCGAAGGTCTCGCCTAGCGGAAGCGCATCGAAGATTTCACCGATCCGCTTCCGAATCAGCGGTTCGAGGTAGACGATGTTGCGTGGCGCCGCGACCGGTTGCACCACTTGCCGGTGCGCGTCGTGTTTGGCGCCGTCCATGGTGATGAACCCGGCTTCCAGCGGGAAGTTTGGATCCGGATCGCCCACCACGATGGTGCGCGCCGAGGAGAACATCTCGGGGTGCTTCTCCACGTGGACGACATCGACGTACTTCGTGACCGACCAGTAAGGACCAAAGTCGCTCTGCGCACAGTAATGAACCGGATCCTGCTTGCGGAGGCGCTCGAAGTATCCCCAGTGCGTGTCGGTCTCGTAGAGCTCCGAGTCGGACACGTCGATCCGATCGAGGGGGACGGCAGACGGGTCGGCACCGGCTTGTCCTTTGGAAGGAACGACAGCGACATCAGTCATGGGTCCTCCTCATTTCGGAGATGCTCGCCTGGATCGGTCATCGTTGCAATATCCGCAGTGCGGACGACACGGACCTCGGTAACGGCTCACGCGCCAGCGGGCGCGCACACTCGCCGCAGAAGCGTGCCGTTTCTCGGTTTTCGTGACGGCCGTGGGGACACGCCACGCCGGTCTCGTCTCCGATGCGCGAGTCCCCTCAGGCTGTCGAGCGCTTTTGCTGCTGGTTGACCCAGGCGCGAATCGCATCGGGGTAGAGTCTCTTCTACGAGCTCGGACCCAGCGCAGACAACCGCTCGACGTGTCCCGGCGCGCCGATCGCTTCGTAACCTTGCCGCGCCTCGCGCAGTTGCCGCTCGCGTGTCGCGTCGTCGCCGAGGGCGGCGGCCAGCTCAGCGCGCCACTCGCAGAGCGCGGGGGCGAGCGTCGTTGCGCCCGTGCGTTCGATCAGTGCGGCGGCGCTGGCAAGCGCAGCCTCTGCGGCGTCGCGCGCCGCCGGGCCGTCGCGACGGAGAAGTGCCCGGGCGATGACGCCAAACGCCGCCGCCTCGTAGTTGCCGCGCTCCGAACGGCGGCAGAGCGCGATCGCCTCATCCGCCGCGGTCAGCGCGGCCGAAGGATCGCCGGCCTGCAGCAGGGCCTCGGCGAGTAGGGCCGCGGACATGCCGGCCTGGAACTTCTCCACCCGTCCCATGCGGTCGAGCGCGCTACGTGCCGCCTCAATCGCATCTGCAACCCTCCCAGCCGCGAGGTGTGCTAAGGCAAAGGCCAACTGCGCGTAAGCAGCCAATGACGGCGGTTCGCCAAGCTTGCGGGTGATCTCCTCGAGCTGGCGAGCGCTCGCGAGAGCCCGCTCCGCGTCGTGGGCGTGATAGTGGGCTTCGGCGGTAAGGATCAGGGCATAGCCGCTCATTTCCGGGGTGCTGTCCTCCTCGCAGAGACGGCGACAGCGCCCGAGCTCCTCGATCGCCTCGGGCAGCCGGCCCATCCAGCTGCAACAGAAACCGCGCCAGAAGGACATCGTGGTGTAGGGATTGATGCCTACGACCCAACCGTCCGGAGAAACGGAACGCGGTGTGCGCGCGAGCCCGTCCTCGGCGCTTTGCAGTGCTTCGGGAAACCGTGCGGCGAAGCAGAAGGCATCGATGAGCAAACCCCAGGCTCCGGCTTGCAGCGCGATGTCGTCGAGGTCGAGCGCCGCACGCCGGGTCTCGATCATCAGTTCGAGATATGCCGCCACCTCGCCGGTACCGCAGACCGCGCGGCCATAGACCATCGACAGGTACAGCGCAGAGCGTCGATCCCCGCTTGCGTTCGCGAGATCTTGTCCTTCGTCCAGCAACGTGCGCGCCTCCTCGAGTCCCATGCCGACGCGCCAGCCCATGCTCAGAAGCAGTCTGCAGGCAGCGATGCCAAGCGCCGCAGCCTCGCGATCGTCCGGAAGTTCGCGCCGGAGGGCGCGCACGCGTCCCCAGTGGTGGGTTGATGCGGCAAAGTCGGTGTACCCCACCCACTCGGCCGCACGCCGGTGCCAGCGTGCCGCGCTGAGCGCTTCACCGGCCTCCTCCCAGTGATGCGCCAGTAGCGGGGCACGTTCGTCGAGATGGTCCGGATGCTGCTGCTCGATCGCTCGCGCCACCGCGGCGTGCACCTGACGGCGGCGCTCCTTGAGCTGACTGCCCAGCGCCACCTCTTGCGTCAGCGGATGTTTGAACGAGTACTCGACTACCGGATAGATCGCCTGCTCGTAGATGAACTCGGCGCGATGCAACGCGGCCAGCGTCGTTTTCAGCTCCTCGGGAGGCAGCTCCGCAACCTCCGCCAACAGCGGCTCAGCGAAGTCCTTGCCAATCACAGAGGCCACTTGCAGCAGCCGCTTCTCCCGCTCCGGCAGCCGATCGATGCGCGCCGCCAGCACCGCCTGCACCGTCGCCGGCACTTGCAGTTTCTCGACCGGCGAAGCCAGGCGGTAGGCACCGCGTAGGCCTTCCAGGTGTCCTGATTCGATCAGCGTCTGCGCGACCTCCTCGGTAAAGAATGGATTGCCGCCCGTGCGCGCGTGGATCGGACCCACCAGCGTCGCGATGCTTGGATCGGTACCCAACAGATCGGCGAGCAGCTCGGCGATCGCATCCTTGCCGAGCGGCGTCAGCGGGATCTGTCGGTACCACGACTTCTGCATCCAGTCGGCGCGGTACTCCGGCCGAAAGTTGAGCAGCAGCAGGTTACGGCTCCCGGCTCGCGCATCGACCATGTGCGCCAGGAACTCGCCGCTGGCGTCATCGAGCCAGTGCAGGTCCTCGATCAGCGTAATGGTCGGCTGCTCTTCGCTGATACTCTGGATCACCTTGCGCATCACGGCGAGAATCTGGCGCTGGCGCGCGTCGGGATCCAGGCGTGGCGCCGGGCGCTGCGAGTCCGCGACGCCGAGAAAGTCGAAGATCAACGGCAACGCATCGGCAAAGCCGAGGTCGAGCAGCACCATGCGGCCGGCGATCTTCTCGCGCGCGCTGCGGTCGTCGTCCTCGCTGGTGATCCCGTAGTAGGCGCGGAACAGCTCGAGAATCGGCAGTAACGGAATGTTCTTCCCGTGCGCCACCGCGTGGGCCTCGTAGACCGACATGCCGCGGGCGCGGCAGCGCTCGAGGAACTCGAAGCACAGGCGGCTCTTGCCGGTCCCGGCCTCGGCGACCACGCCGACCACCTGGCCGTTGCCGGCGTCGGTCTGGGCGATGGCGTCTTCGAGCGTGCGGATGTCGGCCGCGCGCCCGACGAAGCGGGAGAGGCCGCGGGCGCGCGAAATGTCGAAGCGCGTGCGCGAGGTGCCGATGCCGGTGAGGCGGTGGACGCGCACCGGCTCCGCGACCCCCTTCACTCGAAAGTCGCCGAGGTCGTCGAGCGCGAAATAGCCGCGCACCAGGCCGGCCGTCGCTGCCGTGAGGTAGCAGGTATCGGGCGATGCCAGCGATTCCATTCGTTGCGCCAGGCCAACGGTGTGGCCCTGTGCCGTGTAGTCCATGCGCAGGTCGTCGCCGATCCGGCCGACGACGACCGCGCCGGAGTTGATGCCCATGCGTGTTGAGAAGCCGACGCCATGTTCACGCTTCACCTCGGTGGCATAGCGCGCGATCTCGTCGCGCAGATGCAGCGCCGCGTAACATGCGCGCTGCGCGTGATCTTCGTGGGCGATCGGCGCGCCGAACAGCGCCATGATGCCGTCGCCGGTGTACTGGTTCACCGTGCCCTCGAAGCGGTGCACGCCATCGGTGAGGATGGCAAAGAAGCGGTCGAGGATCCGGTGCCATTCTTCCGGATCGAGCTGCTCGGCCAGCTCCATCGAGCCCTTGACGTCGGCGAAGAGCACGGTCACCTGCTTGCGCTCGCCTTCGAGGGCGGACTTGGACTGCAAGATCTTGTCGGCGAGGTGTTTGGGCGTGTAGGAAAGCGGGTCTCTTTGGGTGGTGGGTGTCGGGTGGTGGGTGTCCGGGCCTGACACCTGCGGCCTGGCACTCGAGACCTGGACTGGCGCGCCGCACTTGTTGCAGAACTTGGCATTGGGAGGTAGCTGCGCTCCGCACTGCGCACACGCCGGCACCAGCCGGCTGCCGCATTCGAGGCAGAAGCTCGACTCGGCAGGGTTCGCGTGGCCGCACCCGGAGCACTTCATGCGACCAGCTCCCGCTCCAGCGCCGCAGCCCGCAGTGGCGCGCCGATCTCGCGCCACAGGCGCGCGGCCTCGCGCAGCTCGCTTTCCCGCAAGGCGTGGGCGTCGCGCAAGGCCGCGAGCCGAGCCCGCACTTCGTGCACTTCAGGCTCGAGGCTGCGGCCACCGGTCTCCTCGACTAGCGCCGCGGCGCGGGCGATGGCCCGCTCGATGGCATCGCCAGCCTGCGCTCCCGACTCGGCGCACAGGGCGCGCGCCAACACGAGCTGGGCCTGGCACTCCCAGAAGCGCGCTTCCTGTTGCACGCCACGCTGCACGGCGGCCAGCGCCGTCTGGCGGGCGCGGGACGGGTCGCCACCCTGGAGGTACGCGTTGGCGAGGTCCGCGAGCATGCGCACCTCGGTCTGCAGATTCGTACGGCGCTCGCGGGCGATCGCGATCGCCTGCTCGAGCTCACGCGTCGCCTCGGTCACTTCGCCCCTATCGAGCTGGGCTTTGCCGAGCACCCAGTGCGCCAGCGACAGCGACAGGGAGCTGCCGTTCTTCTCTGCGATGCGGATCGCCTCGCGCGCGTTCACGAGCAAGGGCTCGACATCGCCGCGCAGAGCGTCCATCACCGCCTGGACCGTGCGAATCCAGCCGATCACCTCCGTGACCTCGATACGGCGCCCAAGATCAAGGGCGCGCTCCATCTCTTGCCGTCCCTCGTCGAGACGGCCCATCAGAGAGAGCACCCAGCCCCGGCGTGCGACCGCCCAGACGTGGTCGCTCCCGCCCCAGATCTCGCGCCCGTAGGTGACGTCGTGCTCGGTCGCTGCGGCGAGCTCATCACAGGCCGCGAGTCCCTGCGCGAGGCGCCCCGTATTGAGAAGGATATCAATGCGCAGCCCCTTGCACTCGGCCACGTGAAGCGGGTCACTGGAAACGCGCTCGACGATACCGAGCATCTCCTCGATCTGCTCGAACGCGCCCAGCAGCTCTCCGCTCAGGTCGAGAACGATGCTGTAGCCGAAGAGGAGATTGCACAGCAGCATCTCGTCGGCGCAGCGGGCGGCAAGCTCCCGGCCTTTGCCGACGATCGCCTGCGCGTCTTCGGCCGGCATCCCAAGACGCCAGCCCACCGTCAGCAGGCGCCAGCACGCATGGCCGGCGAGACGAGCGGCCTCCACGTCAGTGACGAGGACGCCGGCGAGGTCAAGCACCTTGCGCCAGTGGGTGCGCGCCGCCGCGAAGTCGTTCGCTTCCACCCACTCGGCGGCGCGGCGGTGCCAGCGTGCCGCCTCCATCGTCTCGCCCGCCTCTTCCCAGTGGTGGGCGAGCAGGGCAGAGCGTTCGTCGAGCTTGTCCGCGTGGGCCGCTTGAATCGCTCGCGCCACGGCAGCATGGAAGCGGCGCCGCCGTTCTTGTAGCTGCGAGCCGAGCGCGACCTCTTGCGTCAGCGGGTGCTTGAAGGCGTACTCGGCGACCGGGTAGAGCGACTTCTCGTGGACGAACTCGGCTTGCTTGAGGTGGCGCAGTGCCTCCTCGAGCTGCGCTTGTGGAAGGTCGCTCACGGCTTCGAGGATGCTTCCCGGGAACTCCTTGCCGATCACGGCTGCGGTCTGCAGCACCAACTTCTCGCGCTCCGGGAGGCGGTCGATGCGCGCCGCCAGCAGCGCCTGCACCGTTCGCGGGACGTCGAGCTGGTCGACTCTGGTGACGAGCCGGTAGTTGCCACGCTCGCCCTCAACATGCCTCTTCTCGATTAGCGACTGTATGACCTCCTCAGCAAAGAACGGGTTGCCGCCGGTGCGGGCGTGGATCGCCTGCGCCAGGCCGGCGATGCTCGCGTCGTTTCCGAGCCAGTCGTCGAGCAGCTCGCGAATCGCTTCGGGTCCGAGCGGCGCCAGCGGCAACTGGTGGTAGTAGGAGATCCGCATCCAGTCGGCGCGGTACTCGGGGCGGAAGTTCACCAGGAGCAGCGTCGGAGTCGCGGCGACGGCATCGACCCACTGCGCCAGAAACGCTTCGCTGCCGCCGTCGATCCAGTGGAGATCTTCGAGCAGGACCACTCCCGGCCCGTCTCGATCGCTGCGCTCGAAGAGCCGCTTGAGCACGCCGAAGAGCTGGCGCTGGCGCGCCTCGGGGTCCATGCGCGGGGCCGGGCGCTGCGGGTCCGGCACCCCGAAGAAGTCGAAGAGCAGCGGCAGCGCCTCGCGGAAGCCCTCGTCGATGAGCAGCAGGCGCCCGGCGATCTTCTCGCGCGCCAGCTGGTCGCTGTCGTTCTCGGTGATGCCGTAGAAGTCGCGGCACACCTGCAGGATCGGCAGGAAGGGGATGTTCTTGCCGTGGGCAACACCGCGCCCCTCGACCGGGTTGAGCCCGCGGGCGCGGCAGCGTTCGAGGAACTCGAAGCACAGCCGGCTCTTCCCCGTACCTGCCTCGGCGACGACACCGACCACCTGGCCATTGCCGGCGCGTGCTTGCACGAGTGCCGACTCCAATGTCTGCATGTCGGAGTCGCGTCCGACGAAGCGCGTCAGCCCGCGGGCGCGCGACACCTCGAAGCGTGTGCCGAGCTTGCCAATCCCGCGCAGCTGGTACACACGGACCGGCTCGCTGACGCCCTTGACCGGAAACTCGCCGAGGTCCTCCAGATTGAAATAGCCTTCCGCCAGTGCCGCGGTGTGGGCACTCAGGTAGGCGGTATCCGGCGACGCCAGCGCCTCCATGCGTTGCGCCAGCCCGACGGTGTGGCCCTGCGCCGTGTAGTCCATGCGCAGATCGTCACCGATCTTGCCGACCACGACCTCGCCGGAGTGCAGGCCGACGCGGCAGGAGAGCGTCAGCCCGTGCTCGCGCTTCACTTCGCGGGCATGTGGCCGCAGCGCTTCCAAGAGATGCAATGCCGCGAAGCAGGCGCGCTGGGCGTGATCCTCGTGCGCGATCGGCGCGCCGAACAGCGCCATGATGCCGTCGCCGGTGTACTGGTTCACCGTCCCTTCGAACCGGTGCACGCCGTCGGTGAGGATGGCGAAGAAGCGGTCGAGGATGGTGTGCCACTTTTCCGGGTCGAGTTGTTCGGCCAGCTCCATCGAGCCCTTGACGTCGGCGAAGAGGATGGTGACCTGCTTGCGCTCGCCTTCGAGCGCGGACTTCGACTGCAGGATTTTGTCGGCGAGGTGTTTGGGAGTGTAGGTACGGGGGGAGAGGCTGTTAGCTGTTAGGGTGTTCGCTGTTAGGGGATCCGGATTTTCCCTAACACCGAACACCGTAACACCTCGCACCCTGATTTCCGCGCCACACTCATCGCAAAACTTCGCGGTTGGACGCAGCTCGGCTCCGCAGCCGGCGCACAGACGCTTGATCGGCGCGGCGCACTGTTCGCAAAACTTGGCGCCCGGCCGGTTCTCGTGCCCGCAGACAGTGCAGTTCACGAGCTGATCTCCCGCGTGAGCCGAGCGGCTTGGCCCGTGGCACCCATCTGCTTGAACGCGTCGAGCGCGCCGCGGAGATACACCTGCCGCTGCGGCACCTCGCCGCGCAACTCCGACAACGCGGCGCGCTCGACGAGGACGAACGCCGTCATGTTACACGCACCGGTCTCGGCGATCAGGCGGTCGGCGGTCGCCAGCACCTCTTCGATCCGCGGCGCGGCTCCCAGGCCTATCTCGGCGCGCAGGGCGGCCGACAACACTAGCGCGGAATCGATCGCGCCGAGGCGGGCGCCGAGCTGGAGAGAGTCGTTCAGCGCGGCTGCGGCCATCGCCCGCGCGCGCGCGGGTTCGCCTGCTTCGAGCCTCGCCTGGGCCAGCGCTTGCGCGACGAACAGCTCCTGGGTGCGATTTCCGTCTTTGGAGAACGACTGCGCGTACTCGAGCGCTTCCACCGCTTCCGCCGCCCGCCCGTCGAGCAAGAGCTGTCGACCGAGCCGACTGTGGGCAATTTGGCGTGCCAACACCCCCAGTGGCTCGCTGATTCGGACGCCGCGTTCGACAGCTGCTCGAGACAGCTCCGGGTCACCGGCGAGGAATCCTAGATCTCCGAGGCCTCCCAAGCACCACACCTCGGATTCGTTGTTCAGCCCTCGTGCGAGGTCGATCGAACGCTCGATCAACGCACGCGCCCGTGCGAACGTCCCGTCGCGGAGCTCGACCCACGCCAGGTTGTTGAGCACGTCCGCGAGTGCACTGACGCCCCAATCTCGCATGCCCCATTCGGGATGCGTCTCGGTCCAGGCGATCTGCTGCTGGCAGTTGATCCGCAGGGTGGCCAAGTCTCCCTTGCCGAGCAACGGCACAAGAGTCGGCCAGAGGGCGCAGGCACGCCGCTCCGCGTCGGGCAACGAGCGCACGATGCGCTCCCATTCCACGCCATGGCGGAGCCCGGCATCGAACCGATTGTTGCCGCTCTCGAACACCGACATGGCCTGGTGCAACCGGGCCGCCCAAAGCGGGTCGTCCGTGCGCGCGGCCCAGTCGAGCCCTTCGTGAAACACGGCCTCCGCCTCCGGTTCAGGTACACCCAGGCGGAACGCGAGGCCGAGCACGCGAAAACAGGCGTTGGCACCAAGCACTGGCGCGCGCGGATCATCGGCGATGTTGCGCAACACCTCGCGCACTTGCTGCCAGTGGCGAGCCGATTCGGTGACGTTGCTGCGGGCGAGGAAGGTCGCCGCCCGCGCGTGCCACTGCGCTGCCGGCAACGGCTGGCCCGCTTCGACGCAGTGATGCGCGAGCAGGGCCGCAACCTCGTCGAGCTTGTCGGCGTGCGTGAATTCGATCGCCTGCGCGACCGCGGCATGAATCGTCCGCCGTCGCTCCTGAAGCTGCGAGCCGAGCGCCACTTCCTGCGTCAGCGGATGTTTGAAGGTGTACTCGGCGACCGGATAGAGGGCCGTCTCGTGCAGGAACTCGCGCGTCCGCAGCGTCGCAAGCGCCTCACCGAGCTGAGCCCCCGGCAGAGCTGCTCCGCCGATCGTGGTAAGCACCTGACGCAGAATAGGCTCGGAAAACTCCTTGCCGATCACGGCCGCGGTCTGCAGCACCTGCTTGTCGCGTTCCTCGAGCCGGTCAATGCGTGCGCCCAGTAGGCCGCGCACGGAAGGCGGCACCTCGAGTCGCGCCACTGGTGTCGTCAGGCGATAGCCGCCGCGACTTCCCTGGAGGCTTCCTGACTCGATGAGCGTCTGCACGATCTCCTCGGCGAAGAAGGGGTTGCCGCCGCTGCGCGCATGGATCGTATCAGCGAGGCCGGCGGTGCTCTCGTCGTTCCCCAGCAGGTCCGAAAGCAGCTCGCGGATAGCCTCGGGGCCGAGCGGGGTGAGCGCGATCTGTCGATAGTAGGATTTCTGCATCCACGCCGCGCGGTACTCAGGACGGAAGTTCACCACCAGCAAGCGACCGGCGGCGCCGATCGCCTCCACCCACTCGGCGAGGAACGCTTCGCTGGCGGGGTCCATCCAGTGCAGATCCTCGATCAACGTGACGGGCGGCTGGCCGGTGGGATCGTCGCGCTGCACCACTTTGCGCAGCACGGCGAAATACAGGCGCTGGCGCGCCTCCGGATCCATGCGAGGCACCGGCCGCTCCGGGTCGGGCACACCGAAGAAGTCGAAGATCACCGGCAGGACCTCGCGGAAGCTCTCGTCGAGTAGCAACAGTCGCCCGGCGATCTTCTCGCGCACCGTGCGCTCGTCATCGCGTTCGCCAATCCCATAGTAGGCACGGAACACCTGCAAGATTGGGAGGAGCGGGACGTTCTTCCCGTGCGCGACGGCCTGGCTCTCGTTCACCACCAGACCGCGAGCGCGGCAGAGTTGAGCGAACTCGAAGCAGAGGCGGCTCTTGCCGGTTCCCGCCTCCGCCACGACCCCGACCACCTGGCCGTGCCCGGCCTGTGCCTGAACGAGGGCCGCTTCGAGCGTGCGCATGTCATCGTCGCGCCCGACGAAGCGGGTGAGGCCGCGCGCGCGCGAGGCGTCGAAGCGAGTGCGCACCGCACCGAGCCCGCGCAACACGAAAACATTTACCGGCTCGGCCACGCCCTTAACGCGGAAGGCGCCGAGGTCGTCGAGCGCGACGTATCCCGACGCTAGCGCTGCCGTGGCGGAACTGACGAAGCAGGAGTTGGCCTCCGCCAGACTCTCCATGCGTTGGGCCAAGCCGACGGTGTGACCCTGCGCCGTGTAATCCATCCGCAGATCGTCGCCGATCTTGCCGACGACGACATCACCCGAGTGCAGTCCGATGCGCACGGCGAAGTCGAGTCCGGTCGTGCGTTTCAGCTCGCGCGAATAGCCGCGCACCTCGTCGAGCAGGTGCAACGCGGTGTAGCAGGCGCGCTGCGCATGATCCTCGTGTGTGATCGGCGCGCCGAACAGCGCCATGATGCCGTCGCCGGTGTACTGGTTCACCGTGCCCTCGAAACGGTGCACGCCGTCGGTGAGGATGGCGAAGAAGCGATCGAGGATCGTGTGCCAGTGTTCCGGATCAAGCTGCTCCGCCAGCTCCATCGAGCCCTTCACATCGGCGAACAGGACGGTGACCTGCTTGCGCTCGCCTTCGAGTGCGGATTTCGATTGGAGGATTTTGTCGGCGAGGTGTTTGGGGGTGTAGGAGAGGGGGCTCGGAGTTACGGGATTGAAGATTGGGGCGGAGGTCGAACCCTCAACCCTGTACCCCCCTAACCCCGTAACCCCTTTCAGTTCACCGCCGCACTCGCCGCAGAACTTCTCGGCTGGCGCGTGCGGGGTTCCGCATGCCGCGCAGCTGAGCGCGAGCTTGGCGCCGCACTCGACACAGAACTTGCGGCCGGCGGCGTTCTCGACCCCACAGGATGAGCACTTCACGATGTCAGTTCCCCTTCCGCCGAATAGCCAAGCGCCGGTTGCATTGCCGTCACTCGGCGAGCAGCGCATCGATCTGCTGCACCCGCATCGGCGCGCCCAGCTCGGCGAAGAGCGTCGTGGCTTCTTCGAGGAGGCGTTGGCGTGCGGCGGTGTCGCCCTCGAGGCGTGCGAGCGCGGCACGGTCGAGCAGGACGAGCGGTGTCAGGCTCGTCGCGCCGGTCTCGGCGATGAGCCGCTCGGCCTCGTCCAGGGCGGCACGGATGGCGGGCGCTGCCGCAGCGCCCGCCTCGACGAGGAGCACGTGCGCCAGCGCCCGCAGCGCGGGGAAGAAATACACCGGTGCGCCGATCCGCCGTCCAAGCGCGACCGATTCCTCGGCGAGCGCGCGGGCGCGCGCCACATCCCCGGCACCCAGGAAGGCTTCCGCCAGCGTGGCCACGAGCGCTGCTTCGGCTTCGAGATAGGTGCGACACTGGCGCGCGATTGCCAGTGCCTGTTCCAGGGTCTCGACCGCCTCCGCCCACCTTCCGGCCCCGCCGACCAGAACCCCGAGGCGGTAGTAGGCAACGGCACGCGAGTAGGGGCTGCCGATCTTCTCGGCGATCTCGACGCTCCGCTGGCACGGACCGAGACCACCCTCGACGTCGCCGGCGATGTCAGCCGCCGCACCGAGCCAGGAGAGGGCCCAACCCTCGCTCTCCGTATCGCCGCACCGTCGCGCCACTTCGACGCCGTGCTCGATCTGCGCTCTCCCGCTGTCCAAGTTGCCGACGTGGATCTCGATCTGTCCCAACATGAACTGGCTGAACGCCCAAGCGCTGAGATTCCACAGGGTGAAGCCCAATTCGGGGCGTCCGCGCGACGACTCGAGCAATGCCTCCAAGAGCTCGCGCGAGCGGGTCAACTGCCCGGCGCAGAAGAGCGGGTAGGAGGCCGTCCACGGCGCGAGTGCGCGCAACTCCTCGTCCTCGGTTTGCAGCAGGAGGCGCTGGCCTTCGAGAGCGTGCCGCACGCCCTCTTCGATCCGGCCGGTGCTATTCGCGACGATCGAGTAAGCCGTCTCGAGCAGAGCGTCGGCTCTGATGTCACCACTCCGCTGGGCCCAGCGCTTCCCCTCGCTGAAAGCCCGCGCTTCCTCTTCGGGCGAGAGCCCCAGGCGGAAGCCGACGGCCAACGTCTGGCGGCAAGCATCGGCGCCGAGCTCCGCGGCCTCGGCGGAGTCCGCATCCGCCTCGATCAGCTCGCGCACGCGCTGCCAGTGGCGCATCGACGCGGCAATGTCGTTGGTGCCTGCCCACTGCGCCGCCCGTCGGTGCCAGCGAGCCGCGACCAACGCGTCATCTGTCTCTTCCCAGTGATGCGCCAGCAATGCGGCTTGCGCGTCGAGCTTGTCGGGGTGCGCCGCCTCGATGACGCGCGCCACGGCGGCGTGCAGCCGCTTGCGCCGCTCCTGGAGCTGCGAGGACAGGGCGACCTCCTGCGTCAGCGGATGCTTGAAGAGGTACTCGGCGACCGGGTAGAGCGACTGCTCGTAGACGAACTCGGTGTCCTTGAGTCTCTGCAGCGCCTCGCGCAGTTGCGGCGCGTCCTGCTCGACGACGGCGGCGAGCGTCGGTTCGTCGAACTCGCGCCCGATCACCGCGGCGGTCTGCAGCACGTCCTTCTCGCGCTCCGCCAGCCGATCGATGCGCGCCGCCAGCAGCGCCTGCACGGAGCTTGGCACGACGAGCTTGTCGATCGGTGTAACGAGACGATAGGCGCCCTTGCTGCCCTGGAGCTTTCCCGACTCGATGAGGTTCTGGATCACTTCCTCGGTGAAAAACGGGTTGCCGGCAGTGCGCTGGTGAATCGCCTCGGCGAGGCCGCGGGTGCTGGGATCGCTGCCGAGCAGCGCGTCGACCAGCTCGCGGATGGCGTCGGGTCCGAGCGGCGAGATGGGGAGCTGATGGAAGAACGACTTGCCCATCCACGGCGCCTGGTACTCGGGGCGGAAGTTGAGCAGGACGAGGGCGCGGGTGCCGACGGCGGCGTCGATCAATGGCTCAAGGAAGGCGGCGCTGCCGCCGTCGAACCAGTGCAGATCCTCGAGCAGCGTGACCGTGGTCTCCTTCTGGCCGCGCGCCTGGATCACGCGCCGCACGATGTCGAACATCTGCCGCTGGCGCGCCTCGGGATCCATCTTCGGCGCGGGATTCTCGGGATCGGGCACACCCATAAACTCGAAGTTGAGCGGCAGGCTGTCGCGGAGGCGCTCGTCGAGCAGCAGCAGTCGCCCGGCGATGCGTTCGCGCGCCGTGGCGTCGCTGTCCTGCTCGGTGACGCCGAAGAAGGCGCGGAAGAGCCGCAGGATCGGCAACAAGGGGATCGCCTTGCCGTGCGCGACGCCGGTGGTCTCGTAGGTCATCAGGCCGCGCGAGCGGCAGCGCTCGAGGAACTCGAAGCACAGGCGGCTCTTGCCGAGGCCGGCGTCGCCGACGATGCCGATGACCTGGGCGTTGCCCTCGCGGGCGCGTGCCAGTGCCGACTCGAGCACCTGCATCTCGTCGCCGCGGCCGACGAAGCGCGAGAAACCGCGGCTGCGCGAGACGTCGAGGCGAGTGCGCATCTGTCCGAGGCCCTGCAGCTCGAACACGTGCATCGCCCCGTGCACGCCCTTGATCTCCATCGCGCCGAGATCGGCGAGCGCGAAGTAGCCATCGATGAGCTTCGCGGTGGGCGCCGTCAGATACACCTTGCCCGGTTCGGCGATCTGCTCCATGCGCGCCGCGAGGCCGACGGTGTGTCCCTGCGCCGTGTAGTCCATGCGCAGGTCGTCGCCGATCTTGCCGACAATCACCTCGCCGGAATTGATTCCGAGGCGCGCCGAGAAGCTCAGACCGCGGCGCAGGCGCAGCTCGTTGGCGTAGCTGCGCAGCCCATCGAGCAGGTGCAGCGCGGCGTAGCAGGCGCGGCGGGCATGGTCCTCATGCGTGATGGGCGCGCCGAACAGCGCCATGATGCCGTCGCCGGTGTACTGATTCACCGTCCCCTCGAAGCGGTGCACGCCATCGGTGAGGATCTGGAAGAAGCGGTCGAGGATGTGATGCCATTCCTCGGGATCGAGCTGCCCGGCAAGATCCATTGAGCCCTTCACGTCGGCGAACAGCACCGTGACCTGCTTGCGCTCGCCTTCGAGCGCCGACTTCGATTGCAGGATTTTGTCCGCCAAGTGTTTCGGAGTGTAACTCCGGGGATCGGGCGTCGGGGATCGAAGAGAGCTGCTTGCCGCCGCCTGCCCACTGCCGACGAACTCCGCGCGGCACTTGCGGCAGAAGTTGGCGGTCGGTCGGTTACTGGTTCCGCAGCTCGGGCAGGCGGCTTCCAGCGGTCCGCCACATTCTTCGCAGAACGCCGAGTCGGCAAGATTCTCAGTTTGGCATTTTGAACACTTCACGAGACGCTCCTACTGAGATGAACAGCGGTCAAGGGTTGCGAGCACTTCCGGAGTGCGGCAGCCATGTGCGGCTGCCGCACTCCGAGGATCGCTGCGGATCCATCACTAGTGCCGCTCACCCCCACCCTCATCCCAGATTTGGATAGCGGCGGCGCATTTCGTCGAGCATCCATTGGCGCGCCGTCGGGTTGCCGTCGACCAAGGCGCGCAAGCGTTCACGCGAGATGGCATAGGTAATCATGTGCGTCATCGCCGTCACCGTGGCGGAGCGCACCGTGTCGAGCAGCACTCCGCGTTCGCCGACGACGTCGTGTTCGCCGACTTTCGCCACGCCCCTGCGACCGATGGTAACGACGGCTTGGCCTTCTTCGATGATGTAACACTCCGGGGACTCGCCGCCTTCGGCGCACAGCAGGTCGCCGGGCTCGAAACTCATGGCGTACGCGGTCGCGGCCAGCTGCTCCAGCTCTTGCTGGTCGCAGCGGGCGAACAAGCTGTTACTCTGCAGGAGCGCGACGGCCGCGGCCAGCCGCTTGCCCGTGCGGACCGGCACCGAATCGGGACGTGCGGGGTCAGTCTCGATGCGGTGGCGCAGCTCGGCACGCCAGCGCAAATCAGCGGCGGTGTCACCAGCCGGTCGCAGGCCCCGCTCGGTGTGTTCGGCCATCGGGATCGCCGTCGGCGACTCGACCGCTACCGGCGCAACCGTTGCCGCGACGCTCGTCCGCGGACCTGATGACGCGCGACACGCCACATTGAGCGCGGTGAGCCCGCGCAGCGTCAGTCGATCCTGGAAGCGCGGTTCGTCTCCCGACAGCTCGATGTGATCGAAGCGCTGCAGCAGCGTGCGGAAAGTGATTTCGATCTCCGCTCGTGCCAGCGCCGCACCGAGGCAGAAGTGTACGCCACCGCCGAAGGTCAGCGGCTGGATGTCGCTGCGCGTTACGTCCAGCACATCGGGGTTGGGAAAGCGCGCCGGGTCGTGATTGCCGGCGCCCAGCAATGCGAACACCTGTTCGCCGGCGGGAATCGTCACCCCACCGACGTCGACACTCGCTTCGGTCACCCGATTCGCCAGCTGTGCCGTGCCGTCGTACCGCAGAAACTCGTCAGGAAGGTTGGCACACAGCGCGGCGTCACGACGCAGCAACGCCAGTTGGTCCGGGTTGCGCAACAGCGCCAGCAGCCCGTTGCCGAACAGATTGGTGGTGGTTTCAAAGCCGGCGCCGAAGAGCAGCGATGCCAGAGTGACCAGCTCGTCGTCGCTGAGACGATCCCCGCCGGCATCGGCGTGGACCAGGGCGCTGAGCAGGTCATCGCCGCGGCTCCGGCGCTTCTCGGCGATCAGCTTCAGGAAGTACTCGCGAATGAACAACTGCGCGGAATCGGCCGCCGCCATCTGTTCATCATCCGGCTGCATCTCAAAGATCGCGACGAGATCGCGCACCCGATCGCGGAACTGCTGCCGATCGACGTCGGGAACACCGAGCATCTCACCGATGATCGTCACCGGCAGCGGAAAGCCCACGGTTTCGAGGACGTTGCCGCCGCCGGCGTCAGCTACCGGATCGAGCAACTGATTGACGACAGCCTCGATGGCTGGCTTGAGATTCTCGATCATCCGTGGAGTGAACGACTTGGTGACCAGCTTGCGGAGCCGCGTGTGCTCGGGCCCGGTGGTGTTCAGCATCGAGTGCTCGCCAGCGGTCAACGAGAGATGCTTGCGCCAGTCGGGGCCAAAGCGTTGCTCAATCTGCGGCGCGTAGTCCTTGCCGAGGCGCGGATCGCGCAAGGCGGCCCAGCAGTCGTCGTAACGGCTGAGCAGCCACATGCCCATCTTCGTCCGATGCACCGGCGCGACCTGACGCAGCCGGTGATACAGCGGGTACGGATTGGCGCGCCCGTCGGGTGTAAAGAACAGCTTGCTAAAGACCGCCTCCGCGTCATTTGGCATTGAGTCGTCCCTCATGACCAGCTCCCTTCCGAACGCTGGCACCCAGTTGGGGTGCGGTAAGATTTCTGCCTAGCGCCTCGGTTGTGTCGCAGCGGTCACGGAACCGCGCCTCGACGCCATTGTCAGCGCCGCCCCGGACAGTGCCCCCCGATCGCACCCGGTCACCCTAGATCAATTCTCGATCCGAAAGCCAACCTCTTGTGCGTCTGCGGGCAGTACTGGCACAGTTCCTGCGCCGGCGTCCATCCGTAGATCTACGGGAGCAACTGGAGGGGAACTGAAGGCTGGCGCGCTGGCACCACGCGTCGCTTGACCCAAGATCGAGGAATCGACTACGTGGGTTCCCATCGGCGTCGCGTGCGGTTCGCCACGCCGTTGCTGCGAGAAGACGATGCCCTCCAACATCTGTATCGCCATGGCTGAGACCGAAGAAGAGAAGCGCGCGGTCTACCGTTTCCGCTATCGCATCTACGTCGAAGAGATGGGGAAGTACCACAGCGTGGCCGACCACCAGCAGCGCTTATTCTACGAGCCCGTTGATGCGCAGAGCCGCATCTTCTACGCGACCGAGAATGGCGAGGTCGTGGCCACGGCACGCAGCACGTGGGGCGGCGACGCGCCGCTCCCGCAGCGCATGATCGAGCAGTACCAACTCGCCCCGTTTCTGAGCGAGGTACCGCAATCGGCCATCTCGGTCGGGGAGCGCGGCATGGTGGTACCACGCTTGCGCGGCACCGACCTATTCCTGCGCCTGATCGGCGAATCGCTACGCTTCGCGAACGAGCATCGCATTCAGTTGTGCTTCGGCGATTGTGAGCCGCACCTGCTCAACCTGTATCTCGGGCTCGGCCAGCGTACCTATTCGAAGCAGAACGTGAACAGTCCCGAAGCCGGGTATCTCATTCCGATCGTCTTCGTCCCCGAGGACGTCGCGTATCTTCGACGCATCAACTCGCCACTGCTCGAATACCTCCGCGACTTCGGAATCGACGCGCGCGTCCCGGCCTGTGTCGAGCGACTGACCGCGGCCGGCACAGCCGTGATGAGCCGGCGGCTGCTCGGCTCGGCCGCCTATTGGGCACACGTGCACGGCGCCTTGACCGAGATCGACGGCGCCCGGCCAGCCGCGCTCGACGGGCTCAGCGAAGAGCAGGCAGCGCGCTGTCTCGACAAGAGCAACATCATCGAGTGCCGCGCCGGTGATCGCTTGCTCAAGAAGGGCGGCGTCGCGCGCAATCTGTTTGTTGTCCTCGACGGAACCGTCGAGGTGCGCGACGGCGACACCCCGGTGGCCGTGTTTGGGCGCGGCGACGTCTTCGGCGAGATGGCCTTTCTGTTGGAACAGCCGCGTTCGCAAGACGTCTACGCCGCCACCGACAACGTCCGAATCCTCAGCCTGAGCGAAGCCACTTTGCGCCAGATGATCAGCAACGATCCCGGCGTCGCGGCACATTTGCTGTTCAACATCTCGAAGATGCTGTGCCTCAGACTTCTGAAGCAGCACTGAGACCGACTTCTGAATTCGCGCCGCGGCCGCGGGGTTATCCGCGCGCGACCTGCGCGACCAGCTTGGCGACTTAGGGGGGCTCTTATGGTGCAACGCGCTCGAGCGAGAAGCATTCGAGTTGTCACCAGCTTGGCCGCCCTAATGCTATCGGCGTGTCCGCCTCACAGCGTCCCGTGCTTCCGCCCAAGTGGACGGCGAAGGCGCTTCTTCATCCGTTCTATGAAGACGAGCCTCTGGCTCTCGCCGCTCTCACCTACGATGAGAGCGTCAAGGCGATCTACCAGACCAATGAGTGGGCGGACGGAAGAAGGACAGTTGGCTGATCACCGAGACCTCGAGCTACGACGTCATCGGCCCACCGGAGGCCCCTACCAAGTGCGTCAACATGGGGCGGATCTACACGCCACCCGATCGGGATTGGCTCGGCGCCAGCGCGCAGTGCGTGGGCGTCGGACTTGTTCAAGGGCGAAACGCCGCGTGGTGGAAAACACGCGCCGATGCGGGTACGCCGCCGCGGACGGCACGGCATTCGTCGCACGCGGCCCCACACCTATCCGCGGCCGCAGCGATCCGATCGACATCTACACCCTGACACTGTGACTCGACGCGCGAATGCGAACATGCTGTCGGCGATGCCGATGGTTCGGCGTCGACGTCGAGTCGCTCCGCCATCTCGAGGCGGGTCCTAGCCCTCGCCTCCACCTCGGACACCATGCGGACGCGCGGTGTCCGCCGCAGAGGTTGCGCAGCATCTCCAGCACGGGAAGGTACGAAATCGTCTTGCCGTGCGCCCGGGCAGGGTTTCGTAGACCATCAACCCGCGGGCACGACGGCGCTCGACGAGCTCGAAGTACGGACTGGTGTCTTTCAGAAGCCGCTAAAACAAACTGATGCCGAGCAACGCCACTGCGAAGTACGCGGCTACGACAGCGGCGCCGGCGTAGTCCTTGGCCAGCCGTTGGCCGACGAGGAGACAGAGCAACGCGAAGCCGGCAGTGGCGACGCCGAGGCCGGCAATGCCCAGCCCTGGTCGCACGAAGCTGAAGGTCAGCAATCCAAGCGCGCACAGCGCGCCGGCTGCCGCTTCGATCGCCGTGAGGAGCATAAAAAGCGGGCCGACCAGCTCGGGCGGAATCGGGCTGTTCTTGAAGTGGTCCTGGAAGTAGCTGACGTTGCCGTCCCGATCGAACAGCTTGTCGAGCGCCGACTGCCCGAAGGCGACGGCGAAGAACGCGGTGACGAGAAAGCGACCAATCAACATCATGTCCAAACCCTCGCGTTGGCTGCGTGTATCACCGGACCGCTGAGGCGACAAGATTGCTGCGCGCATGCGCGCGACGGTTGCCGTCCGCGGATCGCCTCGATATGGTCTGCGACCGCATGAAGGTGCTGACCGCCAACCATAGCAGCTTCCCTCGACTCGCCGCGGCGCGAACCGACCGTGACGCGATGGCGACTGCGGTGGCGGCGCAGCAGGACGCGGGGCTCGATCTCGTCACCGATGGCCACCTCTGCGATGCGGAGCACGTGGTGCGTTCGCTTTCCGGTTTCGAGTTCGGGCAGGCGCGCGCCTTCTTCGCCACCGCGTCTCGGCTGCGCACGCCAATCGTTCGCGATCGAGTGCATCGCATCTCACCGGCGCTCGTCGATCACTTTCGGATGGCATCAGACATCGCCGATCGTCCGGTGAAAGCCGTCTTCGTCGGTCCGTACACGCTGGCGCGACTCAGCGTCATCGAGACCTCCGCCTATCCAACCTACCGCGAGTTGGCGCAGGACCTCGCCGGCGCGCTCGCGGGCGAGGTGCGCGACTTGGCAGCGGCGGGCGCGCCGATGATTCAAATCGATGAGCCGGCAATCTGTCAGCACGCGGAGGACATTCGCCTCCTCCGCCAACTGTTCGAGCCGCTGTATGCAGCGCGCGGCAACGCCGAGATCGCCATCGCCACATACTTCTTCGACAGCGACCCGCTGTATCCTCAGCTCAATTCGATTCCCGCCGACATCGTCGCGGTCGATCTGAGTTGCAGCCCGCGACTGGCGCAAACCATCGCCGACACCGGCGCAAGCAAGCTCTTGGCGCTCGGCGTCGTCGACGGCCGCAACCCACAGCTTGAAGACGCTGCAGCGGTTGCGAACTCCCTGAGCCAGCTCCTCCATCGCTACGCGCTCGATACGGTGTACTTGCAGCCGTCGTGCGGCTTGAGCGAGCTGACAGCCGCGCAGGCAATCGAGAAGCTCCGGCTGCTCGGCACCATTCGCACCGCCTTGGTTCAGCGTATGGCCGCATGAATCGCGACGATCTCAAACAACTTTTCGAGCAGCTTGGGGT
Organism: Binatia bacterium; assembly: GCA_035541895.1. Taxonomy (GTDB): domain Bacteria; phylum Desulfobacterota; class Binatia; order HRBIN30; family JACQVA1; genus DATKMK01. The sequence goes on along the minus strand of DATKMK010000026.1, from coordinate 9,728 downwards.
GCGCGGCAATCAGGTCGTGGTTCACGCATCGCTCTCGTCGTTCGGCAACGTCGACGGTGGTGCCGCCACCGTGTGTCACGCGCTGCTCGATGTCCTCGGGACCGGCACCGTGCTGATGCCGGCCTTCACCTACGCGGAAACGCTGATCGGATTGCATCCCGGACGCACGGTGGCGTTTCATCCGGACCTTCCGGTGAGCCGAGAAATCGGCGCGGTCGCTGAAGCGTTTCGCCGCGTACCCGGCGTTTTGCGCAGCACTCACCCGACGCATTCGTTTGCGGCCTACGGCCGGCAGGCGCGCGATCTGCTCTCGACTCAGCGCGACAACAACGTGCTGGGGCCGCTGAAGAAACTCAACATCGCGCAGGGGCACGTCTTGCTGCTCGGCACCAGTCTGCACGCCGTCACCGCCATCCATCTCGCGGAAGAGCGGCTGCAAGTGCCGTATCTGCAACGCCGTTCCGCGATTCGCCTCAACTCCGCCGGGTACGAAGAACGTGTGGTCCTCGAGAATGTACCGGGATGCAGTATCGCGTTCGATCGCTTGGAAGAGCGGCTCGACCCAAGCAAGGTCATCTCGGCACCGCTGGCGAACGGCCGCGCTCGCAAGTTCAGCGTCCGCTACGTGATCACCTTGGCCGCGCAGGCGCTCGAAGCCGATCCGTACGTGTTCGTCTGCGAGCGCGCCGAGTGCGCGAGCTGCGCCGCAAAGCGCGACGCGCTCGGCGCTACTCGTCGCGCCGGCACGCGAAGTTAGGCCGGACGCCCAACAACAGAATCATCTCCATCCCAGAGACACAGAGAGCGCGAGGATCGGGCTCCCTTTTCTTGGCGGCGGATTTCGCTAGGCTAACCTGAATGTCGACGAGCGAAGCGGGACTGCGCGGGCTCACGGTGTTGACGTTCGAGAGCCGCCGCGGTGCCGAAATCTCCGAATTGATCCGGCGCCACGGCGGCACGCCGGTGCTGGCACCGGCGTTGCGCGAGTTGCCACGTGAAGATCATGCGCCCGCGCTTACGCTGCTCGACCGGCTCGAACGCGGGACGATCGATGTCGTGATCTTGCTAACGGGAGTCGGAACGCGGGCGTTGGTCGAAGCGGTTGCCTCCCGTTGTTCGCGCGAGCGCTTCGCCGACCTGCTTCGTCGCTGCAAACTCGTCGCGCGCGGCCCGAAACCGGTGGCGGCGCTGCGTGAGCTTGGATTGACGCCGGCCCTCGTGGCGCCGGAGCCCAACACGTGGCGCGAACTGCTCGCGGCATTGGATCGTGAGCTGCCGCTGGCGAAGGTGCGTGTCGCCGTGCAGGAGTACGGCGAATCCAACCCCGAATTGATCGCCGCCTTGCATGCGCGAGAAGCCGAGGTCGTGACTGTGCCGGTGTATCAGTGGGAACTCCCGACCGATCTCGCGCCGCTGCGCAGTGCGATCGGTCGCTTGCTCAACGGCGACGTTGACGCGGTCCTGTTCACCAGCGCTATTCAGGTTCACCACCTCTTCCGCGTCGCGGACAGCGACGGCATCGAACGCGCGCGCTTGCACCATGTGCTCACCCGCGCAGTCATCGCCTCGATCGGGCCGATTTGCAGCGCCGCGCTGCACTCGTACTCGCTGCATCCAGACTTGGAACCGACGCATCCGAAGATGGGGCACTTGCTCACGGCGCTCGCCCAGCGCGCCCGCGCCTTGCTGGCCGACAAACAGGCGGCTTGACGCACATTCGCCCGTCGCGTAGCTACTCGCCGTGTTATCGCATCCGTTCTTGCAGGCCTGTCGGCGCGAGTCCACGCCGTTCACACCGATCTGGCTGATGCGGCAGGCCGGGCGCTACATGCCCGAGTATCGTGCGGTCCGCGATCGGATGAGCTTCCTCGATCTCTGCCACGACGCGGACGCCGCGGCCGAGGTCACGGTCACCGCGGCTGAACGATTGGGAGTCGATGCCGCGATCATCTTCGCCGACATCTTGCTCATCTTGGAACCGATGGGCATCGGTCTCGAGTTCGCCAAAGGCGACGGACCGGTCATTCGGCAACCGGTACGATCACGCGAGCACGTCGATCGCCTGCCCGAGATCGAGCCGGCCGAGGCGCTCGCGTTCGTCTTCGACGCCGTGCGGCGCGCGGTCGCCGCGTTGCGCGTGCCGTTGATCGGCTTTGCGGGCGCGCCGTTCACGGTCGCCTCGTACGTCATCGAGGGCGGCGCGTCGCGCAACTACATTCACACTAAGACGCTGATGTACAGCGACGCCGGTGCCTGGCATGCGCTGATGGGCAAGCTGACGCGCGCGCTGATCAAATACCTCAACGGCCAAATCGCCGCCGGCGCACACGCCGTGCAACTCTTCGATAGCTGGGTCGGTTGCCTCGCCCCCGACGACTACCGCACGTTCGTGCTGCCGCACATGCGTGCGCTGTTTCACGGCATCACGCCGGGCATTCCAGTCATCCATTTCGGCACCGGCACCAGCGGGCTCCTCGAACTGATGCGGGAAGCCGGGGGATCGGTCATCGGGATTGATTGGCGGATCGACCTGGCCGACGCATGGCAGCGGGTCGGCCATGATGTCGCGGTCCAAGGGAATCTCGATCCGGTCACGCTGTTCGCCCCGCCCGCGGAGATTCGCGCGCACGCCACCGCGATCCTGGAATCGGTCGGCGCGCGACCCGGTCACGTCTTCAATCTTGGACACGGCATCCTGCCCCACACTCCGGTCGATCACGTGCGCGCGCTGATCGATACCGTGCACGAAGTCAGTGCGCGCGTCCGGGCGACGCGGTGATCTGATGTCCGGCGCCTTCGACTCCGTACTGTTGATCGCGTTCGGCGGTCCGACTCGGATGGAAGAAGTCCGTCCGTTTCTCGCCAACGTAACCTACGGACGGCCCATTCCCGCGGCGAGACTGGACGCGGTCGTGCACCACTACGAGCTGATCGGCGGACGCTCGCCGCTCAACGACCACACCGAGCGCCAGGCGATCGCCCTGGCAGCGGGGTTGCGCCGCGGCGGCCCTGCCCTGCCGGTCTTCGTTGGGATGCGCAACTGGCACCCGTATCTGCACGAGACGCTCGCCGACATGGCGGCGCGCGGACTTCATCGTGCCGTCGGCGTCATCCTCTCCGCGCAGCAAAACGAGGCGGGGTGGAATCGATACCAGGACAACGTGGCGGCGGCCCGCGCCAAGGTCAGCGCGCGCGCTCCTGAAGTCGTCTACGCGCCGCCGTGGCCCGACCATCCGTTGTTCGTCGCAGCCGTAGCCGACCACACCGGCACCGCTTTGGCCCGCGTTCCAGCGGACGCGCGCGCCGCGACGCATACGATCTTCACCGCCCACAGCATTCCCGTCGCGATGGCAGATCACTGCCCCTACGTTGCCCAAATCCACGCCGGCGCCCGCGCCGTTGCCTCGCAACTCGGCCTCGCGAATTGGTCGATCGCGTATCAAAGTCGCAGCGGCAATCCGCATGACCCGTGGCTCGAACCGGACATCGGCGACGCGCTGCGGGAACTGGCCGGTCGCGGCGTTCGTCACGTCGTGGTGACCCCCATCGGGTTCGTCTGCGATCACGTCGAGGTGCTGTACGACCTCGACATCGAGGCCCGTGCGATTGCCGACGCGCTCGGCGTCGGCTTCGAGCGCGCCAGCACGGTCAACGATCATCCATTGTTCATTCGCATGCTCGTGGATATCGTCCGGCAGACGATCGCCGCCGCCAGCGAATCCGCAGTGCGAGCCGACTGAGCACGCGATGGACGCGCCGAACACTCCCGCTCGCATTGTGATCGTCGGCGCCGGCATTGCCGGCTTGGCGGCAGCCCATCGCGTGGTCGAGTTGAGCCGCGAGCGCAACTTTCGCGTCGAGCTGTCGCTGCTCGACACCGCCGAGCAAGCGGGCGGCTCGATCGCCACTGAACGCGTCGACGGCTTCGTGATCGAAGCCGGGCCCGATTCGTTCATTTCCGAAAAACCGTGGGCCTTGCACTTGTGCGAGCGCATCGGGCTGACGCCTCGCCTGGTGCGGACGCGCGACGAGAGTCGGCGCACCTACGTCGTTCACAACGGCCGGCTGCATCCGCTGCCGGATGGGTTCCTTCTGCTCGCCCCCACTCAGTTCTGGCCGCTGCTGACCACCAAGTTGTTCACCTGGCCGGGCAAGCTGCGCATGGCGTTGGATCTCTTTCTGCTGCGCGGACCGAACCGCCCGGACGAGAGTTTGGGATCGTTCGTCACGCGCCGCCTTGGTCGCGAAGCGCTCGAACGGGTGGCCCAGCCGCTGGTCGGCGGCATCTACACGGCCGATCCCGACGATCTCAGTTTGGCGGCGACGATGCCGCGGTTCCTCGAAATGGAGCGCCGCTATCGCAGCGTGATTCTCGCCATGTGGCGAGCCCAGCGGCAACAGCCGGCCGCCACGCGGGGCACCAGCGGTGCGCGCTGGAGCCTCTTCGTCAGCCTCGACGACGGCATGCAGACGCTCATTGACACGCTGGCGCGACGACTGCCCGAAGGCGCGTTGCAGTGCAATACCGGGATTGTCGGCGTGCAGCGTGACGGCACGCAGTGGCGGCTGCGACGGCGCGACGGCAGCAGCATAGCGGCGGACGGGGTGATTCTCGCCACGCCCGCGCACCGCAGCGCCGTCATGCTCAGCGGCATCGACACCGATTTGGTGCGCGACTTGGCCGCGATTCCGTACGCCTCCTCCGCGACCGTCAGCCTCGCCTACCCGATTTCGGCGTTCCCGCGTCCGCTCGACGGTTTCGGATTCGTCGTGCCGCTGATCGAGGCGCGCTCAATCGTCGCGTGCACCTACAGCAGCCTGAAGTATCCCGGGCGCGCGCCGGAAGGCGCCGTGCTGCTGCGCGCGTTCGTCGGCGGCGCACTCCAACGCGAGTTGTTCGATCAGGACGACGGCACGATGATCGGCCGCGTGCGGCAAGAGCTGTTCGAGTTGCTCGGCGTGACCGCCGCGCCGCTCCTGACGCGAGTCAACCGGCATCGCCAGGCCATGCCGCAGTATCGCGTCGGCCATCTCGATCGGATGCAACGCATTACTAAGCGCCTCGTCGCGCTCCCGGCGCTGGCGCTCGCCGGCAATGCCTACACCGGCGTCGGCATCCCCGATTGCATCCACTCGGGCGAGCTGGCAGCGGAGAACGTGATGAACCAATTGGGCGAGCGCACCCACGCACGAAGCTGAATCGGAGAGTGTTCGATGTTCGTCATGGAACCCATCGGCTACGTCCGCGCGGCGCGGATCGCGGCGGAGGACGATTTCTGGGGCGGCGTCGAATCGCGGATTGAACTCACCGATGCGGTCGAGCCCGACGCGCTGCTCGGCATCGAAGAGTTTTCGCACGCCGAAATCCTCTTCTGCTTCGATCGCGTTCCACCTGAGAAGATCAGTCGCGGCGCACGCCATCCCCGCAACAACTCGCAGTGGCCGCGCGTCGGGATCTTCGCGCAACGCGGCAAGAACCGTCCGAACCGAATCGGCAGCACGATCGCACGCGTCCTACGGCGCGAAGACCGCGTCTTGTACGTCGCCGAGCTCGACGCGGTCGACAATACCCCGGTCTTGGATATCAAGCCGGTGATGCAGGAATTTCTCCCACGTGAACCGGTGCGACAGCCGCGCTGGTCACACGAATTGATGCAGCAGTATTGGAGTCGCGGCGGCAGGGGTTGAGCACGACCGTCGGTCACCCTTCTCGAACCAATTCCAGTTGCGCCCCGCGGTCGTACATGAGTCGGCCGTCTTCGATGCGGGCAAAGTCTGGCAATCGGTGCTCAACGCACCGATCGCGCGTTTGGATGTGCAACACCCGATGCTTCTCGACTACGAGGCGATCCGCGATCAGCCGGCGATGGCACTGCCAATACAGGGCCTCGGCGCACATGAATGCGGTTCGGGATTGAGCCGCCAACCCGACAAGATGAGACAAGCCGCGGACGAACTCCGCCGTGTCCATGTAATCGGCGTAGTTGCGAAACGCTGCAACCGTCCACGCGACATGCGGCGAGCGCGCGCCCTTTGATGTTCGCCGCCGGCCGCCGAGCGCCGGACACCAGTCGTAGCGGACGGCGCACGCGTCGAGCACCGCCGCCAGTGCCTCACGATTGAAGTGCGGCCACCGCCGTGAGGATGGAAACGCGCGGACATCGACGAGGCACTGAATCCCATGCGCCTCGACCAGCGCGAGAAACTCGTCGAGCGAATGGTTCGAGTGTCCGATCGTGTACAGAATCATGACAGCGTGAGCAGCGGCACGTTGTCCAGCGTGGGCAACTCGCCGCGCGCATTCGGCGCCCAATAGCCTTCGAACTCGCCGACCACCCGCGTCACAGCGAGTCCCATGAGTTTCGGCGAGTGGGCCGCGACGTGGCGGAGCTTGTCGAGGCCCTCTTCCGACAACGTACGCGCACCCAGGGGCACGCCCATGTGACTCTTCAGCAACGCCGCGGCGATTTGAATGAGTCCCTGCAGCAACAGCGCGGCGACGCTCGCGCGCGGCGCCGCCGCCCACACACTCTCCCACGCTTCGTGCGCTTCCCAAAAGTAGCGCGCGTTGAACAGGTCGATGCCGTAGAGCCACGCGTCGAGGGAGCGCCAATCGTCGGGACGCCAGGCGCTGTCACGGCGCGCCAACGGATCGGCCCGATACGAATGGCCGCGCGGATCGCGTGTCGGGTGAGGATGGCGTCCGGGGACGAAACGGTACGACGGAAACGGCGTCGAGGTGTAGCGCTGCGGCGGAATCGCCGGCGCCGGAATGTCCTCAGTCGGCATCGCCGATCATTTCGTCACCCCGGTGGTGCTGTGCGTCGCCGGATCATAGATCACCCAATCGAGGGTCGGCTGAGTGAACGCGAGGGTACCGTCGATGTAGAGCGAAAAACCTTCAGGATAACCCGTGTAGCGGACTTGGCCGTCGGGCTGATCCCAAATGATGCTCAGATCGTGTCCGTGATAGCGCAACCGATCGAGCGCGAAGTATGGCCAATCACGCACGGCCGGCCGCAATTCGATCCGCTCGTCTCGTCGCGGCGTGAGACCGATCACGCCCTCGACGATCAACACGTTGTACATCGAATGAAAATCGTGGGAGATGTCGGACGGCTTGGGCAGCAACGTCTTCGAGCCCGGTTCCCACTCCGAGTAGTACTCATGCGCGTTCGGACGCCAGGTCGGATCGTTCGGATGGACGCCGGGATACATCAGTCCGGTGAACCGCGTCATCAGGTCCATGAAGTGCGCGGGGGTGACGATGTCTTGATGGTAATCGTGCAACGCGCGGATGAGCGTGAGCGCACCCATGCTGATCGGATGCGGCGCGATGTTGCGGGTCAAGCCGTTCATGTCCCACGTCCACTTGCGGTAGTGCGCGAGACTGGTGATGACCGGCGGAAAGCGCGCCCAGAACTCGTCCGGGTCGACGAACGTGCGCAAGGCTTCGAGATACTCGGGCTTATCGGGCGCGAGCCGCATGGTGAAGGGAAAGAACCCGTGCAGTTCGCGAACCGGAATCCGAGCATCGTCGGCGGCGCGCTGCGGATAGAAGAACTTGGTCTCGGGATCCCAGAGTTTCTTCAGCACGGCGTCCCGAATCGACGCCGCGAGCTTGGCGAACTCCTCAACCAACGCGCGATCGCCGACGCCGTCGGCCAACTCCGCGATCGCCGCGGCATTGGCATAGACGAAGCTCGCGAAATCGACCCGTTCGAGGTCGGGCGGTTTGGCGTAGAGATCGAGTTTCAGCCCGCTGAAAAACCAGTACGACAGAATGTCGAGATCATAGCCGGTGATGCGCGGGATGTCTCGACTCGGGAGAAAGTCGCCGTCGCGATCGAATTGCTTCATCCACGCGCGCACGTCGCTCGCCATCGCGGGCAGCAGCTCGCGCAGCGTCGCGGCATCGATCGGCTGCACGCGGTTGAAGTCGGCGACCGCCGCAGTCGTCCACTGGGAGTACATCTCGCCCCAGTACGGACTGCTCGACGCGTCGGCCAACGCGCCCTCCGGCGACAGATTACGATAGCTGTTCTGCGCCTGCTGTAGGGCGAAGCGTGGATCGCGCAGGTACGTCAGTTCTTTGATCTGCGCCGGCGCGGCAAAGGAAATGAGGTTATCGAAGCCGAGCTTGCCTTCGTAGAACGCGGCGCCTTTGAGATCGCTGATGTTGGGCTCGCTCAGATTGAAGCGAACCACCCACCAGCGGTAGTACCACATTTTCTTGAACTGGCCGTCGGGTGCATCGAAATACGGAACGTTGTCGAAAAACCACCGTTGATAGTCCGTGACCTGCCGCTCGAGCACGTCGGGGGACAGCGGTGCGTGACTCTGTCCAACCTGAGCGGCGACGAAACTCGCGGCGACGTTCACGCGCTGGGCGGTGCCGTCGGGCGCCACCGCCAGCGTCCGGTGCAGATGCATCGGATAGCCGTCGGCGACCTCGAAGCCGGGCGCATCGAGGTAGACGGACAGCGGTCCGTGCGCCTCACCGGTTCCGAGCACCGGGTAACGCGTCGGTCCGGTGGAGTTCGGCATGGTGAGGTTTTGGCTGACAACCTGAATGGTCACCTCGTGGGCGCGTCCGTCCCGCGAGCGTACATCGTAGCTGCTGACGGCGCGATCGTCCCAGGTGATGTAGCGATGCTCGTCGATTTGTACCGTGCCGAGCGCATAGCGCACCACGGTGCGACTCGGGTACCGCTCTACGGTGTACATGTTGTCGTAGATGACGATCGGCGTGCCGTCGACGACGAAATAGACTTCGAACAATCGGCGCACGCAGAAATCGGAGTGGATGTAGCAGAACTTCCCGGCCATGCCGGGTTGGCCGGTTTGGAACTCTCGACTCCACAAGCGTCGCCCCGAGGAGAGCAGTAGATCGTCGTCGTCGAGCAGCATCGCGCGCGCCCGTTGCGGCGACAGCCCCCGCGGCGGCAAGCGAAACACCTGATGACCCAGCACCAGATCCAGGTAGAGCTGTTCGTATTCCTGCCGATGCTGTTGGATGTTCTCGAAGCGCATCCACGGTACAAACGGCGCGCTCGTCAGCACGAGCGGTTTCTCCGCGGTCTCGAGGATCTCCGGTGGCGTCGCGCGCTCGCGCAGCCGCCACAACGCCAGGCCGCCGCTGATCAACACGACCGCCGCGACCGCAATCGCCCACCTTGTCCCTCGCGTCACGCTGCGACCCTACACTGCTTCGTCACCGATGTCTGCCCTAAGCGATTTCGGAGCCGGCGCACGCGCAATGCCGAGCCGGAGGCCAGCGAGACGATTTTGCTGGATCTCCAGCCCTGCGTTCGATATTCGCCGCAAGGATGGCGGCCGGGCGTAGGAAGGAAACGCGAGCAACTGAGTTATTCGCGGTATCGGTACCATCGAGGTCAACGCAAGTCGGATGCGCGGCACCACTAGGAGGCAACGCCATAGTCAGAAACGTACGCGTGTTGTCCGGACGTCCGAATTTCCGCAGGGCGCAGAGACGCACGAAAGTCAGGCGGGCGGTACTGGCACTCGCGGTTGCACTGGCGCGCATCGGTGTTCAAAGTCCCGCACGCGCCTACTGCTCCTTCAGTTCGCTGTTGTCGTGCATCCATTCGACGACGCGGTCGACCTCGCGGCGCTCGGCGACGAGAAAGCGCTCGATCGCCGCGTTCAATCGTTGATCGCGGATGTAGTGCATGCTGTGCGTCCGTTGCGGATCGAAGCCGCGCAGC
>DATKMK010000025.1:0-46921 GCA_035541895.1 Binatia bacterium | reverse complement strand
TCCTCGCAGCGCTCCCAGAGGCGGCGGGCGGCTTGGGCGTCGAGCGCCGGATCGTTGGCGGGCAGGTTCACGAGGCCGAGGGTGTTGTGGTAGTAGCCGCCGCGACGTAGCCCCGGCTGCGTCGCGCAGACGAGCGGCATCTGGGCTCCTTGCTCGGGCGAGATCATCAGACGCCGCTTGAGGGCATTGCCGATGCGGCCAGCGTCGCCGCCAAGATTCGTCGCGACGATGCCCGGGTGCACGACGAAGACGTCGAGCTCGGACTGGCGGCGCGCGAGCTCGAACGCGATCCAAACATTCCCCAGCTTGCTGCGCGAATACGCGCGCTTGCCGCCGAGCGCGCCGCGCCACACGAAGTCCTCGCTGCACTCGGACTCGGATACGTAGATGTCGCCGGTCATCACGACCACGCGCGTGCGCGGCAGCAGTCCCGCCGCGCTCAGGCAACGACGCAGGGCGAAATGCGACAGCACGTTGACCGCGAACGCGATCTCGTAGCCCTGCGCACTGCGCGCGTACGCCGTCGGCCACACGCCGCCGTTCTCGACCAGCAGGTCGATCGGGCGCCCGGCGGCCACTCGCACAATCGCCTCGACGGCGGGCGCCACGGTGCCGAGATCGGACAGTTCGAGCGCAACGAGATGCACGACGCACGACGGGCCGAACTCGCGCTGCAAGACCTCCGCGATAGCTGAACCGCGCTGCGGGTTGCGGCAGGGGAGGACCAGCTCGGCGCCGCGGCGGGCCAACCCGCGTGCGATCTCGGCGCCGATGCCGCCGGTTGCGCCGGTGACGACGGCGAGCCGGCCGTCCTGTCGCGGCAGCGCGGGGCAGGTCGGCGTGCGAGCGGTCTGCCCAACCATCGCGGCCCACATACGGCGCGTCGTGTTCGACGGCACGCGCGTCGTGGCGATCTGATACATCGCGGCATCATTCATCGCTCTTCCCCCCGGGTCTCTGTCTCTTCACGGCACTTGAGAAGTAGCCCGATCGTTTACTAACGTCGATGTGAAAAGGGAACTTCACCACAGAGGCGCGGAGACACAGAGCAGATGAGGGACTCGGAGGCTTGCAGATGATGAACCAAACCCGATCCGGGTTGACGTTTGGAAGGGCAGTCTTTTGCCGCGGAAGGTGTTCTTCTCCGCGTCTCTGTGCCTCTGTGGTGAGGCCGTTTCTGGCTCATTGGGGCTAACTTGCGAGCCGCCCCAACCGGAGCCGCGATGGAGCCAACCCGTTATGACCGGATCGTGCGCCGTCCCGAGGAGGAGCGCACGCGCGACGCCTTCCCGCGCGGCTTCCCGCAGCGCATCGACGTCGCGACCGGGCGCTACGTGGATCCGGCATTCCTCGCCCTCGATCAGCAGTATCTCTTCGAAGCAGGCTGGCTGTTCGTCGCGCACGCCGACGAGTTGCCCAACCCCGGCGACTACCGCATGCTCGACGCCCTCGATCGCATCGGGCACCCGCTCTTCCTGGTGCTGCGCGGCGCCGACCAGCGCATCCGCGCCTTCTACAATGCCTGCCGGCATCGCGGCGGACCGCTGGTGGACGCGCCGAGCGGCTCGACCGGTAAGCGGCTGGTCTGCAAGTACCACGCGTGGACCTGCGATCTCGACGGCTGGGGCGGTATCGGCTTGTACCGCTGGAACGGCAAGGTGCTGCTGGAGAACTTCGTCGAGCCGGATTTCCTGGCGCAAGAGGAGCAGCTCGCCACGGGCCTGCCCGCTCCGCTCGAAACGCCGCACCTCGATCCGTGGACCACGACCCGGTCGGAGCCCGCGAACCCGGAGGCGGAGTCGACCGTGCGCGCGAGGCTCGGCAAAGGAGACCTGTGCGCGGCGGACGGAGTGACCGACGGCTCGTGGTACGGGCCGCGCGCTCCCTCACTTCTGGACGTCGAGGCGGTCGAGGTGAACGTTCTGTTCTCGGCGGGCACGCGCGGCGGCTTTCATGTCACGCAGCGCGGCCGCTACCGCGACGGGTTTGCGGGCGGTGAGGCAGCCTGGATCGGGCGCCCGAGCGCGCTCCGCTGCGTCGGGCTCGCACGCGTAGAAGGCGGCGCGGTCCGCGCGGGCCGCGCCATCACCGACCGGCTGGGCACACGCACGGCGCTCGCCCACGGTGCGGATCGAGCGCCGGAAAGCCTCCGGTCATGAATTGCGCGAAGTGCGGCAGCGAGAATCGCGCGGGCGCGAAGTTTTGCAAGGACTGCGCGGCGCCGATTCTCGGCACCTGTGCACACTGCGGCGCGGCGCTGCAACCCGGGGCGAAGTTCTGTGACCAATGCGGCGCACCGGCGAGCGGTGCCGCCGCAAGGTCGCCACTCGGACCGGCGGCCTCGATTCGTGTACTCCCTGAAGTTGCGGCGGTCGGTGCAGCCGACGGAGAACGCAAGACCGTCACCGCACTGTTCGCCGACATCAAAGGCTCGACCGAATTGGAGCAGGACCTCGACCCGGAAGAGGCACGCGCACTGGTCGATCCCGTGCTCGCGCTGATGATCGACGCGGCGCGGCGCTATGACGGCTATGTGGTGCAATCGACCGGCGACGGCATCTTCGCGCTGTTCGGCGCACCGGTGGCGCACGAGGATCATCCGCAGCGCGCGCTGTACGCCGCGCTGCGCATGCAGGAAGAACTCCGCCGCTACGGCGCGAAGCTGCAGGCCGAGGGCCGCGCCCCAATCGAGATTCGCGTCGGGGTCAACACCGGCGAAGTCGTGGTCCGTGCGATTGCGACCGGCGCGGACCAGGTCGAGTACACCCCCGTCGGCCATACGACCAATCTCGCGTCGCGTCTGCAGGGTATTGCGCGCACCGGTTCGATCGTGGTGAGCGAGACGACCCGGCGTCTGTGCGAGGGCTACTTCAAACTGAACGCGCTCGGAGCGACCAGAGTCAAAGGCGTCAACGAGCCCGTCAACGTATTCGAAGTCGCCGGGCTCGGGCCCTTGCGCACGCGGCTGCAACGCTCAGCCGGACGCGGGCTCACGAAGTTCGTCGGCCGTGAACGCGAATTGGAGGCGCTCAAACGCGTCGCGGAGCACGCGCGCGGCGGACACGGACAGATCGCCGCGGCGATGGCGGAGGCGGGCACCGGCAAGTCGCGCCTGTTCTTCGAGTTCAAAGCGGTCGCGCAGTCCGGTTGGTTGGTGCTCGAGACGTTCTCGATCTCCCACGGCAAAGCGTCGGCGTTCTTGCCGCTGATCGAGTTGCTGCACGGCTATTTCGCTATCGATGCCGGCGACGACGGACGCCGGCGACGGGAGAAGGTTGCCGGCAAGATCGCAATTCTCGATCGCGCCCTGGAGGACACGCTGCCGTACCTGTTCGGCTTGCTCGGCGTCATCGAGGGCGATGATCCGCTGGCGCAAACGGATGCGCAGGTCGCGCGGCGGCGCACGCTCGACGCGGTCAAGCGGGTCCTATTGCGCGAATCGCTCAACCAACCAGTGATGGTGATCTTCGAGGACCTGCACTGGATCGATGACCAGACCCAGCAGTTCCTCAACCTGCTGGCCGACTCGATCGCCACGGCGAAGCTCCTGTTGCTGGTGAACTACCGGCCCGGCTACGCGCATCAGTGGAACAGCAAGACGTACTACGCGCAGTTGCGGCTCGACCCGCTCGGACGCGAGAGCGCCGAGGAAATGCTCACCGCGCTGCTCGGCGACGGCGCGGATCTGGCGGCGCTGAAGCGGCTGATCATCGAGAAGACCGAGGGCGTTCCCTTCTTCATGGAGGAGACGGTGCAGGTGTTGCTCGACGACGGCGCCCTGGTTCGCAATGGAACGGTGAAGCTGACCCGCCCTTTGGTCGAGTTGACGATCCCGCCGACGGTGCAGGCCATTCTCGCGGCGCGAATCGATCGTCTGCCGGCCGGTGCAAAGGACTTACTGCAAACCCTGGCCGTCATCGGGCGCGAATTTTCCGTGTCGGTGATTCGCGCGGTCACGACCGCCTCCGACGACGAGCTGAACCGCCTGCTCGCCGATTTGCAATTGGGTGAATTCATATACGAGCAGCCCGCCGTGGGAGACACGCAGTACGTCTTCAAACACGCGTTGACTCAGGAGGTCGCTTACAACTCGGTCTTGCTGGAGCGCCGCAAGATCCTGCACGAGCGCATCGGCGGCGCGCTCGAAAGGCTGTATGCGAGTTCGATCGACGAACATCTGGCCGAACTCGCCCATCACTACGGACGCAGCGCCAATCTCGATACCGCTGTGGAGTACCTGACGCGGGCCGGCAAACAAAAAATGGAAGAGGCGCGCCAGGTCGAACAAACCATGGCGGAGATCCTCAGCGCCGGAGCGCGCGGCGATCGGCCGATGACTGCGGAAGAAGAGCGCGCCACGATCGCCGCGATCGGCGCTGTCCGCGAAAGAAGAAGCGCGGCGGCGGGCCAAACCGCGGCCGTGCTCGATTCCGTCGAGTCGATTTGGCGCTATCCCGTCAAGTCAATGGCCGGAGAACAACTCTCCGCTGCACGGCTCACCACCCGCGGTGTACTTGGCGACCGCGTCTACGCGCTGGTCGACTTGGCGTCGAACCGGGCCGCCACCGTGCGGACCTGGGCCGCCGCCTTGTTGGAATACCACGCGCAGTTTCTGGCCGAGCCCGCGCTCGGGGCACCGCCACCAGAGGTGCGGATCACTGTTCCCAATGGCCCCACTCTCAGAACCGCGGACCCGGACATTCACGAGCGGTTCTCCGCCATATTCGGTCGAAAGCTGACCCTGATGACGACCGCCCCGACCGGCCTGACACTCGAACTCACACCCGGAACTGTCGGCGGAGCATGGGCCAACGTCACGGACTTTCCACTCGGATCCACCGCACCTCCCGGGGCCTTCTTTGACTTCGCCTGCGTGCACCTCGTAGCGACGTCGACCCTCGCTCATTTGCAAAAGACATATCCGGGGGGACAATTTGACGTTCGTCGGTTTCGTCCCAACATCGTCATCCGTTCGGAGGCGGAGCCGTTCGTCGAAAATTCGTGGGTCGGGCGCCGGCTGGCGATCGGCGAGGAAGTGGTCTTACGCATCACGCTCCCCTGTCCCCGCTGCGTCAACATGACCTTGCCGCAGGCCGAGCTGCCGCACGACCCCGGCATCCTGCGCACCATCGCGCAACACAACATGCAAGACCTCGGCGAGTTCGGAAAGCTGCCGTGCGCCGGGGTCTACGCCGATGTTCTCAAACCGGGCACCATTCGCCACGGCGACGCGGTGCACTGCCTGGATTGACAGCCTTTCGAGAGCCGGCGGTTGGCAGCGCGAGCGGGACGTGCGAAGAGAAAACAATACAAGCGAATCTTCGGAAGATTGGCGCGCGCCATTCCTGGCGCGCCGCCTACCATCCTCGACGCGCCGGACGGCCGGCGCTTCCTGCGCACGGCTCCGGCCCATGTCGCCGAGCTGGATCACCTCGTCAGCGCCTGCCGGGGTGCGGTCATCGTGCACCTGCACCGCGATATCGTCGAGACCATCGCATCCGGCGCATCATTATACGCAATACGCACTCTGGCGTCGGGAGGACTGATGCTGCTTTTTTCCAATGGACCCGAGCGTGGCGTGTTCTTCGGATCAACGAAATGGGAACGGTGGGTAGTGGGGCATTTTGAACAGAAGGCCCACTACCCGAGCGGGCTGAACCAGCGCCTCTTTTTCGTTTTATGATAGGAGATGTCCACTACGCGGCTGAGGTGGTGAGGCGAGGCGTGCGGCAGCGAACCGATCAGAGCGTCCCCGTAGCGCTCGCCCGGGTGGGCGGGTTTTCGAGCCCACCGCCGATGCAAAGGCGCGCAGGCCGACCGTGGAAGACATTGGTCGCTGCAGGATTGGTGCTGGCGGGCGCCGGCTGCTCGCCCACCGCATCGGCGCCGCCTGTTCACAGCGTTCGCTACGTCCTCGAATGGAAGCGGAGCAACGTGACCGAGGAGCCCGACGGTTGGGACGTCACGAACGACCTCGGCTATCGCGTGCACGTCACGCGCGGCTACGTGGTGACGCGAAGTCTCGAACTGATTCCCTGCAATCCGGCGCCGCCGCCGGTTTCTTTGCTGGATGCCATCACCGATCTCCTCGGCCCGCGAATCGCCCATGCCGGACACTCCGCGATTGCCGATCCGTCGGCGACCAAGACCGCCGAGGTGGAGTCGCTGCTGAGTCCACGGGCGCACACGGCCGCGACGCTGCAGCCCGGCGCGCAGAAGTATTGCCAGCTCCATTACCTGATCGCACGCGCCGAGCCGTCGGCGACGGGGCTGCCCAGCGAAGTCGACATGGTCGATCAGAGCGTGCGCATCGAGGGATCGTTTCAACCGCCGACGGGTGAATCGTCGCCGACGCTGTTTGCGCTCGTAACGGCAGTCGCAAATGGCCGCCTGTTCGACCTTCCCCGTCGCGGTCAGGAGAGTTTCGCACTCGATACCGGCACCGCGTCCGGCGTCGTCGTGGTTCGACGAAACCTGGATTCCATCTTCAACCATGTCGACTTCGCGAACATGAACGAGCGGCGCCTCGGCCGGGAGATTCTCCAGAACTTGATCAATGACACCGAGATCGAACTGGAAGTGCATGGGGATGAATGAGATCGCTGCGCGGTCGCTGCGCGCGATCTGCGGGCTCGCCGTCCTGCTGGCCGGCTGCCACCGTGATGTGGCGGTCGACATTCCATTTGTCGCCACCATCCGCGGAGAACCCTTCTCGTGCGATCGCCCCGCCAACGGCTTCACGCCGTTCGATCTGCGCTTCTATGTGTACGGCGTCGAACTCCTCGATCAACGCGGCGCGACCACGCCCGTCCGCTTGACGAATGATGACACCTGGCAGCACGACGGCGTGGCGCTGCTCGACTTCGAAACTGGGTCGGGAACGTGCGCGGACGGCACGCGCGGCACCCATATGATTCTCAGCGGGCACGTCGACGCGGGGAGGTACGTCGGGCTGCGGTTCGTTGTCGGCGTTCCGTTTGAACGCAACCACGCCGATCCGACGATGGCCGATCCGCCGCTCAACCTCGGGCGCATGCACTGGGGCTGGCAGGGTGGATTCAAATTCTTTCGCTTCGAAGGCAACGGACCGCACGGCGCTGTGCGTGTCCATCTCGGCAGCACCGGATGCGCGGGCACGATCGGCCACATCACCGAGTGCGCGCGGCCGAATCGGGCCGTCGTGCAACTCGACGGTTTCGTCCCGGGCCGCAATCGCATTGCGCTCGACCTGGCGCCGCTGGTGGCAATGGGTGGCGTACGTCCCGACGCGAAGCAGCCGGCCAGTTGCATGTCCGATATGGACGACAACGGATGTCGTGTCGCATTCGACGCGTTCGGCCTCGACCTGCAGACCGGTAAGCCCCTCGGCGCGCAGCACCTCTTCTCGAGTCAGCCGCTGTGAGATCTTCAGCGGTCACGCCCCTCGCAATTGCCGCGGCGCTGTTGCTCGCGTCGTTGCTGCCCAACTGCGACAAGCGCACGCGCCAGTGGCAATGGAATTTGCCGCCGGGATTTCCCGAGCCGCGCGTGCCGGCCGACAATCCGATGAGCGCGGTCAAGGTCGACTTGGGCCGCCGCCTTTTCTACGACACGGCCCTGTCGCAGAACCAGACGCAGGCGTGCGCGTCGTGCCATCAGCAGCAGCACGCGTTCAGCGATGGCCGGCCTCACGCCGTCGGTTCGACCGGCGAGGTGCACCGGCGGAACACGTTGTCGCTGACCAACGTTGCGTACGCCTCCCGGCTCACGTGGGCGAACGGCCTTCTCGACCGACTCGAGGATCAAATGCTGGTCCCGATGTTCGGCGACCAACCGATCGAACTCGGCCTGCGCGACGAGAAGACGCTCATCGACCGCCTGGCGGCCGATACCCGCTACGTCGAACTGTTCACCGCGAGTTTCCCGAACGACGCCGCCCCGCTGTCGCTTCGCAACGTCACCCGTGCGATTGCCGCATTCGAGCGCACCTTGATCTCCGGCACCTCGGCATATGACCGTTACCGGCTCGGCGATGCCACGGCACTTTCCGACACTGCGAAGCGCGGCATGACGCTGTTCTTTTCGGAACGCCTGGAGTGCTTCCATTGCCATGGTGGCTTCAACTTTGCTGAGGCAGTTGACCATGCACGGCTTCCGGAACCGGAGCGCGCGTTCCACAACACCGGCCTGTACAACGTGGACGGCAAGGGGGCTTACCCGGCCGCCGATCCTGGCTTGTACAAGCTGACGGGCATTCCATCGGATATGGGTCGCTTCAAAGCACCTTCGCTGCGCAACGTTGCCGTCACCGCGCCGTATATGCACGACGGCTCGATCGCTACGCTCGGCGAGGTGCTCGACCACTACGCCGCCGGCGGCCGCACGATCGACTCCGGCCCCAACGCCGGCGTCGGCAGCGACAGTCCGATCAAGGACAAGTTTCTGGTGGGCTTCGTTCTGACCGTGGAGGAGCGTGCGGACGTCATCGCGTTCCTCGAGAGCCTCACCGACGACGAGTTTCTCACCGACCGACGCTTTGCCGATCCGTCGCGGGCCGGGTCGTGACACGGTCGACCCGATCGCCGATGCGAGTTGCCCCCTGCATCGGAGGGCTGTTGCTCGCGATCGTCGCTCGACACGCGTCGGCACAGTGCACCGGCTGTCCGGGCGACTTGAACGGCGATGACCGTGTCTCGATCGACGAGATCGTCCGCTCTGTCAACGCTGCGCTGAGCGGGTGCACGCCGGCGCCAACCCCGTCGTCGTGTTCGGCCGACTGTCCGGGGGACCAGGATGGCGATGGAAGGGTGACGGTCGACGAGTTGGTTCGAGTCGTTAACACCGCACTGGCAGGCTGTCCGCCTGATCCCACCGCGGCAAGCACGGCAACGTTGGTTCCATCATCGACCGCGCTTCCCACCTCGACGGAGTCGCCAAGCGCCGCTCCGACGGCATCCGCCACGCCGGCAGCAAGCTCGACGGTTGCAGCCGCCGACACCGCCACCACCACGCCGATTGCAACGTCGACTGCTGCACCCTCTCCGAGCCCAATCGACACTGCGACATCGTCTCCAACCTTCAGCTCGTCGCCGACTCCGGCCGTTCCAACCGATACGCCAGCAGCGTTCTCGACTGCAACCACGCTCACAGCGTCTGCGACATCCACGCCGAACGACGCATCGCCGACTGCGAGCCCTTTGCCAACGACAGAGTCGACCGCGACCACCTCTTCGACCCCAGCAACGACATCGAGCCCGCCGCCGACCGAGACTCGGGTGCCGACGTCGACGGGCACGACGAGCCCGAGCGCAACCGGGTCCGCGACCGGCACGGCGACTCACACGGTGTCGGCGAGCGCAACCGCGTCATCGACGCAGACTCGCTCGGCCAGCATGACCATCACCGCCTCGCCCATCGCAACCGCGCCGACGATCAGCACACCGACGCACACAACGACAGCGACCGGAACGCTGCCGCCGACAACGACCGCCTCTCCCAGCGTCACCGCTACCCCGTCGCCATTTATCGCAGCCAGTCCCACCACCAGTGCGACGCTCACCTCGACATCAGCCGCATCGCAGACCGCAACGCCGAGCGCGACAGCAACATGGAGTCACACCACGACAACGACGGTGACGTTCTCGTCAACCGCCACCTCATCGCCCAGCACGACGCCGACGCCAACCACATCGCACACGCCGACGTCTTCATCGACGGTGACCCCCTCCACCAGCGCCACGCCTCCCCCCTCCGCTTCGACGACCGCGAGTTCGACATCGACGCCGTCGGCCAGTTCGACCGCGAGCGTGACCGCGACATCAACGCCAACCGCGTCGTCGACGGCGATCACCCCCAACAGTCCGACGGCGACGCGGAGCCAGACGCCAACGGCGACCGCAACGTTCTCATCGACAGCCACAGCGTCGTCGACCGCAACTCCGACACCGAGCAGTACGCCGACACAGACGACAACACGGACCGCAACAGCGAGCGCAACCTTCTCATCGACGTCGACGTTCTCACCAACCGCGACGGCTACCGCATCGCCATCGTCAACACCGACTCGCACGCCCACGTCGTCGCCTACTTCGACACCGAGCACGACGGCAACATCGACGCTTACCGCGTCCCCGACGCTTACCGCGTCCCCGACGCTCACCGCGTCCCCGACGCCGCCGGCCTCGGCGACACCGACGTTCTCGGCTTCAGCGACACGTAGCGCGACGGCGACGGCAACCAAAACTCCGACGTCGACCGCAACGTTTTCGCCGACGGCCACGGCGTCGCGAACCCTCACGGCAACGGCGTCCGCGTCACCGACAACCGGTTCGTGCGCGAGCGCCAACTTCCTCAATGTGAGCGGTGCCGCCGGCGCGGGGGTTGGCTATCCGACGCCGTCGCTGGCGGTCGGTTGCACCAGCGCGACGGTCACGGTGCAGAGCAACGGCATTCCCACCTATCAGTATGTCGCGCTGACGCCGAACGGCCTGCAGGGCAAGAGCTATACCTTCGCCTTCCCGCGCAATCCGTCCGTCGCCGCCGCGACGACCAACGTCCCGTTGCTCGGTAACATGGGTGTCGCGGTCAACGGCATTCCGATCTACGCGGTGAACGAGGGCGCGCAGCCGCCGAGCGATGCGTACGGCAATCCGATCGCCGCATCGATTCTCGACGAGTGCGGCAGCCATTCGGCGCCGCAGGGAACGTTCCACTTCCACAAGCTGCAGGTGAAGTGTCTGCTGCAGAGCGCCGTCAGCTCCTCCCAACCGTGGAACAACGCCGATCCCTCGCCGTCGCAGCCGTCGCCGATCATCGGGTACGCGTTCGACGGATTTCCCATCTACGGCCCGTACGAGTGCACCGATGTGTCGTGCACGGCGGTGCAAGAGATGCGCAGCGGATGGGACGCGACCGGTTACCAAGCGGGGACCGTCGGCTGCGCATCGAGCGCGTCGTGCTCCAACGGTTACTGCACCGCCGTATCGATCAACGGCGTGTCGACCACCGCCTGCGTGCCGAAGACCTGCACCTGGTCGAACCACGCCTACTCGGCTAAGGCGGGCAGCCAATACCTCGATCAATGCAACGGCCACTACGGACCGAACGGCGACTATCACTATCACACGACGTCGACGTTTCCGTACATTCTTGGCTGCTATCGCGGCACCCCCACCAACAACGGGGGAACCGACACGCCGCCGGGTGGCACGTGCGCGGCGATCCCGACGCCCGCCACCACACCGCCAACCGCCGGCACCAGTGCGACGCCGATCGCTACCGTGACGCGCACGCCCACAATGCCGATTGGACCGTCGCCGACGCCCAGCTCCACGCCGACACGCACGCCAACGCCCACGTTCACCGCGACCACTGGACCCACATCGACACCGACACCGACGCTCACCGTGTCCTCGACCACGTGCGGTGGGATGTGGAGTCAGGTCACCACGTTGTACCCGAGCGCGACGCAGCTCGGATCCTGTGACGGCGTCGCGGCGGCGCAGACGATCATCAACTCGCTGATGAACGTGACCGGCATTTCGATCAAGCTACTCGGCGGGACCACCAAGGAGTCGTGTTTGGAATACCGCTGCGACTCGACGTACGTCTACGTCGCCACCAACAATCTCGGCCACTACCAGTACTCGACGAACAATCCGCGGCCGAGTGCGGAGACCAAGCTGCTCTACCGCATCCCGATGCAGCGCACCGCGATCGGCGTGCCGTCGGCGTCGCAGAACGCCGCGGCTCTCACCGGCTGCACCACGGCATACGATCAGTATCTGTCGTTCCCCGACACCAGCACCATGGGCGAGCCGAGCGGATATTGCGCCGCCGGCGCGGCGCAGACCAAATACCTGTACGATGACCTGGCGGTCGGCGGGCGCACCTACTATCGCAAGGTCAACTGCCTGACGCCGAACGGCTTCGTCGATAGCGGCGTCGAGATCCTCGGCAGCACGGAATCGAGCAACGGGAAATTCGGCGATCCCGCCGTCTACTATCCCGACACCGCGGCGCAGAGCTACGAAGGCGTATCGAGCGGCGTGCCGTCGCTCGACCTCTGCGGCGGTCACGGCCATCATCACGCCAGCAACGACCGGTGTTTCGAGCTCGCCGCCGATCGCACCGCGCTTTACACCTATTCGCAGGCGACCTCGACGTTCAATTTGCAGGACTGGCTGGACAGCACGTGCACTGAAGTGTCTGGAGTCATCGGGTACATGTTCGACGGCTCGCCGATCAAAGGTCCGTGTGTGTGCATGGCTCGCGACGGCAACGGCAACTGCACGAGCATCAAGCGAGCGCGCTCCTCGTACGCCTACGCCGGACTCGGAGTGTGGGGCAACGATGCGGGCGAGTCCGCGGCGCTGGGCGTGGAAGGGCAGACCTGTACCGCCGACGCGGACTGCAACGACTCGCATTTCCAGTGCGCCTGGGGATTGTTCGCCGACAACAGTGCGGCCGGCGGCACCATCGCGGTGAAGCGCTGCCAGCTCGTCGAATACTCATGGTGCACGCACGCCTATGCCGACCGCACCGCCACCGACGTTTCGAGTGCCAGCTTTGTGTACCTCGACCGCTGCAACGGCATCACCGACGCCGACGGTTACGCCTATCACGCAACCGGATCCTTCCCGTACGTGCCGAGTTGCCTGCGCTACGAACCGTCGGACTCGATCACCGGCGCGACTTTGAATTGAAGCGGGAGCGTTTTCGCGCCGGCTCATCCCTGCGAACGCCTTCCCGCTTCGGAACCCTCGCGCCGCCGATTGAAAGACATCGGCGCGCGTGATTCACTTCTGGCCTTTTCGTGTCGGCGTCAGTGCGCATGCAGGATCGACGGACGGTTGGTGAGCTTTCGAGTGCCGCGGCGCGTGAGCAGGCGGTGACTTGGTGGCGCCGTTTTGCGACGCTGGCTTGTGTTCTCATCGTCCCAGCCTTCGCGGCGCGCGCAGCGGACAACCAACCGGCGCAGGAGCCGGTCGCCGCAACGATTCGCACCATCGTCGAAAGCGGCCGGCAACCGTTGTTGCATCGGCCGGATTTCTCCAACCGCCAGGATGCGGTGCGGCAACTGTACGAGGCGGTACGGTTTCATCCGCTCTGGTTGCGGAGCGATCAGCCGACCACCCAAGCCGCAGAGGTCATCCGCGTCTTGTTCGAAGCGGACCGGCGCGGCTTGTCCCCGGACGACTACGACGCCGCGCGACTGAGCGAAGCCGCAGCGCGTTTCGCTTCTGCCGCCACGCCGGCGGCGGACGCCGCAGCGTTCGACACCGCGCTGACGGTCAGCGCCGTCCGCTATGTCTCCGACGCGCACCTCGGCCGCGTCCTACCGCGCGCCGTCGGCTTCGCCCTCGAGGCCAAGCCTCGGCTCTTCGATCCGGTGGCGGTCGCGTCGCGGTTGCCGGCGGCGGAAGCGCCGGCGCAACAACTCGCCGCGCTCGATCCGCAGTTCCCGCTCTTCGGGCGTCTCGTCACGGCACTGGCGCACTGGCGTGATCTGGCTGCGCGCTCGGATTTTCCGCAGGTCCCCAACCTTCCAAAACTTCACCCCGGCGAATCGGATGCGGGCGTCGGACCGCTGCGGGAGTTGCTGCGCGCGGTCGGCGACCTGCCGGGCACCGCACGCGTGCCGAAGAACACGCGCGCGTACGATCCCGAGCTGGTCAAAGCGGTGAAGCGATTTCAGGAACGCCACGGGCTCGGCGCGGACGGCGTCATCGGCGAGGCGACCTTGAGCGAGTTGCAGACGGCACCGGCCACACGTGTTCGGCAGATCGAACTGGCGCTGGAACGCCTGCGCTGGCTACCGCCGGCGGACGACGAGGCGTTCGTCGTCGTCAACATCCCCGAATTCCAGCTCCGCGGCTACCACCGCGAGAGCAGCAGCCCAGCAGTTCAAATGCGCGCCGTGGTGGGCGCCGCGTCGCTGCGTCGGGAAACGCCCGTGCTGTACGCCACCATGCAGTACGTCGTTTTTCGTCCGTACTGGGACGTGCCGCCGGCGATTGCGCGCAACGAGATCCTGCCCGAAGCAGCGCAGGATCCGAGCTACTTCTCGCGGCACCACTACGAGTTTCACCACGGCCGCGTCCGCCAACTTCCCGGCAACGACAACGCGTTGGGGTTGCTCAAGTTCGTCTTCCCCAACCCGTTCCATGTCTACATGCACGACACGCCGACCAAGCGGCTGTTCGCCAAGAGTCGACGCGATTTCAGCCACGGATGCATCCGCGTCTCCGACGCGCCGGCGTTGGCGGAATTCGTGCTCCACGGCCAAGGCACGTGGGATCGCGAGGCGATCGAGACGGCAATGAACAGCGGCCGCAACAACCGGCGCGTGTATCTGGAGCGGCCGCTGGGAGTGTACCTGCTCTACAGCACCGTGGTGGTCGACGAAGACGGCACGACGCATTTCTTCAAGGACATCTATGCACACGACGCGCGGCTCGACGCGGTGCTTGCAAAAGGTCCACCGTACCCGTATCCAACTGCGGCCCGAAGGCCGGCGCAGGTGGAGACGCAGTCGCAATGAACCGGTCGAGATCGAGAAGCGCAGCGATTGCCCTGCTGTGCTGCCTGGTGCCCGGTGCCGCGGCGGCACGAACGCACCGCACGCGCCATGTGAAGCCGACGGTCTGGCCGCGCGAGGCGCGCCGCTTTCCCGCTGCGCCGGTCGAGTGGCCACGTCGCGAGGTGCTCGATCTGGCCATGCAGGCATATCGGTGCGGCCGGGCGGAAGGTCAGTTCGCGACGCCGATTCTCACCCTCATCGACTACTCGCTGCCGTCGACCGAGAAACGATTATGGGTCATCGACCTCGAGAAACGGCGCGTCCTGTTCCACGAACTCGTCGCGCACGGGCAGAACAGCGGAGAAGCGTACGCGGTCGCGTTCTCCAATCGGCCGCAATCGCGGCAGTCGAGTCTCGGGTTGTTTCGCACCGACGCCGTGTACGATGGCCGCCACGGCGAGTCGCTGCGGCTGATCGGCTTGGAACCGGGCATCAACGATCGCGCCGACGAGCGGCGCATCGTGATGCACGGCGCCGCCTACGTGAACCCGCGCGTGGTGCAGCGCTTCGGTCAACTCGGCCGCAGTTGGGGTTGCCCCGCCGTGGATCGCACGGTGCTGCCGAAGATCGTGCAGCAGATCAAAGAAGGCACGGCGCTCTTCGCGTACTATCCCGATCCAAACTGGCTGCAGCAGTCACACTTCCTCCAGTGCGACCCGAATCTCGCCGCCAAGTAGCCCTTGACGTAAGCCGACGTACCCTCACACCGGCGACGACGACGGCGACTGCACGGACGGGAGCGTGAACCAAAAGGTGCTCCCCTCGCCGATCGCGCTGACGACGCCCACGGTGCCGCCGAGTTTTTCGACGATGCGCTTGACGATCGAGAGTCCGAGCCCGTGACTGTCGGACACCGACGTGTCCACCCGTGAAAACTCGCGGAACAATCGATCGATATCGTCCGCGGCAATGCCGCGCCCGTTGTCGCGCACCCAAAAGCGGACCACCCCGTTACCGGGTCCGTCTGCACCGAGTTCCACGCGCGGTGGGGAGCCGCCGTATTTGATCGCATTGCTGATGTAGTTCGCCCACACTTCTTCGATCCAGGCAGCGTTCCCTTCCACGATCGGCCACTCATCGGGCGCGCGTACTACCGCGTCCGCATTGGTGATGATCGTACTCAGTCGATCCATCACTTCCGACATGACGCCGGCCATGTTCACCGGAGCGACGGCGACCTTCTCGATGCTGCGCACGCGCGCAAACAAAAGGAGCTCGTTCACGATCCGGGTCATCCGTTCACATCCGCGCAACGTGTCGGCAAGGAACTTGCGATTCTTCCCGTCCAACGTATCGCCGATGTTCATTTCGAGCAGGCTGGCGTATCCGGTGATAACGGCGATGGGATTTTTGAGATCGTGCGCGACCACGCGCGAGTACGCGTCCAGCTCCCGGATCAGGCGAACCCGATCGGTGATGTCGCGCGCGACGACCACGCGCCCCATCGTCGCGCCGGTGGCGGCGAGGATCGGCGAGAAGCGCAGCGCGTAGTGGTGTTCGCTGCCGTCGACTTCCAATGCGATCTCGGTCTCGCCTTGCGCCACGTCGCGAAACTGTTCGACGAGATGTGGGTAGGCGGACAGCACGTCTGCGGCAGCCCGACCGACGATCGCGGAGGTGCCGCGGCCGAGAATACGCAGGGCGCCGGCATTGGCATCGACGACACGATTCTCCGCGTCCAGCACGAGCACGCCGTCGGCGAGGCCGTCGATCACGATGCTGCGCGCCACCGGCATGATGTCGAAGAGACGATAGCGGAATACGCTGAAGGCAATGGCCGATGATCCGACGCTGAACGCAATCGGGGTCACATCGACCGGCAACGGATTCCACTTCATGACCTGCATCACGTTGCCGGCAACCGGAACCAATACGCCAAACAGCACAAAGGCCATTTGGTAGCGATACAGCGACGGAGACTCGATCACGGTGAGCGTGATGAGAAAGCTTCCCGTGACCAGGAGTGTGTAGCTGAAGGCGGTGTGGACCCAGAACCAGGGCCCACGCACGACCACGGGCTTGGCGAAGGCGCCGATCATTTCGAGCGCGACGTGCCGGTACATCAGCCCGTGCACACCGTTCGTGGCCAGGAGCAGCAAGGTCAGTAGCGGCACCGCAATCAGCACTGTCAACATGCGGCGGGTCAGCCACTGCTCCCGGCCGCTGTACACCAGCGCAAACATGAACGAGGCCGGCGGCAGAGCGACGATCCCGATGTAGCTGACGTCTACGTAGAAAAACTGGTGCGCCAGATCGGTGTGCGACATCGCCACCGCTCCGACCCACGCCCACTCCACTTCCGCGATCAGCGCCGCCAACAACGGCCATGCGCCGCGCGCCTGCCGGTGTCGCCACACGTACAGCGCAGCCGCAAGCGAGGTCGCGCCGGCGGCGAGATAGCCGAATACGTAGGGCGTGTATTGGAAACCCATGGCCCTGACCGTCGATAACACTTCCGCCCCAGCAACAACAAATGCGACGAGCGGGTCCGCTCGGACTCGCGCTCGCTCGGGGTCGCACGGCCCGCACGTCCAAGCGCGATGGGCGAGCGCAGACTCCTCCAGGAACGGCGCCCGAGACGGTACAGAAGGGGAAGCGGCTC
The DNA here is from genome assembly GCA_035541895.1 of Binatia bacterium. Classification (GTDB taxonomy): domain Bacteria; phylum Desulfobacterota; class Binatia; order HRBIN30; family JACQVA1; genus DATKMK01. The sequence continues at coordinate 29,759 of DATKMK010000025.1, read as the reverse complement.
GTCGGGTGACATCCTCGATACGGACAGGCGTTACTATCCTGGTGGCACGTCTGTTCGTCATGCCTGTAGAAGAGGAGGAGCATAACGGCGTTCAGCGACGTGCGCGATGCCGGTGTTCGAGTGCTGCAGGCTTCTGCCCGGATACCATTCGTGCGGTCGGTGACGCACTCGACTTGCGCGTACGCACGGGGATCTACCGCGCCCCTACGCCAACCCTCGGCACCTCTTGTCCCGAACCGGAATCGCGCGTGGGAGACCAAGCGCGTGACGGGACGCCAAGCTCGCAGCCGCAACGGAGTCGCCGAACGAAGGGCACGAAAGGCGCGTGACTGTTCGGTCGAATGGAGGGACTTCATCGTGGCCGGCCTATCAGCGCGGCGAACGTTGCGACCACCCACGCGCTGACGGCGCGTATTGGAGCCAGCGCGCGCAGGTCACGGTGCACCAGCAGCCACGGCGGGCGCGGCGGAATCGGCCGGGGCGCGGGGATCGCCACCAACGTCTCGCGCGCGGCGAACACATCGGGCAGCAACGCGATCCGCGCACCGGAGACCGCCGCACGCAGCAGTGCCCGCGTGCTGGCGGTGCGCATCTAGACCGCGCCGGCAAGATCCGCCTCGCGCAGCCACAGCAACTCCGGAATCTTGCCGTAGCTGTCGTCGTACAGCAGCAGCCGCTCGCGGGCGAGGTTGAGCGCCGCGGGGTCCAGGGGCCGCGCGAGGCGCTGGTTCGGCCCCTCGCGGTCACCTTGTGCGATATCGATCGCCCGATGGCTGACGGCCGCCTCCCGGTGCCGGGTGCGATCGGTCTTGGACACGAGTTCGTCGCGGAAGTCGTTGAAACCGGAGACGCGGTCGGCACCGCCTGCACCGGTGATCGGGTCGTCGTACCCTTCCAGATTTCCTGCGGACCGTGCGACCGCTGTCAGCGGGGTCTCACCGCGCACCGTCGCGCTGTGCCGCCGCGATCACAGTACGGCTTCGGCGCGGGGCACTCCCCCTCCGACCTGCATGTTGCAGAACTGGTCAAGGGCTGGACTTAGCGACGCCACCTCTGTACACCAAGTTCAATCATTGAACTGACAGGAGGTTCGACATGACCGAGGCGACCGGCGAGTGGAAACAAACGGCGTGCATTCTGTGCGAGTGCAATTGCGGTATCGAAGTGCGCCTCGGGGGTCCCGACGGGCGCCGGTTCGAAACGATCCGCGGTGACAAGCGGCACCCGGCATCGCAGGGATACGCCTGCGAGAAGGCGCATCGACTCGACTACTACCAGAACGGGCCGCATCGATTGACCTCGCCGCTGCGCCGCTGCGCCGACGGTTCGTTCGAGGAGATCGACTGGGACACCGCCATCCGCGAGGTCGCGGCGCGTCTGGTCGCGGTGCGCGAGACGTTCGGCGGCGACACGATCTTCTATTACGGCGGCGGCGGCCAGGGAAATCATCTCGGCGGCGCCTACGGCAGCGCGACGTTGCGGGCGCTGGGCTCGATCTACCGCTCCAACGCACTCGCTCAGGAAAAGACCGGCGAGTTCTGGGTCAACGGCCGGATGATGGGCGGGTTCGTGCGCGCCGATTTCGAGCATGCGGAGGTCGCGCTGTTCGTCGGCAAGAATCCCTGGCAATCGCACAGCATCCCGCGCGCGCGCGTCGTGCTGAAGGAGATCGCGCGCGATCCGGCGCGATCGCTGATCGTCATCGACCCGCGACGCACGGAGACCGCCGAGCTGGCCGACATCCACTTGCAAGTCAAACCCGGCTGCGACGCCTGGTTGCTGGCGGCGATCGCCGCCGTCATCGTGCAGGAAAATCTTCACGCCGAAGCGTGGTTGGCGCAGCATGCGGTCGGGGTCGACGAAGTGATCGCGGCGCTGCGCCAGGTGCCGGTGTCCGAATACTGCGCCGTCGCCGGCGTCGAGGAGAGTCTCGTTCGCACCACCGCGCGGCGCATCGCCGGGGCCGCGAGTGTCGCCGTCTTCGAAGACCTCGGCATCCAAATGAACCGGCACTCGACCTTGAACAGCTATCTCGAAAAGCTGGTGTGGATGCTGGTGGGCAGCTTTGGAAAGCGCGGGGCGCAGTACGTGCCGGCGAGTCTGGTGAATCTCGCGGGTGGATCTCAGAACGGCGCCGGTGTCGGCGCGGAGGCGCAGCGAGTCAGCCCGGTTGTGGGCGCGCGGATCATCAGCGGCCTGGTGCCCTGCAACGTCATCCCCGACGAGATTCTCACGGATCACCCGAAACGCTATCGAGCGATGATCGTCGAGAGCGGCAATCCCGCGCACTCGCTCGCCGACAGCCAACGGATGCGCGAAGCGCTCTCTGCACTGGACTTCCTGGTCGTCATCGACGTCGCGATGACCGAAACGGCGCGCCTCGCGCACTACATTCTGCCGCCGCCCTCGCAGTTCGAGAAGTACGAGGCGACATTCTTCAACTTCGACTTTCCGCAGAACGTCTTTCACCTGCGCCACCCGCTGTTCGAACCTCTCCCGGGCACGCTGCCCGAACCCGAAATCCATGCGCGGCTCGTCGAGGCGATCGGCGCGCTCACCGACGAGGATCTCGCGCCGCTGCGTGAGGCGGCCTCCGCGGGACGTACCGCGTACGGCGAAGCGTTCTTCGCCGCCACCGCCGCCAATCCCAAACTGAATGCGTTGCTGCCCGTGGTGCTCTACCGCACGCTCGGTCCCACGCTGCCCAACGGCGCAGCGTCGGCTGCGGCGCTCTGGGGCCTGGCGCAATTGTTCGTCATGCGAAACGCGGAGTCGGCCCGGCGGGCGGGCTTCGACGGCGAGGGTCTCGAGGCCGGCGAAAAGCTCTTCGATGCGATCCTCAACAGTCCCGCCGGTCTCGTCTTCGCGCAGGACGAGTACGAGGACAGTTGGCAACGCGTGCGCGGAGGAAAATTCAACCTGCTCATCGCCGAGTTGATCGAAGAACTCGGCACCCTCACCAATAAGACGCCGCCCGCATCGAACAGCAAGTTTCCCTTTGTGTTGTCCGCCGGCGAACGGCGCTCATTTACCGCGAACACGATCCTTCGCAATCCCGACTGGCGCAAGAAGGACTCGCACGGGTCGTTGCGCATCAATCCCGAGGACGCGCAGCGGCTGCGACTGACCGAAGGCGGACGCGCGCGGCTCACCACCAAACGGGCCAGCGTCGAGGTCACCATCGAGATCTCCGACCGCATGCAGCCCGGTCACGTCTCGCTGCCCAACGGCCTCGGCCTCGACTACCCCGGGGTGGACGGCACGCGTCTCACCGCCGGCGCCGCGCCGAACGAACTCACCGCCAGCGAGGACCGCGACTGGCTCGCGGGCACGCCGTGGCACAAGTATGTGCCGGCACGAGTGGAGGCAGTTTGATGATCAGTGTCGCGCGCGCGAAACCCGATGAGTACATCGTCGCCGAGTGAATACAGATCGGCTGCACGCCCCGCCTGACGATCGTGCAACGAACTCGCTTCCATCGCTGGCCGTGTCCGATCGCTCGCGCCGCCGATGTCTTCGGCGACGGGTGGACGCAGATCGTCATGCGCGAGGCGTTCTACGGCTGCCGCCGCTTCGCGGACTTTCAGCAGAACCTCGGCATGAGCCGCGCGACCCTTGGGCATCGCCTCAACCACCTCGTCGCCGAGGGCATGCTCGAACGGGTTCGCTATCAGAGCGCGCCGGCGCGCTACGAATACCGGCTTACGGAGAAAGGGCGCGCGTTCTTCGACGTCCTCGCCGCCATGTGGCGGTTCGGCGAGGATTGGCTCTTCCGCCAGGGACCACCCGTCCGTCTCGTCGATCGTCAGAGCGGCGACTTGATCAAGCCGGTCGTCGTCGATGAGCAGAGTGGCCAGCGCATCGACCTCCGGCGCATCGGCGTCGAGCTGCGCGACGGAACGCCTCTCGACGCCGAGGCCCGGAGACGACCAAACGATCGGGGAGGGAAACGCCGATCGAAATTCCAGGGGCGGTGAGGGGTCGCGCGCCGAGAGGCAGCCTTCGCGCTCATCTACCTCCGCCCCGCACGTCGGGCCCGCTCGCGAACCGGCGCGTGGGCTAGGAACGATCTGCGGAGATCGTGCCCCGGCGGCAAGGACTCGGTGGGTTGGTTCACGAGGGCAACCGCTCGGCGCCGTTCCTCCTCAGCGTCGGCGCGACGGTGTTGCCGGTCATGTGCGCGAGCGGCAGGCACGGCGATGCGCCATTCGAGCAGCGGCAGCTCGCATGTCGCGATCGCCGCCCGAGCCTCGCCGAGATACGCGGCGAGCGCGATCGAGATCACCATGGGACAGTGCCCTTGCGCGCTGCTCGGTCTGGGACAAGTGGATGAAGTCGCCGCGGCATTCGTCGCGCCGCCGCTTGCAACCGCGGGCGACGGGCCGGCAATGCCGTGGTCGGGAAAGCTGCGGTTGCGCCAAGGCTGGCCGCAAGTGTGGTCGCGCAGTTCGACGATCACGCATCCCCCTTCAACGACCCCAACCCCGACGGTCACGCCGACGATGGTCACAGTTGCGTGCGGCAGCTTTGTCGGCGAGTTCGGCTCCGCCGGCAACGGCGCGGGCGAATTCTTCGACCCGGAAGCCATTGCGGTCGATCCAGGCGGAAACGTCTATGTCGCCGATACCGGCAACCATCGCATCCAGAAATTTGCGGCGACCGGGAGCTTCCTGCTTCAGTGGGGCAGTATGCGGAGCGCCAACGGGCAGTTTCACAGCCCGGAAGGAATCGCCGCGGACGGGGCGGGCAACGTCTTCGTCACCGACTTAGCACCGGCAGCGGCGACGCGCAGTTCATCGGCCCCCTTGCCGTTGACTCAGACGCCAACGTCTTCGTGGTGGACGACGGCAACGAGCGGATCGAGGAGTTCACCGACACTGGGAGTCTTCTCACCATCTGGGGCGGCCCGGGCATCCACGACGGACAGTTCAATTCCGCGACGGCCGTCGCAGTGGCTGCGAACGATGAAGATAGTGGTCACCGACGAAGGCAATCGGGTTCAAAGGTACGCTTGCCCACTGTCGTCAACCATCGTACGGCGAAGTCGGTCGCAGCAAGAATTTGACAGCCAGACTTCGGCTCGACTATCGAAGGAGATCCGATGAGCCGTATCTTCGGTGCGATTCGCCAGAATGGATATGTGGTGCGAGACATCCGCGACGCCATGGATCACTGGATCGAGGTGATTGGTGTCGGGCCATGGTTCTACTTCGAACGGGTGAAGATCGACTACTTCCGACACCGCGGCGAACCTTCCAACGTCGAGATGAGCATCGCGCTGGCGAATTCCGGCGACCTGCAGATCGAGTTGATCCAGCAACGGAATGATGCGCCCTCCATGTACAACGAGTTCCTGAACGCCGGCCGCGAAGGTCTCCAGCACGTCGCGTACTGGACCACCGACTACCAAGCCCTCTACGACCGCGCCTTGTCGCTCGGATACAAGGTCGGGCACGAGGGTCAGATCGGCGGCGAGCAGGGCCGCTTCGCCTACTTCGACACCGAAGCGCACCCCGGGACCGTGATCGAGCTCTCCGACATCAGCGGCGCAAAGGGAAGGTTCTTCGAGTTCGTCAGACAGGCATCGATCGGTTGGGATGGCTCCGACGCCATTCGTCGATTCTGAACCGCTACGCCGGCGTGGCGTCGGTTGCGCTCAGTAGACCCGCTCGACCTTCGCAATGCGAGTCAGGTACTGCTTGAACCACGTCGACTTGCCCTTCTCCTTCGCGAACACGTGCCGCGCATTCTCCCGCCATGCTTGAATCGCTTCCAGCGAAGCCCAGTAGGAAACAGCGAGCGCGAAGCCCTTCTGGAATCCCGATTCAATCCCGAGAAAACTGGGTTGCTCCTTGGCCAGTTCGATCAATTTCGCGGCCGTCTCAGGGTACCCGCGAACGTCTTCCTGCAGCTCCGCGAGCGCGATGACGGCGTAGTACGGCGGCGGTGGCGCGTTCACGCCCCTCGCGCAAACAAGACATCGGCCCCGGCGTCAGCGTAGGACATGACAGCGTTCGCCGGCTGGGAAAACTTCTACGTCATCGTCGGCTCGTCCGCCGGTGCCCTGATCGGGCTGCAGTGCGTCGTCATTACGCTCATCGCCGACATGCCGATCGCCCGAGGCGACGCGCAGGCAAGCGCTGCCTTCGCGACCCCGAGCGTCGTTCACTTTGGAGTGGTGTTATTGCTGTCGGGGATCGTGAGCGCTCCTTGCAGCGGGATCGCCGTCGTCGCACCGCTTTGGGGCGTCGCGGCGCTCGGTGGGCTGGCGTACGTCCTCATCGTGGCGCGGCGGCTCCGAATGCAAACCCTATACAAGCCCGGGTTTGAAGACTGGCTGTTCATGTTCTGCTTCCCTTTGGGGCGTACGCAACCCTTGCCGGATCGGCATGCGAGGCGTGGTTGTCTCCGCGCCCAGCTCTGTTTTTCGTTGGCGGTGCGGTGCTGCTTCTGCTGTTCATCGGCATTCACAATGCGTGGGATGCCGTTACCTACCACGTCTTTGTGAGGAGGCGAGAACAGATGGAGGCTGAGCGGCAGTGAAGGCGGTCGGCGAACCGCGGGCGGATGGCGGCGTATTCCGCCGGACCGCCGGCAATGCCATCGGCTTGCTCGAACGCCGTTTCGCTCATATGGAGAAGGTGCGTCGTTATGCCTTCCGCTGCTCTCGTCTTCGTCTATGGCACGCTGCGAAACACTGCGCGGATCAGATCAGTTGTGGGCGGGGCGCTGCGGTGGCGGCGGATCGGGCGCGCCTCGATTCGCGGGCGATTGTACGATGTCGGACCCTACCCCGCGCTGCAGCCCGGACGCGCTCGCAATGATCGCGTGCACGGTGTCGTCATTGAATTCGCCGATGCGGCGGTAGCATTGCCGCGCCTCGATGCGTACGAAGAAGCGGTTGCGGCTCAGTTGTACGTGCGCCGCCGCTGTCGCGCACGCCTCACGCACGGACGATCCGTGGTGGCGTGGGTGTACGAGTACTGTCATTCAGTAGACGGCTTGCCGCGAGTTGCGAGCGGGACGTGGCGCGTCCAGCGTCGCGCGCGCAAGATCCAACGTCCACAGTCCAATGCGACGGGCGCTACCCCGCGCCGTGCTTGACTCCGTTACGCCTGCCGCATAAGCGTGCGGCGCTTCGCTCTCGGCACGCTCAAGGGGGACACATGCGCTCCGCGCGGTTCTGGCTCGGCATCGGCCTGTTGACCATTGCTCTCGGTTGCGACGACAACGACAATGCGCCCGCGGTCGTTGGTCCGACCCCCACCGCCACGATTTCTGCGACCGCTACGGTCACGACCACGGCCACGCTCACGGTCACGCCGTCAGCGAGCGCAACGACGACAGCCACGCCTATTCCTCCCGGCCCGGTGGCATTATTCAACGTCGACCCGCTCAACCCGGCCAATCCATTTCCCAGCGATCGGCTGCTCGATGGCACCGGCCACGTGCACGTGACCGGCGAACTGATCGGCGCCGACCTACCGGCGGATACCAAGTTCGATACCGCACGCTCGCTGTCGAACATGGTCGCGCAGCAACTCACATCGGTGACCGGGTTCAGCACCTACGCAGCAATTCGCGTGAAGCTTGATCGTCCCGCGACGTTGGCGACTGATCTACACGCGCGCATCCTGATTCTCCCGCTCGACGACCTGACGACCACGATCTCGGTGACGGCGACGTTCGTGACGCCGGACATCGCCGGTGACAATGCCATCGAGATTCGGCCCACGATCCCGCTCTTTCCGAAGGCGCAGTATGCCTACGTGGTTACAAAGGATGCTGCGCACGATGGCGACGGTCATCCGCTGGTCGCCGCGCCCGATCTCGCCGACAAGCTGCGCGGGAACGGGCTCGCCGACGCCGCAACGACGACGTGGCGGACGACACTGCTGCCGGTTTTGAGTCATCTTCAGACGACCGCGGGAATCGGCATCGACGACATCGCCGCGATTGAATTCTTTACGACCCAGGCAACCACTGATGATCTGATCGCCATCAAGGACCTTCTCACCACGGGAACGCTGCCACCGGCCGATCCCGCCTTCGACAGTACCGCGGTGCCGGGCGTCACCACCGGCATCTTCCCCGAAGGCAGCCCGGAGTTCACGGCGCTGATCGGTTCGGCAACCTCGCCGAACGTTTCCGCCGTCGCAGTCGGCGTATTCGATTCGTACGATTTTCGCACCCAAGGCGTGTTCGACCCCGCGAAGATCAACGGAACGGTGACGCCGTCGGTCAACCACCTCGACTTTTACATGACGATTCCCAAGGCTGCGCCGCCGCCGGGCGGGTATCCAATCACCATCTTCGGTCACGGCCTCGGCGGCAGTGGGCGCGACGCGGTATTTGTTTCACGAACGATCGGGGACGCACCGACGATGGCCATCGGCATCTCCGACGTCTCGCACGGCAGCCGCGGCAACGTGGCCAACTTCTTCAATTTCGTGAACGGCTTCGTCACCCGGGAGAACTTCCGCCAAACCGTCGCTGACTATCTGCAGCTCGCGCGCATGATTCGCCATACGGCGGTGCCACCGTTTGACATGGTGAATCAAGACGCGGTTCGGTACATGGGCGTTTCGCTCGGCGGGATCATGGGCACGCTGTTCATGGGCGTCGATCCCGACGTGCGGGTGGGCATGCTCAGCGTTCCCGGCGGTGGGTTGCCCGAGATCATCAGCTCGCAAGCCATCGGACAATTGCTCAAGCCGGTGATCGCGCTCACGGTGAAGATTCCGTTGAACGACCCGCTCTTTCCGGTCTTTCTCCACCGCTACTTTCAGCTCGCCCAATGGTTCATCGATCCGGCCGACCCGATCAACACGGCGCCGTACATCATTCAGCCAACTCCGCGACTGCCCGGCGTGCCGCCGAAACTTATCCTGATGCAGGAGGGCATCGTCGACAACGTGGTGCCGAACTTCACCACCGATGCGCTGGCGTTGGCCATGGGGCTGCCAGACGTGAGGGCGACGCGCGGGTGCGTATCGATGGACGGCTGCAGCGGAATCTGGCGCTTCGTGATGACTGAATACGGTCAAGATGGCGGCGACGGCCACAGCGTCACCGGCGTCGTCCCACAAGCCAGCGCTCAAGCTGGTCACTACGTGGTCACCGCCGGTCAAGCGATCAGCGACGCGAGCCCGTGATTGGATTCGCATATCGCTGATCGCTTATCGCCTATTGCCGGATTGTAGGCGACAAGCGCGAGGCGAGCCGAGCTAGAAGGCGACCTTCGGTACCTGTTGGGCTTCCTTGGATGCTTCGAAATATTTCTCCTCTTGAAAGCCGAACCAGTGCGCGTATGCGGTCTGGGGCAGCTTCTTGATGAACGTGTTGTACTCCCGCACGGCCTCGTTGTAGCGGCGACGCTCGGTGGCGATGCGGTTTTCGGTGCCCGCCAATTCGTCGGAAAGTCGCGCAAACTGCGCATCGGCTTTGAGCTGGGGGTATTGCTCGGCGATCATCAGCAACCGCGAGAGCGCTGAGCCGAGGTTCTCGGCCGCGTCGATCTTCTCTGCCCGCGTGCCGGCCCCGATGAGTTTCGAACGCGCGTCAGCGATGTGCTCGAACACCTCCTTCTCGTGCGCCGCGTAGCCCTTGGTTACCTCGACGAGATTGGGGATGAGATCATTGCGCCGCTGGAGCTGATTCTCCACCTGCGCCCACGCGGCATCGATCTGCTCCTTGAGCGTGACCATGGAGTTGTAGCCACAACCGCTCAGGCCGACCGCGACACACAAGACCACTCCGACACGGGCAATGTGAGCACGCATCTCGTCCTCCTCCGCCGAGCGAACACCCGGCTGTCCGGCGAGACCAAAGCTGCCCGAGTCGTATGAGTCAAGTGGGGACATCACGTGACAGTTGACCTTGACTTTCCGGGGATGCGCTGCCGTAGTGTGGCGCGTGAGCGAACGAAGCACCTTCAGTATTCCCAAAGAGCAGTTTCGGACGTTACTGGCGGACAGCGGGCGGCGCATGGGGCTGTCCGAAGCTGCGGTCGCCGAACTGGTGCGGCGCGCCCAACTCGGGCGCTGGCAAAAGGGGCAGGACATTTTCACGACCGACGACTCGGCGGATCTGGTGAACTTCCTGGTGGCGGGCGCGGTCAAGGTCACGTGCCCGGCCGGCGCGAACACGGTGTGCGTGCAATTGGTGCGACCGGGTCAGTTCTTCGGCCTCAACTGGTACGCCGAACGAGGGCGCCCCCGGCTCTTCGGCGCGACCGCGTTCACCGACTGTACCGTGGCGATGGTCACCAGTGAAATGATGGCGACGTTGATCGCCAACTCGCCGCCGCAATCCGTGATGCAGATCATGTCGTATAGCTGGCGCGCGCTCAGCCGGCTGATTTCCGAGAAGTGCACCCTGCTCGGACTTCGACTCGAGGGGCGGCTGAAGCACGAACTGGGCGTGCTCGCGCGCGACTTCGGCCGCGAGCACGACGGCGGTGTAGTGATCGATCTGCCGTTGACCCACGCGGATCTCGGCGAGTTCGCCTTGGCTTCGCGCGCGAACGTGGCGCGCGTGATGAAGCGCCTCGAGCGCGACGGCTTGGTGTCGCGCTACGGTCGCAAAGTTTTGCTGAGGGCGAAATTTTTCGAGCGACGACACAACCCCGACTTCGATCGCCGGCTGCACGCCGAGTTGTTCCGCTCGCCGTTGCAGCGTCTCGCGTAGCACAGAGAAACTCTCCTCGGTGTGTCAAACGGCACATCGATCCGTCGACCGCCGTCACGCGGCCGTCTAACTTCGCGTGCGTAGCGATTGAGGCTCGTCGTGCCGATGGTTCCGACTGATACCGCGACCTTGGAGTTGTTGCGAGAATTGATCGCCGACCATCTCGGCGTAGAAGCCAGCGACATCACGGCTGAGACCAGCTTTGCGGATGATCTCGCGGCCGACTCGCTCGACGTCGCGGAGATCGCCATCGGGGTTGAGGACCGCCTGGGGATCGCCATCGATGACGCTGAACTCGACCGGATTCGCACTGTCGGTCAGGCGGTCGAGATGCTCGAAGCCAAATTGGCGGCGCCGCGCTGAGGAGATGTAGTGATGACGGAGGCGATACACGAAGTCGAGGACGGACAGTTTGACGAATATCTCTGGCCGTTGACGAGTGCGAGTTGGCCGCTGAATTGGCGGCGCGTGACGGACAGTTGCCGCATTCGTCACCGACTGAGCGAGATTCTCCAGCACGTCCAAGAATCGCACGTCATGCCGCGTGTGCGTCGGGCCCGTGTGACGCATTCGAGCGCGATCGCCCAGATCACTCAGCGCGTGATCAGCGGACCGCTCGACGGCGCGTTCTGGGAGCGAACACTTTTGGAGCCGGTGCCGCGAGCCTTGCGCGACGAGTGGAGCGCGCTTGCCGCCGAGTTGCGCGAGCTGAGCGGGACCGAGCCGAAGCGGAACGATCGACGTGCGTCAGCCGGCCGCGGTGATTTGGGCCGCCACGCCGCCGGCCACTTCAATCAGTGAGATTTCGCGCGGCGCGCACAGCCGCATCAACGGTCCGGTCACACCCAATCCGCGGTTGACATACAAGTAGCATCCGTCTTGTTCGTAGAGTCCGCGCTCGAAGGGCGTCACGAACCAGGCGAGTCCGCGTGGCCGCCCGTCAAACCACGGCATCGCCACCTGGCCGCCATGGGTGTGACCGGCCAAGGTCAAGCGGATCCCGCACGCGGTCGCATGCGTAAACGGCTCGGGGCGATGGCTCAACAACACAATCGGCTCGTCGAGACTCACCCGCGTCGTCAGCGCCGACAGGCCGGGATGTCGGTGCAACCCGCGACACCAATCGCGGCCGCGATCGTCGACGCCGGCAATGTGCAGCCGAACGCCGCGTACGGCGATCGTCGCGGCCGCGTCACGAAGCACCGTGAAGTGGGTGTGCCGATGCAAGGCCGCTTCCACGCGATCCGCGCCGGCGTAGTGGTCATGATTGCCGAGAATCGCGAACACACCGTAGCGTGCGCGCAGCGCGGCCAACCGCGGAAGATCTGCGGCCATGTCGGTGGCGGGCCCGTCGACAATGTCGCCGGTGATGCAAATGAGATCGGGCTCCAACTCATTGACTCGACGGACGAACCGATCGAGTTGTGCGGCGCTCAAATTGTGGCCGATGTGAATGTCGCTGATGTGCGCGATCCGCAACCCGTCTAGCTCTTCTGGAAATCCGAGCGACAGCTTCAAGGGTGTGACGGTCAGCCGATGTTGGCCGAGCGTGTAGCCGTAGGCGAACGCCACGGTGATGGTGGCAACGCCGCTCAAGGAGATCCAGTGAAACAGCCCGTCGATGGTGGACGCCGCGGCGGAGGGTTGCAACGTGCCAGCCTCGACCGTGAGCGCACCAAGCAGGACATGCATCGTCGCCCATGAAATCGCACTCGCGAGCAAGAACGCCGCGCAAAAGAGCGAGGTGAACGCCACCGCGGCATACCCGCGCAACGCCAATCGGGACCAGGTCCAGCGGGTCCGCGGCTGCCGCATGCGACCAATCAACATCCGATTCGCAGCGTGGATCACCAGCGGCCCGGCGAGGTGAACGCCGAGCGGCAATCGCTTTCCGGCCTGGCTCAGCAACCACGCGAAGGTCGCCCATTGCGCGATGCTGATGACGAACACCAGTAGGCGGAAGAAGTGCGCAAAGAACATTCCGACCACCTGTCGGCGGACCTGCATCAACAATCGGCGTCCCGGCTCCAGCCACGACATGGGAGGCAGCGTAACGGAAAGCCCGGCCCTTCGCTACCGCTGGACTGTCGGCAACCGGAGCTGCTAGAGAAACCGCCATGTCGTGGCTGCCGGGACGAAGTGCGCGGCGCGCACTTTTCATCTCCATGGCGGCGTCGATGCCGCTCGGCGCATCCATCGCCCACGGGTTTTCCCTCACCAGTCAAGCATTCAAATCCGATGGCACCATACCGGACCACTACACCTGCGAGGGCTCCGCGAGCGCCAAGGAGCGGCGCACGGCCGACGTGAACGCCGGAGTCTCACCAGCGTTGACCTGGGACGATCCTCCAGCGGGCACGAGGGCATTTGCGCTCATCGTCGACGATCCCGATGCACCCGGCGGCTCCTGGGTCCACTGGATCATCTACGACATTCCGGCGAGCACGCGTTCAATCTCCGAGGGAGTCCCGAAGCAAGAGACGCTGGCGGACGGCAGCAAGCACGGCCTCAACGATTGGCGGAATCCCTTCTACCAGGGGCCTTGTCCGCCGCGCGGCGACGCACCCCACCGCTATGTCTTTACGCTGTACGCGCTCGATGCCGCGACCGGCTTGGACCCGGGCGCCAAGAAAACGCATCTGCTTGCCTTCGTCGCCAAGCACACGTTGGGGAAGGCCGACTTGCTCGGTCGCTTCGGACGCTAGATCCGCCTCAGGTTTCGATGGCCGGAGTCGGAAACCGGACCCGCGATGTCTGCATCGCGATGAAGACACCCGCCGCGGCGAGGCACGTCAACGCCCCCATCACGAGCGCCGTCGGTGTCCCCCAACGGCTCGCGGCCCATCCGAGCATGAGGTTGCCGAACGTCGCCATCCCTTGGTGCATCAGCGTGTAGACACTCATCACCCGACCGCGATAGCCGTCCTCGACCGACAGTTGAATTAGCGCGTTGGTACAGTTGAAATAGAGAATGCCACTCACGCCGACCACCGTCAGCACCAGCAGCGCCAACCGATACCCATGGGTAGTGGCAAACGCGAGCAGCATGAGCGAGAAGAACCCCACGCTGACCGGCAGCAATCGCTGATAGGCATCGCGGCCCATGCGGAACGCAGCCAAGCTCAAGCCGCCCAAACTCGCTCCGACACCGGCCGCCGCGATCAGTAAGCCGTACTGCCAATCGTTCGCGCCGACTAGCCGCGCCATCGCGGGGAGGAAGTTGCGATACGGCACGCCGACCGAGCTGATCACCCCGACCAAAAGCAGCAGTGGTCCGATGCTCGGATGGCGCACCACGTATCGCAATCCTTCGACGACGGCGGTGCCGCCTTCGCCATCAAACTGCCTTAAAGACCGGAACCGCGGTCGAATCGACGCCAAACTCCAGAGCACGGCGACGTAGCTGACCGCGTTCAGCAGAAAGCAGTAGCCCTCGCCGACGGCGGCAACCACCAGACCGCCGATCGCCGGACCGATGACGCGAGCCACGTTGAACGCCGACGAGTTGAGCGCGATCGCGTTGCCGACGCGCTCCGGGCCCACCAGCTCCACCACAAACGCCTGCCGAGCGGGCACATCGAACGCATTGACGCTTCCAAGCACCGCCGCAAGGCCAACGATCTGCCACGGTTGGATGTGACCGGCCAACGTCAACAGCGATAGCACCAGCGCTTGCAACAGCGAGAGGAATTGGGTGCAGAGAATGATGCGGCGCCGGTCAAAGCGCTCGCTGGCAACCCCGCCGACCAACACAAACACCAACAACGGCGCGCCGGCAGCGGCTCCGAGCGCACCGAGCCACATCGGCGAGTCGGTCAGTTTGATCAGCAACCAGCCTTGCGCGGCACTCTGCATCCACGTGCCGATGAGGGAAATCCATTGGCCTAGCCAGAAGCGCCGGTAGTCCCGCTGGCGGAGCACGGCGTAGCCGTCGAGTCGCGGCATCGGTCAGCAACCTCACCCACGGGTCGTCGCGGAGGCACAGCGCCCGCGCGCGATCACTTCGGCTCCGGGAGGAAATCGGGCAAATCACGACTGGACTTCATCGTCCATTGAGGCGCGCGCTTCTCCAAAAATGATCGCACCCCCTCGAACGAGTCCGGCTGCGTGCCGGTCCACCAAAATGCCCGACCCTCCACCTCTTCGGCGCGTCGCAGGTCTAACTCCGTCAGATTGTGCCACAGCAATCGCTTGGTGATCGCCACGGACACTGGCGCGGCATTGCGGGCGATGTCCTCCGCCAAGGCGCGGGCGGTCGGCATGAGATCCGCGTCGGCAACGACACGACTGACGAGGCCAAACTCCAGTGCCTCGCGCGCCGAGAGCGTGCGGCCCGACAGCAACACCTCCGAGGCGCGGCTGATCCCGATCAATCGCGGCAGGATCCACGTGCTGAGCGCTTCCGGGACCACGCCGCGACGTACAAACGCAAACGCGATCTTGGCGCTTTCGGAGGCGACACGGATGTCCCACTGCATCGCCAGGGTAATCCCGACACCGACCGCCGGGCCGTTGATTGCGCCGATGATGGGCTTCTTCATTTGCCACGGACGAATGGCGCGCCGGCCGCTTTCCACCTGCTGCTCGAAGGTGCTGCGACTGTCGCGCCCGAAGGTTCCGCCGCCGCCGCTCAAATCGGCTCCGGCGCAGAAGCCGCGGCCGGCGCCGGTGACGATGATGGCACGCACGCCATCGTCGTCGTCCAAGTCGCGGAATGCCTCGTGAAGTTCGCGACCCATGATTCCAGTAAAGGCGTTCAGCCGTTCCGGCCGGTTCAGCGTAATCGTCGCTACGCCGCCGGATTGCTCGCAAAGAATCTGCTCGTACCTCACCGTCACCTCCTGGCTGCCCGACTCTCAGGCGGCGATCATTTGTACTCACCTTCCGACGGTTGCAGCAAGCGCCGTCTTCCGCTCGCGCGCTGCGTGAATTGTCACAGCAAATGCGCTCCTGGACGGCAAGGATTGCCGACATTCGCCGCTTCTGACCAAACCGCAACAGTGGTGGCACAACCCGCTCGCCGCCGCGCATCGGACTTCCGCATGGCACCAGCGTTGCTCACCAGAAGAGGTGCATGTTCGCCGTAGACGCCCCACGCTTCACCGACACGCCGCACGACAAACGGAGCACGGTCGTGCTGTTGCGCTGGGTGCTGATCATCGCCTCCGCCTACCTGTTGCTGTTCGCCGAAGACGGCCCGGTGGTGGACAGTGGTACCGGACTGTTTGTCGCGCTGGTGCTCGCGTCGAATGTTCTCCTCAACAAGTTTCCCGATCATTGGTTGCAGTCGCGGGCATTCGACATGGGCTTAGTGCTGTTCGACACGAGCTGGCTGACATTGAGCTTAGCCTGGTCGCCACAGGCATCGGACAACTTCTTCATGTTGTACTTCCTCGTGCTGTTCGTGGTCGCACTAGGCGAATCGCTGCCGATGATTGTTGGCAGCGCGACCCTGATTACCCTGGTGTACGGCTGGGGACTGCAGCACGCGCTGGGTTCCGCGGCACTCACCGGACAGGCCTTTCTGCGCATCCTGTTTCTGTTCGTGGTGGCGCTGTTCTACGGCTACTTCGTGACCGCCTTGCGGACGCGCAAGCGTGAAGCCAACGAGGCCCGCGCGCTCGAGCGCGCGAAGACCGATCTACTCGCATCGATCAGTCACGACATTCGCGTGCCCCTCAGCAACGCCGAGAACTACGCGATGTTGCTGCTGGATGGGGAATACGGCCCGTTGGCCGACCGCCCGCGCACGATCATCGAGCGCCTCCAGGCCAACGTTCACCACGTGTCGATCTTGGTCGCCAACTGTCTCGACGTGTCGCGCTTCGAAGGCGGACATATCCGCCTGCAGCGGCATCCCATGCAGCTCAACGACGCGGTCACAGACATCCTACAGTTCGAGGCAAGCCACGCGGCAACCAAGGCCATCGCCTTAGCCACCGATCTCGCCACCGACCTGCCGCTCATCGACGCGGATCTCATGCACGTCGGCCGTATCATCTCGAATCTGGTCGGCAACGCGCTCAAATACACGCCCAACTGCGGGACGGTGACGGTCCGGACGTTTCGTCGCGATAACGGCGTCTGCCTTGAAATCAGCGATACCGGCCCGGGCATTTCCGCCGACGAGCAGACCGCTGTGTTCGAGAAATACGAGCGTCTGCGCAACAGCAAGCACCTGCCGGGGAGCGGGCTCGGGCTGTTCATCGTCAAGGCACTGGTGGCAGCGCATGGCGGTTCGGTTGCCCTCCGAAGCGCGCTCGGAGAAGGGTCGGTTTTCACCGTCTGGCTGCCCGCGCAATCGGGATCGACGCCATTCGCCGCGGACGCCGTCGATCCCGCCAAGACTCCAACCCGCACCGCAATCGCGGCGTAAGCCCGCGCAATCGTCATTGCCTTTCGCGGCCGAGGTCGCTACAGGCCGCGCGTGACGATCGGAACGTTCATCGACGAACTCGGCGCACGCCACCGACAACGCGCCGCACTGGTTTCGGGTGGGCAGCGCATCAGCTTCGCGGATCTCGCCGATGCGTCCGACCGAGCGGCCGCGGCGCTCGCGCAGCTCGGCGCGTCCAGCGCCACTCGCATCGGCATCCTCATGCCCAACCGGCCGGAGTGGTTGGTGTGCGCCATCGGCGCGTGGAAGCTGGGCGCGATCGTCGTGCCCCTCAATACTCTCCTTCGACTGGCGGAACTCGAGTACGCGCTGCGCCATGCCGACGTAACATTGCTGGTCACGGTGACGCAGTTTCTTCGTCACAACTATATGACGATGCTGATCGAATTGTGCCCGGATCTCCTCCGCGCGGATCTTGGTACGCTCCACTCCCCACGCCTACCCTGCTTGCGGCGGGTGATTGCGTCAGGTCCAGATCGCGCCCCTGGCGCGCTCGATTTCGAGGCGTGGCTGAGTGAACCGAAGGGGGACGCTGCGTGGCTCGGTGCTTCCAAACGGCAGGTAGCAGCGAGCGGCGAAGCGGCCATCTTCTTCACCTCCGGCAGCACGGCGGCGCCGAAGGGCGTCGTGCACTCACACGCCACCATGTTGCAGGCTGCTCACAACGTTGCCGACCGTCTCGGCATCACGGCTGACGATCGCACCTGGGGCTACCTGCCGTTCTTCTTCAACGGCGGACTGGTCGGCGTCGCGCTCGCCACTCTCTCGCGCGGCGCAACCGTCTTGCTGCAGCAAGTCTTCGAACCGGGGCAAACCCTGGCGCTGATGCGCGAGGAGGGTTGCACGCTGATGTTTGCATGGCCCCATCAGGCGCAGGCGCTGATCGCGCATCCCGGCTTCGATCGCACCACCCTGCGAATCCGCAAGGGGCCGGGGGCGAACACCGCCTGGGCAGTGCAGCTCTTCCCGCCAGATCATCACGCCGTGGGAACGTGGGGCATGACGGAGACCGGCCCGATGGCCTGCACGACGCGCTGGGATGATCCGCTCTCGCTCCGCTCTGCGACACACGGCCGGGCGATGGATGGGCTCGATGTCCGGATCGTCGATCCCGAGTCAAACGCGCCGCTGCCGGCCGACACCGAAGGCGAGATCGTCGTCCGCGGCAGCAGCCTGATGCTGCGCTACTACAAGATGCGACCGACGGCATGTTTCGATCAATTGGGATTCTTCCACACCGGCGATCTCGGCAGCCTCGACTCGATCGGCCACTTGCGTTTCATCGGCCGCCTCAAGGACGTCATCAAGACTGCGGGGGTCAACGTCGCCGCCGCCGAAGTCGAAGCGGCGCTGGCAACGCATCCCAAGGTTCGGATCGCGTGCGTCACCGCCGTTCCGCATCCCAGTCGAGGTGAGAACGTGGCGGCCTTCGTTGTTCCAACTGACGCGAGCTGCACGGAGGCTGAGTTGCGCGAGTTTTGCGCGACGCGGCTCGCCGCCTACAAGGTTCCCCGTCACGTCTTTTTCTGCAACGAACCGGACCTGCCGACCTTGGGGTCGGGAAAGATCGACAAGCAGCGGCTGCGCGCGCTGGCGCGCCAACGAGTTGCCGACCGTGATGAGACGAAGCGGACTCAACCCAACGAGCGGCCAGTGCGATAGCGTTCGCGGCTTTGCTCTTTCAATTCTCGCTCGCGCTGCTCGGCTTGTCTGACCACTCTCGGTTTGCGGTTCAGCAACAAATACCCGCCGACCGCTAGCGCAACCGCCAGCACGACCGCCAAGCTCGGGTGCGCCCGCGCAAAGGCTATGAGCGTGTCCATCGCTACTCCTCAACTCCAGAGTACGGCCGGCAACGCGCTTTGACAAGCGAGAATTGCTTTCGACCGACGGCGGCACCTCCGGGTTACCAAACGAAACGTGCTATAAGCGTCACATGCGTACGCCGGTCGAACGGGTACGAGTTGGGTTCGTCGGCTGCGGCCGTATCACCGACTTGCAGGTGCTCGGTTACTTGGATCATCCAGCGGCCGAGGTGCTCGCGGTCTGCGACCGAGACGCGGCGCTCGCTCAGCGGCGCGCCGCGGAATGGCGGGCCCGCAAGGTCTACACCGACATCGCCGAGTTGTTGGCCGATCCCGACGTCAACGCCGTCGAAATCGCCCTGCCCCATCACCTGCACCGCGGCGTTGCCGTTGCCGCCCTCCAAGCCGGCAAACATGTCTCGCTCCAAAAGCCACCGACGCTGACCATCGCCGAGCTCGACGACATCGCCGAGGCAGCCAAGAGCGCCGGGCGGACGGTTCGCGTGTTGGAAAATTTCATGCACTACCCGCCGCACATGAAAGCGAAGGAGCTGGTCGACGAAGGCGTGATCGGCGTGCCGCTATCGGTCCGAATCAAGACCGCAGCCGGTCGCCTCGATGACGGATGGCGTGTGCCGGCAAGCGCTCAGCAGTGGCGCATGAACCCGGAACAGTGCGGCGGCGGCCCGACGTGCTTCGATCACGGCTACCACTGCTACAACATGGGCCGCTTCTTCATGCCCGAGCCGGTCGAGCGCGTGCACGCATGGATCCACGTGAGTCGCTTCGGCGACAGTGCGTTCTACGACGGCCCCGCGATGATCACGTGGAAATACGCCGGCGTGCCAAAATTCGGGAGTTGGGAAGTCATCGCGTCGCTCGGGCTGCGGGTGCGATCGAAGTACTACGCCAGCGACGATCGCATGGAGATTCACGGCACCGAAGGCATCATCTGGATCAATCGCTGTACCGGGTTTCTCCTCGACGAGCCGGCATTGGTCCTCTACCGCGACGGCGAGACCCGCGCCTGGCACGACATTCCGACCGATTGGGCCGAAAGCTTCCGACTCGCGGCGCATGAATTCATCGATGCGCTCATCGAGGGACGGCAGCCAGCGCAGGACCTTGCCGAGGCGCGTGAGACGCTGCGCTTCGCGATCGCAGCCAATCTGTCCGCTCGCGCCGGACGCGAGGTGACGCTCGCCGAGGTCGGACCGGAGACCCGCGCGCTGCTGCCGCTTCCGGCGGCATGAGGGTTGGAGGATGCAATATGAAACCAACGATCCCGCTGTTGTTGTGCCTCGCTTTACTGGTGTCCGCCGCCTGCGCCGATGATCACGAAGAAACCGTCCCGCGCTCGGTTGAGGGCGGGAGCGCGCGGGTCAAATCGGGCGGCAAGACGATCGGCGAGGGCTTTCGCGATCTCGGCCGCGGCATTGGAAAAACCTTCAAGGGCGAAGCCTCTGCCGACTCGTACAAACAGGGCGGCAAGGAACTCGGCGAGGGCTTTCGCAACCTCGGCACCGGTACCGCCGGCGTCGGCCGCGGCGTGGGGGTGAAGGTGAAGGAAGGATTCACCGGTTCCAAGGATCGACCGACGGAGCCGCCGGGCGGAAAGTTGAACGAAACCAATCTCGACGAGCGCTAACTCCGGTACGTGGGCAACAGATGTAGGCGGTCGGCCAAAGCCGGAAGCGCTTGGTCCTTTGCAGATAAGATCGGATCGCGCACCGGCCACTCGACCGCCAAGTCGGGATCGTCCCAGCGCACTCCCATCTCGTCGCCGGGCTGATAAAAGTCGGTACACTTGTACTCGACCTCCGCGATCTCGCTGAGCACACAGAAGCCGTGCAGAAAGCCGGGCGGGACGTAGATCTGCCGGAAGTTGTCGGCCGACAGTGTAACCGCCACCCAGCGCTTGAACGTCGGCGAGTCGCGACGGATGTCGACGGCGACGTCGAAGATCTCTCCTTGCAGCACGCGCACCAATTTGCCCTGCGGGCGTTCGCGTTGCGCGTGCAGGCCGCGCAGCGTGCCACGCGACGAACGCGATTGGTTGTCCTGCACAAACGGTCCCGCGATACCGCCATCGGCGTACTTCTGTGCATGGTACGTCTCGAAGAAGAGCCCGCGGGGATCGCGGAACACATCCGGTTCGATGACGATGACGTCGGCAATTTCCGTGGGCAGGAACTTCATCGGCTCACGGCTCCTGCTCCACGATGCGCAGGAGATATTGTCCGTAGCTGCTGTTGTTCATGACGCGCGCCAGCCGAAGTACGTCGGTCTTGCCGATGTAGCCCATGCGATAAGCGATCTCCTCGACACACGCCACCTTGAGTCCCTGGCGCTCTTCGATGGCTTGAATGAACATCGACGCCTGCAGCAGCGCCTCGTGCGTGCCGGTGTCGAGCCAGGCAATCCCGCGTCCGAGCTTGGCGACGTGCAGCGTGCCTTCCGATAGGTAGACGCGATTGAGATCGGTGATTTCGAGTTCGCCGCGTGCCGATGGCGTGAGCCGCGCCGCGATGTCCGCGACTCGTTGGTCGTAGAAATACAAGCCGGTGACCGCGTAGGACGAGCGCGGCTTGACCGGTTTCTCTTCCAACGAAATCGCCTGGCCCCGGGCGTCGAACTCGACGACGCCGTATCGTTCGGGGTCCTTGACCCAGTACGCGAACACCGTCGCGCCCGCGGACTGCGTCGCCGCCTCGCGCAGCGAGTCGGGGAATCCGTGGCCGTAAAAGAGGTTGTCGCCCAATGCGAGCGCCACACGATCATCGGCAATGAAGTCGCGACCGATCAGAAACGCCTGTGCGATTCCGTTCGGGCTCGGCTGTTCGGCGTAGCGAATCCGGAGTCCCCATTCCTCGCCGGCACCGAGCAGCCGCTTGAAGCCGTCCTGCTCGTGCGGCGTCGTAATCACCAGCAGATCACGAATCCCCGCCAGCATGAGCGTCGACAGCGGATAGTAGATCATCGGCTTGTCGTAGATCGGCATCAACTGCTTGCTGACCGCGCGCGTCAGCGGATAGAGCCGAGTGCCGGTACCGCCGGCCAGAATGATCCCCTTCATGCCTCACCTCTTCCCGCGTTAGCTGGCTTCGCTCCCGAGTCCAAGGCGCTCGCGCTGGTAACGTCCGCGTTGGATCTGCTCGCACCAATCGCGATGGGTGATGTACCAACGCACGGTGGCCGCGACGCCGGACTCGAAGGTCCGGCGTGGTCGCCAGCCGAGGTCGCGATGGATCTTCGAGGCATCGATGGCGTACCGGCGATCGTGGCCGGGCCGATCGGCGACAAAGGTCTTGAGATCATGATAGCGCGCGATACCCTTGGCTTGCAGCGCCCGGTTCTGCGCCGCCGGCATCAATTCCTCCAGGGCATCGCAAATCCGATCCACGATCTCGATGTTCGTCCGTTCGTTGTGTCCGCCGATGTTGTACTTCTCCCCGATGCGGCCGCTTTGCAGCACGAGTAAGATGCCGTCGCAGTGATCCTCGACGTACAGCCAATCGCGGACGTTCTTCCCGTCACCGTAAATCGGCAGCGGTTTACCTTCGACGGCATTCAGCAACATCAGCGGAATGAGCTTCTCGGGAAACTGGTACGGACCGTAGTTGTTGGAGCAATTCGTAATCAGCACCGGCAGCGCGAAGGTCTCGTGGAAGGCGCGTGCAAAATGATCCGCGGCCGCTTTCGAAGCGGCGTACGGCGAGTTGGGCGCATACGGCGTGACTTCGGAGAACATGCCGTCGGCACCGAGGGTTCCGTAGACTTCGTCGGTCGACACGTGAAGAAAGCGAAATCGCTCGCGTGTTGCCTGGTCGCGGGCAGCGAGGTGCGCGCGGGCGCCTTCGAGTAGTTCGAAGGCACCGACGACGTTGGTGTCCACGAAGTCGCGCGGGCGATCGATGGAACGGTCGACGTGTGATTCGGCGGCGAAATTGACCACCCACGTCGGCCGGTTGTGCTCGTACAACGCTCGCACGGCGGCACGATCGGCGATGTCGCCTTTGACGAACACGAATCGAGGATCGCGCGAGACATCCTCCAGGTTGAGCAGACTGCCAGCGTACGTCAGCTTGTCGAACACCACCACGCGCGCGTCGGTCTTCGCCAACGCCACGCGCACGAAGTTGGAACCGATGAATCCGGCTCCGCCGGTCACGATCATGGTGTCCATCAATCACCTACTCGGTGCCCGGATAGCGCAGATCGACCCGTCATCTCAAACCGGTTGGTGCTCGGGGCGCAGCAGATCAGTGACGGTCTTGACCGGCGTGAACGTTTCAACCGGCACCTCGACGAACACCGTCGTCCAATCCGCCATCGCGCCGTTCCACAACCCCGGCAGTTCCAGCGCCTTGAGACGGCGCCCATCTTGCGCCTTGCGTGAGATGAATACCGCCGCGGGATCGACAAAGCGACGGAGGTCGAACGGTTCACCGCGCCAATCGCGGACGCCGCACACCAGATCCACGGGATTGAAATGGGTCGAGGCCTTGAGGATCGCTTGTTGATCGGCGGCGACGGGATCAACCTGGGCGCTCTCGACGATCTGCAACGATACCCGGCCGTCACTCTCGCGCGTCCAAAACGGCCCGCCGCCAGGTTCGCCGGTGTTGCGCACCATCCCGCAGACTCGAATCGGGCGGTTCAACGTGGCGATCAACCACTCTCGCGCATTGCGCTGATTCGCCGACGGCACGGCCAAACCCAGTTCGCGAACGACGAAACGGGTCGCGTCGTCAACCGCCTCCGGTGCCGTTTCGGTCGCCAGCCGAGCAAGCCAGTGGAAGATCGAGCCCTGCACCATCACCAGGCAACCAGCGAGCGCCTGCTTCCACGCAATCGTCGTCGGCTTGAGGCGATCGGGAACCACATTGTCGACGTTCTTGATGAAGATGAGGTCCGCGCGCAGATCATTGAGATTCTCGATCAGTGCCCCGTGACCACCGGCGCGGAACAAGAGCCGGCCATCGGCAGTGCGAAACGGCCGGTTGTCGGCGTCGACGGCGAGCGTGTTGGTCGAGACCTTCTGCACCGAGAAACTCACGTCGAAGTGCGCGCTGTATTGCCGCTCGTACCGCGTCTGCACCGTCGCAAGCAGTTTCTCAAATCGTTCCCGATGTTCGGGAGAGACCGTGAAGTGCAGACGACACCGACCTGCGCCATCGCGAACGTAATGCGCCGCTTCAACGAGATGCTCTTCGAACGCGGTCCGACCTCCGTCCGGATATCGATGGAATGCGAGCAGCCCCTTCGGCAGCGCGGGATAGTTCAATCCCGATGCGGTCAACAAGGCGTCGAGCAACACGTCGAACTGTCCTTCTCGGATGAGTGTCTTCGCATCCTGCCCGCGGGCTGCCACCACCACAGCCAGATCATCGAAAAAGGCACACCGCTGAATGCCGTCGACGAATGCGAGCAGTTCGCGCGCGGGCCCGTCACCCCCGGCAGCGCGGCGCGCGATCGCATCGCGCCGCATTTCCTGACCGCGATTGCGCTCGGCCAGCAAGGCCTGAAACATCCGACTGGCCGCGCCCGACGCGGGCACGAACTTGGCAAATCGCCCGGCGCGACAGGCATCGGCCCAGGCATCCGCAGACGCCGCAATGTCGGCTGCACTCAATCGGCGGATGCCGTCGCCGATGGTCGCGGGTCGCACCAGCACGGCGAACGGCGGCGGCTCGGCGAACAGACGAATCTGGCGATGCACTTCCTCCGGCGCGATGCCGAGCGACGCGATCTGGTCGAGATCATCGCGGTTCAGCAGCGAGTGCGCTTGCTCGACGGCCATCACGACTCACCGGCGAACATGGCTTCGAACGGATGCGTGGGTTCGTAGGGTCGCCGGCCGATATCGGCCAGCGCAGCGGGCAGGTCGATCCGTGGGACCGGCTGCGGTTCCCGGCAGTACACGTACGCCGTCGCGCAGTAGTCGTCGACGCGTTCGGCGATACCGCGGGCGAGCACACCGGGCGAGGGATTGCGCTCCCAACCTGCGCCGGCGGCGGGATTGGTCGCCGCGTAGCGCTCGAATTCGCTTTCCTGGCCGGCGGTGAAAAATGCGTAGCCGATTTGTTGAATCGTCACGCGCAGCGCGCTCGCAAACATAATCGGATCGGCGAGATGCCAGCGATAGAAGCTGACAAAGTCGGGATTGGGTCCATGATCAGGATTGCGAACCACCAGCGGCGCGCCGGCGTAGAGCGTGGCGTGCGCGCCCATGCCCCAGGCACTGCCGACGTAGTCTTCGAGCCCGGTTCCGCAAATGGTCGGACGGTCGCCGTCACCGTCGCGATACACCTTCACCTCGCCCTCGCCGTACCAGAAGCCGGCATCGATCACCCGGACGCCGACCGCACACCCAAGCAACCGCCCCGGTCCCCGCAGGCCGTCGGCGATCACGAAATCGCGCCGCAGCACGGTGGGATTTTCCCGTCGAAACGAAACGTGCAAGTAGCCCGAATCATCTGCGACTGGCCCGTTCGTGTAGTCGATCTGGTAGTAGAGCGGCACCCGGCGCGCGCTGCCGTTGGTGAGTTCGACCCGCACGCTGCGACGAAACGGCATCGGGATGTAGCTGTTGAAGCCGCGCCCTTCGCGCACGGAGACCATCGCCGAGTCGAACGCAACCGGGCGTCCGTGCGGTGAGGCAAAGAAGTCGAGACACGGCACCGACACGCTCGGCTCCGGGGCACCGTCGTAGAACACCTCCAACCAGAGCGCGCGCATGATCTCCGGCGGCGCCGGGGAAAAAGTCATCCAAAGGTGATGGAGCGCTCCGGGTCCGGCAAGGTCGGCGAGCACGACGCGCTCGCCGGGCCTCAGCGTGCGAGCGGGAGCGCCTTTGCGCCCCTGATGCGCCGTACCGCCGGCACCGCGCGCACCGGTCGGGTTCTCGAAGCTGACGGCACGGCAATCGAGCGCGGGATCGATTACAGAAGGGTCTGTCACGTGACGCATCGTCGTTCCCGCAGCTTACCCGAGTGCAAGTTGGAGTTGTAGCGTCGAGTGAAGCACGATACGAGTCCGGCGAATCGAGGATCAGGATGAACACGATCTACGATCTGCAGACGCCCGCGCTGCTGGCCGATGTCGACATTCTCGAAGCGAATTTGGCGACGATGGCGGCGGCACTGCCGGGACCGCGTTTGCGCCCGCACGTGAAGGCGCACAAGTGCACGGCGCTCGCCCGCCGGCAAGCCGCACACGGGCACCGGCGCTTTACCTGCGCGACCATCCGCGAGGTCGAGGGCATGGCGGCGGCGGGGCTCGGGGAAGATCTTCTCCTCGCCAATGAGGTGCTCGATGCGCGCCGTTTGGGTGAACTTGAGGCGCGCCTCACACTCGCGGTTGATTCGGACGCGACCATTGCGGCGGCGGTCGCGGCCGGCGTGCGTGAGGTCGTCATCGATGTGAACGTCGGCTTGCCGCGCTGCGGTTGCCTACCCGACGACGCCGGCCGGCTCGGCGACCTCGCCCGGCGGCGCGGACTGAGCGTGCGCGGCGTGATGGGCTACGAAGGTCACGTCGTCGGCCTCGACGATCGCGCCACCCGCGAGCGATTGTGCGAAGAAGCGATGCAGCTTTTGCTGTCGGCGCACCGCGCGGTCGGCGGCGAGCTGATTTCCGCGGGTGGCACCGGGACATACGGCTGCAACGTGTGGGCGAACGAGATCCAAGCCGGCTCGTACGTCCTGATGGATACGGCCTACGCCAAACTTGGGTTGCCGTTTCGCATGGGCCTCAGCGTGCTCGCGACCGCAATTTCGGTCTCGCCGGCGTACGCGGTCGCCGACGCCGGCCTCAAGGCACTCGGGATGGATCACGGCAATCCGACGATCGATGATGCCAAGGTCTGGTTCTGCTCGGACGAGCACATTACCTTTGCGCCCGAGACGCCGGTGAAAGCCGGCGATCGCGTGCGTGTCTGGCCGGCGCACATCGATCCAACCATCGCCTACCATGAGCGTCTTCACCTGGTCTCCGGCGAACAGGTCGTCGACGACTGGGCCGTCGATCTTCGCGGCTGGTAAGGGGGAGACGGCGGTCAGCGACTGAATTGCACGGTCAGCTCTGCGTTCTCCACCGCGGCGTTGCGTTCGAGAAATTCCCGCGCCCGCGTGTCACTGCGAAGATAGGCCTCAAAGAACGGAAACACGCTGAGGATCGTCAACTCGTGCTGACGCGTCACCCGGATGGCGCGCGGCAAATTCGGATTCGCACAACTCATGGGGCAATCCCCGAGGATGATGCCGGCGTCGGCGCCACCCAGCAAATCCACGAGTCGATCGGACAGAGTGGTTCCCGAATCGTCCGTGGGGCCTCGCAGCGCCCCGCACCCGATCACGTCGGGATTCGGCACGGTCTCGAACAACGTGGCGCCGTCGGTGAACGCGGTGTGCGAGGCACCGGCAATCGTCGCGAGGTACTTCGGCGGCCGCGCTTCGCCGAACGCAAAGACGGCATTCTGTGGGTACGCAACGATCGCATCAATCGACCCGTGCACGATCAGCAGAGGGATGCGCCGATCGTCGTAGAACTTCGGTCCGAACTGACACGCGAGGCCGGCGATGGGCGCTGCCGCGCGCACGCGCGGATCGCGCAGCGTCGGATGAAACGTCGCCAAGAAAGTCGTCGAGCCGCCCAACGACAAGCCGCTCAGCCCGATGCGATCGGCGTCGATTCGCGCGGCAAAGTCGCTCGTCGGATCACTGTCCATCGCGACGAACTGATCAATGAGATAGCGAACATCGCCGGGTTGATTGACCAGATCCAACGCGTTGGCGCCGCCGGGCGCACCGTTGCGAGTCAGCGGGAAATCCGGCGCCGCCACAACGTAACCGTAACTCGCCAGATGACGGGCCAGGTAGGTTCCGCCGGTGCGAAAATCCATGAAGCCGTGGCTGTAGATGATCAACGGATGGCGACCCGGCCCGACCGACGCATTGCGCACATCTTGTCCGGTTTGAGTCGGGCTGGCGCTCGTCGGGTACCAGATCTCCGTCGTCAGCCGCCGAGATGGAGAACCCGGATAACTGCCGTTCGGCATCGTCGGCCGACTGGTGTCGATGAATGCGACGGTTCGGACGCCCACCGTGGACGGCCCGGCCTGCAGAACTTCTGCGCTGGTGAGCGGGGCAACACTCGGGACGCTACCGCCACAGGCTGCAAGCGCAATCGCCAACACCGCCAGCGCCTGGTGGTGCCATTTCGGCATGCGCGGCTCACTATGCGAGCGATCGACCTGAGTCAACGCGACGCGGTCCGGTGGCGCGCTTTCAACCACCGGCGATCAACACCGACACCCACAATCCGACTCCACCGATCGCGCTGGTTGCTGCGACGACGAACAGCCACCCGCGTTTGGTGAGCGCCGTGATCGACGCGAGCGAGATCGCGATCTGCAGGAAGATCATCGCCGTCGCCAATCGCCCGTGTGGCGCTTCCAGCTGCGCTGACTCCTCCGCCGAGCGCTGCGACGCGGCGTCCAACTCGCGCGCCGTCGCTTGAACCTCGTCCCGTTGCGCGCCGTACTTCTTGATGCGATCGTCGAACTGCGCGGCGCGCTCAGGCGGGACCAGCTGCTGCGCCAACTCCATGAGATGCGCCTTCGTGCTGACGGCCTGATAGTAGTTCCACTCGTCGGTGGCTTCCGCCTTCTGAAGCACCGCTTCGTTCTTGCGCAGCAGCACCTCGTGCATCAGGTGATTCCCCTGATAGCCGACGACCGCCCCGAGGGCAGCGAGCAATGCGGTAAAAATGGCGACGCGCTGTTCGAGCGGTTCGCTCCCACGGCGCTCCTCGGGAACTTCCAACCCGTCTTCTCCCATGATCGACTCTCCCAGTCCGTCGACTTGCTACCTGTTTCGGTCGTCCGCCGCCACCTGTCGAGCCCGTTGCACTGCCGGTGCATCCGAGGTACGCGCTAGCCATCACGTCTCGCGGAGGGGACGCCGCCATGGGTTACGAGCAGATTCTGTACGAGGTGTCGGATCGAATTGCGACGATCACGTTGAACCGCCCGGAGCGATTGAACGCCTGGACGATGCGGATGAGCGCCGAAGTGCGCCACGCCTGTCTGCAAGCCGATCGCGACGACGCGGTCCGCGTGGTGGTCGTCACCGGCGCCGGCAAGGGCTACTGCGCCGGGGCGGACATGGACATGCTGCAGGGTCTGCAGAAGGGCGACGGCAATGCGGCGCTGTCGGCGGGCGACGCCGGCTTGCGCGTCGAGTTCGACCCGTCGGTGCCGGTTGCATTCCGCGGCGAATACAGCTTTCCGCTCGGCATGCAGAAGCCGGTGATCGCGGCCGTCAACGGCATCGCGGTCGGGCTCGGTCTCTCCTACATGCTGTACTACGACCTGCGCATCGCCTCGGACCGTGCGCGCTTCGGAACCATCTTCGCGCGGCGCGGACTGGTCGCGGAGCACGGTAGTGCTTGGCTGCTACCGAAGTTGATCGGCATGCATCACGCCTGCGATCTGCTGTACTCCGGCCGCATCATCGACGCGCAGGAGGCACTGCGCATCGGCTTGGTGAATCGCGTGGTCGAGCACGATCAACTCATGACGACCGTGCGGGAGGTGGCGACCGAAATGGCGACCCTCGCGTCGCCGCGCTCAATCCGGATCATGAAGCGGCAACTCTACGGTGACCTGTTCACCGATCTCGGCAGCGCGATCGAAGAAGCCGACCGTGAGATGGTCGCCAGCTTCACCACCGAAGATTTCCGCGAAGGCGTCGCCTCGTTCGTCCAGCGCCGGCCGCCGCAGTTCACCGGGCGGTAGACTCTCGGTGGATCAATCGCCGCAGCGTCCGCATCTTCATTGTCACGCCCTTCGTTTGGTGACATGG